>CAIXXM010000101.1 GCA_903923395.1 uncultured Acidobacteriia bacterium
CCAGCTCTCGCAGTTCATGGATCAGACCAACCCGCTTTCGGAAATCACCCACAAGCGCCGTCTTTCGGCCCTTGGACCAGGTGGTCTCTCCCGTGAGCGCGCCGGCTTCGAAGTCCGCGACGTGCACCCGACCCACTACGGTCGTATCTGCCCCATCGAAACGCCGGAAGGTCCGAACATCGGTCTGATCTCGTCGCTTTCCTGCTTTGCCCGCATCAATGATTACGGCTTCATAGAAAGTCCGTACAAGCGTGTGGTCAACGGCATCGTCATCGATGAAGTCAAAGTTCTCAACCCCGGTGACCTGCCGTATAAGGTGAACGACATCCTCAAGACTGAGGACATCGAAAAGGCCAACGCCGAATTGCCGGAAGGCAAGAAGCAGGCCGAATACGAGCCTTATTGCGATTACCTCTCGGCCTGGGAGGAAGACAAGTACATTACGGCGCAGGCCAACGTGCCTCTCGATGAGACCGGACGCATCATTCCGGAACTCGCGAACGCCCGCCAGGCTGGCAACTTCGTGCTGAAGAGCCGCGATGAAATCCAGTACATGGACGTCTCGCCGAAGCAGCTTGTCTCGGTTGCCGCCAGCTTGATTCCGTTCCTCGAAAACGATGACGCCAACCGCGCGCTCATGGGTTCGAATATGCAACGCCAGGCTGTTCCGCTGCTGCGCGGTGACGCGCCGTACGTTGGTACCGGCATGGAGTATGTCACGGCACGCGATTCCGGTGCTGTGGTGCTCTGCAAGCGTCCCGGCATCGTGGACTCGGTGGACTCCGAACGCATCATTGTCCGGGTGGAAGGTGCAGTGCATGAAGGGCAGATGTCGCGCGAAGTCGGCGCGGATATCTACCAGCTGACGAAGTTCAAGCGCTCCAACCAGAACACTTGCATCAACCAGAAGCCCATCGTCAAACAGGGCCAGCGGGTAGTCAAAGGCCAAGTTCTGGCCGATGGACCTTGCACGGATCTGGGTGAACTCGCTCTCGGCCGCAACGTGCTGGTCGCCTTTCAGCCCTGGCGCGGTTACAACTTCGAAGACGCCATCCTGGTGTCGGAAAAGTTGATCAAAGAAGACTACTACACTTCGATCCACATCGAAGAGTTCGAAATCGAAGCGCGCGATACCAAGCTTGGACCCGAGGAAATCACCAGGGACATTCCCAACATCGCGGATTCGTTCCTTCGCAACCTCGATGAATCGGGTGTGATCCGCATCGGTGCCACGGTGAAGCCGGGCGACATTCTGGTGGGCAAGGTGACGCCGAAGGGCGAAACCCAGCTGACGCCGGAAGAGAAACTGCTCCGCGCGATCTTCGGCGAAAAGGCCGGCGACGTGAAAGATGCTTCGCTCTACTGCCCGCCGGGTATCGAAGGCACTATCGTTGACTGTAAGATCTTCTCCCGCAAGGGGCAGGATAAGGATGAGCGTTCGCGCCGCATCGAAGAAAACCAGATTGCCCGTCTGCAGCGCAACCTGCAGGACGAAATCCGGATTCTGACCGATGAGCGTGCCAAGCGTTTGGGCAACCTGCTCGAAGGCAAGGAATCGCTGTCTGATCTGCACGACGAAAAGACCAACAAGAAACTGGTTGGCAAGGGCATGATTCTCGACCGCGAAACCATCGAAAAGATGCGTTCGCGCGATCTGAAGCGCCTGCGTTTCCCGAACAAGGATGCGCGGGTCAATGAGCAGATCGATGAAATCGAAGAAATGACCTCGCGTCAGATCGCCGTGCTCGAAAAGATCACGGATGAGAAGATTGCCAAACTCCGCAAGGGTGATGAACTTCCCCCGGGTGTGATCAAGCTGGTCAAGGTCTACATCGCCATGAAGCGCAAGCTTTCCGTGGGCGACAAGATGGCCGGCCGTCACGGCAACAAGGGTGTGATCGCGCGTATTCTTCCGGAAGAAGATATGCCGTACCTGCCCGATGGCACCCCAGTCGAAATCGTTCTCAACCCGCTCGGCGTTCCCAGCCGTATGAACGTGGGGCAGATTCTCGAAACCCACCTCGGTTGGGCTGCGAAGGCTCTGGGCGTGCAGTTCGCGACCCCGGTCTTCGACGGCGCGCAGGAAAAGGAAATCAAGGCTGCTCTCACCCAGGCCGGTTTGCCGACCTCGGGCAAGACCAAACTCTACGACGGCATGACGGGCAATATGTTCGAACAGCCGGTGACCGTGGGCTACATCTACATGTTGAAGCTCTCGCACCTGGTTGACGACAAGATCCACGCCCGCTCGATTGGACCGTATTCGCTGATCACGCAGCAGCCGCTCGGCGGCAAGGCGCAGTTCGGCGGCCAGCGGTTCGGCGAAATGGAAGTCTGGGCGCTCGAAGCATACGGCGCGGCTTACATTCTGCAGGAACTGTTGACGGCGAAGTCCGATGACGTGTACGGCCGCGCGAAGATCTACGAGGCCATCGTCAAGGGTGAAGCTGCGATCGAGCCCGGTGTGCCGGAATCGTTTAACGTGCTTATCCGCGAATTGCAGTCGCTCTGTCTCGACGTTGAGCTGATGAAGAAGCCCAGCGAGTTGATTGAAGATACAGCGCTCGCTGCCGATTAGCAGCCGGGACATATAAAGAATGCGCGGGGCGGACGGGCTATTGCATCAAGCCGTCCGCCGATCTCGTGAAGAGTTAGTCAGGTTGAAGGAATTACTGGAGCGACAATGCGATCCTCTCCGTACGATCGAGCGAATTTAATTGCAGACTTTGACTCTATCCGGATCTCTCTGGCCTCGCCGGAAAAGATCCGAAGCTGGAGCCATGGTGAAGTTACCAAGCCGGAAACCATCAACTACCGGACCTTTAAGCCGGAGCGCGACGGACTGTTCTGCGCCCGGATCTTTGGTCCCGTAACGGATTGGGAATGCTTGTGCGGCAAATACAAGCGGATGAAGCACCGCGGCGTCATCTGCGACAAGTGCGGTGTGGAAGTGACTCTCGCGCGTGTCCGCCGCGAGCGCCTCGGTCATATTGAACTCGCGAGCCCCTGTTCGCATGTGTGGTTCTTCAAGGGTCTGCCTTCGCGCATTGGCCACTTGCTCGATATCACGTTGCGCGAACTGGAACGCGTGCTCTACTTTGAAGCTTACGTCGTCGTCGATCCGGGCGAAGTGCCTGAGATGTTGATGGGCGAAGTGATCTCTGATGAGCGCAAGCGCCAGCTCGACCAGGAATTCCCTGGCAAGTTCGTCGCCATCATGGGTGCCGAAGGCATCAAGGAACTTCTCAAGAAGATCGACGTGGAAACGCTTTCCGTCGATATCCGCGAGAAGATGAAGACGGAAACCTCACAGCAGAAGAAGCTGAAGTACGCCAAGCGTCTGCGTGTGGTGGAGAGCTTCCGCAAGTCCGGCAACAAGCCGGAGTGGATGATTCTCGACGTCATCCCGGTGATTCCGCCGGAACTCCGTCCTCTTGTGCCTCTCGACGGCGGCCGTTTCGCGACGTCGGATCTCAACGATCTCTACCGCCGCGTCATCAACCGCAACAACCGTCTCAAGAAGCTCATCGAACTGCACGCGCCGGACGTGATTGTCCGCAACGAAAAGCGTATGTTGCAGGAAGCCGTTGACGCTCTGTTCGACAATGGCCGCCGCGGCCGTGTGCTGCGTGGCGCCAACAACCGTCCGCTGAAGTCGCTCTCCGATACCCTCAAGGGCAAGCAGGGCCGCTTCCGCCAGAACCTCCTCGGCAAACGCGTCGATTACTCCGGCCGTTCGGTGATCGTCGTCGGTCCCGATCTCAAGCTGCACCAGTGCGGTCTTCCGAAGAAGATGGCGCTCGAACTCTTCAAGCCGTTTATCTATCACCGGCTCGAACAGCGCGGCCACTGCACCACCATCAAGCAGGCGAAGGAACTCGTCGAGCAGCAGGATCCGGTGGTGTGGGACATCCTTGAAGAAGTCATCAAGGATCACCCGATTCTTCTGAACCGCGCGCCAACGCTTCACCGCCTCGGCATCCAGGCTTTCGAGCCCGTGCTTGTGGAAGGTAAGGCGCTCAAGCTGCACCCGCTGGTTTGTACCGCCTTCAACGCCGACTTTGACGGCGACCAGATGGCCGTGCACATTCCGCTTTCTCCTGAAGCGCAGATTGAAGCCTCCACGCTCATGCTGGCGGCCAACAATATTCTGTCGCCCGCACACGGCGGCCCGATTGCCATTCCCACTCAGGACATGGTGCTCGGCTGCTACTACCTGACCAAGCAGCGCCCCGGCTCCAAGGGTGAAGGCCGTACCTTCGCTTCGACCGATGACGTGCTCATTGCTCTCGAAATGGGCGAAGTGGAAACGCTTTCCCCGATCAAGCTGCGCTACACCGGCAAGGTGATTGACCTGACCAAGGCCTTCGACAGCCAGAACGTCATGCACACGGAGCCGATCGAGTTCGTGAAGCAGTACATGGACACGACCGTAGGCCGCGTGATCTTGAATGACCACCTTCCCGAAGACATGCCGTTCATCAACGGTCTGTTGAAGAAGAAGGGTCTCGCGCAGCTGGTGCATTACTGCTACCTGAGGTTCGGTCTGCAGGTGACGGTCGGCATGCTCGATGAAGTCAAGAACCTCGGCTTCCTCTACGCCATGCGCGCCGGTATTTCTATCGGCGTCGATGACATGGTCGTGCCCGCTGAAAAGAAGGCGCTGGTCGCGGCTGCGGAAACCGATGTGATCGCGGTCGAAAGCCAGTATCAGGACGGCGCGATTACCCACGGCGAACGCTACAACAAGATCATCGAAATTTGGTCGCGAGTAACCGAAAAGGTTTCCGATCAGATGATGTCGGCGATGGAAGAGGACGACCGCACCGGCCGTTACCTCAACCCGATTTACATCATGGCTGACTCGGGCGCCCGCGGTTCCAAGCAGCAGATTCGTCAGCTTTCCGGTATGCGCGGCCTGATGGCCAAGCCCTCCGGCGAAATCATTGAAACCCCGATCACCGCGAACTTCCGCGAAGGTCTGAACGTGCTGCAATACTTCATCTCGACGCACGGCGCCCGCAAGGGTCTGGCCGACACCGCGCTGAAGACCGCTGACTCGGGCTACCTCACGCGGCGTCTGGTCGACGTGGCGCAGGACGTGATCATTTCGGAAACCGATTGCGGCACCACCGAAGGCATTACGGTGGAACCGATCATCGAATCCGGCGAAATCATCGAAAACCTCCGCGACCGTATCGTTGGCCGCGTGGCGCTCGAAGACCAGCTCGACTTCGAAGGCAAGGTGATTGTCGGTGTGAACCAGGAGATCACCGAAGCTCTGGCCGCCCAGATTCAGGCAGCCGGTATCGAGCGCGTGAAGATCCGCTCGGTGCTGACCTGCGAATCGAAGCGCGGTGTTTGCGTGATGTGCTACGGCCGCAACTTGGCCACGGGCCGTCTGGTGGAACGCGGCGAAGCGGTCGGCGTCATTGCGGCGCAGTCGATCGGTGAACCCGGTACCCAGCTCACCATGCGTACCTTCCACGTTGGCGGTACGGCGACACGAGTCTCCGAACAGTCCACGCAGGATGCCAAGAGCGACGGTTTCGCGAAGTACGTCAATGTCCAGTGGGTCCGCAACGAGAAGGGCGACATCATTTCGATGAACCGCTCCGGTATCGTGGCGGTGCTCGACGACAAGGGCCGCGAAAAGGAACGTTACCCGGTGGTGTACGGCGCGCGGATCACGGTTGCCGATGGCGATCCGGTCAAGGCGAACCAGATCCTTCTCGAATGGGATCCGTACACGTTCTCGATCCTCACGGAAATCTCGGGCACCATTCACTACAAAGATCTGCAGGACGGCATTACGCTGGCCGAACAGGTCGACGAAGTCACCGGTATGTCGCAGCTCGTCGTCACGGATTCCCCGGACGAAAAGCGCCAGCCGATGATTCAGGTGAAGGGACCGGATGGAACCCGCAAGTACCTCATGCCGACCCACGCCCACTTGATGGTGCGGGATGGCGAAGAAGTGCACGCAGGCGACGTTCTGGCGAAGATCCCGCGCGAAACCACGAAGACCAAGGACATCACGGGCGGTCTGCCGCGCGTCGTCGAACTCTTCGAAGCGCGCAAGCCGCGTGAAGCTGCCATCATGGCCGAAATCAATGGCGTCGTGAAGTATGGCGAGTTGAGCAAAGGCCAGCGCAAGATCTACATCATGGGTGACGACGGGCAGGAGCGGGAATACTCGCTGCCGCGCGGCGTCCATATCAATGTGCAGGAAGGCGAACGCGTTCTTGCCGGCGATCCTTTGATGGATGGCCCCCGCAATCCGCACGACATTCTGGATATCCGCGGCGAGAAGGAACTGCAAAAGTATCTCGTCAACGAAATTCAGGAAGTGTACCGGCTGCAGGGTGTGAACATCAACGACAAGCACCTCGAAGTTATCTCGCGTCAGATGATGCGCTGGGTGCGTGTGGAAGATATCGGCGATACGGAATTCCTGCCGGATGAAGTCGTGGATAAGTTCAAGTTCCGCGAAGAAAACCGGCGCGTGGAAGAAGCAGGCGGCGTGACGGCAACCGGTAAGTCGGTATTGTTGGGTATCACGAAGGCTTCGCTTTCCACCGATTCGTTCATCTCGGCGGCATCGTTCCAGGAAACGACCCGCGTACTTACCGAAGCGGCCATCAACGGCAAGGTCGATTACCTCCGCGGCCTGAAGGAGAACGTGATCATGGGACGCCTCGTCCCGGCCGGAACCGGTATGCAGTATTACCGGCAGACGAAGATCGCGGGCGAGGACATCGTGGAAGAACCGATGCCCGAGCCGTCTCTCGATGCAATGGTTGGATACGAAGACGAAGCCCGGATGCAGTATACGGGTGGTCTAAGTGAAGACCTGAGCATGGGTGCGGAAGAAGCGCTCGCGGAGTAAGTTGGAAGTTAGTAAGTGAAAAGCCGGGCGGCCTTCGGGTCAGCCCGGCTTTCTTGCGTTCGTGAGTTGCTTTAAGGCGTGTCCGTTCGAAGCTAAACAAACGGATTTATGATGCGCAGCGTCCCGATCTTCGTTCCTTTGTTGAAATCCTTGGAGTAAAGCAACGAAAGACGATCTCGATCCATTCCTCGAATCGGATGAATAGCTGGTTGCCCCGCTTTTAGCGCTGTTCCTCTGTCTTTCGGAGTGGTATCCGGCCTCCATCAGCCCACCAATGGCGACGCCGAACTTTGTTATCCTTTGTCCGTGGCACACTCCATCACTCTGAATCTTTCAGACGAAGCATGGGAAGATCTGATTGAAGCAAGTGCATTTCGCCATCAGTCACCTGAGAAGGTTGCAGAGATCCTGCTGTCTGACGTCGTCTCGGACCGGCTTATGCGCCTGGCCAGCTGTCTTGAATTTCCCAACGGGGACGTAGGTGCCCGACATGACGAGTACATTGGTGCTTCCATTCTCGCCGAATCGGAGCGTGATTGACCGGTGTTTTCGTAGATACGAGCGGCTGGGCTAACGTATTTATCCACTCGGACGCGCACCATCGGATGGCGTCCACCCTGCTCAACGGCTACCGCCGGGAACGCAGAAAGATATTCACCACCAACTATGTACTGGCAGAACTTTCTGCCGTCCTGCTGAGCCCGTTTCGGGTGCCGAATGATTTTCGGGACGGAATACTCCAAGAGATCAAAGCAGCGGGATGGGTTACCATCGTTCAAGTCGAGGATCTCCTGGACCAAGATAGCTGGGAGTATCTATTCTCCAGACGGGACAAGAACTACAGTCTGGTCGACTGTTCCAGCTTTGTCCTAATGGAAAAACTCGGTCTTTCCTTGGCCCTTACTACCGATCACCACTTCGAACAGGCCGGTTTCATCCGGTTGCTGAAGTAACGCCCCCACCAGCCAGGCATCCGCACCCTTGGAAATCCCCGCAGCGCGTTTTCCGTTCTCGCGACTGATCCCGCAATAAGTCAGCCAAAAGTCCCGTACAGAAACCTGGTCCAGCGATTGCAAAATGTCAGCCCGTTTGGACGCATGAAGACGGCGGATATTCATCTCGAAGACGCCGATGACCGATTGGCCCGGCTCTACGGCAAATGAATGGCACCCTCCTCGATTCAGTGTTCACCCTCAACTCTGCTGCAACGGAGGCGTCGCTTCCCCCTCATCCCGCTTCTCCTGCATCAGGTAAAACCGGTGGCCGCAGATGTAGCAGCGGTAGGGCCACTTATTGAACAAACTCAGGATCTTGTGCCCGAGAGTCTTGCGCGGGGAGCGGTGAATCTGATCGCTATTGCAGAGAGGGCAATTCATAATGAAGCGGCTGGTCCATCAGTCTCCCTGCACGTTTGAACCCGAACTGCGGAAAACCACTCGGAGCTGCGCGATATTTCTACAACTGCCGATTCAAATTGCGGACCGCTTCAATTTTGTTATACTAGACTGGTACGGTCGGACGATGCGAGTGGGCGAGAGCCCACTTTTTTATTGCACGCGCGTCTGGGCCTGCACAGTGGTTTGGAAAATAACGGATTGATCGCTTTGAGCCAGGCAGGAAAGGGTCCCGGACCCCGCCAGATTGACAAGTCGAAGAAACGCCACGACGGGGGAAACGCCGCCAAGAAGGCAGCCGCCGCAAAACCGTCCATCGACCGCGCCGCCATTCAAGCCCGTTTGGAAGCTGCCGCAGAGGCCGTTGCCACCCCCGCCGGAATCGAAGTCGTGGAGGTTGAGTGGAAGGGCGCAGGCAAGGGCCAGTTTGTCTGCATCTACATTGACCGGCCAGAGGGAGTGACACTCGCAGATTGCGAACTGGTCTCCCGTGGTTTCAGCGACATCATGGACGCCGATGATCCCATCCCAGGCACCTACGAACTCGAAGTCAGTTCCCCCGGAGTGGAACGCAAGTTGAACAAATGGGCAGACTGGCTGCGTTTCAGCGGCCAGAAAGTAAAAGCAGTGCTCCGTGAGCCCGTCGACGGTCTGACCAGCCTCGATGGCAGTTTCACTGCTGCGGAAATCTCCGAAGACGACCGCAGGATCACCGTCACCTTATCCGGCGACAAGCAGATCACCTTCAGTTTCGCCCAGGTTCTCCGGGCCAACCTGAAGTTCGAGTGGTAGCTCCGGCACCCGATTCGCTCACCGCAAACAGCATATTGAACAGAGGAAAACAGCGTGGACAGCATTTATCAGTCAATCGAGATCCTGAGCAAGGAAAAGGGCATCGACAGCCAGATCGTTCTGGATGCCGTTCGTGATGCCATGCTCATCGCGGCGCGCAAGCATTTCCGGACGAACGAAAACTACGAAACAGATTTCGACGGCAAGACCGGCCTGAAGCTTTATGCCGTGAAGACCGTCGTCGAAGCAGTGAGCGATCCGGCCACGGAGATGACGCTCTCCGAAGCCAAGCGTGTGGATGCCTCGGCGGAGATTGGCTCAGTGGTCCGCATTCCCAAGCCGACCGACGCACTCGGCCGCATTTCCGCCCAGACCGCCAAGCAGGTCATTTTCCAGAAGGTCCGGGAAGCGGAACGCGACACTATCTACCGCGAATACGCCGACCGTATGGGCGAACTGGTAAACACGGCCATCAAGCGCGTGGAAGGTTTGGATCTTGTGGTCGATCTCGGCAAGACGGAAGCCCGTTTGCCGAAGCGGGAGCAGTCGCGTCTCGAAAGCTACTCCGTGGGTGACCGCCTGCGCTGTGTGATCAAGCTGGTGGATAAGTCTTCGAAGGGCCCCGGTGTCATTGTTTCCCGTGCGGATGCGGAACTGGTGAAGCGCCTGTTTGAACAGGAAGTCCCTGAAATCTACGACGGCACCGTGACCATCAAGGGCTGTGCCCGCGAAGCCGGGGAACGGACCAAGATTGCGGTTTCGAGCCGCGACCGTGACGTGGATTCCGTGGGTGCCTGCGTTGGCATGAAGGGGATGCGCGTACAGTCGATCATCCGGGAACTGCGCGGCGAAAAGATCGACATTATCGAGTATTCTGATGACCCTGTGCAGTTTGCCACCCATGCGCTGAGCCCCGCGAAGATCAGCAAGGTCACGGTTTTGGATCTGGATGACCGCCACATGGAAGTCATCGTGGATGATACGCAGCTCTCTCTCGCCATCGGCAAGAAGGGGCAGAACGTGCGGTTGGCGGCGAAGCTTCTCGGCTGGAAGATCGATATCAAGAGCGAAGAAGAGAAGCGTCAGGAAGCACAAAACGCGGCGGATGTGTTCCATATGGGCGCGCCGGTCGCGTCGTTGATTGAATACGGTCTGTCGGAGCCGGTGGTGGATGCCCTGGTGAAGGGCAGCATCGGCACGGTGGAACGCCTCGGGTCCATGACGCCGGAGGAATTGGAATCAGTTCCTGGCATCGATGTGGATTCCGTGAACGAAATCCAATACGCGATCAACCGGTACTACGGGCAGGAATACTCGGAAGAACAGGCAGTGGAAACAGCGTCGGAAACGACCCCTGAAACGGAAGCAGCAGCTGCGCCGGCAGAAATCGTGGAAAATTCGGTTACACCCGAAGGTTCTGCTACGATTGAAGAATCGGCGGAGCCCGCTGCGGATACCGTTTTGGAGGGCGATTCTGCGGTGGAAAGAGGCCGGGAACCAGTCTCTGGCGAGTAGTTTGTCGCAAGAGTATACGGTCTTCGGCACGGTTTAGACGAAACACTTTTATATGAGTAAGATCCGCATCAACGAGCTGGCTCGCCAACTGGAAGTAAAGTCGAGCAAGGTCATCGAGAAGTTAGCAGAATTTGGCCTCGCCGAAAAGGTGACCCACTCCAGCTCGATTGACGATGATATGGCTGAGCGCCTCCGCCGCTATTATGGCGGCGATGCTTCAGTCGCGGATGAAGTACAGCGCCGCAACCGCGCGGCCGATGCCAGCAATGGCCATGATGATCACGACCACGAACCTGCTCCGGCACCGGCGGTGAAGCCCGCTGCACCGGCAGTGGAGGCTCCGCCTGCGGTTCGCCGGGCACCGATCGTTCCTCCTATCGCAGCCGTGCGCGCCACTGCGCCCGTTGCGCCACCTGCCGCGCCGCCCGCTGCCCCGGCAGCCCCTGCTGCGGAACCCGCCCCCAAGGCGGAAGCTGCAGCGGAGACGCCCGAAGAAGATTCCAAGCCGAGGGTGCAACCCCTCCGGCCCCCATTGCTCAACCGCGGCACGCCGATCCAGCCTCCCATGGCCGGTTTCCGTCCTGCGGTACTGCAAACACCCCCGCTCGCCAATACGCCCTCCGGTCTGCCTCCGGGAAGTGTGGTGCCTCCGCCTGTAGCGACGCCGCGCCCCACGCAGCAACCTCTGCGTCCGCCGGTGCCACAAGCTCCCGTGCGTCCGGCGCCCCCGGTGGCGACGCCCCCCACTCCCGCGGCAACAGCCGCGCCGGTCGCTCCGGCGGCGCCGGCAACTCCAGCCGCTTCCGTACCCGGAACTCCGGCGGCCCCTCAAGTTCCCGGCCGTCCCGCACCTCCGCCCGTGCGGCCGCTGCCCTCCGCCCCGGCCCCTGGTGGCGCGCCAACCATGGCCCGCCCCGGTCAGGTGCTTGGGCCGCGCCAGCCTTTGCCTGGGAATGTTGCGCCAGGTGCGCCGCGTCCGGCTGCTCCGTCTGGCGCAGGTTCGCGTCCCGGTGCTCCGTCCGCGCCGCCACCCCGTGCGCCGCAGCAACAGATGCGCCCCGGCGGTCCGCAGAATCCGCAAGCTGGCCGTCCGCCTCTGGCTGGACAGCCCGCCGCGCGCCCGATTGTTCCGCCCCGTCCGGATCTCGTTGCGAAACTGCAACAGCCGCCGCGTCCTCCGATGCCGGGTCAGGCACCTCCGCCGCGTCCGGGTGCTCCGGCAGCCCGCGCGCCGCAACAACCGCGCCCAGGGCAGCCTCTTTATCAAGGTCCTCCCCGTCCCGGCCAGCCGCCGATGCAGTCGCGCGGCCCTGGTGGTCCCGGTGGCCCTGGCGGTTTCCGGCCAGGTCCCGGCGGTCCCGGTCGTCCCGGTGGTCCGCGCCCAATGCATCCCACTTCGCGTGGTCCAGGTCTTCTTGGCCCTGGGGTGCCTCCGCCTCCTCCCACGGATCAGGCCGCGCGCCGTCCGCAGGACCGCAAGCGTTCGCCCAGAGACAGGCAGCAAGAGGAAGAGGGAAAGCTGCTCATGCAGCGCCGCCGCGAACAGGCGGCCATTCCTCCGATTTCCCGCGACATCACCATCTCGGAGGGCATCACCGTCAAGGAGCTTTCCGAAAAGCTGGATGTCAAGGCCAACCTCGTCATCAAGAAGCTGCTGGACCGCGGTATCTTCGCGTCCATCAACCAGACTCTCGATGCCAAGATGGCTACCGATATCGCCCGCGAGTTCGGTGCTTCCACTTCGCATGTTACGTATGAAGAAGAAGCGATGCTCGACGTCGAGTTCGCCGAAGAAGCCAAAGATCTTGTCCGCCGGCCGCCCGTGGTCACCATCATGGGCCACGTCGATCACGGTAAGACCTCACTGCTCGATGCCATCCGGAAAGCCCGTGTGGCGGATCGCGAAGCCGGCGGCATCACGCAGCACATTGGCGCTTATCACGTGGAGAAGAACGGTCAGAAGATCGTCTTCATCGACACTCCCGGCCACGAAGCGTTCACCCGCATGCGTGCCCGCGGTTCCAAAGTTACTGACATCGTCATTCTCGTCGTCGCTGCTGATGACGGCGTGATGCCCCAGACGCTTGAAGCCATTGACCATGCCCGCGCGGCCAAAGTGCCGATCATTGTTGCCATCAACAAGATCGACAAGGCTGATGCCCAGGTCGACCGCATCAAGCAGCAACTCTCGGATAAGGGTTTGCTGGCCGAAGACTGGGGTGGCGATACCGTTATGGTTCCCGTTTCCGCCCGCACGAAGGAAGGTCTCGACAATCTGCTCGAAATGATCCTTCTGGTGGCGGAAATTCAGGATCTCAAAGCGAACCCGACCCGCCCGGCGATGGCGACCGTGCTCGAAGCCAAACTCGATCGCGGCCGTGGTCCGGTGGCGACGCTGCTGGTCAAGAACGGTACTCTCCGCGTGGGCGACAACTTCATCTGCGGCACCGTCTTCGGGCGCGTCCGTGCCATGATTGACGACCGCGGGGAGCAGGTGCGCGAAGTTGGCCCGTCGATGCCGGTCGAAGTGCTCGGTCTTGAAAACATTCCCGAAGCCGGCGACAGCTTCCAGTCCGTGACTGACACCACCAAGGCCAAGCAGATTGTTTACTATCGTGCCGAAAAGGAACGTCTGGCCGGTCTCGCCAAGAGTAGCCGCATGACGCTCGAGCAGATGCAGAAGCAGATTGCGTCGGGCGATGTGAAGGAACTCTTTATCGTCCTCAAGGCCGATGTGAGCGGTTCCGCCGAAGTCCTCAAAGATACGCTCGAACGCCTCTCCACAGAGAAGGTTACGGTTCGCGTACTCCGCTCCGGCGTGGGTGCCATCAACGAATCGGATGTCCAACTCGCGGCGGCATCGAGCGCGATTATCATCGGCTTCAATGTCCGTCCGGAACGTGGCGCTGCTGCCGCGGCCGAACAGGAGAAGGTTGACCTCCGCCTCCACACGATCATTTATGAGATCGTCGACGAGATCAAGAAGGCGATGACCGGCTTGTTGGCTCCCGTCTTCAAGGAAGTCTTCCGCGGACGTGCCGATATTCTCGAAGTCTTCAAGGTTTCGAAGGTCGGAACCGTGGCGGGCTGCGTGGTGCAGGAAGGCACAATCACCGGCGATTCGCAGGTCCGGATTACGCGCGACAACGTGGTTATCTTCACGGGCAAGCTGGCGTCTCTGCGCCGCTTCAAAGATGACGTGTCGGAAGTTCGCGCCGGCCAGGATTGCGGTATTACGATCAACAACTTCAATGATGTGCGGATTGGCGATACTCTCGAAGCGTTTGTGATGGAGCGGGTCGCCGTAGAGGCCGCATAACCAGGGCGGCATGGCGGCTTTGGGTGTTCTGACACTGGAGCTTCGGATTGAGCACGCGCATTCGCTCAAAGACAAGCGTCAGGTTGTTAAGAGCCTGAAAGACCGGCTCCGGCGGAAATTCAACGTTTCCGTTGCGGAGATTGACGATCAGGAGCTTCACAACAGTGCCGTTGTGGCGGTGGCCGCGGTTTCCGCAAGCCGCCCCTTCGCGAAGAAGATTTTGGAGGCCGTGGAGGACGAAGCGGCCGGAGTACTTGGCCCGATGCTGGTGCGTTCGGGCGTGGAATGGTTTTAGGCGGCAGGCGAATTTTATGGCTGAACACCGGTCCCTCCGGATCTCCGAGGCGGTGAAAGAAGAACTGGCGGAACTGATCGGCTTCGAGATGGAAGATCCCCGTCTCGCGGCTGTTTCCGTTACCAGCGCTGAGGTATCTCCCGACTTGCGCCACGCTCATGTGAAGGTGGCCGTTTCCGACGAGACCGTAAAACAAGCCATGGATGGGCTGGAACATGCCAAGGGCTTCCTGCGGCAGGAACTCGCGTCCCGGTTGAATCTGCGCCGGATGCCGGAATTGCATTTTTCGACCGACAATCATCCCGATGCGGAGAGCAGAATCGACTTTCTACTGCGTCGGGCGCGGCGGATCCGTGCGACAGAATAAACATTTTATGGTACTTTTGTTTGTGCTGGCCGCTGCGGCGATTGCCCAGACTGGCACACCTCCGCAGGCTCCGGTCACGAATCCCGGCGCCAAAGAGATGCTCCGGCTGGAAGCCAGCGCCGAGGCAATGGGTTCCACATACTCTTTGATCCTTTACGACGAAGACCGCGACAAGATGGTGCAGGCTGCTGACGACGCCTTTGATGAGGCCCGCAGACTGGATGCGCTGTTGTCGAACTACAAAGCGGACAGTGAATGGAGCATGGTCAACCGCGAGGCCGCACTGCACCCCGTCGCTGTCTCGGACGAACTCTTCAACGTCATCTCTGCCTGTGTCCGTTACAGCCGCGAAAGCGATGGCGCGTTCGATATCACCGTGGGTCCTTTGATGAAGGTCTGGGGTTTCTACAAAGGGACCGGACATCTTCCAAAACCGGCGGAAGTCAAGGCTGCAAAAGCCCAAACCGGCTGGCAGAATATTGTTCTCGATCCGGAAAAGAAGACCGTTTTCTTCAAAAAACAGGGCCTCAATCTTGATCCTGGCGGGATCGGGAAAGGCTATGCCGTGGACAAGATGGCGGACCTGTTGAAGAAGCGCGGCATCCACTCGGCCCTGGTCGCCGGTTCCGGCAGCAGCATTTACTGCATCGGCACCCCGCCCGATGAACCAGAGGGCTGGACCGTGGCCATCAAAGACCCCAAGGATGAATTCAAGACCCTGGATGACGTGCACTTGAAAGATCAGTCCATGTCCACGTCCGGCAGTTACGAAAAGTTTTTTATCGCCGACGGCAAGGTTTACAGCCACATCATGGACCCCAGAACGGGTTATCCGGCACAGGGAACTTTGTCCGTTTCAATCATTACGCCCAAAACGATTGACTCAGAGGCATGGGCGAAACCATATTTTATAAATGGCCCTGTTTGGGCCAAGGCTCACAATCCGGAAAACTACCGTATCTATTTTTGTACGGAAAAACCCATTTCTCCGGGTGGGTATACGAAAGATAAGGCGGAACAACAATGCGCATGGCTCCAATGACCAGTCGATTTCTAGATGCTTGCAGGCGGCGGCCGACCGATGTCCGGCCCGTTTGGTTCATGCGGCAGGCTGGCCGTTACATGAAGTCGTACCGTGACATCCGCGCGAAGCATTCCCTGCTCGAAATCTGCAAGCGGCCGGATCTTGCCGCTGCTGTGACATTGCAGCCGGTGGAGGCTCTCGACGTAGACGCCGCCATTATCTTCGCTGACCTCCTGCTGCCGGTGGAACCGATGGGTCTGAAGCTGGCGTATGTGAATGGCGAGGGTCCGCAGATCGACAACCCCATCCGCACCAGTGAGGATGTGGATTCCATCTCGACCTCCAACACTGACGATCTTGGCTACGTCGGGGAAGCCATCCAGCAAACTGTCCGCGCCCTGGCTGGCCGCGTTCCGGTGATCGGCTTCTGTGCCGCGCCATTTACCCTTGCGAGCTACATGATCGAAGGCGGCGCCTCCCGCAACTTCCTCATGACCAAGCGGATGATGTACTCCGATGAGACCCTGTGGCGCCGCTTGATGGGCAAGATTGTGGACGTCCTCGCGCCCTTCGCCATCATGCAGGTCGCGTCCGGAGCCCGTGCTATCCAAGTGTTTGACAGCTGGGTGGGCGCACTCGGCGGGGACGACTATGTCCGCTTCGCGCAACCCTATTCGCGCGCGCTGATTGAGCGGATCAAGTCCGCCGGCGTGCCGGTCATCCACTTTGGCACCGGTGCTTCCGGGTACTTCCGTGAACTCCATGCCGCGGGCGGTGACGTGATGGGCTGCGATTGGCGTATCAACATCGATCAAGCCTGGATGGACATCAGCTATCGCGCTGCAATTCAAGGAAATTTGGACCCTGTCGCGCTCTTCGCGCCGCTGCCCGAATTGAAGAACAAGGTGCATGATCTGCTGCGCCGCACGGGCACACGCCCCGGTCACATCTTCAACCTCGGCCACGGAATTCTGCCGGAAACACCGGTGGATCACGTGAAGGCCGTCGTGCAGATGGTTCGCGAGTTCCGTCCGTAAATCAGGTGCGGCGCTACCCTTAGAGATAGGAGATAGCGCTATGCGCATCGGCATCATTGGCGGTGGTATTACCGGACTTTCCTGTGCTTATTATTTGGGCAGGGCAGGGATCGAGGCCACCGTCTTCGACCCCACGCCCGGCGGTACCATCGGCACCGTTTATCACGAAGGGTGTGTGCTCGAAAACGGCCCGGAAAGCTGGCTCGCCGCCAAACCCTGGGCTGAGCAACTCATCAAGGAAGTCGGCATGGGCGACGAACTCACCAGTTCGAATGACGCCAACCGCCGCACTTATGTTCTCCGCCACGGCCGTTTCGTGACTTTGCCTGAGGGACTGCAGTTGGTTGTCCCCACGAAAGTCCTGCCGATTGCTGCGACCACGCTGTTCACCTGGGGCACCAAGATCCGCATGGGACTGGAGATCCTGCGCAGTCCAAAGGCCCTGCCGGACCGCAGCGTCAGCGATTTTGTCCGTGACCATTTTGGCGATGAAGCGGTGGAGTATCTCGCGGAACCTCTGCTCGCAGGCGTCTACGGCGGCTCGCCCGATGAGCTGAGCGCGGCCAGCGTGCTGCCCAAATTTGTGGAATACGAGCAGAAGTATGGCAGCGTCGTCGTGGGTGCGCTGCGGACCAAGATCCCCAAGCCCGCTGGCGGCCGCGGCATCTTCCTCACCCTGAAGCGGGGCATGGGTTCGCTGGTGGAGGAGTTGAAAACCCGCGTCAACGTGCTGCCTCTTCGTGTGGACGGCCTGGCAAAGGGCGAATCCGGCTGGGGCCTGCGTGCGGAGGGCGAATGGCATCCCTTCGATCAAGTAGTGGTGGCCTGTGGCGCAAACCACGCTGCGGGACTGGTGGGACCCCATGACCAGCGCCTTGGCGAACTGTTGGGCATGATTCCGCATTCGAGCAGTGAGATCTGGACGCTTGGCTTCCGCAAGGAAGATGTGAAGCGACCCCTCGATGCTTTCGGTTTTCTGGTCCCCCGCAAAGAACGTGGCGTCATCATGTCCTGCACGTGGCTGAATACGAAGTGGGCGGGACGCGTGCCGGATGACAAAGTCGTCTTACGCTGCTTCTCCACGCACCAGGGCGTGACACGTGAGGCTGTGCTGCAGGAACTGGGACGCCTCATGGGGATTTCGGCGGAGCCTGTGTTTGCCCTGCACCAGCGCTGGAACAATGCGATGCCGCAGTACACCGTGGGCCACGCACGCCGGGCGGAAGAGATTCAGGAGCGCTTCGATGCCATTCCCGGATTGCACTTCGCCGGCAATGCGCTCAACGGGGTCGGAATCCCGGATTGCATCAAGTCCGCACGGCAAGCTGCTGGCGGCGTGGTGGAGAGCATCGGTACCTAAGCGGATTGGCCGGTCACCAGTTGGCCTTTGTGCCATCCGGAAATTCCATCAGTTCATCGCGCCACCTGGTGCCCTCGGCTGCGCCTTTCAGGACTTCATTCCAGTCCAGCCGGATGCCCAGCCCCGGCAGTTCTGTCAACGGCAGATGTCCCGTGTCATCGGTCTCGAACCGTGGCCAATCCCGTTCTTCGATGTACCGCAACCAGGGATCCATCCTGCCCGTGGCCGCAAATGCGTTGTAGTGGATTCCCTTCGACCACTCCAAAATCCAGCCCGCGCGTGATTGCGCCACGACCTGCATTGAAGCCATGAACATCACGGGTGACAGCGGGCAGTGGGGTGCGAATGCGAGTCCGCTGGCCTCCGCCATCGCAGCGACTTCTGCGGTATTCATCACGCCACCGATGTGCACCAAATCCGGTTGCAGGATGTGCGCCCCTTTGGCCGCTACCACGTCGGCAAATTGCGAAACGATATGCATTCTCTCGCCGGTGGCAAGGGGGATGTGGGTGGTGGCTGCTATCTCGGGGAGCCAGCGGTTGTAATCTGGACGCACCGGTTCTTCATAGAACAGCGGTGAACAGAATTCCAGTTCCTTCGCGAGCCGCCGCGCCATCGGGACATTGCAGCGACCATGGAAATCGAACGCGATTTCAACCTCCGGCCCGACGGCATCCCGCACTGCGCGCGCCCTCGCCACCGCCGCTCGGATGCCACCGTAAGTATCGATAGCGGCGAGCGGTGGACAGGCGTTCATTTTGACCGCGCGCGTTCCCTGCGAAACCACCGCTGCCGCTTCCTCCGCGGCGGAGGCAGGATCGTTGTTGTTCCCTCCGGCGAAGCGGTAGACCTTCACTTTGTTGCGCACTGGTCCGCCGAGCAGACGGTGCACGGGCTGCTCCAAGGCCTTCCCGAGCACATCCCACAGCGCCATCTCAATTCCCGCCAGAGCGGACATGTAATGCGGGCCGCCATGATAGAAGTTCTGGTCATATATGCCGCGAACGAGGCGCTTCAGGTCCCGCGCATCTTTGCCGGTGAAGTGCTCCGCCAGTTCATGGACCAACGCTTCGGTGGAGGTGAGTTGCCCTTCGAGTCCAAACTCGCCGAAGCCGGTCAGGCCTCCGGAGACATGGATACGCAGCAGGCCCCAGCGCGGGGGCACTTGCACGGTTTCGATTCGTTCGATGCGGAGCATTGATGGTCAGTTTACAGCGGGGTGAGGTTTGGGTTCACTTCGACCGGCACTGCAAGTCACGAAGTTGGACGGGCTTATCCGCTGCGAAAGTTCGTGCGCCATGCTGGCGCGCGTTTTCCGGGTACAGAAGCACGCACGTCAAAATGACGTGCGAACAAGCCCTCATTAAAGCGGGATTCCACAACGGTCGATGTGTTCCCGCAATTCACTGGATTCAATCCGATCCCGGCTGAGATCTTCCAGCGCCGGGCCGGAGAGTACTGCGCCCTCCACCCCGGAGAACGTCGACAAAACGCGCCGGATGGATTCGCGCTGTTGGTCGCCGAGTCCGGTCATGCGCGTTGCCGCAAGGTGTGAATCAGGTCGCCGATCATTGGTGCGTAGGTTTGTTTGTCATACGTGTGGCTGAGACGGTTGCGGCTCTCGGGTGAACTCAAAGGTCTGGACGAGCCCGGCAAGTTCGAGATCGGAGTAGCTGTCGCGGGAGCAGGCATTTTGAAGACGCGCCCAGGCACTCTCCAAGTTGGAGAAGCGCTGCTTCCATCGAATTTCGGTGCTCATACTCAGCTCTGTGGCCTCAGTACCGGTTCAGATCCGCCACCAACCCCGCCAAGCCCTTCTTCGTGTACAACTCGCCCAGGCGTTGCTCTTCAGGCGATGGTGTCATGCTGCGCAGCATCGGGCTGGCATTCAGTTCCGCCCGTGAGGGTACCCACACACTGCCGTTTGCGAACTCCACTTGCTGCACAAAGCCTGTCATCCCCTGGATCTCCACGGGCTTGCCAGACCTTGAGAACTTCAGCGCCTTGTCCTGCAGCAATGTGGCCTTCTGTCCGGAGCCAATCAGCAGTGCATTCTCTGACGCAGGCACGGACCCAGCCGGAATCACGCGGCCATCTTTGTCCTTCACCAGCCACCCGATCTCGACATAGCGCACCGTCTGTTTCGACTTGTTCAGCACTTCAATTTGCGGTGACCGCGCTTCATTGCCTGTCACATCAGCCCATCCGCGCACAGGTTCCACCGGTGCCCCGGGCATGCTCAGGAAGGCGAACTGCAGCATCTTATCGGGAACCGTGGCTGCCTGCCCTGTTACGGACCGGCCATTCCGGGCCAGGGCGACATCCATCTGCGGACGGTCACTCATGCGGCCAATGCTCGCGATCATCTCGTCCCGCAGTCCAGCTTCGCCCCTGGCCTGCAGAATCTGCTTCAAATACTTCCGGTCGCGCTGCGCTTCCACTTCCCAAAAGGTCAGCATGCGCTTGGAATTCAACTTGTTCGGACCCACAAAGCACAGATCTTCGAACAGAATGCCATCGAGCGAGACGTGCACCAGCGGCCCGCTGGCCGTCTGCAGAGGACGCACCAGACGCAGATCCACCGGCACCGTGAACGTCTGCCCCGGCAGAATATCCAAACTCGGCTTCGCCACGGAACCCTTGCCACCCGGCGCGACTTCCTGTGCCGTGATCAGCATCATGACCCCGCGAACCCGTTTCATGCCGCTGTTCTTCAGCGTGACCGACATGTGGAGGTCAATCACCATCGCTCCGCCGCGTGCGGTTGCGCGGCTCTCTCCCATGCTGGTGGAGAGCAGCGTCAGCGGGGAATCCGAAGGCAGATCGAATTTGATCGAACTCTGAGGGTCAAGCGCGGTCTCCTGCGCCTGCAACCCGCAGGCCACCGCGAGCAGCGCCAAAACCGGAAGTGACTTACTGTTCCAGATAGACATTGTTGATGGTCACCGAACCCGTCTCACTGTCCACATACCGCGCTTGGATTTCTCCCTGCGCGCCCACGGTCTGATTGGCATGCTGGCCGCCCCGCTGGAGCAGCACCATGCTGTTGTCCCCGGCACGGAGCTCCAGCCCTGGAGTTGTGGAGGCCAGCACAGGCCCGCTGTGCGAAGGCATCATCACGCCACGTTCATACTTCAGGAAAAGCCCTGTACCCGCCAGCAGGCACAGGCTGGCCGCCGCGAAGATCAACTGCGGTGTTCTTCTGCGCGTCACGGCAGGCGTTGCGATACAAGCTCCCGCTTCCAGCCCGAGATGGATATTCGCCGTCATCTCGCGCGAGAGTGCCGCCCAATTGAGCCCGTCGATCTCCGGTTCCTGCGCGGCGAGTTCCCGGCGTATCAAGCGGTACGCCTCCACATCCAGCCGGCAGGCATCGCACTTCGCCAGGTGCCTGGAGACCCGGAAGCGCTCAAAGAACCCAAGATCCCCGCCTGAGTACAGTGCGAGATCGGCCTCGCTCATATGCTGTTTCATCCCGCCCTCCTGTCCAGGAACTTCCGGAATTTGGTGCGCGCATTCGCGATGTGGGAGCGCACGGTGGCTTTCGAACAACCCAGGTGCGCGGCGACGTCTTCCGCAGGCAGGTCTTCAATGTCCCGCAACACCAGCGCCATCCGTTCCCTGGGCGTTAAGCGCTCCAGCCCATCTTCGAGCCAGGTGCGCTTCTCATCCCGCAAGAGAATTTCTTCCGGTGTTTCCGAGTGGCTGTCCGGCGCATGGCTGATTTCGCAAAACGCCACACGGCCGTTGCGGCGCATGAAGTCCAAGGCGGTGTTGGTGGCAATGCGCGAAAGCCAGTGCGCTGCCTTCATGCCATCCTTGAGCTGATCCTGCCGCTGCAGAGCCTTGATGAAGGTTTCCTGCGTTAGATCCTGCGCGTCATGCACGTTTCGGACGATCCGGTAGATCTGCAGGAAGATGCGGCGCAGGTTTTCTTCGACGAATTGATCCTGCGTCGGTTCACTCACCGCGGAAATCGGGCTGGGTCCGTCTTCGGTCATCGCAGCTCTGGACGCGAAAGCAAGCATCTTCAACAGGTATGACGCCGCCACGGTTGAAGCGTGCAAAAGAATCGCGCTGACCTCAGTATAGATTCAAAATGGCGAATCCATGCCCGTCTTGCTTGATCGTGCTCCGGCTACTCGGCCCAGACTGCCAGTTCGTTGCCGTTCGGATCAGTGAAGTGGAAGCGCCGTCCGCCGGGGAACTCGAAGACAGGCTTTACGATGACTCCTCCGGCAGCTGCAACCGCCGCTTCTGACGCCGCAAGGTCAGTCGAAAAGATCACGATCAGCGTCCCCGCCGCCGGAGCCTTCAAATCTGTCGTGAACCCGCCGGCAATACGGCCATCTTCAAAGCTGGTGTAGTCGGGGCCATAGTCCGTGAACTTCCAGCCAAACACGCCGGAATAGAACGCTTTGGTGGCTTCGATATCCGCGGCCGGGAACTCGATGTAGTCGATGCGGTGGTGATTCATGTTCCTGAGTGTAGTGCGGTCCGGGGTTGCAGCGATTGGAAAAATCGGCCAGGGGTGAGTCCGCTGAACTCTTTACATTCCGCGATCCAGTGGGATTGGTCGTAATACCCGGCATGGAGCGCGAAGGCCGCCCAGTCGCCCGGCACCTTCCCGTGCAGCAGTTCGGTGGCGCGGCGGAAGCGGAGAATTCTTTCCAGTTGCTTGGGGGAAATCTCGGTCCGGTCTTTGCATACGCGGCGGCGGTGTCTTTCACTGAAGCTGTGCATCGGGGCGAGTTCTTTCGGTTGCAGCAGAGTTTCGAAGGCAGTGGCCCGGGCTTCTGCGGTTCCGGCCAAGGCAAAGGATTCGAAGAGACGGTCGTTGCGCAGTGGCTCGATCACATCGGCTAGTTCTGGAGCTTCCGGCAGAAAAGCAACGGCGGCACCGGGGCGGAAGCGGACGCCGAAATAAGAGGTCCCGGCGGGAGTCAACGTCTCCCTGGCCGTAGTCATCAAGCCCACCACCATGAGCTCCGCCGCCTGACCGTGGTCACAACGAAAGAGAATATCGACGCAGCCATCCGGCAGAATCAGCTGGCTGGCGGGCGCATTTGCAGCCTCACGCGTCCAGTAGCACTCCACCAAGCCGGCGAACTGCGGTGAAGGCAATAATTCCCGGTACATTATGTTTCCCCGATTCCGGCCTGCGCCAGCACCTTTCGCCCCGCTTCCAGGCAGAGGCGAGCGCTTTCCCTTGGAGGCAGTTCTTTCAGCCCGCGGCCGAACACTTCAATGCTCAGCCCTTCGTTGTAACCGGCGTCCCGCAAAGCATGCAGGAATCTTGTCAGCTGGATCACGCCTTCCCCCGGCAGCAGGCGCTCATTGTCGCGGATCAGTTCGGGCGGCAGATCCGGGGAATCGTCGAAATGAACCACGATGATTCGGCCCCGCGCATCCAGAATGTCTTGAATGGTGCCGCCTGCGTGACACCAGTGCCAGGCATCCACGGTCAGCCCGACGTTGGGTCCGCACTCCTTGGCGAAGGCGAGCATTTCCGGCATCCGCCAGATGAATTCGTGGGACTCACGTTTGCGGAACATTACCGGACCCAGGAATTCCAAGCCCAGCCGGACGCCGTAGTTGGACAAGACGCGGGCGATTTCGGTGAAGCGCTGCTTGTAGATCCGCCGCAGTTCGTCCTTCGGCGTGCTGGAAGACGGCATGATGTAGGTCATCATCCGCGGGCAGGCGATCGCTTGTGCGAACGCCGCAGCGGGTTCGAGCCGGGCGAGAGATTCCCGGAACTCCGCGTCGCCTTTGCGGAACTCGACCGGCAGATTGACGAAGGCGGGACGGAGCTTGAGGTCCGCGAGCAGTTTCCCGGTGGCTCCGGCACCATCTTTCATGGCAGCGTCGAGGTTGACGTCCACGCCGCGAAACCCGGTAGAAGCCGCCAAACGGGCAAAATCCGGCCACGAAAGATTGCCGCCGATGGGGACGGAGTTGAGGGAAAGATACATCGCTGGGATTGTATCGCGAAGTAAGGAAACACGTTACCCTGTTGAATGGATGCTGACTCGATTGGTGGTTTCCGGCTTCAAAAATCTGGTGGACATTGACGTCAGTTTTGGGCCGTTCACTTGTATTGCCGGCACGAACGGCGTAGGCAAGTCCAACCTTCTCGATGCGATTCAGTTCCTGAGTGCCCTGGCTGACCGGCCACTCATTGATGCTGCTCTTTCTGTGCGTGATGCGGGTGACAAAACTGGTGATGTTCGGGGACTTTTTCATCACGCAGGGGATCGCTACGGTGACACCATGAGCTTTGCGGTCGAGATGATCATTCCGCCAGTCGGAGTTGATGATCTGGGCCAGGAAGCCAAAGCGAGCAGTACTTTTGTGAGCTACTCGATATCTCTGCGCCGAAGAGAAGATAACGCGCGTCATCCTGGTTCTCTGGAACTGATTAAGGAAGAACTGAAGCAGATTACGCGCGACGCCGCATCGGAACATCTTCCCTTTCATCCAAGCCAGAGTTGGCGCGAACACGCGATCAAGAACAGCCAAAGTAGTCCTTCTCTTTATATTTCGACCGAGGGAGAAGGCGATGCCCGTCTGATCAAAATTCACCAGGACGGAGGCAGCAGCGGCCGCCCGCAGGTACTTCGAGCGGCAAACCTGCCGCGCACCGCCCTTTCGGCAGCGAACGCGGCGGAATCGCCCACGGCAACACTGGCGAAGCGCGAACTGCAGTCCTGGCGCCTTCTCCAGCTGGAACCTGCATCGCTCCGCGCTCCAGATAACTTCACGTCTCCCTTCGAAATGGCGAGCGACGGGGCTCATCTTCCGGCTGCGTTGTACCACCTTGCGACCGTCACCTCCGCGGGCGAGGAGGATGAGATTTATAGCGATGTTGCCAACCGGCTCGCAGAACTGATTGATGACGTTCGCTCTGTAGGCGTTGACCGCGACGAGAAACGGCAGTTGCTTACGCTGCAAGTCACCGGGCGTGATGGCACAACCTACCCGGCAAGGGCACTTTCCGATGGTACGCTTCGATTCCTCGCGCTGGCCGTTTTGTCTCTCGACACGGCAGCGGGGGGACTGATTTGCCTGGAGGAACCGGAAAATGGAATTCACCCGGAACGAATCCCGGCGATGATCCGCTTGTTGCAGGACCTGACCACCGATACCAACCAGCCGGTTTCGCCGGGAAACTCCATTCGACAAGTAATCATCAACACGCACTCTCCAGCCGTTGTTATGCAGGTGCCGGAAGAAAGCCTGGTTGTGGCAGAGACAACCGCGATGGACCGGGGCGGAACCTCCTTCCGTGCTCTCCAACTGAGATGCCTTGCGGGAACATGGCGCGAGGGCGTGAATGGGATGAAATCCGTAGCAAAAGGCCGCTTGCTGGGTTACCTGAATCCCGTGGCAGTATTGCCGGATTACCCAAAGACGTCCCGCAGAGTGATTGACCGCAGCGATATCAGGCAGTTGAGGATTCCATTGGAAGACTTGGCCGGATGACTTATACCCTGGCAGCCGATGGCTCTTCGGACCGGGCGCTTCTGCCTGTGATTACCTGGTCGTTGAAACGGCATGGGTTCACAGCAATTGCAGAGCAGTGGGCGGATTTCAGCCGAATTCCAAATCGCCCTCGGCTCTTGAAGGACCGCCTTGCCGCTGCTCTTGACCTCTATCCCTGCGATGTTCTGTTTGTTCACCGGGATGCGGAGGGACAGGACCCCGGTCTTCGGCGGGAAGAAATCGTAACTGCGCTTCCGGGACAAGAGGTGACCCATATCCCCGTGATTCCTGTGCGGATGACAGAAGCTTGGCTTCTGGGGAACGAGACTTCGATCAGGATGGCGGCGGGCAATCCCAAGGGTACAGATGATCTCGGACTCCCCAAAATCGTCCAGTTGGAACGTTTGCCAGATCCGAAAAACATCTTGCACAGCGCTTTGAGAAAAGCGAGCGGCTTGAACAGGAGGCGGCAATCCAAGCTTCCTGTCGAGGCTCAGGTGTTCAGGATCCCGGCGTACATCGACGACTATTCATTCCTGGACCGCTTGCCGTCGTTTTCGCTTCTCCAGGCGGACATTCAGGCCTTGGCGCGGAAGCACGAGTTCGAGTAGCTGGTAGCAGGAGTGGTGCCCGGGGCGGGACTTGAACCCGCACAACCATTGAAGGTCTACGGATTTTAAGTCCGTTGCGTCTGCCAGTTTCGCCACCCGGGCGGGGTGAGAGGGAGCTTTCTCCCGACTACAATTCTAGCGCTTTTGTTGACCGTAAAGCCAAGGGGAGCAACCTTTCATGCGGTCGGTTCAGGCGGCGGGGCTATGCCACCATTGTTCGAATTCATCGGTGTATTCAACTTCCCATTCCACACCTGAAATATGGCATAAAGGCAATATTGATTTCGTTCTATATTGCCAGGGGCTCCGCCATCCTTCACCCCTGCACCACCCGTACCTTCAACTCACCCTTCGCAGCAGCATCCGGCATTTTCAACAGAATTCGCGAAACCGAAGTTCCCCAGGAGGCCTTCAGCCGCGCATCGGTGATTGGAATCTGCTCCACTGCCGCCGTCACCACCTTTGCGTCATAGCGCAGACGCACCTTCGGACTTCCGAATTCCGCACGCTCCAGCAGAATCTCACCAGCTACCGGAATCGTCACCTTGCAGGCCGTCATGAAGGTCCATTCGATCTTCCCGGCCGCACTCAACTGCCAGTTGTCCTGCAAGCCGAGTTCATTTTTCGCCCGATCCAATTCCAGGACGCGCCGCCAACTCTTCAATCCAGCCTCTTTGGGATAAGCCTCCTCAATGTTCAGGCTGAACTTCGCCGTGGCGTCGGTGACCTCACGGGACACCTTCGTCGCCTGGAATTGCCTGCCGGCCGATTGCATCACTCCATTGATCGTCGGCAGGTTGTGATACGCCGATTGCATCACCCAGATCTCATAGCGCTTTGAAGAAAAGGTCTTGGCGGTGTAGGTTTCCGGCCCCAGATCAATCAGATAGGGCAACGCGCCTGCATAGACAATGAAGTTGCCGACGTCATTGTGGTTATGGCTCTCGGCATTGTGGCCACCCTGCGCGGCGAAATACAGACCGTCGGACGAGCCCTGTTTCGAGCGCCCAGCGATGACCTGCATGCCAGGGAACCAGACATCTCGGGCGAGCGGCGCTTCTTTGGGCGCGGCGCTCATCCGTGCGGAATTCAGTATGCCCGGCAGGCGGCGGAGCAGGGAAGCCTCCTGCGCCGAAGTTGCCCGGCTTTCACAAAACGAACCGAATGCAGAGAGCATGGGGTCACCCACGGCCTGGCCGAACCGGTACACCAACTCGCCGGGAGGATGCACAATGCCCGGGGCGTCCGCGAAGTTCACGTAGTAATCGCCTGCGATGTGCGCGCGGTAAATATAAGCCCCGATGTTGCGGACCAGCGGATCCTTGAACACATCCACCGCACCGCGGGTGGCCGCATGCAGTTGTGAGAGGCAGTCGAAGAGTGACGCCCCTGCGCGCCCCCAATAGCTGGGGCCTTCATCACAGCCGCCATCGTCGAAGTATGACGAGAAGAAACGGTCCAGGCACGTCATGATCTTCCAAACGGCAGCTTCGCGGCGCACGGCATCGGGTTCCAGCAGTAGCGCGGCAGAGAGCCAGTTCGAACAGATCCAGGGGTCCCAGTTGTTGACGGGGTTCTTGCTGGTGAGGCCCATCCAGCCCCAGTTCCGGTCCAGCGCGGGAGTCAGCGTGCGGCGGTTCACTTCCAGATACAAACGCCGCCGCAGCATGGTGGAGATCTTGTCCAGTTGAGGACCCAGCAGGTAATCCGTAAACGCCAGCAGTCCGGCGGTCTCCGCACTGAAGAGCTCGACAATCTCATCTTCTGGATTGGGCAGATTGACTCCACCCTTCTGTGCCGTCAAGTGCGCCGGACTTCCCCAATACGACTCTTCGCAGATCGCCCAGATGCCGGTCGCGATGTCGTCGAGGAAGCGGCCCTTGCCCTCGATGCATTCGCCGGTGACGAGTTCCGCCAGCATGCGGCGGCGGGTTGCGGAAGGGCCTTCGAAGCGCGTGCGCGTGCCGTTGCGCACGAACTCCAGCAGATAAGTCACAGGCAGGGGCGGCCAGACAGCTTTCAGGTGCTTCTCCGCAGTCTTGATGCCGTCAGCGCGTACCGTGGCGGGCAGGGCTTCCCATTCCGCGCGGTCATTCGCGGTAGGGCAGGGCTTGTAGCTGCCTCTCGGCAGCAGTGCTGCTTTCAACTTCTCCCTTGCAATGCTGGAAACCAGGATGGTGCGGGTGACGGGACCGTTGTTTTCTGCGGCGGCGGCAGGCAGAGGCGCGATCGGCAGAGCGGCGAGGGCGGTGAATTCGCGGCGGTTCATAGCAGAACTCCTCGACTTCTGTTCTACACCCCGGCCTCGCCCCGCTCCGCCCAACACATTCTTTGACACAGCGAAGGCCTGTAGTTTTTTATACTTGGAGCATGTTGCCGCTTTTACTCCGCGCTGTGCTTCTGGCCGCCTTCTGCCTTCCTGCCACCGCACAAGTGATTGAGTATGAAGCGAACGGCCACAAGTACCAGACGCTGACACGCAAAGGCCTCACGGTCATCATCACCCATCTTTCCGGCCATGTGCATGACTTCGGTTTGATCCAGGTCTCAGTTTCGAATGGCTCTGATATGTACTGGACCGTCCGCCCGCAGGATTTTGCTTACGTCCGGACGGAGCCTGTTCATGGTCTGCCGGAAAAGCAGGTGGTCGATTACCTGCTCGATAAAGCCAGCAATTCCGACGTTATCGGCCTGGTGAGCAATTACGAGAGCAGCCTTTACGCCATTCCGAACATGCGCACCAACAACGGCTATGAGCAGCGCCGGCGCAGCGCGTTTTCCGCGGGTATGCCTGTGCGCCTCAAAGCTGCTGCAGCTGCTTCTGCTATTGCCCTGGGCAGCACGCGCCTCGCACCCGGCCAATCGACCGATGGTGCCGTCTTCATCCCTTACTCCCACGATCTCAAAGCTCTTACCGGGGGCCATGTCATCTTCACCTGCAACGGTGAAACCTTCGAATTCAAGACCGAATAAAAAAGGCCGGACTCCCGTAGGAATCCGGCCTCTCTATCGTGCGGTGCAACCGCGGATTAGAAGATAATCCGGACTGCAACCTGTCCCGTCCGCGAGTTCTGGCTAACAGCGTTGTACTGCCCGAACGAGGAGGACGTGATCGACTGTGACGCCAGGCTCTGGAAAGCATGCGCGTTGAAGATGTTGTAGAACTCACCCCGCAGTTGCAGGTTGACCTTCTCTGAGAAGCGGAAGTTCTTGTACATATTCCAGTCGAAGTTCAGCTGGCCATTGAGCCGCAATACGTTGCGGCCCAGCGTGCCGAAGTTGCCGAGCAGCGGCTGGCTCAGACCCAGGCTGTTGGCATAGGCGCTGATGGAACCACCATTCACCGTGATCAGACCGGTGGGAGCACCTGCGGAGCCCGAGGGTTCCGGCTTGAAGTTGGTGATGGCACCGGAAACGTTCGGGCGGTCCACGGCGTTGCCCGTGCCGAGATCGATGACAGGGTCCGTCAAACCGAGGCGGGGACCCGCATAGATGTTGACCGGGAAGCCGCTGCGGTAGCTGCTGATGCCGGCGAAGGCCCAGCCGCCAAGCGCGCCGCGGACGAGCCTGTTCTTCGCATCCTTCAGCCAGGGCAGCTCATAGGTGTGGGTCACCACGAACGTCTGGCGGAGATCGAACTGCGAAGAAGCGCGGTTGTTGCGGTTGTCATTGGGGTTTTGCTGCGCGGGGGTATCGTTCACCAGCACGCCGAGCACGTCTGAGTTGTCGTCAATCGAGTGCGCGTAGGTGTAAGCCACATTCACCAGCAGGCCCTTGGCGTAACGGTGTTGCAGTTCCACCTGCAGGGCGTTGTAGCTGGAGTTTGCGGAGCTTTCCACATAGTTCACCGCGTTGTAGCGCGGGTCATTGCGGTTGCTGTAGCTGGTCACGCTGCCGCTCTGGCCGGCAAACGCAGCGGTGAACTGCGAGAGGCGGGCCGCTTCATCCGCCAGGCTGGTTGCCGGTGCGGGGATGTTTGCCACCAGGTTGATGGGGCGGGTGCGGGGCAGGAACGTCCCCTTGGTGCCGACGTAGGTAACCTTCAGCACGTAGTCGCGGATGAGTTCGCGCTCAATGCCGAAGCTCCACTGCTGGACCTGCGGGTTCTTCAGGTTCTGTGCAATCGCGGGGCTGATGGCACCGAAGTTCAGCGCCGTGGTGCTCAGCGAACCAACGCTGGCATTGAGCTGCTGCTGGATGGTCGCGGTGCCGGCCACCAGGTTCGCGTAGGTGTTGCCACCGGTGAAGCTGCCCGTGCCGGAGAGAGAGCCAGCGTAGATGAACGGAGGCAGGAAGCGCTGGTTGGTGATGGGGTTCAGGAACACAAAGTCATAAGCGATGCCATAGCCGCCGCGGACCACCGTCTTCGAATCATTGAACGGCTGGTAAGCGAAGCCGAAGCGCGGACCCCAGTTGTAATTGCTGTTGAACGACGGCTTGCCCGTGGTCAGCAAGCCCAGAGGACCCGCACCGGCTGCCCCGTACTTGGTCTGATTGCTCAGGTCCAGGTTCGAGATCAGGTTGTTGGCTTCCGTCGGGCCGCCAGCGAATTCCAGGCGGATGCCGGCGTTGATGGTCAGGTTCTTGAACGGCTTCCAGTCATCCTGCAGGAACCAGGAGGCATTGTTCACACGGTTCTGACGCACGGAGTTGCCGAAGTTCTGGCTGTAGCTGGTGGGCTGGCCGGCTTGAAACGCCGCGAAGCTCGCGAAGGTCAGCGTGCCGCGGATGTTGCTGTCGAAGTAGGAATCGGCATCGAGCTTGTAGTACTCAAAGCCGGTCTTGAGGTTGTGTGTGCCGCGCGTATAGGTGAAGTTGTCCGTGTATTGGTAGGTGCGCTGTTCGCGTCCCTGCGGCAGAATGTTCGAAACACCGAAGCCGGAAGTGCCGTCGAGGAAGGAAACTGCCACCCCCAGCTTGTAGGGCGTTTCGATGGGGAACGCGGGCTTGCTCTGGCCGAAACCGAAACGGAATTCATTCACGGCACTGCTGCCGAACAGGTGCGTTTCCGCTGCCGTGGCCTGCCGCGGGTGGTTGGTGCTGCCCGCGCCGAAGCCCGGCAGATTGGTGGATACGAAGGTCAGACCCGTGGAATTCGCCACGGAATCAAAAACGCCGTAACGAACCCAAAGATTGTCGTTCTTGCTGAGCACCACATCGCCGCGGTAGGAGACCTGGTAGGTATCCGTGGTGCTGGGTGCTGTCTCTGCCAGAGTGCCGGTGGGCGATGAAGGCAGGGAATACTGTGCGACCAGTGCCTTGGAGGTCGGGTCAGTCACGCCGGCGAGCGCCGTGGCGGTGGGCACGGTGGCAATTACCGCGGCACCTACGCCGCGAGTCTTGAGACCTTCATAATCAATGTGCCAGAACACGCGGTTGCGGCCATTGAACAGCTTGGGGATGAAAACGGGTCCACCAACTTCGAAGCCATAGGTATTCTGCTTCAAGACAGCGGCGCTGCCGGTCCGGTCAAAGAACGAACGCGCGTTGAGCACGTTGTTCTGCAGGTATTCGTAGACTTCGCCATGCAGATCATTGGTGCCGCCCTTGGTGATGTAGATTACCTGCGAACTGGAGTTGCGCCCATACTCTGCACTGAAGTTATTCGTGATGACCTTCACTTCTTTAATGGAAGAGAAGTTCAGAGGACCCAGCGGGCCGCCCGTGCCAGTAACGCTGACGTCCGTGGCTGTGACGCCATCGACCGTAACGTTATTACCGCGTCCGCGTCCGCCATTGGAGTTGAAGCTGCCACTGCCCAGGTAAGGGTTGTTGGCTGAGACCGGCGCTACACCCGGTGCCGTGAGGGCGAACAGGTTCGGATTCCGTCCCACCGGGATATTCTGCACGGATTCTCCAACCACGGAGGTCTGTAACTGCGCATTTTCCGTATCGAGCTTTGCCACCGCGCCGGAAACTTCCACTGCGGTGGTTACCGCGCCCACTTGTAACTTGAAGTTCACTGCGGCGATTTCGCCAGTCTTTACTTCTGCCTTGGTGGTTGCCGCGGAAAATCCGGGTGCTTCCGCTTTCACATCATAAGTGCCCACCTGCAACAGCGGGAATGTAAATTCACCCTGCGCGTTGGTAGTCTGCGTCCGCGACTGCTTCGTGGCAGTGCTTGTCAAAGTGATTGTCGCCTTCGCGATAGTCGCACCGCTGGCGTCTGCTACTGTGCCACGCAGATCGCCAGTGATCTGTGCGGACAGAGCGGAGGCGAGCAGCAATACAGCTGCAGCAGAGCAGAGCCCTGCCTTGATCAATCTCATTCTGTTTTTGACTCCTGAAGGATAAAGTGCCGGGTACGAAGCGCGCAGCATCTGCCGCTTCATACCTCTATACTTCTGTGGGATGCTTCAGGTGACAGTCTGGTTAGCCCGGCTGTCTACGGATGTGTGACGCTCTTCACAAAACACGTGGGTAAGATTTCCTGATTCATTCTAAGTAAACTAAGTCGCCGGAAAAGGGGGAATTACTGAATCGGACTTCATTTCGGCTAAATCTTCCCCTGTTCCTTTACATCCATTCGGCTGAGGTAATACAAACCATGAAAAAGTTATTCAGCCTTGTTGCTCTTGGAGCAATGATGATCGCCGCGCCCGCGATGCGCGCCCAGGATAAGGACATTGTTGACACCGCCGTTGGCGCGGGCAGCTTCACCACTCTGGTGGCCGCAGTCAAGGCCGCCGGTCTTGTTGACACACTGAAGGGTGCGGGTCCGTTCACCGTGTTTGCTCCCACCGATGATGCGTTCAAGAAGCTGCCCGCCGGCACTGTGGAAGCTCTCCTGAAGGACCCCGAAAAGCTCAAGAAGATTCTGCTCTACCACGTTGTTTCCGGCAAGGTGATGGCTGCTGATGTTGTGAAGGTGAAGTCCGCCAAGTCCGTCGAAGGCTCCAACATCCGCGTGAAGGTGGATGGTTCCACCGTGATGGTGAACAACGCCACTGTTGTGAAGACTGACATTGCTTGCACCAACGGCGTGATCCACGTGATCGACACCGTGATCATGCCCCCCACGGGCGGCGGCAAGAAGAAGCAGTAACTCCGCGGTCTCCTGTTGACGGCCCGGTTCGCACGCTGATCAGAGCGTTGTGAACCGGGCCTTTTCGTTTCTCTGCTACCATCGGAGAAAATCCAGCCCAGTTTCTTGCTGACCGGAAAGCGCCCATGCCCCACACTCATACGGAATTGCCCCACACCCTCGGTGCTCTTCGCGCCAGTGAGTACTATGCCGATCCTGCGATTGCCCACCGCAGCACCAAAGAGGAACTGCGGGCGAATTTAATTGCGAAAATCCGCTCCGGCGAGACTCTCTTCCCCGGCATCGTCGGCTACAACGATACTGTCATTCCGCAGGTGATCAATGCCGTGCTTTCCCGGCACAACTTCATCCTGCTGGGGCTGCGGGGCCAAGCGAAAACGCGGCTCATCCGCATGCTCACCAGCCTGCTGGACCCCCACCTGCCATATGTTGCCGGCTGCGAAATCCGGGATAATCCCTTCGCGCCACTCTGCCGCCGCTGCAAGCTTCTGATCCTGGAACACGGTGACGAAACGCCCATCGCCTGGCTGACTCCCGAACAGCGCTACGTGGAAAAACTCGCCACTCCGGATGTGACCATCGCGGACATGATCGGCGACATCGACCCCATCAAGGCAGCCCGAGCCGGCCAAAACATCGGCGATGAACTCACCATTCACTACGGCCTGCTGCCCCGCGCCAACCGCGGTATCTTCGCGGTGAATGAATTGCCGGACCTTGCGGGCAAGATCCAGGTCGGGCTCTTCAACATCATGCAGGAAGGCGATATTCAGATTAAGGGCTATCCCGTGCGCCTGCCGCTCGATGTGATGCTCTGCTTCACCGCCAATCCGGAAGATTACACTGCCCGCGGCAAGATCATCACGCCGCTGAAAGACCGCATCGGCAGCGAGATCCGCACGCATTACCCGCTGCAACTGGAACAGGGCCTGGAGATCACCGCGGAAGAGTCCTGGACCAAGCGCGGTGACGGCCCCGCCGTTCGTGTGCCGAAATACGTTGCGGAGTTGATCGAACAGCTGGCATTCTCGGCCCGTGACGATAAGCGGATCGACAAAAAGTCAGGCGTTTCGCAGCGACTTCCCATCTCTGTGATGGAAAACGTGGTGTCCAATGCGGAGCGCCGTGCGCTGCTCGCGGAGGAAGATCTTGCCGTCCCGAGAGTTCTCGATCTCTATGCTGCTCTGCCTGCCATCACGGGTAAGATCGAACTGGAGTACGAAGGCGAACTGAAGGGCGGCGACCAGATCGCCCGTGACCTGATCCGCCTTGCTGTCGCCAAGACCTTCGACCGCTATTTTGAGGGCATCAACATGCAGCCGGTCATTCAGTGGTTTGACCTCGGCGGCGATTTGAAGCTGGGTGATGACGCGGATTCCGCAGCTATCGTGCGCAGGCTCAGTTCGATTCAAGGTCTGATGGAAAAGACCCGCGCTCTGGGGCTGTCCGCGAATGAGCCTGATGCGGTTCGGGCCTCCGCTGCGGAGTTTATCCTCGAAGGCCTTTATGCCCAGAAGCGCATCAGCCGCTCTGAAGAGCGGGGCTTCACCGCGGAAGACCGTAAACGTTCCGCCGACGACGAAGAGACACCGCGTCAGCGCCAGCGCCGTCAGTTTAACTAAGTCCGCCTGCAGGAGGCTCCCGTGAAGTGGATCAAATACTCGAAATACACCGGCGACGACCTTGGGATCGAATCGCAGGACATTCTCGATGCCCTCGCGGATTATTTCCTCGACAGCGGTTTCAACGCGCAGTATCTCGACTTCAACAACTTCGATCCCAAAACGCTCGAAGAGTTGAAGAATGCCATTCGTGACGCTCTCGAACGCGGGGAACTCTTCTCCAAAGACAACCAGGACGAGATGTACGAGCGTCTTGCCAAAATGTCACAGGAGCAGATTGATCAGCTTTTGAACCGCCTGGTGACCAAGCTTTCCGATGACGGACACATTTCCGTGGAAGGTGGTGGCGCGGGGGACGGGCAGCAGCCGGTGAAGTTCGAAGTGACCGACAAGTCTCTCGATTTCCTTGGCTACAAGACATTGAAAGATCTGCTCGGTTCGCTGGGGAAATCCAGCTTCGGCCGCCACGATACGAGGGATTTCTCCACTGGTGTCGAAACCTCCGGCTCCTCGAAGCAGTATGAGTTCGGTGACACGTTGAATCTGGATATCGGCGAGACGTTGTTCTCTGCCATGCAGCGGGAAGGGGTCACCGTGCCACTCAACCTGGAGTATGCTGACCTCCATGTCCACCAGTCGGAATACCAGAGTTCCTGCGCGACGGTGCTCATGCTCGATTGCAGCCACAGCATGATCCTCTACGGAGAGGACCGCTTCACCCCCGCCAAACGTGTCGCCATGGCGCTGGCGCAGTTGATCAAGACCCAGTATCCCGGCGACACGCTGCGCTGTGTTCTCTTCCATGATTCGGCGGAAGAGCTTCGTATCAGCCAACTCGCACGGGTCCAGGTGGGGCCTCATTACACCAATACACGGGACGGTCTCATTTTGGCGCAGCGCATTCTCGCGCAGGAGCGTAAGGACATGAAGCAGATCGTCATGATCACCGATGGCAAGCCTTCCGCTCTGACGCTGGAGGATGGCCGCATGTATCGCAATGCCTTTGGTCTGGATCCGCTTGTGATCACGAAGACCCTGGAAGAAGTGAACCGCTGCAAGAAGCAGGGGATCATCATCAACACCTTCATGCTCGCCAGTGACTACAGTCTGGTCAGCTTTGTCCAGAAGATCACGGCGATGTGCAAGGGCAAGGCCTACTTCACAACACCGTACACGCTGGGCCAGTATCTGTTGATGGACTACATGAACAACAAGTCCAGAACCATCCACTAAAAAGCGAAAGGGCACCGCATCCCGAAGGATACGGTGCCCTTTTGTATGAGTCGCCTGGAAACCGGACTAGTTGCCCGGTCCGCTGCCGTCACCCGTATCCGGGTCGCCGCCGATGAGAGTGCCCCACACCGTGGAGGTTCCCCATACCGTGGACGTGCCCCAAACAGTCGAGGTGCCCCACACTGTAGAGTCGAGCTGGAAGATGTCCTTGCCCGCCACTGTGGTCCACAGGCTGTAGGTCGAAGTACCCCAAACCGTGGAGTCGAGCTGGAACACATCGGATGCGGTCGGAGTCCAGGTTCCGGTGGAAGTTCCCCAAACCGTGGAGTCGAGTTGGAAGACATCCGTGCCCCACACCGTGGAATCGAGCTGGAAGACGTCCGTGCCCCAAACCGTAGAGTCGAGCTGGAAGATATCCGTGCCCCAAACCGTGGAGTCGAGCTGGAAGATATCCGTACCCCAAACCGTGGAATCGAGCTGGAAGATATCCGTGCCCCAAACCGTGGAGTCGAGCTGGAAGATATCGGAGGCTTTGATCGACGGGAACTTCGCGTCGCTGAGCAACGAGGTGTTGGTTCCCCACACTGTGGAATCGAGGCTCAGGAAGATATCCTGTCCCGTGATGTTCTTGGTGATCCAGTTCTTGGGAGCACCAACGATCCACGTGTAAAGACCCTTGGCATTCTTCTTGTTCGTACGGTAGGCAACCAGAGAGGGCGCAGCCTTCTTGCTGTAGGTTCCCCATTGCACGACATTGAGCGCCGCACCAACGTCCAGGCTGCCAGCGCCGACGGTGAAGATGTCGTACTGAACGGTGTAGTTCTGAACGCTGCCGTTTGCATTCGTCCCCTGAATCACTTCGCTGTTGCCGGGGATGTGGAACTTATCCGCAGTTGCCATCAGCGTGGACTTGATTTCGTCCGGGGTGAGCGAGGGGTTCTGGCTGAGAAGCAGCGCAGCCGCACCGCTAACCACAGCGGCTGACATGCTGGTGCCACTGAGGATGAAGTAGTCACCCGTCTTCGCAGAGGCGCCGTACACAGCGGAACCCGCCGGGAGCGAAGCGAGAGGAACGATGTTCGTCGGGTGGGCAACCGCCAGCGCAGATCCGGGAGCCAGCACGGAGAAGATCCGGTTGCCGGGAGCGACCAGATCCGGCTTGACCACGTGATCGCCGGGCGTCGGGCCCTTCGAGCTGTAGGTGGTCATGTGATCGGTCGAGTAAACCGAGGAGAGATTCTGCTTGAAGAAGCCATTAAAAATCAGCTCCCACGTGAAGCCGATACCGCTTAGATCGCCGGTACCCTTCACGCCCTGATCGGTATAGAAGTAGGGCTGGCTTTCCGTGTTGGAAGCGCCGACGGTGATCACGCGGGGGTCATTGCCGGGCGCGGTGATCGTTTCATAGCCGTAGGTGCCGAGCGAATTGTCGCGGCCCGAGTTGCCAGCCGCAGTCACCACGGTGATGCCGGCAGCCCAAGCTTCTTCCGCCGCCTGGCAGAGCAGATCCTTGGTGTAGCTCTCATACACCGGGCGTCCCAGCGAGAGATTCAGAACCTTGATGTTGTACTTGGTGCGATTCGCGATCACCCACTGGATCGCCTGGATAACCGCGGCGTCCGTGGATGCACCGGTGGAATCGAGCACCTTCAGGCTGTAGAGATGAACGCCAGGGGCCACACCATGTACGAGGCCCTTCGAATTCGTGCCGTTACCGGCGATGATCCCGGCGATGTGCGTGCCGTGACCGTAGTCATCGGCCGTTACCTTCGGGCAGCCAGTCACGGTGCAGAAACCCGCAACCTGGGTCACCGTCTTCGCGGGCAGATCCGCGTTCGGAGAGATGCCGCTGTCCACCACTGCTACGCCAATGTTGCCCGTGGAGTTGTCGTCCCCGGAACCAGAGCCCTGCGGCATGCTGATGGTCTGCGGAAAATAGTCGTACTTTGGAGCGACAGTGGTTTGCGTTCCGCCGACCTTGTGGTTGGGCGAAACGATTTTCACCGTGTGGTGACCAGCTACGGTCGCCAGAGCGGAGCCTTCCACGCTGTACAATTCGTGGTCAGCGCTGATATCGCCAAGCTTGATGATGCCTTGACCGATACCGGCCAGTGAAGCCTTCGGGAGCTTGGAGTCCCGCTTCACGATCACTTCATACCACTGACCAGGCACTGGTTTCGCCAAATGAGGGGATAGTTCGCCGGCAAAACAAGTTGCCAGCGTTGCCGAGGCCAGCAAAACTGCGCGGCCGAAGAGGAATTTGGTACTCAGACGATTCATACGCACGTCCTATATGCAATAGACTGACCACTCTGGCAGGCCGCTAAATCCCTCATTCGAAAGCGGGAGTTAGTACGGACGAAAGTTCCAGTGTGACATGTTGTCACTTTACCATGCTAGTATTGTCACCTCTATCAGAAGACTCCTAGCATTCGATAAACTTAGTTCTAGTACTGGATGTCATCCTTTATATTTGTTCGGATTACGCGGATTTCTTCGGTCTGAAAGTGGCATACAGTGACCGACGCTGGCTCGATCTCCAGACGGTGGTGGAAGTCGATTGGCACTCCAAGTGCATGCATGATTGCGCACTTAATTGCGTCGGCGTGACTGAACACCGCCACGCTCTGTCCTGGATGCCCTGCCGCGAGGTTCAGAAGCCCCCGAACCATCCTCGCCTGCGTCTCCAGCATCAACTCTCCGCCCGGTGCGCGCGTGCCACTCCGGTACGTGTGAAACCTTCCAAATACCGGGTCGGGACCCAATTCCGCCAGCGTTCGGCCCTGCCACGCCCCGAAATTGACCTCTCCAAACTCTGGATTCTGCTGGATTTCCAAGCCCCGGTCCACCGAGAGTGGCGCAGCCGTTTCCATCGCCCGTTGCAGGGGGCTTGACCAAATCGCGTCAATGCGGACACCCCGCAACCGTTCCACCAGACCCCGGGCCTGTGCTTTTCCCAGTTCGTCCAGGGGGATTCCCGGCAGCCAGCCGGTGAGTGCTTTGCCTACTTTCGCCGTTGTTGCGTGGCGGATCAAAAAGACTTCCGTCCTCTCCATTCCTCCACTATCCCACCCGTTGCCCTGCGGGCCGGGACAGGAAACTACGCCTGTTTCACTGGTTTGTCACTGACTTTCCAAGTCTTTTCATCGAAATACAGCACTTTGCCCTGGCGGTACGAATGGACCGCCATCGTGATCAGCACCTGCGCCCGCGCGCCGGTTTCCACGTCGAGCGTCGGCTTCTGGCGGGAGCGCATACAGTCGAGGAAGTTCCCCACGTGCTCCTGCATGATGTCCTTTTGCTCCACGGCAATCTTGACTTCGGCATCCTTGCCGAATTTCTCGGGCCAGGCCGCATCAATGTAGCCGCGCTCGCCTGCATTTGCCCCGCGCACACGTTCCGGTTTCAACGTAATGTGGTCAGTTGCGCTCTCAAACATGCCGTGATCCACCATAATGATGGTGCCTGCGTGTCCCCGGATCAGGCCCGGAATGTGTTGTGAGTTTGCCATGGAGGAACTCAGCACAATCGAATGGCCCTTCGCATAATCGCCAATCAGATGGAACGTGTCGGGCACTTCCCGTTCATCCTTGAATTCGTAGATGCCCCCGGTCGCCATGACCTTCGCCGGAAATTGCGGCTCTCCCCAGCAGATATTCATCGGCGCGACCACGTGGTAGAAAAGATCCGTCGCAATTCCACCCGAATAATCCCAATATTTCCGGAAGCGGAAGAAGCGGTCGGCATCAAAAGGGCGCTTGGAGGCGTTTCCGAGCCACATCTTCCAATCGATATGATTCTCCCCGGTGGCATCCGGTCCCGCTTCTTTATCAATCGGCCAATTCCACTCTCCGCCCACTGAATTCCGGTGATAAGACCCCTGGCTCATCAGCATTTTTCCGATGGCACCATCCGCGATTGCCTTCTTGGCCTTCGCCCACTGGTCCCCCGAGGTTGTTTGCGAGCCCACCTGCAGAACGCGCCCTGTCGCCTTGACGGTTTCCACCAGCATCTTCGCTTCCTCAATGGTGTGGCACATGGGCTTTTCGAGGTAAACGTCCTTCCCCTTTTCCATGGCTGCGATGGCGATGGGCGCATGCCAGTGATCCGGCGTCGCAACAATCACCGCATCGATTTCAGGGTTGTTCAGCACCTCGCGGTAATCCAGCGTGCCGGGGACTTTGTGTGTCGCCGCATTTTGATTCACGCGCTTTTGGTAGACGTCACAGACCATGGCGATCCGCGCATTCTTCTTCTCCCCGGCCGTTGCGAACTGCTTCGCCACATAGGTGCCACGTCCGCCACAGCCGATGACGCCGACGTTGATCCGGTCGTTGGCTCCGATGGTGCGTCCTGCCGGTCGCGCGGCAAATGCCAAAGGGGCAACGGAGGAAAGCGCGGCAGCGCTCTTCAGGAATGTTCTGCGGTCGGTGAAGTCAAAGTGGTTCGTCATCGCGTTTCAGATTCTATCCGATTTTGCCCCGCCCCGCGCCACCTGATATTGCTGCGGACGGGAAGGGCTAGAATAAACGTTAACCTTATGCTGCAGTTCTTCTGTCGGAACGCCCGCCCGTTCGCTTTGCTTCTGGCCGCACTTCCTCTCGCGTCACAGCAAGCCAACACCCCCGCTCCGGCTGATCCGGTCATCCGTGTCACTGTCGGCCTGGTCCAGATTGATGCCGTCGTCACAGACAGCAAAGGAAACCACGTCGCCGACCTTAAGCCTGAAGACTTTGAGGTCACCGAGGATGGCAAAAAGCAGGTCATTACTCATTTCTCTTACATCTGGAGCAGCACGGGGCCCACGGCACCGCAGCCCGTCAAACCCGCAAAAGGGACTTCCAAGGAAAGCCTGAAAGTGGAGGCTGAGATTGTTCCCGCCCCCTCGCGTCAGCTTCGTGCCAACGAGGTTCGCCGCCTGCTCGTCCTGGTTGCCGACAACCTTGGCATCTCTGCCGAAAATATTCCCCGCGTCCGCTCCACCATGAAGAACTTTGTGGATAACCAGATGCAGCCGGGCGACCTTGTCTCCATCGTTACTACGGCCAAGGGCGTGGGTCCGCTGAATCAGTTCACCAACGACAAGCGGCAACTGCATACCGCCATCGACCGGGTTCGCTGGGTCTCCTATGGCCGCAACGGTGTCAGCTCCTTCGAACCGGTTAATGAAGAGCCTGTTCCCGATGATCCCGTGGAAGCGCAGATGATGCAGGATCAAAAGGATTTCGAGCAGGCTGCCGAAAACACGCGTTCAGACAACATGGCGCTCGGCACCATGGGAACTCTGAATTACATCGTGCAGGGGCTCAAAGATCTCCCGGGGCGGAAAGCCGTCGTGTTGTTTTCCCAGGGGTTCGCCTTCTTCCGCACTCCCACCGTAGACCGGATTCCGGGCACCACCGCATCGCGCGGCCCCGATTACGACGACCGCACTCTGACCTCCGCCCGCAAGCTCACGGATCTTGCCAACCGTGCCGGTGCCGTGATCTATTCCTTTGACGTGCGCGGCCTGGCCGTCACCAGTCTTTCCGCGGCGGACCGTGTCGCACCAAACCCCCGCAATCCCTCACATTTGAATGACTTGCAGCGTGACCGCACCAGCGGTTATCAGGATTCGCAGGACGGTATGGAGTTCCTCGCCAAGGAGACCGGCGGACTTTTCTTCCATGAGAACAATGACTTCAACACCGGCCTCGCGAAGACCGTGGATGATCTCTCCGGCTACTACCTGATTGGCTATCAGCCGCTGCGCGGCTCGGAAACAGGCGAGAAGGCGAAGACGGCATTTCACAAGATTCAGGTCCACGTGAAGAAAGCTGGCTTGCATGTGCGCTCCCGCAACGGTTACGTTGGCGAGCCGGAAGCTGTTTCCGCGCTGAAGCCGGAAGACGCACGCAAGGTGCAGATCAGCAAAGCGCTGTTCTCCCCCTTTCAGAACACGGATATTCACATCAAGCTGAGTCCTTATTACTCGGGTGTCGTGAATCCGCAGTCCGCCCGCAAGGATACTGTTCTTCGCGCTGTGGTCCATATCGATATCCGCGATTTGGATTTCGAAGACATTAAGGATGCCAAGGAGCCCAAGAAGCGCGCGGTTGTGGATGTGGTCTGCGCCGCCTATGATTCCGAAGGCAAGCCGGTCGGTTCGAGCGACAAGACCTTCACGATCGACGCCACACCGAAGCAGATCGAAAACACGGCTCCCCGCGGCATTGACTACCAACTCGATATTGCGATTCCCAAGTCCGGGCCCTACCAACTCCGCGCGGCTGTTCGGGATGCTGCTTCGGAGCGGGTTGGTTCGTTCACATCTTTCGTTCAAATTCCTGATTTCAATGGCTCCAAGCTGGCGCTTTCGAGCATGGTGCTTTACGAGCAGGAAGATCCGGGCAAGGCCACGGCCGCGTTGCAAGCGCAGGTGGCGGGCGCAGGCTCTGGAAACACACGCGTCTTTGCCCCCGGCAGTACTTTGGGTTACGCTACGTTCGCTTTCAACCCCAAGCTGGACCCTGCGACTTCGAAACCCAAACTCGAAATGGAAGTTCGCTTATATCGCGGCAATCAGAAGATTTTCGCCAGTCAGCCGATGCCGATGCAGGCCCCGGCCGATGCAGCGAAGACCGGCGGCGCTGTCCCCGGCATGGGGAAAATCAGGATTCCGTCCGGCATGGCGGCGGGTGAGTATTCCGTCGCCCTCATTGTCTATGACCGTGCCGTACCCGGTGCCAAGCAGCCTTTCGCCGTACAGACCACGGATTTTACTTTGGTGAATCCTGAGGCACAGCGACCCGCCGCCAGGAACTGATCCACGCGCTGGCCAGGGGCACAAAAAACACTGCTGTTGCCGCAATGGTGTCCGCGGCCAGGTCTTCCCATTCGAACGGGTTGCCATAAACTTTGCGCTGCAGGAACTCAGTCAGCGCCGCGATAACGATGAGAAGCAGTAGCGCACCCGCACGTCGGGGAAGGCTTCGGATCAGGAGCAGCATCAGCGCCATCGCCGCGGCGTAAACCGCTGCATGCGTGATGATGTGGGGATTGATCACCACCGCTGGACCAAGAACCGCCGCCAGCGGAGGATAAGGCACGAAATCCAGCAGTTGCGTGTGTCTGGAAAACCAGAGTGTCGCTTTGAATTTGTAAGGCATAAGTGAAGCTGCGGTAATGACCGCCGCCGCCAAAGCGGCTGCTCCGACTCGCCATCCTGTTCCCAAACCGAATAGTATCAACTGTTGCAACGTTACACTGCGGAGAGAAATGTTTCTTCTCTTGAGTAAAGTCCTGACGCCGCTGCTCCTCCCGCCCGGACTACAGATGGTCCTGGTCCTGATTTCCTTCTTTCTCTTCCGGCGGCGTCCGAAACTGGCCTGGACCATGGGGCTGCTCTCGATCGTCTCGCTCGCGTATCTCAGCTCCGGTGTCGCGGTGGAGGCCTTTACCGGCCACTTGGAACGCCAATTCCCCAGCGTGGCACCCTCCGAAGCGCCCACTGCGGACGCCATTATCGTGTTGGGAGACTTTCAGGCCACGCCTACCGCGAAGCGCCCGCGGATTGGGATCGTTGACGATACCGACCGTCTTTACAACGGGGTCCAGTTATTTCGCGCCGGCAAAGCTCCGGTCCTCGTTCTGTCCGGTGGTTCGGTGATGCTCTACGGCTCCACCCGCCGTTCCCAAGCCGAGTATGCGAGAGATCTGGCCATCAGCCTCGGGGTGCCAGCGTCGTCAGTCTTAGTCGAAGGCCTTTCCCAGAACACCCATGAAAACGCCGTGGCTTCCCGTAATTTGTTGGCGCCCAGAAACATTCACAGGGTTCTGCTTGTGACCTCCGGCTATCACATGCCCCGCTCTGCGGCCATATTCCGCAAAGAAGGCTTTGATGTGATCCCCTATCCGGCGGATTTCAAAACCGGCTGGTACGAACAGCGCTTTCCCTTTGGCTATTTGCCAAATCCTCAATGCCTCTTTGTCAACGGGCTGGCGCTCCATGAGTACATCGGCCTCGCGGTTTACAAACTCCGCGGCTGGGCCTGAAGGCCGCTACCAGACCAGCTTGACCTGCAACTCCAGCTTCCGGTTGCTGGCATTCTCTGAGAAGCCTTCATTGTTCGGGCCGCCATTCAGCGAGTTCGCGCGCCCGAACAGCGAAGACTGGATGTTGCCGATGATCGGGCCGGGGTTGTTGTGGTTCGTCAGGTTTCTCGTCGCCAGGCCGATGTTCAGCGTGTACTTCCGGTCGCTCGAAGGCGTGCCGAACACGCCCCGCATGCCCCCGGGCTGAGACATATTGGCCACATTCGGCGCGCCCTGTTGCGACGCCGGCTGTTCCTTGCGCGGACCAATCCCGATGGATTTCGTGAACCGCAGACTTAGGTTGACCTGCCCCGGACCGCGCCCGTAATTCCTCGGCAGAATCGTTTCTCCCGCAATGGGGTTCGGATCCAGCAGCCCATAGGCCGTCTGGATCGCACCCGCGCGTCCCGGCGAAGCAATTCCCGGCCGGGCGTTGTAAACCGTTGTGCCGAACAAATCCTGTCCCGCCGTGATATCGAACGGTGCGCCGGATTGCAACTGGAGATACGGTGACACGCGGATGTTCCAGCGCGCCAGCAACGAGCCGCCGATCAGATAGCGGTGACGGATGTCCGTCGACGCAGGGCCATATTCTCCGGCCCAGTTATACGGATTCGCCGGAAATGTTCCCAGCCCGTCTGAGTTGCTCTTCGCCGAGTTGATCACGTAGTAACTGAACAGTGTCAGCTGCGATACCGGGCGGATACTCGCATTGACCACCAGCTGGTTCTGGTTGTAGATACCAGTGGATGTCGCATCAAAGACCGGCGAAGAAGTGCCCAGCGGATAAATGCCATTCCTCGGCGCATTTACATCCAGCGACCGCAGGATATGCACGCCGTGCGAGTTCGAATAAGTGCCGGAGAGCGTCATGGTCTTTGTCAGTTGCCGCTCCAGCGTAATCGCCGATTGCATGAGATAGGGCGACCGCAGATTTGCATCCACCACCTGCCGCACCTGCGCTGATTGTGCACCAAGTACCGGCGCATTCGGATAAGTCCCCGGATTGGTGATCACATACTGCTGCTGCACCGTGCCATTGAAACGGTCTGCCGCAAGAGTATTTCCCAACGCGAACCTGTCATAGAAGATACCGAAGCCTGCCCGGATGACGGTCTTCTGCTTCTGCAGTTTCTTCGGTGCCCAGGCGAGACCGATGCGCGGCGCGATGTCCTTGTGGTCATGGATATTCGTCTGCGCCTCATAACGCATCCCGTAGCTCAGGGTGAAGTTCTGGCTTACGCGCCAGTCATCTCCCCAAAACGCGGCGGCATCGAACTGGCTGACTTTCAATTCCGGTGTCCCGGTGGTGATGGAATACTGTGACGCAATGCCCTGCTGGTACTGGCTGATCGATTGGAACGTGAACGTGCCATTGAAGTTCGAGCGCGAAATGTTGTCGTCCTGCGTATCCCGCAACCGCACGCCGAAGCGCATCAAATGCGCGCCCTTCAATATGGACGTATTGTTCTGCAACTCGTAGTTGTTCTGCTTGTCGTAACTGTTGCCGCCGGTGGCCCCGCCACTATTGAACGCACCCAGCACCTGAATCTCCGGCGTGGTCGTGTTCGGCACCGCGTCCCGCTCCGCACCGAAGTATTGGAACCGGGTTTCATTGACCACATTGCCATGGATGACTGTTGCGGATAGTTGCACGGTATTGTTCAGCAGTTGCAGCTTATAGCCGCGGCTGGTCAGGTCAAAGCCGCCAATGCCCGCGCCATCGATGGTCGTGTTTGAGAAGTAGTAACGACCCGTCAGTGTCACGTTCGGCGTCAGCGCGTAATCCATGCGCGGGCTGATGTTGAAGCGCCGCTGCGGTGTTTTGAAGATCGAATTGAACGCCACGGGCAGATGGCTCACAGGGTCCAGCAGCACGCCATTGCTGATGTAGCCGTTATCCACCGCCTGCCGCTGCAAATCCAGCGTGAAGGAAGACAGCTTCGTCAGAGGACCGCTGATGGAATTTTCAAACTCATGCAACGTCAGCGGTGCCTTCTCAGAGGCGTAAGGATTTCTGGAATTCCATTTATCCGTGCCGAAGTTGTAGCCCAGATTGCCCTTGAATTTATCCGCCCCCGGCTTGGTGAAGATTTCGATTCTGCCGAAGCCCAGCTTGTCGTATTCCGGTGTAAATGGGTTCGAGTTGATCCGGATTTCGCGGATACTTTCTTTCGGCGGCAGTTGCCCCCCGCTAAAGCCGTCAATGAAGATGGAGCCGCCGCCCGGCCCTGCACCCGGCCCGGCGAGCGCCTGTAGATCGGCCTGCAGATCTTCCGGATCATCCGCCAGCGCGTCCAGATCTTTCCCCGTCAATACGATGGCACTGGCGTTGTTCGCCGGGTCCGTCGTCACGGTGGGCACGCCATCTGCCGCAACCGTAACCTGTTCCGCCCGCGCCATCACACTGAGGCGCAATTCCACGGTCTGGCTGGTGCCGTTTAACTTCACCGCCACGGGCTTCGGCGTCGCCAACTGCGGTGCCGTCGCCGTGATCGAGTACGCCCCGTCTTTGAGGCCCGTAATCACATAGGTTCCATCCGCCTGCGACTTGACCGATTTCGTCGACGGACCCTGCGCCACAACGGTCGCACCCGGCACGGCAGAGCTGGATTCATCCATTACGTGCCCGGAAATAGAAAGCGTTTGAGCCTGCAAACTCAAAGCAGCAAGAGCGGCAAGAAGAAAATGTTTCAAGTTTTTATTGAAACACAGCATTCTGATAAACTCCTGAAAACTCTTTCCGCCTTAATATCCCGCCTCCATTGCCCGCGCTCTCTGGCGCTGCTACCATCGGCAGCGGTGCCATGCTTCAGAAACTTCTTGCTCTCTTCGTCTTCGCTGCCCTCACCACAGCCCACGCAGCCTTCATAGACGCCGCTGATTTCGGCTTTTCCCCCACGGCGAGTGGCACGACCAACGCCCAGGCCTTGCAGCGTGCCGTCGACCGCACCGGCACCATTACCGTCACCACACCCGGCACTTACCAGATCGCGGCCACCGTCTATCTCGGCAGTAACACCACTCTGCTCTTCGGCGACAATGTCTACCTCAAGAAAGTCGCGGAACAGGGGCCATTCACCCACGTCCTACTGAATAAGGGAGCATTGAGCAAGACTTGGGATCACCACATTATCGTCTCCGGTTTGCAACTGATCGTCAACGGTGTGGATGTCCGCAAATGGCAGGTCTATGGACTCCACGGTCAAATCGCCTTCTTCTATATCAAGGACCTCAAAATCGACCACTTCCGCTGCCTGGATGGCGGCAAAGCCCAGTACATGATCCATATCTGCACTTTTGAGGACATCCTGATTGACGATATCCGTATCGAGGGCGGCAAAGACGGCGTCCACCTCGGCCGGGGCAAGCGCTTCACCATCCGGAATGGTGTCTTCGAAACCGGCGACGATGCGATTGCCCTCAACGCGCACGATTACTCGGTCGGCAACCCGGAACTCGGCTGGATTGAAGACGGCGTTATCGAAAACATGCATGACCTGCCCAACCCGAAGCAGCAGATCGGCTATTTCTGCCGTATTCTGGCCGGTGCCTGGATCGACTGGCGGCCCGGCATGGAAGTGCAGCAATCTGATACGGTCGTTTCCGGCGGCAAGTTATACCGCGTCCAGATGAGTCCGGATGAAAAGGTCTATAAATCCGTCACCAGACCCACCCACCAGACGGGAGCCGCGGTCCTTGACGGTATCAACTGGGGCGTGGTCCAGAATGATGTTACTTATACGGCGGGCGTTCGCAACGTTGTCTTCCGCGATATCTATCTTGAGAAGCCGCGCACTGCGTTCTCCGTCCATTTCGACACGGGTAAGTACAGCCGCTCTTACTATCCGGGCGCGCCGGTCCCCCACCAGGAGAATATCCTCTTCGATAACATCCGGGTTCTCTATGACGCCCCGTCGGATTTCCTGCAGATCCGTACCCCCGTCGATGTGCTGAGCATCGCGAACTCCAGCTTCCGCAACAACCACATTTCTTTCCTCACGAACCAGGCTATGTCTGACTATGGCCCTACGAAGATCAACATCACCGGCTGCGTGTTCGGCAACCGCGGCAAACTGGATCTTCTGGTGAACCGCATCCCTGGCAAAGTCATCTCTCTCAAGACCGCGGGAAGCGTGGAGCTGAGTGATGATTTCACTGCCTCCATCGTCCCAGGCAACGGTAACATCACGATCGATTCTGACTTGAAAGGACTCAGGAAATGAAACTGCTCGCTGCGCTGCTGATTGCTCTTCCCGTCTTCGCCCAGTTGCCGGTTCCGAAAGAGACGGATGCCCGGTTAAAGCCTGATGGTCCACAGCAATGGGGCCTGGTGCAGGCGAAGATCACGAACCCGGGTCTGCCCAGGGTGCTGCTTATCGGCGATTCCATTCTGGAAGGGTACCGCGTGGATGTAACCAGCGCCCTGCGCGGCAAGGCCAACGTGGATTACTGGAAGAACCCGTACCATCAGTCCAAAGAGCTGAATGACCTGCTCGCGAAAGTCCTGACTTATGGACCCTATGATGTAATCCACTTCAATATGGGGCTGCATGGCTGGACGAAAGGCCGCATTCTTGATGGCACTTACATCCCTCTCACACGGGCTTATGTGGAAATCCTGCAGCGCACTTTACCCCGCGCCAAGCTGATCTGGGCCTCCACCACTCCCGTCACTGTCAAAGATAAGCCCGGCGAGCTGGACCCTGCGATCAATCCCATCATCGTGGAACACAACCGCATGGCCGCCGAAGTGATGGAGTCCCTCCATGTGCCTGTCAATGATTTCTATTCCCTGTTGATCAACAAGCTGGACCTTGCACGCGGCGATCAGTTCCATTGGAAGCCCGCAGCTTACCCCATCCTCGCGAGGGCGGCCACGGCTTCGATCCTCCAGGCGCTTGGGCAAACTCCCGCAGCGGCCTTGCCGGATCCATCACTAAGTGAAGAACTCCGGGCCAGAGCCGGACTCCCCAATTTCTTAGACAAATTGCAGGCCGGTGGACCCGTCCGCATCGCGTATCTCGGCGGCAGCATCACTGCGGCGAATGGCTGGCGTCCCAAGACAATCGCCTGGTTCCAGGCACAGTATCCCCGCGCGCAAATCATCGAAATCAACGCAGCCATCTCCGGTACGGGTTCTGATTACGGCGCCATCAGCGCGGGGCAGGATGTTCTCTCCAAAGATCCGGATCTGATCTTTCTGGAACACCGCGTCAACGGTTCCGCGGGTTTCGACACGAAGTCCGTCGAAGGCCTCGTGCGCCAGATCTGGAAGCACAATATGCGCACGGATATCTGCTTGATCTACACGATCTCCCAACCCATGCTCGCCGGAATCCAGGCTGGAAAGCAGACACCCTTTGGCACTGCCATGGAGCGCATTGCTAATTACTACGGCATCCCCTCTATTGATCTTGGCGTAGAGATTGCCCGGCAGGAGAAGGCCGGCCAGTTAGTCTTCAAAGGGGAACTGCCTGTGGAAGGGAAGATCGTCTTCTCCAAGGACGGCACTCATCCCGGTGAAGAGGGCCATAACATCTACCGGGATATCATCGCGCGGTCCATGGTTGCGATGCGCGGGCAGGGAACCGCCGGGCCACATGATATCCCGGCACCCATCGACTCCGGTGCCTGGGAGAACGTGAAGCTTATACCGATAACTAGTGTCGAGCGGACCTCCGACTGGGAGCCCGTCGATATCGCAACTGACCCCGTCTATCAGGAAGACTTCGGCCGTACCGATGGTATGTTGCGCGGTGCCATCAAATCTACTCACGCGGGGTCTACCCTGACAGTCCATTGGCGCGGGACCACGCTCGGGTTCAGTGATATCCCGCAAGGCGAGGGCATTGAGGTGGAAGTCATCACGGATAACGGCAAGCCGGTAACCCTCAAGCGCTTACAGACGGAGAAGATCCGGCGGTACTCGCGCTTCTTCTATCTCCCGGAACTGCCGAATCAGTCCCACACGACGGTACTCCGCATCAAGCAGTTACCCGAAGGTGTCGCGTTCTATGCGGGTCAGATCCTCACCGCGGCTCCAGAATAGAAAGCTATCTGCCGGCAATCGCGGTGAGTAACTCCCGGGCATTCTTATACTGCGGATCCTTGGCTGGAATGCCCTCCAGTATCGATCTCGCATCTGCATACTTGCCCTGCATCGCGTACGCATAGGCAAGAAAGTAAGAGGCACCCAGTGTTGGGTCCAACTGAATGGATGTTCGGAGCGCCTCCGCTGCATCCTGCCCGTCCCCGGCCAGCAGGAAGAACTTGCCCGCGCTGAACTGCAATGCGGGGTCATCGTTATTCAGGCTGTTTCTTTGCGCGTATAACTTCCGTGCTTCCTCAAAGCCAGCGGGAAAATCTTTCAACTGCAGCGCAGCCAGTGATACCGCGGCACTGAGACGCACGGAAGCCACGGGGTCCCGCAGCGCGTTGGCCAAAGCCGATTGCGCCGCGTTCTTATCGGCCTGCGCATTGATGCCCAGCGCGGCTATCGCACGTACGGGGTCCGCCTCATCCCGCAGTGCTTCCACAAAGGCCGGGAAGACATTCTGCTTGGGGAAGCGGCTCAGCCAGCCCAGCGCATTGGCGCGGTGCAGGGGCACTTCATCGCGGTCGCGGAAAATCGCCAGCAACCTCTCCACTGCACCTGTATCGCCCTGGCGCGCGAGGGTGAAAGCATCTGCCCGAAGCACCGCCCGTTTGCCACCCGCGTCGCCCCACCACTCCGTCACTTTCGCCGCTGCCCACTTAGCATCCTGCGTGGTGTGGCATTCATTGCACGCATTCGGCATTTTATGGCGCAGCGTATTCGCCGGCACGGGCACACTGATCGCATGGTCACGGATCTTGGCCTTGATGCTGACCACCGTCCGCGGCATATGGCATTCCACGCAGGAACTCCCCGCGCTGCTTTCCCCGTGGTGCGTATGCGCAGATATGGATTTGCCAATCCCCACATGGCACCGCGTGCAGATCGCACTGGCGTCCGGACGCAACTGCGGACTCTTCTCAATCCCCGTATCATGCCCGTCCACATGGCAGTTCAAACACGTTGCCCCGCCTTTGACGAAACACTGGCTTTGCCAGAACCCAATCGCATCGCTCGAAAACCGCCGCGTGCGCCCATCCGGCCAATACGCCGGGTCTTTGTCCACGGGCTGGTTATATTCCAGAATCGGCACGAAATGGTCGTAGTAGTTATCCCCGGCCTGAAAGTTCGGCACATAGATATCGCGGAAGGAATGGCACTGCCCGCAGACCATGGAGTTCTTCGCCGGGTCCAGCCGGGTCTGCACCACGATCTTCGAATCCGCAGATGACTTCGTTTTGGAGTAGAGCGCGATATGTTCCGCGCCCGCTCCGTGGCAGCGTTCGCAGTTCGTGCCGAAATCATTCCAACTGGTCTTGTACTCCGCCTTTGCGGGGTTGAAATTCTTCTCTTCCTGGCTCACATGGCAGCCGAAGCACTGTTTGTTCCAGAGTTGGACTTCCACTTCACCGCTCTCATCGGGGTCACCCACATCGAAGTTATGGAACCACTGCTTGCGCATTACATCCCAGCTTGGCGGCAGCACGATGATGCGCCCATCGGGCAGGGTGGTGAGGTAATGCTGAATTCTGCGGCTGCCGAGCGTGTAATCGATCCGGTGCTCCACGGGCTTGCCGGTCAGGTAAGATTCCGTGACGTAATAGGCTCCGTCCTTTGCGCGCAGGCCATAGGGCTGGTTCCGCAGGGTGACCTTGGTTTGCAGGAAATCCCCCAGCACGGACGTTGCCGTTGCCGGCTGGATCATCCGGCTGTGCCGCGCGTCTGTCCACTTCTTGTATTCCGCAGAGTGGCAAGGCAGGCAAGCCGCCGCGCCATTTGGGGAAGCCGTGACCGCCGCCCCGGCGAACGCGGCTGAAAAGAGCAATAAAAACAGGGTCCGCAACCGATCAGCCTACCATGGAAGCGGAAAAAGGAGCCCCGTACTGGTGGCAGCGCCAGTCCACCCAGCCCGATTTACTCCAACCCGGCATTTTGATACCGTAAACGTGCTTGTAGTTCGCACCTCAAACCAAATGCAGCTTTTGTCCAGCCAATTCGCGCCCGTCTCCCTGGTTTTCCTGGCACTTGGCCTGTCCGCCAAAGCCGCTGACGCCCCGCCCGCCTTCCAGAAGTACTGCCTCGGATGCCACACCGGCAGCACTGCGCAAGCCGGCATCAACATCACGCAACTCACCGCTAAAGATCACCTTTCCACCGAATCCTTCGGGCAGGATTACCGCCAGTGGCAGCGCATCATCACTGCCGTCGAGACCCGCCACATGCCGCCCAAAGGCATGCCGCAACCGGATGACACCCAGCGCGCCGAAGCCGTGAACTGGGTCCGCGCCGGCCTCAAGAGTTACAACGCCATCCACGGCGGCGACCCCGGCCAGGTCACGGTGCGCCACCTCACCAGCGGCGAATATGCGTACGCGATCCATGACCTTACCGGCCTGGATTTAGACACCGGCATTGACGCTACCACGGATTCGGTTGGCGGCGAAGGCTTCACCAACTTCGGCGACGTGCAGTTCATCCAGGAAGCGGCTCTGGAACGTTACCTAGCCGCAGCCCGCAAGATTGCCGACCACGCTGTGATCGGAGCCGGACCACTCACCTTCTTCAACCAGCCCGGTGCCACGGGCTTCGAATTCTCCGCCATACACCGCATCAAAGAGATTTACGAACGCAATGGCTTCCGGACGGTATCGGGCGAGGGCGGATTCCCCTTCGGCCTCGAACGTTATGGCAAGGTTTTCTATACCGCTTGGCGCTACCAGCACCGCAGGGAACTGGGGGAATCCAACGCCACGCTCGAAAGCATCGCCAGACGCGAAGGCATCGCCCCGCGCTTCGCCCAGCATGTCTGGAAAGTGCTGCACACTCAGAACCTGCACTATCCCGCCACTGAGGCCGTCCGCCGCTGGAACGCACTTCCCGCGAAGACGGACGAAGCCGGCATTCGCGCGGCCTGCACGGATCTGCAGAAGTACGTGACTACGTGGCCGCTCTGGCTCTTTGCGAGGGGCGATGAAGCGGTCGGCGGCGCTGGCGATGAAAGCCCGCTCATCATCAGTGACAAGTCCCTCAAAGTGGAGCCCAAACACCACTTTGTCTTCAACCGCGGTCTGCGCGGTGCCAATGTGGAGAAACAGCCCGCCGCCAAAGGGCCCGCCACTGTCTATCTCAATGTGGAATCGGTCATGCCGAAGACAGCGGGTAAACCAGTGATCATCTGGCGCAACGCCACCATCGCCTATCCGAAGAAGATCACAGACCCGAAGGCAGTTCCAACCGCCCTCAAAGGCACTCCTTTCCAGGACAAGGTCAAACTCCGTGACATAGTAACTCCTGAAACCGCGCAGGCGCTACACTTCGGGGAATCGATGGATGGAACTCCCGTCGGTCCTGATGATTTCGCTGCCGCACCGGGACTCTCCTTTCAAGTTCCTGTGCCCGAGGGCCTTCGCGGCTTCCAGTTACAGGTTGATGCCGAGCTTGGCGCCGCCCGTGACCATGTTTTCCGCATTGTCATTACGGACCGCGCCGATGGGTCCTCCGCCGGTATCCCTGTACGCGCGATGCTTGGTGACCCCGCCAGTCGGGGCTTTCGTAACTTCAAGGAGGGTGTCCTCGAATGGGCCCGCCTGTTGCCGCCGAATTCTAACTCTGAACCTACCCCGGCCGATAAAGACCCAGTTCCCGATCCCTTCGACAGCACTTACAACGTTCCTGAGCATGATGATTTCGATACCCGCGTGAAGTATATCCGCGATGACCGTTTTATCTACGACAATATTCTCAGTGACCAGGACCGCGCGGCAGTCGATGCTGCCTGGAATGATCTCTATTACTCCTTCGAGTACTTTGATAACTATCTCGATCTGCTGGTCAAGCACTTCAATCTGAAGCTCAAGACGCCACATCTTTCCGAACTGACGAAGGCTGATATTGATTCGCTGCCGCCGGATGCTGCGAAATATATCTGGCCGTTGAAGGCCAGCTTTGATCAGGTACAGTCGGCCCAGGCTGCAGCGAAACAGAAGCGCGTTGCGGACTGCCTGGATTTCGCCGCGCTGGCTTGGCGCAGGCCGCTGGCAGATACCGAAAAGACAGCACTTCACAACTTCTATCAGCAGGTGATGCAAGAGGAAAAGGATCACACCAAGGCTGTGCGGGCCGTCTTGACGCGCATTCTGGTATCGCCCGCTTTCCTGTACCGCACGGAGGAGAGTGCATCCGCATCCCTGAAACCGCTCACCCAATGGGAACTGGCCAGCCGCCTCAGCTTCTTTCTCTGGGCCTCCATTCCCGATGCCGAACTGCGCCAGTTAGCAGCCGCCGGAACGCTATCCCAGCCACGCAACTTACAGGCGCAGGTGAAGCGCATGTTAGTGGACCCCAAATCCCGCCGTATGTCGACGGAGTTCTTCGGGCAGTGGCTCGGCTTCTATCATTTCGATCAGCACAAAGGCGTGGACACAGGCCGCTTCCCGGAATTTACCGAAGAGGTCAGGGCGGCGATGTATAACGAGTCTGTCTCTTACTTCGAACACCTGATCCGGCAGGATCGGCCTGTTATGGAAATGGTGACCGGTGACTATACCTTCCTCAACCAGACTCTGGCGAAATACTACAGTGTGAAGGCGAACCTGCCTGCCTCCGGGGAAACGGTCAAGGTGGATCATGAGCGCGGTGGTGTGCTTCGACTCGGCGCGCTGCTGACTGTAACTTCGGCACCGCTTCGCACCAGTCCGGTAAAGCGTGGCGATTGGGTTCTGCGGCGGTTGCTTGGCACGCCGGTTCCGCCTCCGCCTGCCGATGCCGGCTCCATTCCAGCGGATGACAAGATGTTTGGCGGACTCTCCCTGCGTGACAAACTCGAAGCCCATAAGCGCAATGCCACCTGTGCGGCATGTCACGTCCGTATTGATCCTCTCGGCTTCCCCCTGGAGCGTTATGATTCCACGGGACGTTACCGCACCCACTACGCCGATGGCAAAGATGTCTGGGACAAAGGCACCACCGCGGATAAGCACGAGATCGATGGCGTGCAGGGGCTTCTTGACTATCTCAAGGCCAACGGCGAACAGGTCTGCCGCACCTTTGCCGCCAAGCTTCTCGGGTACGGTTTGGGCCGCGCGGTGCAGGCTTCTGACCAGCCACTGATTGATAAACTCATCGGCTTCGGACCCGAAGCCACGTTCTCCCAGTTCGCGATGGAAACGGTGCTCAGCCGCCAGTTCCTCAACCGTGCTGCTCCCCCCGGCACTACAATGGCAGGTAATTCACGCAAGGCAGGCAGTCAATGAAGATCAACACATCCCGGAGAGGCTTCCTTCGCGGCGCAGGTGTCGCGCTCGCCCTTCCCTGGCTCGAATCGGTGCAGCTTCTGGCGCAGGATGCCGCTCCGGCAGGGCCGCCGCGCCGCTTCGCGTGCATCTATTTTTCAAACGGCGTTGACCCCGCCAACTGGTGGATGAAGGGCTCCGGCACGGCCATGGAACTTGGGCCCGCTGCTGCGCCGCTTGCCGCGGTGAAGCAGGATCTGCTCTTCGTCAATGGTCTCTATAACCACCAGGCTTTCATCAACCCGAGTCCGCACATGGGCCGCATGGCGAACATGCTGTCGGGCGCGCCTGTCAGTGCTGACCCTTCGGTGATTAAAGTCGGCACCACTTTTGATCAGGTGCTGGCACAGCGCATTGGAAGCCGCACCGCGGTTCCGGGCATTGCTCTCGGCATCGAACCGAATGAGCTGCGGCTTGAAGACGGGCTCTCTATGATCTATGGCTCGAACGTCTCCTGGGTCTCGCCCACCAAGCCTGCGACGAAAGAGATTTATCCCAGCCGGACCTTCGACCTGCTTGTCGGCGATGGCAAGGGCCGGAAGCTCGATAAGAGCATTCTGGACGCCGTTCTGTCTGATACCCGCAGTCTCCAAACCCGCATCAATCCGACGGACCGCGCCAAGCTCGATGAGTATCTCGAAAGCGTGCGCGATATCGAAAAACGCATTGACCGCGCAGGCAAAGAAGAGCGTCTGGAGGGCTGGCGTCCCACTCTGAAGCAGCCCAACATGCCGCGGCCGGCTAATGAGATTCCACAGAACGTGCCGGATCACATGAAGCTCATGCTGGATCTCATCGTGCTGGCCTTCCAGATGGATAAGACGCGCATCGCCACCTGCATGCTGAATAATGACCTATCGCAGATGAACTTCAAGTTCATTGAAGGGGTTCGCGGCGCGCTGCATCTCGATCTCACTCACAACGGGAAGTCGCCGGAGTTGAAAGCGATGTACCTCAAGACCAACCAGTTCCACATGCAGCAGTTCACTTATCTGGTGAACCGCATGAAGCAGATTGATGAAGGCGGCAAGAGCCTGCTGGACAGTTCGATTCTGATGCTGGCTTCGAACCTCTATGATGGCGATGCGCACGGTGCGGACCAGATGCCCATCGTGATCGCGGGCGGCGCGGGAGCGATCCAGACCGGAGGCCGCGCCATCGATTTCCGCAAAGCCGGCGACGACAACCGCCGCGCCTGCAGCCTCTATCTCTCACTTATGGATGCCATGGGAGTCAAGCTGGACCGCTTCGGAGACGCCACGGAAAGACTGCCGCACCTGACCGAACGGGCAGGCTGATCGTCTGATGCGCGTTCTCTGTCTTCCGCCGCAAGCTGGAGACATGGAAGCCATCAACGCTCTTTCCCAACTTTCCGGCCAGTTGGCCGATGCCGTCGCCAATGGAGGAAGATCCCTTGCCGCCGTGCATGGACGCCCGCACGTGCCTTCCACTGGTGTGGTCTGGCGAACGGGCGTCATCGTCACCACGGACCACACGCTGCAGCGCAGTGAAGACATTACCGTCACGCTCGCGGACGGCCAAACTGCACCCGCCGTCATTGTCGGACGTGACCCCGCGACCGACCTCGCGGTCTTGCGTGTGGAAGCGGCCACCGAAGCAGCCGTCATCGCGCCCCCGGATTCCGCAAGAGCCGGTTCGCTGGTGCTGGCTCTTGGCCGTCCCGATGACGCGGAGGCGGGTCCAACGGCCAGTTTCGGCATCCTGAGCAGCGTTTCCGGTGCCTGGCGGACGTGGCGCGGCGGGCAGGTTGACCGCTTTCTCCGTCCCGACACGACCGTCTATACCGGCTTCTCCGGCGGGTCTCTGGCAGATACGGAAGGCCGCGTGATCGGGATCAACACGACGGGTCTCACGCGGGGCGGAGCCATTACCTTGCCTGCTTCCACAGTGGAGCGCGTGGTGGAGGAACTGCTGACGCGCGGGCATGTTCGCGGTGCCTACCTCGGGGTTGGACTGCACCCGGTGCGGGTGAGTGAACAGCAGACCGGATTGATCATCCTGAGCCTGGAACCGGAAGGTCCGGCGGCGAAGGCCGGGTTGCTGTTGGGTGACGTTCTGCTCAAGGTCAATGGCGGTGCTGTGGTGGATACCGAAGATGTGCAGTCCCAACTTGCGGCTGAAAATATTGGGCAGAGCTTGCCGGTCGAAATCCTGCGCGGCGGCCGGGCCATGGAGATTCCGGTCGTCCCGGGGGAAAGGCGGCACCGGTAATGGCGGATTTCGAAGAACTGGCCAACCGCCTGCGGGCGTCAACCGTCCAGATCGTCAGCCGCCGTGGTGGTGGTTCCGGGATTGTTTGGAACGCAGAGGGGAAGATCATCAGCAACGCCCATGTGGTCATGGGAAATGAGGCGACGGTGATTTACCCCAGCGGGGAGGAGCTTCGCACGAAGGTTCTGCGGCGGGATGAGCAACTGGATCTTGCGTTGCTTGCTGGCAGGCCGGGTTCGGCACCAGCGGCGGTGATCGGTGATTCTTCGCGGCTGCGCCCGGGGCAGATGGTGATCGCGGTTGGGAATCCACTTGGCTTCACCGGTGCGGTTTCGGCAGGTGTCATCCATGCCGCGGGAGGACGCTGGGTGCAGGCCGATGTCAGGCTGGCACCGGGCAATTCCGGCGGCATGCTGGCGAACGCGGAAGGGGAGGTCATCGGTGTCAACACGATGATTTACCGCGGCCTTGGCCTTGCGATCCCATCGAACACTGCTACTTCGTTTCTGCGGAATGAATCCAATACCCTGCGGCTCGGCATCGAAATGGTGCCGGTGCGGAGAAAGTGGATGGTTGTGGGAATCGAACGGAACAGTTTGGCGGAGCGCGCAGGCGTGCAACTGGGTGATCTTCTGTTGATTTCGCCGCAACAATTGCGTGGATCGCTGACAAAGTTGCCTGCGGAAATCCCCATCGAGCGCGCGGGGTTGGTGCGGACGCTGCGGATGGCCCGAACGGCGGAAAGGCAGGCGGCTTGATTCCAGTGCTGGTGGCAGCGTCTTCGCCTGTGGCGAGAGCGGGCCTGAAGACCATGGTGGCCGAAGAGTGCGGGATTGCGGGTTCGTCCGATTCAGCGAACCTCGTCGGGCAGGCACTGGAGTTGCATCCCGACGTTGTCCTATGGCAGCTTTCCCCCGATGAAGACCCCTGCCCTGCGCTGCAAGCACTGGCAGGCATTCCTGTCGCGGTCCTGACAGACCAGCCTGCCACGGATTTGTTGCGGGCCGGAGCACGCGCCGTACTGCCCTACGACGTCACATCAGAGCAACTGGGCGCTGCGATCCGGGCCATTGCCGCGGATTTAGTGGTAACCATGCCGCAGCGCAAGTTACGTTCGGCCACGTCGCTTAGCGGCAGGGAGACCGAGGTGCTGCGCATGATCGGCGAGGGCCTGGCGAATAAGGAAATCGCCTGGCGGCTGGGGATTTCGGAACATACGGTTAAGTTCCACGTCTCCGCGGTGCTGGCCAAGTTAGGAGCGGGCACGCGCGCCGAGGCCATTCGTGTGGGCATCCGTCAGGGGGCGATCTTAGTCTGAATGAGCGATATAAGTTCATAGCAGATGAAAAGTAACTTCAATCGCTGCAGAAACCGCGACTGGTTTGCCATCCTTCGTCCCCGGCTTGAACTTCCACTTTGAGACCGCTTCGAGGGCTTTCTCATCCAGACCCATGCCGACACTCCTGGCAACCCGAAGATTTCTGGGCCGCCCGTTTGCGTCGACCTCAGCCAGAATCAGCACAGCTCCGCTGAAGTGAGCCCGGCGGGCTTCCTCGCTGAATTCGGGGTCGACCTTGTAGATCACCACCGGACTGGTAACGCCGCTCGCGCCGGCGCGGTAGACCTTGCCGCCGGGTCCGCCATCACCTATGCTGTTCCCCCTGTCCGGGCCGATACCGGTTCCCGTGCCGTCTCCGATGCCGCCGGGTCCGCCGGTGCCTCCACTTAGTCCGGTAAGTTTGCTGAGCGGGTTGCCGATGTTATCCAGCTTCACATCCGGCAAGGCAGCGTCTGGCGGTGCTTCAATGCTCATCGCCATCGTCAGCTTGGGTGCGGGGTTATTGATCTGCAGAGTAGGTGGTACGAATTGGCGCCGTGTAACTTCCGGTAACCTGCCCGCCGTTGCGGGAGCAGCCTGGCGCGCACCGCCTCCGCCGCCAAGTGCTTGCAGTGATTGGATCGCCCTGGGTACGAAAGGAGAGATCAAAGTACTGTGGATGATCTTCTTCGGCAGCTTCGGCGCAGTCTTGGAAACTGTAAGCAGCAGGGCCAGCACAGTAAGATGAACGCCAACGGAAATGAGAGTGGATGTTGGTCTGGAGTCTGTGGTCATGTCCGTGAGCTCTGCAATCCGCGGACGCGTCTGTAAGTCATAGCAACTTAAGGCATGTGAATCCGCTTCACACGGCGTGCGCACACAACAGTTGTGGCCGCGGAGTCACGGGCGGCATGGATGCGAGAATACGTGTCATGCCCGGTATCGCTGAGATCGTCCAGAGAGTTCCCTATTCGCGCGTCCGCGAGATTGCGGAAATGGCATTCAAGATGGACGGCGTCCTGAAGCTCTACTTCGGCGAATCGACCGAGCCAACGCCCGCCTTCATCAAGCAGGCCGCGGTCAAAGCGCTGGACGACGGGTTCACCTTTTACACAGCCAATGCCGGACTCTTCTCTCTGCGTCAGGCGATTGCGGATCACTATCTCCGCATTCATCAGGTGGCGCTCGATCCTGCGAGGGAGATCGTGGTCACAGCCTCCGGCGTACAGGCTTTGAATACAACGGTTCGCTGCGTGCTCGACCCGGGGGATGAAGTGCTTGTCCTCTCGCCTTCCTGGCCTAATGCCGGCACCATGGCCGCGATGTCTGATGCGAAGGTCATCGAAGTGGCGCAGCCGCTGGTTGGCGATCACTTTGAGATTGATTGGGATGCTCTCGAAGCCGCTGTTACGCCGCGGACGAAGCTGTTGGTTTACACCTCGCCCTCCAACCCCACGGGCTGGGTGGCGACGGACGAGGATCAGAACCGGCTATTGGAGTTTATCCGCCGCCATGACTTGTGGCTGCTGGCGGACGAAGTGTATGACCGGCTTTGGTTCCAGGGTCCGCTGGGTGAGGCGGCGCCGTCAATTCTGAAGAAAGCCACGCGGGATGATGCCGTGATGGTCGTGCAGTCCTTCAGCAAGGCCTATTGCATGACAGGCTGGCGTTTGGGCTATGCGATTGCACGCGCCGATGCCGCGAAGAAGTTGGGCCAGCTGAACGAGTACACCGTTTCGAATGCGGCCGGCTTCACGCAAAAGGCCTGCGAAACCGCGCTGGCGCAGGGCGAGCCCTTCGTCCATGAATTTCTGGCGAAACTGCGCGCCAACAGGGATTTTTGTGTGGATGCCATGCGTTCCATGCCGCGTTTGACGGTGCCGCGGCCCGACGGCGCGTTCTACCTCTTTCCGCGTGTGGAGGGCTTGGAGGATTCCTTCGAGTTCTGCAAGCGGCTGCTCGAAGAAAAGCGGGTGGGAATCGCCCCGGGCATGGCGTTTGGCAAGGGTGGCGAAGGATCTTTGCGCGTTTGTTATGCCTCCGACCGTTCCGTGTTGGAGCCGGCGATGGAACGCCTCAGTGATTTTCTGGGTGCGTATTGATACGATCTGTAAACAAGGAGACAAAGAGCATATGGCTGGATTCAAGGACTTTCTGCTTCGCGGCAATGTGGTGGACCTGGCGGTCGGCGTGGTGATCGGTGCCGCTTTCGGTGGTGTCGTGACGGCATTCACCAAAGATCTGTTGACCCCGTTGATCGCCGCTATCGCTGGCAAGCCGGATTTCTCCGCCATCGTCTTTGAACTCAACGGCAGCAAGTTTCTGGTCGGCGATTTCATCAACGCCATCGTGTCCTTCCTGCTGGTGGCGACAGCGGTTTATTACTTCGTGGTGCTGCCGATGAACACGCTGATGGCGAAGGTGAACAAACCAGCCCCACCGGCCGCGCCAACGACGAAGCCTTGTCCGGAATGCCTGAGCGAAATCCCCCTCGCGGCAAAGAAGTGCGCATTCTGCACGAGCGCTGTGGCGGCGTAAGTCCTTACCCGAAGAACCAGACCGTCGGCAGCCAGCCCATGGAAACTCCGGTCATGACCGCTCCGACCAGAATAATCGCAGCGGCGCAGAGGAGCGGCATGTAGCGGAACACTGGGTTGTTCATGCGGCGGTCCTCCGGCAGAAGGTTTCTGGCGTAGAGGACCGCCAGGCCTGTAAGGAAAGGACCGTTGTTGGTGCCAAAAGGTCCAGAGAGAGGTGCTTTCCCAGCAGGAAGAGTATTTCTTCGATAAGAAACTCCGCATCCTCTTGAAGCGCAGCACGGTCCGCTCACCTATATAGCGGAGCAGTCGCTGTAGTTGCCACGAGCGCGTAAAAGTAGCGCTCGCAGCAATCCGTTCCCGCCGGCTGTAACTGTTTTAAGTCCCGCTCATCAGGGGAACGGCGGTAGTCAACATTGTTGCGAAAGACCTGACAAACGCGGCAACTTTGGGGATAATGATCGGATTGACCCCCGATCCCATGCAGGTTGACGTGTTCGATGTTACTCACGCGCTCGATGCAATCCGGCGCCGGGGCAACTTCCCGAACAACGAGTTGCGTCTTCTGACGTATGTAGTGGAGCAGGCGCTTGCCGGTCAAGGTGCCAATCTGAGTCAAAAGACGATTGCTGCCGATGTGTTTGGTCGTGATCTTGTAACATTTCATCCGCGTTCTGACTCCATTGTGCGGACTACGGCTGCGAACGTGAGGGACAGGCTGTTTGCCTACTATTCCGGTCCGGGGCAGGATGATCCAGTTTCGATTGAACTTGCGCGTGGTACTTATGTTCCGTCGTTCTCTCTGCGGCCCAAGCTCTCCGCGAATGCAGCGAGCCGGCTCTGGAGCGCCCGTGTCGCGATAGAATCCCGGACGGTTACCGGCTATGATCTAGCTTTGAAGTATTTGGAGACCGTCCTGGGAGAGAGTCCCAGCCTGTCGCTGGCGTTGGCATTGAAAGCGGAAGCGCTGGCATCACAGGCGATTCATGGGGCGCGTCCAAGACCGAATCTCGAGGAGGCCCGGCGGCTGGCGATCCGGGCGATTGACCAGACGAAACCGGTATGGCAGGCTTACTTATCCATGGGAATGGTGCAGCATGCTTTGGAGTGGAACTGGCCTGGAGCGGCGGAATCCTATGGGAAGGCCGTCGAGTTGAGTGGCGGAGAGGCAGCAGTTCACGTCCTTTACAACGCCTACCTGGTTGCCAGGGGCCGCACCAGAGAAGGCATTGCGCTGCTCGAGCGCACAGTGGATAAGTTCGCCTACAGCAATCCGACTTATCTGGGTGATCTCTCGATGATGCAGATTCTGGCGCGTGAATATGTGGCGGCAGGCTCTACGATTGACGCCGCAATTGCCGTGGCTCCCGGGTATTACCAGCATCATTTGAACCTTTCGATTCTGCTCGAAGCGAAAGGTGACCCGGAAGCAGCAGTGCGGGTTCTGGATGAAACACCATTGAAACTGATGGAGCGACCCGTGACGTGGGGGCTGCGTGCCATGTTTGCGGGCTTCAGCGGTGCGCCTGATGTGGCTAGAAGAAGACTGACCTGGTTAAGAACCATTGAACGTACCGGGAAATATATTCCCCCCAGTCAGTTGGCCGCCTGCTGGCTCGGTGCCGGAGATCATGACAAGGCGGTCGAGTTCCTGGAGCGTGCAGCGGAACACCGTGATCCTCTTGCCGTCTGGTTTCATGCATATCCTTTCTTTCGCCATTTGCATGGCCACCGTCGCTTCCAGCGTTTGATGGATACCATCGGCGTGGTCTGGCGCTCCGCGGCAGCCGCAGGATAATTCCCGGACTGTCCCCTTGCATGACCGCAGCTTGGGTCATAACTGTGAATCCCCTGCGCTTTGGAGAGTACTTTCCGGTCCGTATCAGGCTAAGTTATGCTCCGCGCTATCCATGCGTCTTCTCTTGCCGCTATCTGCGGGAGAAAGTTGAACAAAAGTGACTTCGTTTTTCGCACTTGAAGTGTGGCTGATCTTGCCGCCGGGAGTGGGTTATGAGCAACGAAGACAAAGCGCGGAAGTATGTGAATGGATACATGGGGGCTGGAACAGCCCTCGTTGTGGCAGCGGTGCTGCCGGGTATGACCTCGGCTGCACTCGGCACCATTGAACTGACGATGTGTTACCACATCGGCAGGATCTACTGTGGCGACACCTACTCCTGGAACGACGGGAAAGTCGCGTTCGGAGTGATCGGCTTGGCGGGGTTAGCCGCCAAAGCCGTTGCGCTCGAGGCCTTGAATGCCATACCCGGCCCCGGCTGGTTGATCAAGGCGCCTCTCGCTGGTGCGGTAATCAAGGCGTTGGGTGAAGCGACGATTCATTACTACGAGAGCCTGCCCGCCTGATATAGATCGTCCCCGGCTGCCATGGCGGCATAAGTGAGGATCTGTTGATCACATCTTGCCGATGGATTCGTCACTTCCGCAACGGCTTGCCGAACGTAGATACTCAGCAGACAGGCTGCAGAAGTTACACATGGCTGCCCGGGTGGCAGAGAGCTGTTCAGTAATTCCAGGTATTGAGGAAGGTTGCAAATGTTACGAATGTCTCCTTTGAAAGCGATGAACTCCACGGTCTACGCAGCGCTGTTTGCCGCACTGTTGACCTTAATTGCTCCCGGATCGGCAAGAGCGCAGAACCCGCCTTTCAAGCAGTGTCCTTCTATTGGGGGCTCAGCCAGTTGTAGAATTCTGCTCGTGGTAGAGGGCAACAACTACGTCCACATGGTTACTGACTTGAACGTGGGTGCCACTTACGACGGAGATGACGATACGCTCGTCGGCATTGTAAACAATACCTCCCAGCCGATCGCAAGCATTCGCCTCCGCGGTACCGATGTCATTTTTGGCTTTGACGGCGATGGGATCTGCAGCTTTCCGGGAGGACCGCCATGCGGCACAACGGGCTATGAAGGTCCGGGTGTCACCTTCACGAACATAAGCAGTGACCAGACTGCGGGAACTGTAGTCTTCAATCCCCCGATCCAACCCGGTGGCAGTAGCTATTTCGGGCTGGAGAATGCCGCGATTATCCTGGGTGCCGGCGATTCCGGCTTGGTTGCACCACCCTGGCAGTCGCAACTCGGCCCGACTGGAACCCCTTCGAATCCCGCCGGGAGTATTGGAGAGCCAGTCAACACTGCGACTGGGAACTTCTATATGGTGACTACGGATCTTACCGTTCCCGGCACCATGCCGTTCGTCTTCCAGAGAAACTATAACTCGCTTCTTTCGTACAACGGGCCGATTGGGCAGTCCTGGAGTCACTCGTTCAATATCCGTCTATTCGTTCTGGATAAGAGTGCCGGAACGCTTGGGGTCTTTCAGCCGGACGGACGTATCGATATGTTCAAGCCCACCGGCAATGGATCTTATGCCGCTGTAGTCCCTGGTCTCTTTCACAACCTGGTGGCAAATTCGGACGGCAGCTTTACCTTAACCAAGACGGACCAAAGGGTTATCACTTTTCTCTCCTCAGGCCTGCTGAACACCATCACGGATCGAAATGGGAACAGTCAGACTGTTGTATATGATTCCAATCAAAACATCACTCAAGTAACTGACTCGACAGGCCGGAGCTTCCAATTTGTGGTGAATTCCAACGGCAGGATCACCAGCGTAACAGACCCTGCGGGCCGGACGCTGAAGTATGCCTATGACAGCTACGGTGACCTCATCTCATATACAGATGCGGCGGGCGGCGTCACAACTTACTCCTACGGATACGTTGGCCAGCTCACCAAGATCATAGACCCGCAAAAGCGAACCATTTTGCAAAATTACTATGACAGCAAGTACCGGGTGAATCTGCAGGTCAATGGAGAGGGCGGAGAAACCTCCTTTGACTATGATTACCCGGCAGCCGGCATCACTCATATCAATGATCCTGAGGGGAATGACCTGTACCACGTCTATGACAACGGGATGCGCCTGATCGCTGCTGTGGATGGCGCTCAGGGGGTTACCGCTTACGGCTATGGCGCGGATGGGCTGCGGAGTTCCGTCACAGACGGGAATGGGCACTACACCGCATATACTTATGATTCCAACGGCAACGTCCTCACCAAGACGGATTCCCTTGGGAATGTGACCTCTTTCACCTATAACTCCGCGAACCAGGTCACCAGTATACTGGCACCGCAGGGTCTCCAGACGTTTTTCTCGTATGACGGAAATGGCAATTTGTTGTCGGTCACTGATCCGAATGGCGGAACGGTGAGCAACACGTTTGATTCCACCGGAAACTTATTGAGTACACAGAACGCAAATGGTGCGGTGACTTCCTTCCAGTACGATGGCTACGGAAATCAAACCGGAATTACCGATGCTCTGGGAAACCAGACCGTACTCGCGTATGACCCTGCCGGTCACCGGATCTCGCTGACCAATGCCCTCGGCAAGACCTGGAAGCAGACCTTTGATGCTGCAGACCGTCCGCTCACTCTTACTGATCCGCTGGGAAACAAGACCACTTATGCCTATGATGCGTCCGGGAGGCGCACCAGTGTGGTGGACGCCAACGGCAACACCACAACGTTCACCTATGATAGCGGCGGAAACCTCCTGACCAGCGTGGACGCGCTACAACGAAAGGTCTCCTACGAATACAACTATGACAACAGTCTTTACCGCCTCACCGATGGAAATGGGAACTCGACATACTTCGAATATGATTCCGCTGGGCGAACATCCGTTCGCTGGGATGCTCTTGGGAATACATTAGAGTATTACTATGACTTAGCCGGGAATTTGGTGCGCACGGTGGATGCGATGGGGAAGAGAAACCTGTACAGCTATGATGCCCGGAATCAACTGCAGGCTGTCACTGCTTCTGATGGCACGCAGATCCGGTACTCTTACGACGCGTTCGGCAACCGGGCTTCAATGACTGACACACGCGGTACAACCCAGTACACTTACGACGCCCTGAACCGGGTGACCAGCGTGACTGGTCCGGATGGCAAGCAATTACAGTATGGGTACGACGCCGCTGGAAACCGCACCTCTCTTATCTACGCGGATGGGAAAAATGTGCAGTATCAGTTCGATCCCGCAAACCAGTTAAGCGTCGTGACTGACTGGGCAGGACGGACAACGGCCTACACCAGAGACGCTGCGAATCGTATCGTTGGAGCCGCTTACGGAAACGGCACATCTGCTTCCTATACGTATGACGACGCCAACCATCTCACTGGCCTTGTCAATCAGTCTGGGGCGAAAGTGTTGTCTGGATTCCAATACATGGTGGATAAGGTGGGTAACCGGACACAGGTAACTTCCACCCGCGACGGTGTCAGTACGTATGGCTACGACAAGGCATACCAGCTAATCTCCTGGACCTCTCCTGCCGGGACGGTGACGTATAAGTATGATGCCGCCGGAAACCGAACCTCCATGACTGGGCCCTCGGGAACAGTGAACTATACCTATGATGGGGTGAATCAGCTTCGGACTGCCGGGCAGAAGAGTTACTCGTACGACGCGAACGGCAGCTTGACAACAATTGTGAACGGTTCGACGAAACAAACCCTGACCTGGGATGCGATGAACAGACTCACATCCATGAGTGGCAACGGCGTAGCGGCGCAATTCCAATATGATGGCGATGGTAATCGTGTATCCAGGAAGACGCAGGCGGGAACTTATGCTTACGTAAACGATGCCGCGAGATCGCTCCCGCTGGTTACAGCGGAGAGCGGTCCGGATGGGACGTTCTCATTCAGTTATGGTGAGGGTCTGCTGGGTTCTTCTTCTGGCAGCGGTGATTTCTTCTACGCGGCAGATGGACAGTCCAGCATTTCGGCTGTGACGGATGGATCCGGGAATAGTCAGGTGGACTACAAGTATGATCCCTGGGGAACATCGACAGCCGCGGGCGATAAGCTGGGGCAGAAGAATAAGTTCGGATTCGACGGAGAACAGGTGGACGCAGATACCGGGCTCGTGTACTTGCGGGCGAGATATTACAGCCCGGAGCTTGGACGGTTCATCAGCCGCGATCCACTGGGGTTTGCGGGCGGGCAGGTGAATTTGTATGCCTACGCGGCGAATAACCCGGTCAATATGGGAGATCCAATGGGAACCAAGCTGATTACTTATGATCGAGGTCTTCACGAGATGTTCGGGGTCGAAACTTCCGACGGGAAGCTGGTCACATTCGGATTTGGTCCAAATCTCGACTGGGTACCGAGTATTCTCCAGGAATATCGGGATTACCTAGGGGTAGTTTCTCCAGGACAGATCGACGAAGGGAACGGATACTACGCCAACATTTCAGGTGCACATAAGACCGCTGAATATGCGCTGTCGTTACAGGCGGGGGACCAATTGGTACAAGGGCTGAGGAATCTGGCTAACGACCCTCCCATATATGGAGTGGCCGGAATAGGCGGAATTAATTGCCGGGAATTCACTTGGATCATTGTGCAACTCTACACTGACGAACGTATCAGGTGAGCAGCTGGTGAACGATCTCACGTGACGTTACCGGTACGGGGGAACAGGGCTTCTACGCGTTTGGAGTCGAAGTGAGGCCCGCCCCCCCAAACCTTGGGCGCGAGAGATCGTTCAATGAGCCCTAGCATAGCCAAGACTACCGCCAGTGCTCCTTACTTCCGGGACGTAAAGTCCTTACCCGAAGAACCGGACCGTCGGCAGCCAGCCCATGGAAACTCCGGTCATGACCGCTCCGACCAGAATAATCGCGGCGGCGGAGAGGAGCGGCATGTAGCGGAACACCGGGTTGTTCATGCGGCGGTCCTCCGGCAGAAGGTTTCTGGCGTAGAGGACCGCCAGGCCCGTGAGGGTCAGCACAATGGCCAGTCCCAGGCTGAAGCTCAGCAGCAGTATCACCCCAAGGCCGGGGCGGCCCACGGAGATCGCGCTCAGCAGGAGGATTAAAGCTGAGGGGCAGGGGGCCAATCCGCCGGAAGCACCGAGAGCGATCAGGCTCTTCATGGAGATTTCACCCTCGGGCATGTGGCTGTGCGTTGTGCCGTCATGATGATGGTGATGGTGGTGCGGATGCGTGTGGTCGTGCGGGTGGTGATGATGCGGCTGGGCATCCGCCAGTGAACGGCTGCGCTTCCAGAGCATCAGGCCGCCAATCCAGACGATGGAGAGTCCAGAGATGACACCGAGCCATTTCGTGATTTTGTCCGGCATCACATACTGCGAGAGAAACATAGTGCCGAGGCCCAGCAGGAACACGCTGATGGTGTGTGTAAATGTGACCGCTCCACCCAGCAGCAGCGCGTGTCTGGGCGTGCCGCGTGACCCGACCAGGTAGGCTGCGGCCATCGTTTTACCGTGTCCTGGTTCCAGCGCGTGCAGGGCACCAAACCAGAAGGCAAGCACCAGGAGCAGAAAGAAGATCGACCACGAGAGATCCTTCGCGCGCAGCGTTTGCAGCAACTGTGACATGCGGTCACCGCGCTGGATGGTCCCGGCGGCCTGTTGGTCAGGCGGGCGGACATCGGTGGCGGGGGCTGGGGCAGCGGCGGGTGGCTGGGGTTTCGCGATCACCGGTGCCGCGCTTGATATCGCAATGGGGCTTTTTGCGATGCTCCACTCGAAAGCTGCGGTGGAGTCCTGCGGCGGGGCGTTGGTGGGGTCTTGCGGGTAGGCGGTCAGTGCCTTGCTGATGTCTTTGTCGGAATGCGTGGCTGTTTTGAGCACCGCACCTTTCCCGCCCTGAATCACGATCTCCCGCCAGCCGGCGCGGTTCGGGTAATTGGTGTCTTCTAAGGTGAACTTGCCACCCTTCGCTGGGATGTGGATATGGGAGGTGATACGGAAGACAGGCAGGTTGCCGGCTCCATCAATGACGGCCAGTTCCGCATCCAGAAGCCTTGCCTGCAAGGGGGTGCCGTTCTCTGTGAAGGTCAGTTTTGCAACCCAGGCGGCAGCCTGTTCTTTGGCTTTGGCGCTGAGTAAGGCTTGGGGTGCGCCTTGCGCCGTGCCCCAGGTTTGCATCAGTTCAAAGGTGGGTATTTCCGCGACGTCGAGAACATAGGTTCCGTCCACACCCCTGGCGGAAGGTTCCAGGCGCATGTAATGGTTCACGCTGAGGTTTCCCATGGGGTGCGCGAAAACGGTCGTGGCCAGCAGAAACAGCAGAGCGGTTCGTCGCATATTCGTTAAGTACTTACGCGTTCCATCACGGTTTGGATGCTGTGTTAGGGTAGTGTTGTCCAGAGCCATGAACTTCGACCGCAGCATCGCCCAACTCATTGATCACACCATATTGAAACCCGAGGCATCCCGCAAAGATGTGCTGCAGGTTTGCGCGGAGGCGCGCGAGTTCGAATTCGCCAGTGTTTGTGCCAATGGATTTTGGGTGCCGCTCGTGCATTCGGAACTCGATGGCACGGTGGTCAAGGTCTGCACCGTGGTGGGATTCCCCCTCGGTGCAATGAGTTCCGGCTCAAAGGTTGCAGAGACCATCAACGCCATTGAAGATGGTGCGGATGAAGTGGATATGGTCCTCAATGTGGGGGCTCTGAAGGGTGGCGAGACCGCCGCGGTGGAAGATGATATCCGCTGGGTGGTGGAAGCCAGTCATGCGCGCGGGGCCATTGTGAAAGTTATTCTCGAAACCGCTTTGCTGACGGATGCAGAAAAGGTGCTGGCGTGCGGGTTGGCGAAGGCCGCGGGTGCTGATTTCGTGAAGACGTCCACGGGTTTCAGCAAGGCCGGTGCCACGGTGGAAGATATTGCTTTGATGCGCCGTACGGTTGGTCCTGCGCTCGGCGTGAAAGCTTCCGGCGGCGTGCGCACGCTGGCGGATTTGAAAGCCATGGTGGCGGCTGGAGCATCGCGCGTGGGTGCGAGCGCCAGCGTCAGCATCATCCAGGCAACAGTGACCGGCGGCTAGACCATGGCCACGAGACCAGAAGCGCCGTTTCGCGAGAAAAGCGAACTGCTGGACTTCCTGCTCGAAGTCACGTCCCTCACCAACCAAACGCTCGACCTCGAAGGGCTGCTGCATCAGGTTTCCGACATCGTCAAACGGGTGATCTCGTATGACCTGCTGGCCATTTTCCTCTTTGACCAGAAGAAAAAAGAACTGCGCATTCGCTACGGTGTGGGCCACAGGGAAGAGATTGTCCGCAACCTGGTGATCAAGCCGGGCGAAGGCCTGGTGGGTGCAGCGGCGATGTCGCGTGATGCTGTGCTGGTCCCGGATGTCTTCGCCGATGACCGCTATTTGCCGACCAGTGACATTGTGCAGTGCGAACTCAGCGTGCCCATGGTGGTCAGGAACCGTCTGGTGGGGGTGATTGATGTACAGTCCACCACCGCCGATTTCTTCCAGCCGTATGACCGTTCCATCCTGACGCTGGTGGCTTCGCGTGTCGCTGCTGCGATTGACAATGCGCAACTGTACCGGCGTGCGGACCGCCAATACCGCACGCTGCGAACGCTGTCCCGCATATCCACTGAGTTTTCAAGCATTTTGGAGCTCGATGAGCTGTTGAGCAAAGTGGCGTCGAGTGTCCGCAAGCTGACGGCTTATGATGCCTTCAGTATTCTGCTGGCGGATGACACCGAAAAGGTTCTGAAGCACAAATTCAGCATCCGGTTCGATGAACTGGTGGATATCAACAACGTTCCCTACGGCAAGGGCATCACGGGCGCGGCCGTCTTATCGCGTGAGGCCGTGCGGGTGGATGACACTTCGGCGGATCCCCGGTACATTGCGTCTCATCCGGAAGTGAAGTCCGAAGTTGCGGTGCCGCTGCTGTTTCAGGACCGTGTGATCGGCGTGATGGATCTGGAGAGCAGCAAGCTCCGCTTCTTCACGGAAGATAATGCCAAGACGTTGTCGCTGCTTGCGCCTTCGGTGGCAATTGCGATTGAGAATGCCCGGTTGTATGAAGAGATCGGGAACAGGGAACGGTTGCTGCAGCAGGATCTGAAGGCCGCATTCGAGTTGCAGCAGGTACTGCTGCCGCCCGAAGCGCCTGAGATTGAAGGTCTCGATATCGCACTGGGGCTGCGGCCGGCGAGGCAGATCTCCGGCGACCTCTACGATTTCTTCGGCCATAATGACTCCCATGCGCTGATCGCGTTCGGTGATTCGAGTGGCAAGGGCGCGGCCGCGGCGCTTTACGGCGCGATGGTCAATGGGCTGATGCGCACTTTGGCACCGCGCTGGCGGAGCGTCTCCACGCTGATGCGGGCTTTGAATGACGCTCTGGTGCAAAGGAAAGTGGAAGGTCGTTATCTGACGCTGCTTTTGCTGGCCTGGCACAGGCACTCGCGGCGCTTCACCATCTGTAACGCAGGTGGTTCGCCCCCCATGGTGTGCCGTGACGGGGAACTGATGCGGCTGCAGGTGGAAGGGGTACCACTCGGTCTGTTGCCGGACCGGGAATATGATGAAATCAGCTTCGATGCCCAGCGCGGGGATGTGCTGGTGCTGTTTTCGGATGGCGTCTCCGAGCACCAGGGCGCGGATCAAAAAGAATATGGCAGAGCGCGGCTCGCGCGCGTCTTGCGGGATCATGCCAAGGCCCCTGTTTCGGAAATCCGGGACGCAATTTTCGCGGACCTGGATCGTTTCAACGAGGGCCGGTTTGATGACCAGACGGTGATTGCCATGAGGGTGGAATAAGAGTGTTTGATTACAAAGACGGAAAACTGTTTTGCGAAGAGGTGGAACTGGACGGGATTGCGCAGCAATGCGGCACGCCCTGCTATGTCTACAGCGCCAATTCGATGGTGGAAGCCTACCGCCAGTATGATCAGGCCTTTGGTGAGCTTCCGCATCAGGTTTGCTATGCGGTGAAGGCCAACTCCTCCACAGCGGTGCTCGCCCTGCTGGCGAGGGAAGGCGCAGGCTTCGATATTGTTTCCGGCGGCGAATTGTTCCGCGTGCTGAAGGCGGGCGGAGAACCATGCAAGGTTGTGTTTTCGGGTGTGGGCAAGACAGCCGAAGAGATGGCCTATGCGCTGCGCCAGGGCATTCACAGTTTCAACTGTGAATCCGAGAGTGAACTCCTCGTTTTGAACACCGTGGCCGGGCAGTTGGATCTCAAGGCCCACGTCTCACTGCGCGTGAATCCAGACGTGGATGCCGTGACGCATCCCTACATCAGCACCGGTTTGAAAGACCACAAATTCGGAATCGATATCGCAGAGGCCCCCGCCGTCTACCTGCGGGCTGCGGAACTGGAGAACATTGAACTCACCGGCGTGAGCTGCCACATCGGGTCTCAGATCCTGGACTATGCGCCCATTCTGGAAGCGGCCGAACGCGTGATGAATTTGGTGGAGGAACTGCAACTCGCCGGTCACGCCATCAGCCATGTGGATCTGGGCGGTGGTTTGGGCATTGCCTATAAGAGTGCCGATGCCGCTCCCCCGATTGCTGAGTTCATTGCCGCGCTGCGGAGCCGGATTGAACGGGCGGGAGTCACTGTGATGGTGGAGCCGGGGCGTTCGATCGCAGGTCCGGCGGGTGTGTTGCTGACGAAGGTTCTCTATCGGAAGCAGAGTCCGAAGAAGGAATTCATCATTGTGGATGCGGCGATGAATGACTTGATCCGCCCAACGCTTTACCAATCGCACCATGAAATCCTGCCCTTGCTGGAAACGGCGGGAACGGTGACGGCGGATGTGGTGGGTCCGGTCTGTGAGACGGGGGATTTTCTGGCACGCAACCGCGAAATGGCTGATGTGCAGCCGGGAGATTTCCTTGCGGTGAAGGATGCTGGTGCGTATGGCTTTTCGCAGGCGTCGAACTACAATGCGCGCCCGCGGCCAGCCGAAGTATTGGTATTCGGGCAGTACTGGCGCGTGATCCGGGAGCGCGAGACATTGGAAGATCTGGTTCGGGGAGAGTTGATATGAGTACTGATCCAAGATATCCGGTGGGGAAGTTTGTCATGCCGGAGAGCGTCACGCCAGAAGAGTTACAGGCATATGTGGCGCGCATCCGGACTGCTCCTGCACGGCTCGCGGAGTTGGTTCGCGGGATGAGCTGGGCGCAACTGGATACGCCTTACCGCGAAGGTGGCTGGACGGTGCGGCAGGTGGTGCACCATTTGCCGGATAGTCACATGCAGGCTTACTCGCGGATGAAGATGGCGCTTACGGAAGAAGAGCCACTGATCAAGCCTTACGACGAAGCGGCCTGGGCGCAGCTGCCGGATTCCGTTTCCGTGCCAGTCGAGACATCCCTTTGTCTGCTCGATTGTCTGCACAAGCGCTGGGTGGCGGTCATGGAGACGCTGACCGTGGAGCAGTGGCAGCGAACGTTCCGGCACCCGGAGATCGGACTGCTGCGGCTGGAAGTCCTGGCGGCTCTCTACGCCTGGCATAGCGACCACCACATTGGACATGTGATGGCCGTTGCCGGTATGTAGTTAGTCTTCCTGCTTCGAGTAGTAATACGTGTACTTGCTGTAGAGTTCGCCGGCGCGGGCACCGTTGGCGACGATTCCGAGCACATTGTTTTCGCAGAGCGATTGCATGGCGCGGATGACGTTGTCATAGGTGGTGGACCCGATGCGGACGACGATAATCGTGCCGTCTGTCAACGTGGCGAGCAGGTTGGCGTCGGCGGAGAAGAGCAGCGGCGGCGTGTCCAGAATGATCCAGTTGAAGATCTTCCGGAAGCCGTCGAGGGTATACTTCACCTGTCGCATGTTCAGCAGTTCGAGCGGGTTCTTGACCTGTGTACCTGCGGGCAGAAAGAAGAGATTGGTGTTGCCGATACGGCGCACGCACTCTTCAAGCGGGCGTTCATCGATGATGAAGTCCGAGAAGCCGGGGGTGCGGGGACACTGGAACAGGTTGTGCACCACTGGCCGGCGAAGATCGAGATCAACGATCAGAACCGGATGTTCCAGCTGTGCCTGGGCTAATGCGAGGTTTACGGCGGTAAAGGTCTTTCCTTCCGCGGGGGAAGAACTGGTGACGACCACGGAATGCAGATCCTGCTGGCCCTGCATATGATTCAGCCGGGTACGCAGGCTGCGGAACTCTTCGCCCGGAACTTCCTGCGGGCGTTCCATGTCGATCAAGTGTGCTTCGGGTGCCGGGTGGAACGGGATGACCTGACAGCGGCCCAGGAATTCGCGCCAGTTGATTTCCACGTGGCGTGGCTGGGGCATGCTCAGCGCGGTCTGGTATTCAGAGTTATTGATGCTGTCGAGTTCGATCTCTTCCGACTCAGCGGGGACACCCCCAATTTCCTCGGAAAGCATCAAAGCGCGCGCGGCAGCGGATGCAGCTTCAGTCGGTTCTCCCTCCGGCAACTCGAGTTCGTTGCCGTCGAGCATTTGTTCAGCTTTTCGCAGAGCGTCGTGGACGCGGCTCATATCTTCTCTTTCGCGGCCTGTGCTGTCCAGCCGGTGTTTTTGACTTCCGTTACTCGGTTATGCTGCGTAAGCATAGTGATAGTACAAAGATACGCTCACCATGATGGCCCCCACAATTACCGCTGCTGACCAGGCGAGGTAGGTGATACGCCGCTTGCGGCGGACCAGCAGAGCGTTTTCGAGCAGCGGGATGCTGCTGAGCACGGGCATGTTGGTATAAGCGCGAACATCCTTCAGGTTCTTCAGTGATGCGTCTTTGGCCTCGCGGACCGCTGCCATCACAAAGCCAAGGACGATGGAAAGGGCGGCGCCGGCTCCGATAATCAGCGGGCGCTTGGGGGCGCTTGGCTGTTCGGGAAGGGACGGAGGATCGAGAACTTCCAGGTTTTCAGCGGCCTTCACGGTGTTCAGTGCTTCGCTCTGCTGCGTAAGGTGTTGTTTCTTGAGCAGTTCCTGGTAAGTGGTTTGTGCGTTCTGTTCCTGGCGTTCCAGTGCTTTATAGCCGAGGTCAATGCCCGGCGTTTCGGCGAGCAGATTTCGAACGCGTGTCATCTCAGCGTTCAATTTGTCGAGCTTCTCCTGATCGCGAAGCTTCTGGAGACGGATGACTTCGAGACTGGCGACGTACTGGTCGATGCGGCCCTGTGCTTCTTCGAGAGCCTGCAGTTTGCGCACATCCGTGGTCTTCGGAACGGGTTTGGTGCTGTTCTTGGCGGCAGCCTCCGCGGCAGCAGCACGCTGCTTCGCTTCTTCAGCATCCTGTTCCTTTTGCAGTTCATCGCGCTTCTTCGCCATGAATTCCCGTGTTTTCAGCGCTTCTCTCACGGTGGGATAGTTATCTGCAAAGCTCTGGCGGAGGACGCCAATGCGGGTGTCGAGATCTTTGACCGTCTTGACCAGGTTGGCCAGTTCTTCATTCTTCAGCGCCGCCGGGCTGGATGGAGGGGGCGGCGGTGTAATCGTGGTGTCGCTAAAGACCATCTCAATGGTTTGCTTCTGGGCTCTCGCGGTGTTCAGGGCTGCATCCACCTGCATGCGGTTCTGTTCGGCGCGGTTCAGAGAATCCGTCAGCGCATTCGCCTGGGTCTGGAGCGTGGTCAACTGGCTCATGTTGTAGGCCGCTTCTTCCGGCAGCTTGCCGGAGTACTGCTGGCGGAACTTGGTGAGCTGTTCGTCCAGCTGGTCCAGGTTGGCTTTCGCCGCGGCAAGTTCCGTATCAACGAAGGTCTTGAGCGAGTTGTCGATCGTGCGGGAGATCGAGAGATTGACTTCGTTGAACTTCGTAACGAAGGTCTGCACGGTGTCGCGCGCTTTGTACTTATTCGTGTAGGAGAACTGGATGGTGAACGCGGAGGCACGCTTGGCGCTCGCGCCCGGCAGCACTTCCATCTGGATGTGAATGTCAGAGCGCATCTGTTCGATGACGTCTTCGAGCGGTTTCCGCTTTAGGTCATCGGCGTACAACTGCAGCTTCGGGTCATTGATGATGGATCCGAGGGTGGTGCGGCTGAGAATTTCGTTCTGCATCTGCACAACGCGTTCTGTCAACTGGCTGCTGGACACCGGAGTCACGATCACGTCCGAAATCGTAGCGGGCGTGATTTGCATAACTGCGCGCGAGATATAAGTGTTCGGCAGGAAGTTGGCAACTACCACCGAAACGACGAGGCCCGCGAATGCCGGGCCAATGATCCAGCCGACGTGGCGGCGGGCGATATCGATATAGTCTTCCAGGTCGAGGGCCCGCCTGGAGATCGAAACATATTGTGTGCCTGTGCCGGTCATAAATTCTTTGTCTTCCGTCTACGGATTTCAGGGTTGATCGGTTTGTTATTCCCCGGGGATCACAATTCTGTCGCCGGGGACAACGACATAATTTTTCGACATGTCCTTGCCGGTAAGCAGCTTTTTGTAGTCGAAGTACCATGCGCGCCCGTTGCGCAGCAAATAGCACTTGTTCTGCTTGGCGAATTCACTGGGGCCGCCGGCCAGGATGATGGCGTCGAGAACCGTGATGGGTTCCGGAAGCGGGAATTCGCCGGTTTTCCTGACCGCTCCGGTCACATAATATTTCTTGCTGTTGACGCGGACAACCTGGACGTCCACGTCAGGATTCTTCTGCCCGGCGTCAATAATCCGTTTGGTGAGCTCTTCCTTCAATTCCTGCACGGTCAGATTGTTGGTTTTGACTTCGCCAATCAACTGCATGGAGAAAAGACCGTCAGAGCGGACATCGTAAGTGCCGGTTAGGTTCGGGTTGTCCCAAACGCGGATGATAAGAACATCGAGCGGACCGATTCTGTAGACCTTGCGCTCCTTTTCCACGTCTGTGGTGGGAGTGGTGGGGTCAGCCTTCGGGTCCTTCTTGTTCGTGGCCTTGACGGCGGATGGCTTCTTTCCGGCCGCTTGGGGTGCCGGTGCCGAGGAGGGTTGCGCGTCCGGCTGCTTGGCATCTACCGGCTTCGTTTCCGCTGGCTTTGTTTCCGCTGGTTTTGTTTCCGCTGTTTTTGTTTCCGCCTGTTTTGTCTCGACCGGCTTTGTTTCCGTCTGGGGCGCGGCTGGTTTGGCGGAAATATCGATGATCTGCGACGGCGGGTTCTGCGCCGGGGCGCCCTGTGTTTGCGCCGGGGTTGCGTTCGTTTGTGCCGGTCCAGCACTCTGGCTTTGGCCGATACCTGCCCACGAGGCAAGCAAAATGACGGAGATCAGCACCATATGTCCATCTTTGATCCTACCAAGTCCAAGAGGTTCCTAGGGGATGCAGCGTGAAGAATATACTGAAGTTAACCGCTGAACTCCATTGTTTCAGGTGGTATACCGTCGCCGGACACTGAATGACCGGCATGGATTAGAGGAGAAACTCAAACCGTGCGATATTTTCTTGCGAAGACAGATCCGGACACTTATCCGGTGGAACAGTTCGCGGCTGACGGGAGCACGGTATGGGATGGTGTGAGAAATCCGCAGGCGCTGCGTGCCATCCGCGCGATGAAAAAAGGCGATACCGTCTTTATTTATCACAGTATGGGACAGGCGGCGGTGGTGGGTGTCGCGAAGGTGGTGGGCGACGGGCGGCCGGATTTGAATGATCCCAAGCTGGCCGTGGCGGATCTGAAGTTCGTGACCATGGTGGAGCCTCCCGTAACGCTGAAGCAAATCAAGGAATCGGGCAGATTCAATGACTGGTCGCTGGTGCGTCAAAGCCGGTTGTCGACGATGGAGGCACCCGAAGATTTCGCCTTCTGGCTGAAGGATCTGCGCCCGAAGTTGAAGTTCTAGTGTCCCGATCTTCCCGATTCTGGACAGTTGTCTCACGCCGGGAATTCCAAAATTGGTAGCGGGCGCTTCGCCCTGCTGCTAAGTGCTTTCTTTTCATCGGCGAAATTCAGAATTCTCTGCCGGGAAATGGCACCTAAACTGCTGGTGAATCCATTCACGCTTCGCACGTTGACCCATGCTCCAGGAACTCAAATTTCAGCTCTCGACCGCGATCCTGACCGTGTTCACGATCGCGGCGGTTGCTGCCGGAGCGATCAGTTTTCAGCAGGTGGGGCGTTTCCGGCTGCCTGATGATGGCATCGGCTGGGTCGACCGCGGCGGTGCGGTGGTGGCCGCGAGGGTGACGCACCGCGGACCGGGGGAGCGCGCGGGAATCCGTCCCGGCGATGTGCTGGTTTCGATTCAGGGCGTTCCAATTCACGAAGTGGTGGATGTGCCCCGGGTTCTGGGCGGTGTGGGGGCATGGGGCAAGGCCGATTACAGATTGCGGCGCACCAGCCCGGAATATCGCAAGAACGTCGAGATCCCGGCCAAGGTTACGGTGGAAGAAGCCGCGCGGGGAGTCGCGGTTGGCTACCAGTACCTGGTGGGCTGCGTGTATCTGGCGGTGGGGCTGTTCGTCTACTTCCGGCGCGGGTCCGCCTACAAAGCCCGGCACTTCTACACCTTCTGTCTGGTCTCTTTCGTCTTCTCCTGCTTCCATTTCACCGGGAAACTGAATGCCTTCGACCAGGTGATGTATTACGGCAACCTGTGCGCGGGCTGGCTGGCACCGGCGCTGTTCCTGCATTTCTGCGTCACTTTTCCTGAGCGCCGCCCCTGGTACCGGACCTGGATGGCACCGCTGGCCTACCTGCCGGGTCTGCTGCTGACGCTGGTGGTGGTGGGTTTTGCTTCCGGACGTTTGATCGCGCCCGGTGATTCTCTGCCTGAGATCAAAGATCTGCTGGACAGGATCTGGATCGGATTGCTGACAGCTTCCTATTTACTGAGCGGCATTGTTCTGCAGTCGGGATACCGGCGCGCGGAAGATCCGATCATCCGGCAACAACTGAAGTGGCTGCGGAACGGAATTGTCTTCGGGTTTGGGCCTTTCTGCATCTTCTATTCGATTCCCTATCTGTTTGATCTGCCTGTTAGTCCGGTGGTCAATTACTCGGTCGTGACGCTGACCCTGATTCCGGTGACAATCGCGTATTCGATTCTCCGCTACCGGTTGATGGATGTGGATGTGATCTTCCGCCGGGGGTATGCCTACACGATTGCGACGCTGTGTGTGCTGGCCGCGTTCTATTCCATCGTTTTTGGGCTGGGCAGTCTGGTCAAGGAAAGCGTCAAGGACCTGGGGAATGCGGGTCTGATTGCCGTGATGCTGGTGGCAACGTTCCTCTTCCAGCCCATTCGGAACTGGATGCAGGAACGCTTGGACCGTTACTTCTACCGGGACCGCTATGATTACCGCCGCACGCTGATCGAGTTCGCGCGGGAACTGAATTCCGAAGTGGATCTGGATCACATGCTGCAGTCCCTGGCGGACCGGTTGATGCAGACGCTGTCCATCCGGCACGTGGGTTTCTTTCTGCGCTGCGGGGATGAGGTGGACCAGTGCTGGAAGATGCGTATGTCGATGGGTTCGAGTGCGCGGCCGCTGACCTCTGACAACACTCTCGACCTGAGTTTTCTCGACTGGCCGAATCCGAATCCTTATATTTTCTTCGAGCGCACTAAGTACCGCCTGGATGCTGTGGCGGGCAGTTGGCCTGTGGCCGTCCGGCAGACGATTGCGGATCTGGACCTGAATTACTACCTGCCCTGTACGGTGCGGGGCAAGACGATTGCCTACCTGGGTGTCAGCCGGACGGAAACGGGCGAGTTTCTGTCGAGCGATGACGTGGAACTGCTCATGACGCTCTCCAACTACGTGGGCATCGCGATCGAGAATGCGAACCTGTACCGGTCTTTGAAGCAGAAGGTCGGGGAGTATGAGCGGCTGAAGGAGTTTTCGGAGAATATTGTGGAGTCGATCAACGTCGGCATTCTTGCGGCGGGACTCGATGACCGGGTGGAGAGTTGGAACACGCAGATGGAACGCTTGTTCGGCATTGGCCGCGAGCAGGCGGTGGGCCGGACGCTGCATGAGCTGTTTCCTGCCTCACTGGTGGATCTGCTGGACCGTGCGCGCGGTGAGATGAAGATCCATCACTTCGACAAGTTCGCGGTGGAGACGCGGACGGGCGAGACGATGGCGAATATTGCGGTGGCTCCGCTGGTATCGCGCGAGATGGAGCAGATCGGGCGGCTCGTGATTTTCGACGACATCACGGACCGCGCGGAACTGGAACGTCGGCTGGTGCAGGCCGACAAGCTTTCGAGCATCGGACTGCTGGCTGCCGGCGTGGCGCATGAAGTGAATACGCCGCTGGCTGTGATTTCGACCTATGCGCAAATGCTGGGCAAACAGGTTGCGGGGGATGAGCAGAAATCGAAGATTCTGGAGAAGATTGCCCGGCAGACCTTCCGTGCCAGCGAGATTGTGAATTCGCTGCTCAACTTCTCCCGCACTTCCACAACGGAATTGAGCGAACTGCAGATCAACCGGATCATTCAGGAAACCGTTTCTCTGCTGGAACATCAACTGAGCAAGGCGGGCATTGAAGTCAGGCTGCGTTTGGAGCCCGAGGCCGAGCCGATGCGGGGGAACCCGGGCAAGTTGCAGCAGGTCTTCTTGAACCTCTTTTTGAATGCCCGCGATGCTATGGAGTCCGGCGGGGTGCTTGAGGTTCTGACTTACAACGGTGAGAACGGCGTGGAAGTAGATGTTGTTGACACGGGCCACGGAATTTCCGCGGAGAACTTGAGCAGGATTTATGATCCTTTCTTCACCACCAAAGGTGCGAAGAAGGGGACGGGTCTGGGTCTCTCCGTGACGTATGGGATTATTCAGGAGCACAATGGCGCGATTGAGGTGATTTCGCGTCCGGGCGAGGGGACCCGATTCCATCTGGAATTCCCCGCGATCCGTTCGGCAGTGCAGCGGGCGCATTTGGGAGCGGACATTTTTGCGAAATAGAATTCTTGTCATTGACGACGAAGCGGATATCCGGGAGAGTCTGGAAACGCTGCTTGAACTGGAAGGCTACGAAGTCGAACTGGCGTTCAACGGTACGGAAGGTGAGCGGAAGCTGGAGAGCCGGGCCTACGATCTGGTGCTGCTGGATCTGATGATGCCTGACAAATCCGGCATGGAGGTGCTCAAGACGCTGCGGGAGCGCGACCGCCATACGCCGGTGTTCATGATCACGGCCTATGGTTCGATTGAAGCTGCGGTGCAGGCGGTCAAGCTCGGGGCAAACGATTATTTCCAGAAGCCATGGGATAACGAGAAGCTCATTCTGGAAATTGAACGTGTCATCGCCGGGCAGCGGCTGATTGACGAGAACACGCAGCTGAAGCGTGCGTTGAAGCAGCGGTACAGTTTCCCGAACATTGTTGGCAAGGGCGACAAGATGCTGCGGGTGATGGATCTGGTGGCGCAGGTGGCGCCGAGCCGCTCGACGATCCTGATCACAGGCGAAACCGGGACCGGGAAAGAGCTGATTGCGAAGGCGATCCACACCAGTTCGCCGCGTGCGGACAATGCTTTTGTGCCGGTCAACAGCGGGTCTCTGCCGGTGGATCTCCTGGAGTCCACTTTGTTTGGGCACGTGCGGGGCGCGTTTACCAGTGCGGTGCAGAGCAAGAAAGGTGCTTTTGAGGTCGCGAACAAGGGGACGATCTTCTTTGATGAGATTGGGACTATTGGGCCTGAGACGCAGGCGAAACTGTTGCGCGTGATTCAGGAGCGGGAGTTTACACCGCTGGGTTCGAATGAAGTGGTGAAGGTGGATGTCCGGATTCTGGCAGCCACCAATGCCGACCTTCGCAAGATGGTGGAGGAGAAGAAGTTCCGCGAAGACCTCTACTACCGCCTGAACGTGATCAATATCATGCTGCCACCATTGCGGGACCGGCGGGAAGACATTCCCCTGCTGGTGAATCACTTCCTCGAAAAGTTCAGCAAAGAGAACGAGAAATTCCAGGATGCGGAAGGCCGGACGCAGTTGCGATTTGAGCCCGAAGCGATGCAGTTACTGCTGGATCACACGTGGCCGGGGAATGTGCGGGAACTGGAGAACGTGGTGGAACGGTCAGTAGTGCTGGCGTCCACGGCGATGGTGCCGGTGGACGTCTTCCCGGAATATCTCTTACACGCGGGCGGGATCCGTCTGCGTCGCAGCGAGAACGACGCGCTTCCGGCAGATGCTTCGCTGTTTGAGATTGTGGCGGATTACGAGCGGAAGACGATTCTGGAGCATCTGGAGCGGTTCAACTGGAGCCAGACGGATGCGGCGGAAGCGCTGCGTGTGCCGCTGTCTACGCTGAATCAGAAGATCAAGCGTTTGAATATCGATGTGAAGCGCCGGGGAGCATAGCCACAAAAAAGGCCCCGCCGAAGTTACTTGCGGGGCCTGTTCATTGCAAGATCGCGAACGGAATTATGAGCGACGTCGGCGCATGAATCCCATGGCGGCAAAACCGCCGAGGAGAAGTGCGTAGGTCGAGCGTTCCGGAGAGGAAGTAATCGAATCGAAGGTAACAGCGCCGTTGCCGGTGTTTACACCCGATGTAATAACCACCGACGGGAGCGCAGCAACGGCATACGATCCACCGCCACCGCCAAGGACTGTACCAGCGTGTATACCTGGCTGCCCCTCCACCCCCGCCTGCGACTTCCAGTGGTTCATCCGGCAGGGAGTCAGGAGTGCCAATGAAGACCCAGGTGGCACCACCTCCAACGCACGGGATGAAACTGCCACATGCACCAGGAGTGCCGCGTACTGGCCTCCGCGGTCCCCAAGCTGGCTATAGTGTCGAATACTGCCAGTTCGAAACCCCTTAAGTGAGTTTGGTGAAAATTGGGCAGAGGACCTGGCGTTTCGGACGAATCGTTGCCCCCATTTATGCAGTTACAACCCCACCGCTTCCCGCAGGAGCGGCGCACGGTCCCGGCTGACGTCGAGTTCGGTGCCGTCGGTCAACTTCACGCGCCACGCGCCGGAGGTCATCCAGGGATACATTTCCGTTACGGCTTCCAACTGGACGATGGTGCCGCGGTTGAGGCGGAAGTACTCTCCTTCGGGTAACAGGCTTTCCAATTCCGCCACAGTGCGGTTCGTGAGATAGCGGCCCGAGGCGGTGCACAGGAATACGAGTCGTTCTTCCGCCTGTACATAGAGAACATCACGCCGCGAGAGTAACACCACCTTCTTCCCGCGGCGGGCGGCGAGCTTGGCGGGTATCTTTGGCTGCAGCGTGGCACGAAGTTGTTGGAGTAACTCACCCGTCAAGCCGGGGCGGATAAGTTGTTCTTCGAGGCGCTTCACGGACCGTGCCAGGGCAGCAGGTTCCACAGGCTTCAGTAGATAGTCGACAGCATTGGTTTCAAAGGCCCGGACTGCGTACTGATCATAGGCCGTTACAAAGACGATGGGCGGCGGGCTGTCGAGTTCCGCGACAATATCGAAGCCATTCAGGCCGGGCATCTCGATGTCGAGGAAGATAGCGTCCGGCCGGAGGGCTTCCATGGCCTCAATGGCATCGGTTCCGTTGGCAGCCTCGCCGGCAATTTCCACGTTGGGGAAGGCTGCGAGACTGCGGCGGAGTGCCATGCGGGCCGGTTGTTCGTCATCCACTATGAGAACGCGCATATTTAGTGTGCCGTCGGAATTGTCAGTCTGACACGGAAAACACGGTCGACTTCGAGCAGGAATGTCGCCCGGTTGCGATAGAGCAGCCGGAGCCGGTCTGACAGCAGTTGCAGCGAATGGCCGTCGCGCACCAATTTTTCCAAGTCGATGTCGCGGGGGTCCTCGACAGGATTCGAAATGGTCAGTTCGTAGGATGTTGGCGCGATGCTGAGGTCAACTTGTACACTGCCGCCCTCCGGCAGGTTCGCGATGCCATGTCGGACGGCGTTTTCCGCCAGGTGTTGCAAGGTCAAGGCCGGAATCCGCAGGGTAGAGGGCGCTGTGGGCAGCGTGTAGTTGAGGCGGGAGCCGAAGCGCGCTTTCTCGATCTCCAGGTATTCCATGGTCAGGGCGATTTCCTGGTCCAGCGGGACCATGCCCAGACTCCCCTCGGGCAGGTTCCGGCGGTAGAGTGCGGACAGTCGCCCGATCAGGGCCTGGGCGGTCGCAGGCTGGTCGGGGATGAAGGCAGAGATAGTGTTCAGCGTATTGAAGAAGAAATGCGGCTGGATGCGGGTTTCGAGGGCCCGCAGTTCTGTCTGCGTATTGAGCAGCCGCGCGCGGGATCTTTCATTCGCCATGTACAGCAACACGAAGCAATTGAAAAAGGCCAGGAGGGCGACGAACAGAGGAACGTCTTCCGTGTTGGGGATCGCGACATGTGCCAGCCGCCAGGTAACTTTGACGACGATGGTGGCCAGGATCACACCGAGGGCTCCCAGAAGGCTCAATAGATAGACTTTCCTGCGCGGCATGTCGGCTTGGTCCATTTTGATGCTGAAGCTGCACAGAAAGCTGGTGACGGCTCCCGCGAGGATAGTGCTAAGGAGTAGCATCAGGCGCGTGGCATCAAACCCTGTGCTGAGGTTGGGGGGCAGGTGCAGGGTGAGCAGTGCGTCAAAGGGTCCGAAGAGTGCACCGAGTCCGATGACTTTCCGAAGGGAAATGGACGGCAGGGCAGGGGCCGTTCCACGTAGTTGCCGTTGTTTCATGTAAGGAATCTCCTGATTCCCAGTGTTGGTTCGGTGTGGGGAAAGCTGGCCTTCTTTCGGATGAAGCGCGGGAGATGCGGTACGAAGTGCGAAGGTGGGGTACGGATGACGCATGGGAAACGGTGCATTGTTTTCATTCCCCGTCGGATCTGTTGAGGATTACATCCACGTCCATGGATAAACCGGGGTCTGCTATGCCCCGCAGCGTTTCTGGTTCAAAATTCAGGCCGGCAACAAATGTGGAGGTGATTTGAAGCCGCCGTTCCAGAAACTGAACCATACAGACTGGCAGTAGAGCATGGGCACTCTGGCCGGGACAATCAGCGGCGCGCTTCCGATTCATAATGCTCCACATGTTGCGGTCCCACGTTTTCCCCGACCTGCCCCTTGGATCACCGATACGGCGTGCTTCGTCACACGAAGTTCCCGTGAGCTCTATGATCTGCTCCGGCGTAAGCATGGTGCTTTCGATCGTGACATCTACTGTGACATGATCGTTGCTGAAATCTTGCGGCAATTCTCATTTGTAGCGCAGGGAAATGAGCGGGCGCGACCGCAGGGGTGAGTTTCCAGCAGAGATGATTCAATAGGCGAGTAGCGGGTATTCTCAGCACAAAGCGGGCGGTTGAATGAAGATTCTCTGGTGCTGGCGCTGCCAAGCCGAAATTCCGATGCTGAATGACGACGAGTTCCGTCAGGTGATGACACTGCGTGGAACTGGCCGGGGTGATCTTTGGGGTCGTGAGTTCGGGCCTGTCCTCCAGGAGTATGAGCGGATCACAGGCGTTAGAGCAGCAAACATCGGTGCCTTTTATCATCACGTGGAATCGTTGTACGGACCACCGTGTCAGACCTGCGGGAAGCCGCTGCGGACACCACGGGCAAGGTTTTGTGGAGCTTGCGGGGCTTCGGTACGGGCCAATGAGCGCTGATGTCCGTGTGGGGAACACAAATGGCCCGGAAGGTGCGGTGCGAAATACAAAAGCCGACCCTGGTTGGGGTCGGCTTTTGGTGAAACTTGTGTTGGTGCGGATGAGAGGACTTGAACCTCCACTTCCTTGCGAAAACTAGAACCTGAATCTAGCGCGTCTGCCAGTTCCGCCACATCCGCACATGGTGGGCAAACCTCCATTGTGGGGGTCTTTTGTGAGAAAGTCAAATTCTATGATTTCTGATCAGCTTCGCCAAGGCAAAACGCTCTTTGGTTGCTTCAATGAATTGCCTTGCCCGGAGGCGGTGGAACTGGCCGCTTTGGCCGGATGGGACTTCTGTGTGGCGGACAGCGAGCATGGTCCGATACCGGAATCCGCATATCCTGCGCTCGTTCGGGCGGGGGAGGTGCGGGGGATGGCCGTTCTGATCCGGGTGGCGGAGAACCGTCCCGCGTTGATTCAGCAGGCTCTGGATGCCGGAGCGGCTGGCGTGCTGGTGCCGCAGGTGAATTCGTATGATGCCGCAGTGGCTGCCGTGCGGGCTGCGCGCTTTGCGCCAGAAGGCAACCGGGGCGTGAATGCCTTTGTCCGGGCCGCTGGCTATTCGACCCGCGGCGCCGGGCCGTATTTGCAGACCGCAAACCGGGAGACCGTCTGTGCGCTGCAAATGGAAAGCGGCGAAGCTTGCCGGGATGCGGCAAAGATCGCTGCCATTCCAGGAGTCGACGTGCTGTTCGCCGGGCCGTGGGATTTGTCGCAAAGCTTCGGGGTGCCTGGGCAGTTGGATCATCCAGAGGTGGTGCAGGCCATTGAAGTGATGATCCGTGCGTGTGCCGGGCAGGGGATCGCGGCGGGGATTTATGCAGGCTCGCCGGAAGCAGCCAAACACTGGGCTGCGCGCGGCGTGCAATTGATTACCTGCCAGGTGGACACAGTCATACTTCTGCGCGGGCTGCAGAGACTCCTCGATCAACTGCGTTGATTACTGCGCTGGAATCTTTTCCAGAATGGCTGCGCTCTCATCGAGCTTTTCCTGCTTGTAGAGCACACTCGCCAGGGCTTTGAGTGCCTCAACATTCTTCGGCTCAGACTTCACGACCTGACGGTAGATCTCCTCGGCACCGGGGTAATCCTTGCGGCGAACGAGTTCATCGGCGGCTTCCATCTTGGTCTTCGTATCGGCGTTCGCTGGCGGGGGAGGTGCGGGTTTGGAATCCGGCGTCTTGCCGGTTGCGGCTACGCCGGGAGCCGGGCTTGTCGCGGCCGCACCGCGCTTGCCGATCCAGTTGGTAAAGCCCCAAATCCCGGCAATCAGTACGACCAGACCGACCAGCATTCCGAGCGCTTTGAGCTTACCTGCTGAACCGGAGCCGGAACGCCGCTTCTGCACGGGCTCTTCGACCGGTTGGGCAGCGCGCTTCTTCGCACGCCGCGGTTGCTCTTCCTCTTCGTCCTCATCGCGCGCGGAGCGCTTCGGAGCGGTGTTGGCAGCTTCGGCGGCCTTTTGCAGGCGCATGGGAAGATCTTGCGCGAGCCGGTCGACGCCACTGATGAGACGGCTGAGATTTTCTTCGGTCCGCTGCGAGGATTCCCGCAGCTGGTTCATGTTCTCTGCCTGCGTGGCCATGTCCCGCTCCAGGGCGGAGACGCGGCTGACCAGCTTGACCTGAATGTTCTTAACGAACGTTTCGAGCGTCTTGATGTGCTGGTCTTCAATTTCCTTCTGCAGCTTTCCGGCCATGGACTGGAAGCGCTGTGTAACCGTCTCCTCAATCAACTTTGGCAAGCGTGCTTCCAGTTCCCGAACGCTGCGGCCCAGAGTTGCTGCTTCCACCTGCCGGCCACCGCCGCGCAGGGTATCCGCGAATTGATTGCTGAGCCAGCCACCGGGATCTTGCGGCACGGGCTCAAGCCCGCTTTCCATTCCGCTGACCCGGCCGTCGATGTCATCCAGGCGGTCCAGGATGGGCCGGATTCCTTCGGCCATCATGGACAGGATTTCGTAATCCCGGTCATTCAAGTTGTCGGCGCCATCTTCCTGGATGCGTTCCCGCAGGCGTTCCCGGATGGGGCCGCGCGGCGAAGAGCGCCGTTGCTCCTTGGAGGCAGAACGGGTTTCTCTCGGTTCGGAATAATCCCGCTCCCTGGGCGCGCGTTCCTCGCGCTCTGGTGCGAGGGGGCGCTCCTGCAGAAGACTGCGATCCAGGCCATCGCGCCGCAGGTGCGGAGAGAAGTACTGGCCGCCGTCCCGAACATAATTAATCGCGTCGAGCAGGTGCCGCGCCGGGCCGTTCTTCAAAAGGAAGCCATCGCCGCCAGCGCGCACAACTTCGCGGATGATGTCATCGTCATCCGTACCGGAGACGATAATCACCTTGGTATCCAGATGTTCGCTGCGGACGCTCCGGATGACTTCTATACCGTGAAGGCGGGGAAGATTGAGGTCGATGACGGCGACCTCAGGCTCAAGGGCCCGAATTTCTTCGAGCGCGGTGACTCCGTCGGAGCACTGGGCCACGACGTCGCACGCCCCGGTGCCTTGCACCACCGCCGCCATCCCGTCGCGGCGCAAAGCGTCCGCGTCTGCTAGCAATACTGCGATCTTGTCTGCCAAGGTAGATATCTGCCCGTGAGAGCTGTTACCACATTCTAGCCTGAAAACGTTCGCGACAAGCCCTTCCATTAGTTAACTCCCGTTCGATTTGGGTTCCGCCGCGTAGAAAGACACTTTCGAAAGCTCACTGGAACCACCGTTCCCGTTTGGAAGCACCAGTTGCGCCGTTTCGGGATGGTGCGGTTTGTTCTGCTGCCGGTCGCGCGCCTTCAGGCGATTCGGCCGCAAGCCTGTGGCTGGCGAGTTTCTCGATTCCCTGGAGCAATCGCTGGATATTCCGCTCTGTTTGCAGGGAGTAGTCGCGCAATTCCCCGATGGCATCTCCCTGTTCGGAGACGCTCGCCTCCAGTGCGCCGATCCGGCTGACCACGCGGCTTTGCACATTTTCCACAAAGGCATGCAGTGTGGCCTGCTGGCGCTCTTCTGCCTCCGCACGGAGTCTGGTTTCGAGTTCCGCCAGGCGCGTGTCGACGAGTTCGGCGACAAGATCCTGTACAGGGCTTGCCACCTGCTGTGGCTGCGGCGTCTTGGTCGATTGCCACTCCAGAGCCGTGAGCCTGTCCGCCACTGAACCTGTTTCGGGCAAGGGTTCGGGAAGAGTCCGCGGTGCGAGGGATTCGCCGACACGGATTCCCACGCCAAGGGCAATGCCTCCGCCTACCGACGCCGCGAGAATGTTCCAGAGTTTTGCCATGAAGACTCAGCGCCCGGCTCCAATTGGGTGCGGGTCACAACAAGATAGTGCTTCCTAACTGCACTTTATCTCTTCGTTAGCGGTTTTGTCCGGTACTGGAGCCGGATTTATGTATCAGTACTCCTCAGAAAAACCCGTGTAATGTGGGCCTGGAGTGGCGCTTTGTCCCGGCTGGGGTCGGATTATTGGATCAGGAGCCTGTTATGACCTTCGGAATCAAGGGCATACATGGGTGCTGCCCATGCCAACGCAGATCAGATTCGTCTGGTCTTCCGGCTGTTTATGTCTGCCAGAGGGGACAATACCCCGTTAGTTGGGCAGTCCGAGCGTCTGGAGGTTGCGCTGGATGGCGAAGCGCACCAGACCGGCGATGCCGTCAATTTCCAATTTGCGCATAATATTGGCGCGGTAAGTGTCCACTGTTTTGGGGCTGATTGCCAGTAATTGCGCAATATCTTTGGGCCGCATGCCGTCGACCAGGAAAGAGAACACCTCGTACTCGCGCTTGCTCAAGAGCATGAGCGGGTCCTTGAGTTCCTTTTTATTATCAATGGTTTCGCGGCGAAGAAGCGGGGTCAGATACTGGCCGCCGTCCTGGATGTAAGTGATGGCGTCAAACAGGTGGCGCGCGGGTCCATCTTTCAATAAATAGCCGTTGGCACCGCTGCGGAATAATTCACGAATGACGTTCTCATCGCGGCTGATGGAAAGCACGATCAGCTTGGTGGTCAGTTTCAACTGGCGGACCTTGCGGATCACTTCCAGACCATGCAGCTTCGGCATATTCAGGTCGAGAACCGCGAAGTCGGGCTTCAGGTTCTGGATCAGGTCCGCGGCTTCCTGGCCGTCGGAGCACTGTGCCAGGATCTGAATATCATTGCGGGAAGCGCAGAAGGCGGCAATGCCTTCCCGGACGATCCCGTGATCGTCGGCGAGAATCAGGGTGATGGGCGCAGTGCCGTGCGCCAGATTCTGGGCGGTGCCTGGTTGCTGAATCATTCTTCCTCGTTCAATGGGATAGAGACTAATACGGTGGTTCCGGTCTTGCCACTTTCAAAGCGGCACGTTCCGCCCAGAGCGGCGGCGTGTTCCCGGAGGGCTTCCATTCCGATGCCGGACCCATCGCCCTTCACCTGGAACCCGCGGCCATTATCGGTGACCTGCAGATAAACGTTGGTGTCGTCCGTACTCAAGACGATGCGGATTGCGGTTGCACCCGCATGGCGCACTATATTGGACAGGCACTCCTGGGTGCAGCGGTAGAGAGCAATTTTTACGGCGTGAGGCGGTTCCTGGTGCAGTTCCGCGGCTTGTAACTGGATGTCGTATTGCTGGTCCAGGCCTCCGTTGGAGATGAGGGACTGGATTGCTTCCTCCACCGAAAGTTCCTGCCAGGCCGGAGGATGGAGTCTATGTGACACAGCGCGGACCTGCTGCAAGGCCTGATCGGCCAGAGTGTTGAGGCGTTCGAGTGCCTCCAGTGCCCGGACAGGGATGTCACCGGCGCACTCATGGAGGATTTCGAGGTTCAGCTTGATGCCGGAGAGCGGCTGCCCTGCACCGGCGTGAAGGTCTCTGGCAATCCGGGCCCGTTCCTTTTCAATCTCATGGAGGACCATGGCTCTGCCAGGTGCGGGTCTCCGACGCTTCGATTGCAACTCGACGAGATCGTCGAGACGGCACATCTTCGTACCCATCTTGGACAGCATTTCAGCCCAGGCCAGGTCGGCGGTGGCGGACGCGTGGTTGATCTTGCGGTATCTCATTCCGTAACCCCGGAAACCAGGCGGGACGGGTTGAATCTCAGGCAGGTCGTACCCTGTCGATATCGGTGATTGTTGTTGTACACCGTCAGACACTTCCTATAGTTATATCGGAATCCGGTGAAACACAAGGACTAAATTGACTAAGGATAGTCCTATTGGTACTTTTGGGGGTTAACCAAGGTCCTGGTAATCGCAGTGCTATCAAAAGGCAACAAACACAGGTATACTCATTTCCATGTCGGACCTGTGGGTGAAAGCGGGACAGACGCTGTTGATTGTGGCCGGGGTTGGCATCGGCATACTCCGTGGCCGGGGTTCCTTCCCTGTTGCCGCCGGTGCCGGGCAAGCACAACTGGCGGAACTGGAAGGGAATTACCGGGCACTGGCGGAGTCAGTGCGGTCGCTCGAAGACCGGACCACGTTGCTGGAGTCGGTGCAGGGCGATGTGGTGACGCATTCGCAACTGGATTCGGCGATTGAGCTGGCATTTGCGCCGCTCTGCCGCGATCTCGACCGGCGTTTTCAGCAGCAAGCGGAATCAGTGGAGGCACTGCGGGCGATGGTTTCGCGCACGGACGAATTGCTCGACCGCGTGCTGGAGAATTTGGAATCGATGGAGCACCAGGCAGCAGCCTGAGTTTTCTCCGCAGAAACAAAAAGAGGGTTGCCGGTGGGATCCGGCAACCCTCTTTTCATTCTTGGTGCGCCTTCGGCAGCTAGAACTTGTACTGCGGGCGGGGCATGACTTCTTCACGGGCCGAGCGGACCGGAACCCGTTCCACAAAGAACGAACGGGGCGGTTGCCAGACGGGGGACTGGCCGGGTTTGGGAGCCTTCTGCTGCGGGTCCGTCATGCCGGAACCGGGGGTCAGATTCTTCAAGCCGAACAGGGCGAGTTCGAAGCGGTCTTTGACGCCGAGCTTCTGGAACAGCCGGGAGAGGTAAACCTTGACGGTGCCTTCCGAGATGTTCAGTGCGGTCGCGATCTCCTTATTCTTCAAGCCCTGGCTCAGGAGGCTGACGAGTTGGCCCTCCCGGCGGGTTAAGGAGTAGCGGCGCGCGGTCATGATGCTGTCCGTGAGGGCTTTTTCAAACCAGAGCTCGCCATCGTTGACGCGGGTCAGGCAACGGACGAGGGCTTCCAGAGGAAGAGTCTTCCTGAGGATGCCGCGGACGCCCAGGCTCATGGCCTGCAGTGCAAGTTCCGTGGAGATGGAATGAACCCAGAGCACGATCTTCGCGTGGCAGGCAGTCTCTTGCAGGCCGCTCAGCGCGTTAAAGGTTACATCTGAGGTCAAATCCACCAGGAGGATATCAGGTTGTTCTGATTCCAGGTGTCCGCGAATCTGAGTCATCTCTGTACAGTACGTACAGAACTCCAGTCCGTCTGCTCCCGCCAGTATGTTCTTGAGCCCTTCCGCGAGAATCGGCTCGTCCGTGCAAAGAAGTACACTCGCCATATGTCTGGAAGCTTACCATCAAGCCGACATAATTTCTAATACTTTTTGTAGTTTTCTTTAGATAAATATTGTGGGAAACCCCCGGTCGCCACCCGCCGCGCTCGGACTACTACGGATTGTGGTGGCCGGGGAGTGTTGCACTAGGGAAAATCTGATACCTGTAGCACCAACCCCTTGGTTTTATTATCTTTATGAATTCTTTGGATTCGTGTTTGTCCTAGGGTAAACCCGATTTTCGCCCTACCTTCCCCTGGTTGACTATCGGTATGTAACTAACGTTATTAGCCGCGTACAACCCATTTTCAGTCTTGTTTGTTGCCCCGGGTCGGCCTAAATTGGGACTGTAATCAAACGAAATGGACCGCAGAACAAAGACACGGCTGGACGTCGAACTCACCTGCTACGTGGGCACGGCGAGGGTCATTGCCAGACCCTTCAGGACCGTGACAAAGAACGTGAGCCGTACTGGGATGTTGATGCAATGGGATAGTACTAAGCCCGTTCCACTCGTAGGACGAAAGCTTACTGTGGATCTCGAGCTACCAGAAAATTCCGAATACGGTCCCAGGGTAATGCAGTGCAGGGCCACGGTGGTTCGCGTGGACCAGTTAAGTGGTGGTAATCAGGCGCTGGCGCTGAAGATTCACAGCATGAAGTTCATGCAGACTCCGAAGGCGGTCAGGCAGCTTGGCACGGAGCAGGCGTTGTTGTCGATGCCTCTCCCGACGGCGAGGGAAATGTAGTTCGACGGAAAGAAGCTTATATGTTGCTGCCTGTCACAGAACTTGAAACCCGGATGGAAGCGCCCCGGCTCCGCACAGCGGAAGCCGAAGCGGCGGCCCGTCTGGAATCTGTGCGGCCGGCAAGTCCGGCGGTTCCCTGGATCGCCCGCCTGCTTCCTTCTTTGACTGACATCGCCTTCTTAATGCCGATCTTTTTCATGTTCATCAAGCTCAACGGCGCAAGAAAGCTGCTGGGCGATGGTGACACGGGCTGGCACATCCGCACCGGCGAGTGGATGCTGGCAAACGGGCAGGTTCCCCACACAGATATGTTTTCCTTCACACGCCCCGGCCAGGCCTGGTTTGCCTGGGAATGGCTCTGGGATGTGATGTTCGCCGCTCTGCATGCCCGCTGGGGAATGGGAGCGGTGGTTCTCGTCAGCCTGACAGTGATCTGTCTGACGAGCGCCCTGCTTTTCCGGCTGGTCCGGAGAAAGTGTGGCAACGGGTTGGTCGCCATAGCCGTGACCCTATTGGCGACGGGGGGCTGCGCGATTCACTGGCTTGCCCGGCCCCATCTTTTTACCCTGCTCTTTTTTACTGTCACGCTGCACTTGACGGAGCGGGCTGCTGAAGGCCGCACCAAGCTGCTGGCGGTCCTGGTGCCGATGACACTGCTGTGGGTCAACCTGCATGGCGGCTTCTTCGTGATCTTCCTGGTGCTGGCGACTTATATCGGCAACCTGGCCGTGCAGGCGCTCATTGAAGCGGATGCCGACCGGCGCGGAGAGTTCCTGCGGTCCTTAAAGCCCTGGCTGATGACGTTCGGCGCGTGCTTCGCGGTGACCTTTGTGAATCCCTACGGCTGGAATCTGCACAAGCACATGGCGGAGTACCTGACGGACCCGTACAATCTGCGGTACATCACCGAGTTTCAGGCCATGGACTTCCACGCTCCCGTGGTGGTGTACTTTGAGCCGCTGATGGTGGCCGGCATTCTGGCGGCGCTCTGGAATCTGAAGAACCGCCGGTTCCAGGAAGTTTTCCAGACGCTCGGCTGGATGCAGCTGGCGCTGATGGCGCAGCGCAACATTCCGCTCTTCGCGATTGCGGTTTCCCCGATCGTAGCGCAGGCCTTGATGGCGCTCCTTGCCTCGGCTGGCAAAAGCAATCTGGTTGGCTGGCTGCGGAATACCCCCGGAAAGTTTCTTGCTGCGGCAGCGGGTGTGGATGAGACGGACCGCATCCCCCGCTTGTATCTCGCCAGTGTGTTGCCCCTGGCGGCCGTCGGGACTTTGCTTCTTCTGCCCAAGCCGGTAAACGCGCAGTTCGCGGTCACCTATGACCCGGCGGACTATCCCGAGAAGGCGCTCGCCATCCTGGGAGCACCTAACTCCGGGCGTATCTTCACCGACGATGAATGGGGCGACTATCTGATTTACAAGCTCTACCCCGCCCACAAGGTCTTTGTCGACGGACGGAGCGATTTTTACGGCGATGAGTTCGGCGAAGAGTATCAGAAGCTGATGACCGTGAATTACGGTTTCGAGAAGGTTCTCGATAAGTACAGCATCGACACGATCGCGCTGTCTCCGCGCTTTGCGTTGACCACGACGCTTAAATATTCCACAGGCTGGAAGGTTGTCTATGACGACCACGTGACGGTGATATTCCGCCGCACACAGCCTCTAACAAGTTCTGCCGTTTCCAGTAGCGGCGGAAGAGACCGTGATCGCGGGATCACGAACACCAACAGTGATCTCGCGATCACCCCAACCCAACCAAACCAAAGAGGAGAAACACAATGAAAAACATGATCATGAACTTCATCAACGACGAGCAGGGCCAGGACCTCATCGAATACACGCTGCTGATGGCCTTCATCGCCCTCGCTTCCGCCGCGATCTTCGTGAACGCCGGTGCCAGCGTGAACTCGATCTGGAAGAGCGCGTCCACCCAGCTCTCCAACGCAGCCACCTCCGCCTCCTAGTGTTTTGTCCGCGGGCTGGAGGGGAACTCCCAGTGTTCTCCCCCAGTCGCGCGGATAGAGCATGACGCAACCGCGGGGCCCGGTAGTTCCGGGTAAGTCCAAGGCCGGTAAGTCGTTTCGACGGTCCGGTGGAAAAGAGAGGAGAGAAAAACATGAAGAATCTGCTCAAGCGTTTTATGCAGGACGAATCGGGACAGGACCTGATCGAATACACCCTGCTGCTTGCTTTCGTCGCCCTTGCTTCTGCTTCGCTGTTTCTGAGTGCAGGTGGCAGCATCAGCGGTATCTGGAATTCCGGCAGCACACAGCTTGCCAATGCTGCAACGTCGGCTAGCTAAATGGCGAGGGCGCTATCGATCTCCAGCGCCCTTCTCTTTTCGCGGTTGAAAAAATCATGCGCAAGCCACAGGACTGGCGCAGATACAAGAACCAAATATGGAAAGGTCACAGGTCTACGGTAAAGCCATATGAAGAAACGATTGGTCAGTGTACTGCTGTTCGCTCTGGTCGTATCCGCGGGCGCGGCATTTGTGCTTTACCAGCTTATCTCCACCAAGGTCAGCGCAAGTCAGCCGGTAAATGCCACCCCGATGGTCAAGGTCTATGTTGCCACGCGCAACATAGAAACCGGTTCACTTATCAAAGAAGCCGACTTACAGCTGGTTGACTGGCCTGCAGAACGCGCGACCGGAACCATCACGAAGAAGGAAGACCTTCTGAACCGCGGTGCTGCCTCCCCGATCCAGCAAGGCTGGCCGTTCTCTGAAAATATGCTCACACCGAAAGGTGCGGGCGCAGGCTTTGCGTCCACTATCCCCAAAGGCATGCGAGCCTTTGCGATCCACGTGAACGAAGTTGTCGGTGTCGCAGGCTTTGCGATCGCCGGCATGCGCGTTGACATTCTGGTCTCCGGTTCCGTGCCGGGTTTGCAGAACATGTCCGGCCCGGTAACTAAAACCTTGCTGCAAAACATTGAGATTCTCTCCGCAGGACAGAACTTCCAGAAGGACGCGGAAGGCAAGCCGGTGCTGGTGCAGGTAGTGAATGTACTCGTCAGTCCGGAACAGGCTGAGATCCTGAATCTCGCGAGCGATCAGCGTATCCAGTTAGTGCTGCGGAACCCGACCGACAGAGAAGTTGTGAATACCCCGGGCGCTTCGACCGCCGCGCTCTTTAGCGGTGCTGTCCGGACAGAACCGGTGGATCCCGCCAAGCCCAGCGCGCCGCGTCTGACACCCAGACCCGCTGCGGTCCGCAGAGCAGCAGTGGAAGCTCCAAGAAATGACGGTCCGCCGCAAATGGTGACCATTGAAGTCATCTCAGGAACCAGAAAACAGGAAGCAACTTTCCAGAATCCGGAGTCCAAGAAATGAAGAAGGGACTTCTCATTGACATCCTCCTGCTTGCTGGCCTGATGGCTTGCGCCAGCGCGCTGAAGGCCGCAGATGCAGTTCCCGCCGCCACTGCTCCAGTATCTTCCGAACGCATCATGGTCGGTGTGGGAAAGACCCACATGATTGATTTTTCGTCCAACCTGCAGCGCGTCGCTTCGGCGCTGCCGGAGATAGCGGAAGGCGTTCCGGTAAGTGCCCGTTCCATCATGTTGAACGGCAAGGCTCCCGGGGAGACCAGCCTGGTGATCTGGATGGCAGATGGTACACGCCGTGTATTTGATGTTAGTGTCCGGCTGGCTGCCGAAAAGATCGAGGTCGCCGAGCAGCAACTGGAGAAAGAATTCGGGAAAGACGTGCAGATGGCCGTGGATAATCAGAACGTCTATCTCAGTGGCCGCGTGAAAGATCTCTATGCCGCAAGCCGCGCTGTTTATATCGCGGAGACTGTTGGAAAGGTAGTGAATCTCCTGCGCGTCGATCTGCCTCCGCAGGAAGAACAAATCCTGTTGCGGGTCCGGTTTGCAAATGTGGACCGTTCCTTCTCCCGCGATCTTGGTGCCAATTTCTTCGGCTCGCCCGGTGGCATTTCCAGCACGGCGACGGTCGGCAGTTACAGTCCCACGCGCGTCTCCGGCCTGAACCAGACCGGGTCGAGCGCGGACACAACCTTCAGTCTCAGCGATACCTTGAATCTGCTGTTGTTCGACCCGCGCCTGAAGATGGGCACCACCATCAAGGCCCTGGAAAACAAGAACGTCCTTGAGGTTCTGGCAGAGCCGAACGTACTCGCGATGAATGGGCATGAAGCAAGCTTTGTATCGGGCGGTGAGTTTCCCTTCCCGACGGTATCCAGCACTGGCGGTGCCGGTGGCGTCTCGATCTCCTTCCGTGAATTCGGCGTCCGGATAAAGTTCCTGCCGGTGGTCACTCCCAGGGGAACCATCCAACTGCATGTAAGTCCGGAAGTAAGTTCACTCGACTACGCAAACTCGCTGACGATCTCGGGTTATACGGTGCCTGCGCTCTCCACACGCAAAGTCGAAACGGATATCGAACTGGTGAGTGGGCAGAGTTTTGCGATCGCTGGCTTGCTGGATAACCGCACGACGGACTCGCTAAGCAAGATCCCGGGCCTGGGCAATATCCCTCTCTTCGGGAAGCTGTTCCAGACTAAGTCGGTCTCAAAATCGAATTCTGAACTGTTGATTATTGTAACTCCCGAACTGGTGGCCCCGATTCCAGAAGGAAAGCAACTGCCCGATCTGGAACGCCCGGTTCCGTTCATGGAGGGTCCTGGTATCTCCAAGAACTCTCCGCGGACTCCTGATGTTAGTGAGACCGGGCCCGCGCCGACCAAGCCAAAGCGCTCTGAACTGCCTGTGCAGGAACTCCAGCAGATGATGTTCCGCCAGCAGATGTTGCAGTACCAGCAGCCGGTGGCGGATACAAGTCTCGGCCAGCCTGGAGCGCCGAATAGCGGAGCGCAGTCGGGTACAAGTCCGTCGGCCAGCGGTGCCGGCGCTGGTGGCGCTGGTGGAAGTGCAGTAACGGTCAAGAACAAGTAGGCGAACAGTTATGAGCATGATGCCCATCACCGCGGCGCTGGTTCTTTCCAGCAAGGTTCTTCTGGAGCAGACGCATTCCTGCATTCAGAACCTGCCCGTGCGCATCGCTTTGGAACAGACAGAAGCTTCTGAAACGGAAGCTTTGCTGGACCGGCTGGAGCGCCACCGCGTGGATGTCGTATTAATCGAATCGTCCCGTCTGACTCTTCCTCTCGATGAGTTTGTGCGGAGGTTGAAGATCATGGCATCGGCTCCGGCTGTGTTTCTGTTGCATACAGAACCTTCGCCGCAGCTGATTTTGGAAGCTCTGCGGGCGGGCGCGGCGGAGTATTTGTATTCGCCTCTGCAAGAGAGCCTGCGGGAAGCATTCGAAAACCTCTCCGCAAACCGCGCCAGGACGGGCGCTGGAAATCTCGGCGGGCTCGGCAAGATCTACGGTTTCGTTTCCGCAAAAGGGGGCTGCGGAAGTACCACCATCGCCTGTCATGTGGCAACCACCGTGGCCAAGAATCTAGGAAAGCCGGTTCTGCTGGCGGATATGGATTTTGAAGCCGGCTTGATCCGCTTCATCATGAAAGTGAAGACGGCGTATTCGGTTTGCGATGCGGTCAGCAACCTTCACCGCATGGACAGTAACTACTGGAAGGCGCTGATCTCCTCGCATCCCAACCAAATGGATATCATTCCCGCGCCGGAAGATGTGGCTTTGAAGACTGCTCCGGCCCCGGATGAGATTGTTCATCTGCTCCGGTTCATCCGGTCCACCTATCCGGCCGCAATTATTGACTTCGGCAGGATGCTAAGCCCGGCCGCGCTCGAAGGCATTCATGAGCTGGAAACTCTGTTTCTGGTGGTAACTCCCGAACTGAGTACGCTGGACAAAGCGCAGAAGGCAATTGACATGTTCCAGCGAAACTCTGGCGCGCATCGGGTCAAAGCTTTGCTGAACCGGATTCCAGAACGGGGGACGCCGGACTATAAAAACTTTGAGGCTATGCTTGGCCGTCCGGCAGTAAGTTCCTTTGTGAGCGATTTTCAAGGACTCTACGATTCTTACTCCGAGGGGCACCTGCTTGACAGCGGGAGCCGTCTGGGACGGGAATTGAACGCATTCTCTCAAAGCCTTGTCCGTCAAATCAAGGGTGAAGAAGAGAAGGTCAAAAGTACAAAGACTGAACCCGCGGGGGGGAAGAAATGGTTTTCTTTCCTGCAGCGTTCGGCAGCGAAGTAAGGGAAGAAACAGGTCACGGCAATGGGCTCACTAAACTCAGGATTCGGACAACCAAACGGACAGGAAGCGGGCTGGGTCACACGGCTTGCCAACCGCGAAAGTGGCGGGGCCGAGTACCAGGAACTGAAGTTCACGATCCACCGGAAACTGCTTGACCGCATCAACCTGGAAGCGCTGTCGTCGCTTGCCAGTGAACGCGCCCGTACGGAAATCCGGATCGCCGTCGCGAAGCTGGTCGAAGAAGAGCGCACTCCGCTGAGCCTGGCCGAAAAAGAACGCGTCATCGAAGAAGTGCTGGATGAGGTGTTTGGCCTTGGACCGCTGGAACCGCTGCTCCGCGACCCGACTATCTCGGATATTCTTGTTACCACGCCAAAGCTTGTGTATGTGGAGCGCGGCGGTAAGTTATACCGCACGTCCGTCGAATTCAAAGATAATACCCACCTGCTGCGTATCATCGAGAAAGTAGTTGCCCGCGTCGGCCGCCGCGTGGATGAATCCTCGCCGCTGGTGGATGCCCGTCTTCCCGATGGTTCCCGTGTCAACGCCGCTATTCCGCCAGTCGCGGTGGATGGTCCGTTGCTTTCCATCCGGCGCTTTGGCCGCGACTTGTTGCAGGGCGAAGATCTGGTCAAGAAGTTGGCCATGACAGAGGGCATGCTGGAGTTATTAAAAGCTGCCGTCCGCTGCCGCTTGAATATTCTGATCTCGGGCGGTACCGGCTCCGGTAAGACCACTCTGCTGAATGTGCTCTCCAGTTACATTCCAGAAAACGAGCGTATTATCACGATCGAAGACGCCGCGGAACTTAGACTTCGTCAGACCCACGTGGCCCGCCTGGAAACCCGCCCCGCCAATATCGAAGGCCAGGGTGCGATCAAGATTCGGGATTTGCTCATCAACTCTCTTCGTATGCGGCCTGACCGGATCATCGTCGGCGAAGTCCGCGCCGAAGAAGCGCTGGATATGCTGCAGGCAATGAATACGGGCCACGATGGCTCGCTGGCCACGATTCACTCGAATACTCCCCGCGATGCTGTCATGCGGCTCGAAGTGCTGGTCGGCATGGCGAACGCGAACATGGGTGTCCGTTCCATCCGGCAGCAGATTTCGAGTGCCGTGGATCTGATCATTCAAACTTCACGTTTCTCTGACGGCACAAGAAAGATTACTTACATCACGGAACTGGTTGGTCTCGAGGGCGAGAACGTCACCATGCAGGATATCTTCCTGTTTGAGAAGAACGGTATTGCAGAGAACGGCAAGGTCCTCGGCCGCTTCCGTGCCACTGGTGTGCGGCCCAGATTCTATGAGAAGGTCCGGAGTGCTGGTATGACTTTGCCGGCATCGCTCTTCCAGACCGTAGTGGAGATTGGGCAGTCATGAGTACGATTGTCATCTTCTGCTTTCTGATCATTCTTGCGGCACTGCTGATGTCTATCAGTGTCGGGCTGCGGTATTACGAAAACAGCCGACGCAAGAAGCTCGTCAACATGCTCCGCACTGTCACGCAGGGCGGGGAAGAAATGCACGTCAATCTGCTGATTGACGAAGAGAAGACCAGAGAGAAAGATATGGAAGGGACCGGTTTGATTGCCGGTCTGAAGAAGCTGTTGAGCGAGTCCGGTATGGACTGGACCTTGCAGCGCCTGTTCATCTCGATGGCTGTAGCGTTTGTTATTGGCGGATTGGTAGGAACACGTATACAGGTTCCCGCGCCGCCAGCGGTTCGGGCATTGTTGATCGGCGTTGTGGCGTCTTTCCTGCCGGTGCTGGTGGTGATGAAGAACCGTTCTTCCAGGCTTGCGCAGATGGAAGAGCAATTGCCGGAAGCTCTCGACTTTCTAGCCCGCTCCATGCGAGCCGGCCACGCTTTTACCATCAGCCTGGAAATGGTCGGGGAAGAGCTTGCGGACCCGCTGGGGCATGAGTTCCGGTCATTGTTCAATGAACAGAATCTAGGTGCCTCGCTGGAGCGTTCTCTTACAGGCTTTGCCCAGCGCGTGCCGCTTCCCGACGTGCGCTTCTTCTCATCCGCTGTACTGCTGCAGCGGCAGACTGGTGGTAACTTAAGCGAAATCCTGAACCGGCTGTCTCATATCATCCGGGAGCGTTTCCGGCTGAAGGGGCAGGTGAAAGCCGCCAGCGCGCACGGCCGGATGACGGCCACTGTATTGACCTTGCTGCCGCTGGGAACGCTGGGTGGATTGATTATTACTTCCCCCGGCTATCTGGACCCGCTGATGACCGACCCTCTGGGCAGGAAGCTGATTCTTGCGGGTATCGTATTCCAGGTCCTGGGCAATTACTTTATTCAGAAGATTATCAAGATCAAGGTGTAAATGATGCTGCCAGTCTTCTTAGCTGCGTTCTTATTTCTGATGCTCCTTGCGATCATCTCGGTCTATGGCTACCGCGCCTATGTACGGCCCAGCCGGATCTATGAGCGGGTCGGCGGAGTATCCCAGATTGTTGTTGAAGAAGAAACCAAGCAGGCGAAGCCGAAAGAAGTATTCGTCAAGGTTATAGAACAGATCGGTGAGCAGATTCCGCTGAGTCCGATGGACCAGACGGTTACAAAACGCGATCTGATGATGGCGGGTTACCGGACTGACGGGTCGATACAGATCTTTTTCGGAATCAAAGTAGTTTTCTGTATCGTGATGTTCTTTTTTGCCTTGACTATTCACCGTCATGTTACAGATAATCCAATCCTCAGGATAGTGATCCTGGTGGCGGGAACGGGTCTGGGTTATTATTTCCCGGTTCTCTATCTGGAGAGTTTGGTGAAGGCCCGGCAAACTAAGTTGCGGCTCTCGCTGCCGGATGCTCTGGACATGATGGTGGTGTCCGTGGAAGCCGGACTGGGTCTCGACCAGGCGCTGCAACATGTGGCCCGGGAGATTGCCGAAACTCATGAGGAGTTATCGGATGAGATTGGGCTGGTAGGTCTTGAGATGCGCGCTGGCAAGCGCCGCGCCGAGGCCTTGCGGAACCTGGCGGACCGTACCGGTGAGCCGGAGATCAGGAAGCTGGTAGCCATGATGGTGCAGACCGACCGGTTCGGTACCAGCATGGGTGAGAGTTTGCGGACGCACTCGGATTTCATGCGGACGCGGCGCAGGCAGGACGCGGAGGAAAAGGCCGCGAAGGTTGGTGTGAAGCTCGTCTTCCCCATCTTCTTCTTTATTCTCCCGTCGATGATGCTGGTGGCCGCCGGACCCGCGATGTTGAAAGTTTTCCAGGAATTGTTCCCGATGATGAACAGCTTCGGCAAGTAATCCGCGGGATAAGTGAAGGTTGAGAAAGGAGCAAACGATGAACGACATGATCATGCAGGCAGGCCTCTGGATCGCCACTTTGGCGGCGTTGGTCCTCTTCGTGCAGCGCCGTCGGAAGCGCCGCGCAGGCTTCTAGGTTTCGAGACCTCTTCAAGCTTGCCGCCGGACCGCGCAGAGTCCGGCGGCATAAGTGACCGCTCATGAGAGCGGTTCTGCGCAGGGAAAACCGAAAGACAGTAAAACGACCAGGCAGTACAGAGAGAAAAGAAAAGGAGATTTACCAACATGAACGGAACAGTTATGCAAGCAGTGCTTTGGATCGTCGCAGGATTCTTCCTGACGCTCTTGATCGTCCGCCGCAGCAAGCGCAAGGCGCGTGGCTAACGAATGACCGGGGCCCCGCGGTTCCGGGGAGAATATCAGCTCTCCGGAACCGCAACAAAAGGGTTCCCAAAAGTTGTAGGACCGTACCAGTCCCATTGCGGATAGGACTGCAACGGTTCCAATTTTGCCAGGTCTTTGAAACAATGGGCCTGGGAAACAAACTGAGTTAGAAATGATCTGGGGCGAAAAGCAGAATCCGGATGGCGGCTGGGGCTACGGCCGCGGCACGTCGTGGACAGAACCAACGGCCTTTGCTTTGCTGGCGCAAGCCGCTGCCGGGACCGGGAATCTGGACCGTCAGGTGTTCGGCAGAGGACTGCGGTTCCTGGGTACTTTGCAAAACCCCGATGGCGGGTGGCGTCCGCAGGCAGCTGTTGCGGAGAGCACCTGGATCACTTCAGTAGTTTCTTTGTTGCCGGAAGAAATGCTGGGCCCGAAACGCGTGGAACAGGCCCGCATGTGGCTCGCTTCACAAACCGGTATGGAATCCGGCTGGCGCTGGAAATTGAGCCAGCGGATGGCAGGCAACAAGGACGAATTCCCCGATGGCTGGGCCTGGTTTCCGGGTGCGGCCGCGTGGGTCATTCCGACATCATTCGGCGTGCTGGCGTTCGAAAAGGCTCTCAAGATCCGTGATGATTCGAAGTGGAAAGAGCGTGTGGAATCCGGCCGGCGTTTTTTGCTGGCGCACATGTGTGCGGATGGCGGCTGGAATCACGGCGGCAACAAAGCGTTGGGCCGCGACGGGGACAGTTACCCGGAAACAACTGGAATTGCACTGCTGGCGCTGCATGGCGCTCCTGCCTCTCCGCAACTGGAGAAGGCGAAGGCCGCTGCCCGCAGGCACCTGGAGAATTGCAAGACAGCGGAGGGAACTGCCTGGCTGCGTATCGGCCTGGCGGCGCATGGCGTGCGAATGAAAACGGCCACAGAGCCGGTCTGCCGTACGAATCTCGATCTTGCGCTCACCGCAATCGCGGGGGCGGAAAGGAACCCGCTGCTGGCCTGAAACCGGCAGTCCGAAGATTTCCGCATGGAACCATTCCCTTTCGATACTCCCGGCCGGGGCGATTCTATTCCCCCTGTCAAACGTTCTGACGGATAATGAACTGATGATGACGCGACGTGAAATGCTGGTCACTGCAGCCGCGGGGGCGACGCTTGCCAATTGTGGCAGGGTCCGGTCTGTCCCGGCCGCTGTCAGGTCGAACGTTTCGATCGTGAAGGCTCCTGCTTACACGATGGATGTGTACGACAAGATCTGGCGCATCATCGTCGACCACAAGCTGGACGTGCGCGGCAAGCGGGTTGTGCTGAAGCCGAACCTTGTGGAGTTTGACGCCAATACGGCCATCAATACGCATCCCACAGTGGTCCACGCTGCTTACGAAGCCTTCAAAAAAGCCGGTGCGGCGCAGGTGACAATTGCGGAAGGCCCCGGTCACCGTAGAGGCACGCTGGACCTTGCCGATGCAGCCGGTTACTTCCAGACCGTCAGCAAGTTCGAAGACAACTTCACGGATCTCAATCTGGATGCCGTTGCGAAGCGGGACATCCCTTCGCCTTTCTCCAAGCTCAAAAGTCTCTATCTGCCCCACACCGTGCTCGATTGCGATCTGCTCGTCTCCATGCCGAAGCTGAAGATGCATCACTGGGTGGGCGCGACGCTTTCCATGAAGAACCTGTTCGGTCTGGTGCCGGGTGGTGTTTACGGCTGGCCGAAGAATGTGCTGCACTGGGCCGGAATTCCAGAGTCTATTGCTGACCTGCACCAGTTATTCCCGAAGCAGTTCGCCATCGTGGATGGAATTGTTGGGATGGAAGGCAATGGCCCGATTCAGGGGACGCCGAAGAATGCCGGTGTGTTGGTGGCGGGCAGTGACGTGGTGGCCGTGGATGCCACCTGCTGCAGGATCATGGGAATTGAGCCGGCGAAGATCAACTATCTCCAATTAGCCCGCGGTGAGCAGAATCTGGGCGCGGAGAACTTCCACCAAATCGGGGAAACCATTGCTTCTGTGCAGACGAAGTTCGAACTGATCGATCTTTGGAAACAAATTCTGGGCTAGCTTCCTAGTGATTCAGGATTGCCTGAATCCGGTCCCCGGCCAGCAGAATGATGCAGAGGTTCCAGACAATCAGGCCCGCATACCAGTAGTTAATCCAGCCAATAAGACGACCGCGTCCTGTCGCCAGGCAGATCGCGCCAATGCCGACTCCGAGGAGTTTCGAGAGTCCCACACCCACCGCGGGTCCGGTGAGATGAATGAGTTTCGCGATGAAGGGGCTCGCTTCACCCGCACCCAGGCGGAAGCCGATTAGCGTGGTGAAGAAATCGAGTACCTGCAGATAGACGAATACCTGTATAGCCAGCATCGGGACACCTCAGTTAGAAAGTAATTCGAACATGAATCATCAGGAGGAAGGCCGTGACTCCGATGAAGATCAGCGCGCCATGCGGCAGACGCAGACCCTTGTCAGTATTCACATCCAGCTCTTCACTTGCCTGATAGGGGGCTTTGAGACGGAGCAGGTCTCGCAGGATCCAGGAAACGTTGAACAACGTCTTCCGGAGCCGCCCGGCGATCAACAACACCAACAGTGCAACAATGCCGCCCAGCACGGCGGTCAGCAAAAAGATCCAGAAACAGTTGGCAGGGCCTGTAACTGCACCCACCGCAGCCAGCAACTTCACATCGCCTGCGCCGCGTGCGCGCAGTAGATACAAAGGAAAATACAGTATGAAACCCAACCCGAGCCCAGCCGCCCAGTGACCAAGCCCGGTAACCAGATGAGAAGTGTCAGCCAGCAAATTCCAGACCAGTCCCCCAGTGAGACCGGCCAGAACCAGCCAGTTCGGAATACGGCGGAAGCGCATGTCGTAGACCGCTGCGACCGTGCACAGAATCCCCAGTAGAATCTGTCCGGTCAAGGCGAGTTGTGGCTGACTAAGCATCAATGACAATCTGAGTATATCGGTTGGTTAACTTAAGACAACTGTTTTTCGATAGTGTTATCCAAAGTTAGCGCATAGGACGTTAACCTGGATAACATCGGCAATTATGCTGCGCGGCGTGCGTTCACCGCGGCTCCCACAATAGCCACTTCGTCACCGGATGTCACTACCTCCACACCGGAACCCTGCAGCGGCAGCATGGTGACGAACTCCGAGAGGTATTGATTCAGCAGGACCGGTTGCACAAAGCGCGCATTGAAGCCGGAAATATAGAATTTGCCGGGGCCTTCCAGGTGGATGCAAGTCGCCGTCGCGGCCGCCAGTGCTTTATGCCAGCGCCTGACGAAATCCAGGCACCGCTGGTCACCCTCCGCCGCGCATTCGAACACCTCTTCCGGTTCCATATCAAGAAAGCGCAGTCGCATGGCCCGGTGCCCCACGATACCCTCCAGATGGCCTTTGCCGCCGCAGCCGCAGAAGCCCTCTTTGGGGTCCAGTGAAACCGTCAGGTGGCCGCCTTCCAGCACAGCGCCGGTGTGCGGATAGCGCCCGTAGCCGACTCCCGTGCCCAGGGTCCAGACACGGATGAAGCGCTCCAGCTGGCCGCGCGTTGCCGCCAACCCGGCAGCTGTCACGTCAGCCGAGTTGTAAATGTGGACGGGGACGGTGAAACCTTGCTCCCGCAAGACGCCGCCCACGAGTTCCTTCAGGTTGCTACCTTTGGCCTGCCGTAGATTTGGGGATTCCACAATCACGGAGTCTTTGATAATGCCGGGGAAACCAATGCCGATGGCGCCCGCGTCCGCCAGGTTTCCGCCGCAGGTTTCCAGAATAACTCTGGCGATGGTTTGCGCCATGCCTTCCATCGGCATGCTCAGCAGTTCGTTGTTGTCCTCTTCAAGGTTCGGGAAGTGACAGACCCCGGATAGGATCTCTTCTCCTGCAACCACTGCGGCAGCGATCCGTTCGCCTGCGATCACGCCAATTGTGCGGTCCATAGTCTCCACCTTTGAGATTGAGATTCCAATCTCTGCCAAGAATCTATCAGCTTCCGAGCCTGCTGAGTTTGTTCAATCCGTTGAACGCTGCAGCCTTGTAGCATTCCGCCAGGGTCGGATAGTTGAAGACTGTTTCTTTGAAGTACTCCACCGTGCCGCCGAGAATCATCACGGCCTGTCCAATATGCAGCAATTCCGACGCGCCTTCCCCGATGATGTGGATGCCCAGCAATTTCAGGGTCTCGCGGTGGAAGATCAACTTGAGGCGTCCGTTCGTGTCACCGCGGATCTGTCCGCGGGCCATTTCGCGGTAATATGCCACGCCGACTTCATAGGGGACGTCTTCATCGGTCAATTGTTCCTCTGTCTTGCCGATGAAGGAAATTTCGGGGATGGTGTAGATGCCGTAGGGGTAGTAATCGGGGCGCGAATGGAGCGGCACACCAAAGGCGCGGCCAGCCGCCACGCGGCCCTGTTCCATGGAGACCGAAGCCAGGCTGGGGAAGCCGATAACATCGCCGACCGCGAAGATGTTGGGTTGTTTGGTCCGGAAGTCGGTATCCACCGCGATGCGCCCGCGGGAATCGGATTCCAGGCCCGCCGCCGGGAGATTCAGATCGTCCACATTGCCCTGGCGGCCGACCGCATAGAGCAGGGCATCGCCGGAGATTCGCTTCTTGCTGGCCAGGCAGGCAACCACACCGCCCGGACCCTCTTCCACGCTTTCCACTTCCTCATTCATGCGCATGGTCACGCGGTGGTCGCGCAGATGATAGCTGAGGGCTTCCACCATCTCGACATCAGCGAATTCGAGCAGGCGCGGACGCTTCTCCACCAAAATGACGCGGACGCCCAGCGTGGCGAACATGCAGGTGTATTCGACGCCGATGACACCGCCGCCGACCACAATCAGCGTCTTTGGAATCTCTGGAATTGAGAGGATTTGATCGCTGTTGATGATGGTCTTGCCGTTGATCGGAACACGGTCAGAGGCAGCAGGCTTGGTACCGGTCGCGACGATGATGTAGGGCGCTTCGATTTCGGTGCGCCCCATGGTGTTTTCCACCTGTACGACAGTGTTGCTGAGGAAGCTGGCCGTGCCGGTGAGAACGTCGATATTGTTGCGTGAAAGCTGCGCCTGCGTCACATCGACTTCTGTTTTGATCACGTGCTGCACGCGGAAGGAAAGATCGCCCATGGTGATCTTCTCTTTCACGCGATAGTTCATGCCGTAGACGTTCTGGTAGTAGAAGCCGCTCAAATGGAGCACAGCTTCCCGCATCGTCTTGCTGGGAATGGTGCCGGTGTTGATGCAAACACCACCGATCACTTCCCTTCGTTCAATCAACGCAACATGTTTGCCGGACTTTGCTGCCTGGATAGCAGCTCTTTGTCCCGCCGGCCCGGAGCCGATAACGATCAGGTCGAACTTTTGCATGGATGAAACGCCATTGTCCTATACATAGTGGCGCGGCGGAGAAATGTTCTCTGATTTGTCACAAAGGTTTTACGGGATTGGCGGGATTTGGTTCAGCCAGAGGCTTTCCCCCAAAGACGCCGCAGCTGGGGTATGTTGTCGAAGTGGCGGTCTCGTGTGATCAGACCCAGATCGTTCTCCAGGGCGAGCGCTGCGATCCAAATGTCGTTCTGGGGTATCGGTGTTCCCGCGCGTCTTAGTTGGATAAACAATTGCGCATATTGCTCGGCCGTCCGGCTGGTTGAATAGAGAACATCGACGGTTGCTCTTTCCAACAGTTTGTTAAGTAACAACTGATTCTGAAATTGACGGCCGCCGCCAAGAAATCCCGCCTTCATTTCTCCAAGTACAACGAACGGAATCCAAACTTCTTCGCAAGTACCGAGGAACTCCGCAAGTTCCACATCACCTCGAAACAGGTCTGTCAGCCGGTTGGTATCAATCGCTACCCTCATTTCCACTCGTCCGGGTCAACTACGCGCTGGGCTGCGATCACCGCATCGAAATCTGGATCCGGCACCCACTTTCCCACTAGGTCAGAAAAGTCAGCCCGCACCGGCTTGCCGATTAGTGCATGCGTTAATTCCTCCACCATGACCTGATTCAGACTCTTCTTGCTCCTGGCGGCCTTGGCGCGAAGCGCACGGTCGACTTCGGCGGGGACGCCACGGATAGTGTAATGGAAGACCGATTCTGCATGCTTCTGCATGCCTGCATGGTAGCAAAATCTGCACGCACTGGTTTCCCGGGTAGAATCAAGCTCGGGTATGAAACTCCAGCTAGGCTACCGCCCGTGGTTTTCAATAATGCCTGTCCAGCAATGTATCGGCATCATCGTCTGACATTGGCTTTCACCAATCTGGACCGTTGATGATGATCCGGTCCTTCATCGTCCCGGGTTTGGATATGGCTATTCCATTTCGCTGCAAGGCAGGTTTCGTCCTTCCGAATCCCCAATCCACCCCGGACGCCTCGTCCAAAACTCCCCAGTCAACGATGCCGCCCCCCGCCGTGATACCCTAGGGGTTCCGTACCGCAGCCGTGAAATTATGCCCGCTCACGTGAGCGAAGCTTTCGTTCTACAGACTTACCCCTTCAAAGAGGGAGACGTCATCGTCAGCTTTCTCACCCGGGACTTCGGCAAGCTCCGGGGCGTCGCCCGCCGGGCGCGGCGGCCGAAGAGCGGTTTCGGGTCCGGGTTGGAACGTCTTTCGCACATCAAAATGTCGTATTTTCAGCGCGAAAACAGAGATCTTGTCAACGTGGACGGCTGCGACCTCCTGCAGAGCCAGTTCGGATTGCTGTCTGATTTCGCTTCCAGTTGTGCGCTGGACTTCTTTGCCGAAGTTTCCGAGAAGCTCCTGCCTGATGCCGAGCCCAGTGAAAAATACTTCCGCCTGCTGACCGCCGTGCTGGAGCACCTGCGTTCCAAAGCTCCCGGGGCTGTTTGGTGTGCCGTGACCTACTTCAGCCTCTGGACCGTCCGGCTTTCCGGCCTGCTTCCGGATCTAGTTTCGTGCACCGAATGCGGCACCTGGCTCAGTGACCCCGAAGCTCCCGAACGCGCCTACTACAGCCGCTTCCGCCAGGGTCTGTACTGCCACTACTGCCGGAATGACCTGCGGCTGTCTTATGCCGCCGAGCTTTCGCTGCCCTCGCGTCTGCTTGCCGCCGAAATTCTCCGTTCCCCCATCAGCTCATTGACCGAAATGACCTGGACCCGCGAGACGGCCGCTGACCTGCGCCGCTTCCTCGCCCAGCAGATGGAGTCTCACATCGAACGCAAACTCATCACTTTCCCGATCCTTGAGGCCGCTGCCTAATGAACCCCGTCCCAACATTTCAGGACATCGTCCTGACCCTGAAGAAATACTGGGGTGACCGTGGATGCATCATCCAGGAACCCTTTGACGTGGAGGTCGGCGCTGGTACTTCGTCGCCCGAAACCTTCCTGCGCACGCTGGGTCCCAAGCCCTACCGCACTGCCTACGTGCAGCCGAGCCGCCGTCCCGCCGATGGCCGCTATGGCGACAACCCCAACCGTCTCTACAAGCACATGCAGTTGCAGGTCATCCTGAAGCCCACCCCGGCCGATGTGATTGACCTCTACATGGGCAGTCTTGAAGCCATCGGCATTGATCTGCGCAAGCATGATCTGAAGCTCGAAGAGGATAACTGGGAGAACCCTTCGCTGGGTGCCTGGGGTGTGGGCTGGCAGGTGATGCTGGATGGTCTGGAAATCACGCAGTTCACTTACTTCCAGCAGGTCGGCGGTATTGATCTGGATCTGGTGCCCGCCGAAATCACCTATGGGCTGGAACGCCTCACCGCCTTCCTGCAGGGTGTGGACAGCGTCTATGACATTGAGTGGACGACCGGAGTGAAATACAGGGAAGTCCGCTATAACGACGAACTGCAGTACTCGGTCTACAACTTTGAACTGGCGGATGTGCCCACACTTTGGAAGCTTTTCGAAACGCATGAGGCGGAGGCCAAGCGGCTGCTCGCGCTCTACGCGGAATCGAAGAGCAAGCGGCGCTTTCCCCTGTTGCCCACCTATGACCACGTACTGAAGTGCAGCAACCTGTTCAATACGCTGGATTCCCGCGGGGCTATCAGCGTCACGGAGCGTGTGGCTGTCATCGGCCGCATCCGCAGAATCGCTGTCGCTGTTGCAGAAAGCTGGATGGATCAACAAGGCTTCACAGCAACTGAGGAGGAAGCCGCTTGAACCTCTTACTTGAAATCGGATCGGAAGAGATTCCAGATTCCATGCTTGCGGGTGCCCTGGACTACCTGGGCACCGCCGTCGCGAGTGCGATCAAAGACTCTTCGCTCGGTGTGGTGGAGACCTTTACGGATGGCACGCCGCGCCGTCTTGTGGTCCGCGCGGAAGGCATTTTGGAACGCCAGCCGGATGCCGAAGAGCGCGTGTGGGGACCGGCCAAGAACGCCCCCGCCGCTGCCATCGCCGGCTTTGCCAAGAAGCAGGGGCTGCCGCCGGAACAACTCGAACTGCTCTCCGATGGCAAGGCGGAAAAGTATTCCTGCCTGCGCCGCATCGAAGGCCGGCCTGCCGTGGATGTGCTGGCTGAGATTCTGCCCAAGCTGATTCTCAAGACCCCTTTCCCCAAGACCATGTACTGGGCGGGCAAGGGTACAGCACGCTTCATCCGCCCCATCCGCTGGATTGTGGCGCTGCTGGATGACCAGGTGATTCCCTTCGAAGTCGCCGGTGTGTGGGCCGCGAATGAATCAAGCGGACACCGCCGCCTGGGTGCCAAGTCTTTCGCCGTTACTTACGACGACTACGAACAGAAGCTCTTCCAGAACTACGTAATCCTGTCCGCCGAAGAGCGCGAAAAGCGTATCCGCGCGGTCGGCGTGAATTACAAGCAGGACCCCGGTTTGTTGAAGGTCCTGGTCAACATCACGGAATGGCCCACGCCCATCGTCGGCACATTTGATAAAGAGTTCCTCTCGCTGCCGAAGGAAGTCTTAAGCGAGGTGATGCGGTATCACCAGAAATACTTCTCGGTTGAGAACGAAGCTGGTGATCTGGAGCCTGTGTTTGTCGCGGTGACCAATACGGACGGTGACCCCGAGGGTCTCATCCGCCACGGCAACGAACGAGTGCTGCGCGCCCGCTTCAATGACGCCCGGTTCTTCTGGGATGCGGACCAGAAGAAGCGTCTGGTGGACCGTGTGGCTGATCTTGCCAACGTTACTTACCAGGCCAAGCTGGGTACTTATCTCGATAAGACGGAACGCATCTGCGAACTGGTGCTGATCCTGATTGAACTCTTCAAGAACCCCGGCGCGGTGCTGGATGAAGAATTGATCTCAGAAGCCAAGGTCCGGTATGCGTTTGAGCAGGGCGGGGAAGACTTCGCTGCGATTCGCGCGGCCCGTCTCTGTAAGGCCGATCTCACCACAGAACTGGTGAAGGAATTCACTGATCTGCAGGGCGTGATCGGTGGGCTCTACGCCCGAGTGCAGGGTGAGCCCGAAGAAGTGGCCATGGCGATCTATGAGCATTACCGCCCGGTGGGTGTGGATGATTCGATTCCTGAAACCCGCGCCGGGCAGTTCGTGGCTCTTGCTGACAAACTCGACAGCGTGAAGGGCTGCTTCAAAGCCGGCATGATCCCCAGTGGTTCGAAGGATCCTTTTGCCGTTCGCCGCGCCGTGCAAGGTGTGGTCCGGATCCTGGTGGAAGGCGGTCTGCGTCTGCCCATCCAGAGCTTGCTCGATGGCAATGAACAGCTGGAAGAGTTCTTCCTCGACCGTATCCGCTATTACTTCCGCGAGACCTGTGGCTTTGAGTATGACGAAGTGAACGCCGTGCTGGCCGCAGCCTGGGATGACCTGGTGGATGTGCAGCAGCGCCTGGAAGCGATCCAGGCCGTGCGGCCTTCCGAGGATTTCGAACCCCTCGCCGCCAGCTTCCGCCGCATCCAGAACATCCTGCGCCAGGCGCAGTTTGAAGGTACCGGCGCGGAAGTGGAAGAGAGCCTGCTGGAAGACGGTGCGGAGATGGAACTCCATATCGAATTCGAGAAGGTTCGCAACTATATCCGCGAGAATGCGGGAGAACTCGGTTATACCGGGGTGCTCGCGATTATCGCGACCCTCCGCCCCAAAGTGGATCAATTCTTTGACAAGGTGCTGGTGAACGTGCAGAATCCCGCCGTGCGCCAGAACCGCTTGACGCTTCTCCACAACATGCTGGAGGAGTTCTCAAGCATTGCAGATTTTTCGGAAATCGTAACGACATCCCAGGAGATGAAATGAGCAAGTACGTATATTCGTTCGGCGGCGGCACTGCCGACGGCGACGGCAAGATGAAAGATATCCTCGGCGGCAAGGGTGCCGGCCTCGCGGAAATGTCCAAGGCCGGACTGCCTGTTCCCGGCGGGTTCACTATTGCGACTCAGGTTTGCAATATGTATTTCGCCGGTGGCAGCAAGGTGCCGGACGCGGTCAAGAAGGAAATTCTCGCCGCGCTGAAGAAGCTGGAAAAGGAAATGGGACAGAAGCTTGGTGACCCCAAGAATCCTCTGTTGCTCAGCGTCCGTTCCGGTGCCAAGTTCTCCATGCCCGGCATGATGAACACCATCCTGAACCTGGGTATGAACGACACCACGGCTGCAGGCCTCGCCGCGAAGACTGGCAATGCCCGCTTCGCCTATGACTGCTACCGCCGTTTCGTCCAGATGTTCGGCGAAGTCGCCCTCAACATCGAGATGGAAAAGTTCGACCACATCTTCGATGCCCGCAAGCACAAGGTCAAGGCGAAGAACGATGCCGTTCTGACCGCCGAAGATCTGCAGGCCATCATCGCTGACTATCTGAAGCTCGTGCAGAAGGAAACCGGCAAGCCCTTCCCGCAGGACCCCCTCGATCAGCTCATGCTCTCCGTCGGCGCCGTGTTCGGCTCCTGGTGGAACCCCAAGGCCAACTACTACCGGAAGATGGAAAAGATTCCGGACGAAATCGGCACTGCCGCCAACGTGCAGGCCATGGTGTTCGGCAACCTGAATGACAACTCCGGCACAGGCGTCGGCTTCACCCGCGACCCTGGTACCGGTGAGAACGTGTTCTACGGCGAATACCTGCTCAATGCGCAGGGCGAAGACGTCGTGGCCGGTATCCGCACCCCCGAGCCCATCTCCGGCCTGAAGGACGTGCTGCCCGAAGCCTACGATCAGCTCCGCGAAATCACCAACAACCTGGAAAAGCACTACAAAGACATGCAGGACTTTGAGTTCACCATCCAGGATGGCAAGCTCTACATGCTGCAGACCCGCAACGGCAAGCGCACGGGTCCAGCGGCGGTCCGCATTGCTGTGGACATGGTGGAAGAAGGCATGATCACCAAGGAAGAAGCCATCATGCGTGTGGCTCCTGGGCAGCTTGATCAACTGCTGCACCCCGTGTTCGATACCAAGACCTTGAAGGACACCGTGAAGCTCACCACCGGTATCTCGGCCTCGCCGGGTGCTGCCGTGGGCCGCGTTGCTTTCACCGCGGAAGATGCCGTGCACCTCGCTGCCGGCGGTCCGGTGATCCTGGTCCGCAAGGAAACCACGCCCGATGACATCCATGGCATGGACGTCGCCAAGGGTATTCTCACGGCGATCGGTGGCAAGAGCTCGCACGCGGCCGTTGTGGCCCGCGGCATGGGCCGCCCCTGCGTCGTTGGCGCGGGCGATGTGAAGATCGACGAAAAGAAGAAGGTCGCCACGGTTTCCACCTCCGGCAAGACCATCACCGTCAAAGAGGGTGACTTCATCAGCGTGGATGGCACCACCGGTGATATCTATCTCGGTCAGGCGAAGACTTCCGAGCCCGATCTTACCCAGGACTTCCTTGGGAAGTTCATGTCTTGGACGGATTCCTTCCGCGGCACCTTCGGCATCCGTGCCAATGCCGACATTCCCCGCGATGCCAAGGTTGCCCGCACGTTCGGCGCCGAAGGCATCGGTCTCTGCCGTACGGAACATATGTTCTTCGCCGAAGAGCGACTGCCCTTCGTGCAGCAGATGATTCTCGCCACCACCGAAGCCGACCGCAAGAAGGCGCTCGCCAAGCTCCTCCCCATGCAGCGCTCTGACTTTGAAGGTCTCTTCAAGGCCATGGACGGCTATCCGGTCGTGATCCGTACCCTCGATCCGCCACTCCATGAATTCCTGCCGAAGCGCGAAAACCTGATGGTCGACGTGGCTCTGCTGCCGTATGCAGACGCTAAGTTGAAGAAGGAAATCGCGGCGAAGTACACCACGTTCGGCATCGACACGAAGAACCTGAAGAAGGAACTTCCCAAGCTGCTGCACCGCGTGGAAGATCTGCATGAATTCAACCCCATGCTGGGTCACCGCGGCTGCCGTCTGGGTGTGACTTATCCGGAGATCACGGAAATGCAGGCCCGCGCCATCTTCGAAGCTGCCGCCAAGGTCGCCAAGAAGGGCACTAAGGTGATTCCGGAAGTGATGATTCCGCTGATTGGTTCGGTGGAAGAGTTCAACAACCAGAAGGACATTGTGGTCCGCGTGGCGAAGGAAGTATTTGCCAAGGCAGGTGTGGATGTCCATTATATGGTGGGCACGATGATCGAAATCCCCCGCGCCGCACTTACTGCGGATAAGGTGGCCAAGGATGCCG
>CAIXXM010000102.1 GCA_903923395.1 uncultured Acidobacteriia bacterium
GCCTTTCAGGCGGGCGTTCCCAAACCCCAAGCAAAGCCTCTTGAAACCGCAGCCTCTCGTTCGACGCACAAGTTCGCCCGCCTTTCAGGCGGGCGTTCCCAAACCCCGAGCAAAGCCTCTTGAAACCGACACCTCTCGTTCGACGCCCCTCGTTCGCCCGCCTTTCAGGCGGGCGTTCCCAAACCCCGAGCAAAGCCCCTTGAAACCGACACCTCTCGTTCGACGCCCTCGTTCGCCCGCCTTCCAGGCGGGCGTCCCCAAACCCCAAGCAAAGCCTCTTGAAACCGCAGCCTCTCGTTCGCCCAAACCCTGAGCTACTAACCCCCAAATGAAAACCACCACCATCCTAACCACCCTCATCCTGACCGCTACGCTCCTCCAAGCCGCCGACCCCATCCAGGTCCGCTTCCAGGAAACGCCGGACCTTTTCCCCAACCCCGGCCAGGGCTGGCTCTGCGGCCCTGGCAACCAACCCACACGCTTCCCCTGCTCCGTCGTCTACTTCCGGTTTGACTGGGTCGATGTCGAACCAGAAGAAGGCCACTTCAACTGGAACTTCATAGACTCCCGCATCGCCGCCGCCAAGGCCAAAGGCCAGACGGTCGCCTTCCGCGTCATGACGGCCAACGCCCACAGCAAAGGCTTCTACACCTCCCCCAAATGGCTCTTTGACGCGGGCTGCAAGGGCTACGAAACCTCGGCCGGCGGCGATGGCTACACCGGCGGCAAACCCATGCCCCGCATCGAACCCGATTACGCCGACCCCGTCTATCTCACCAAACACGCCAACTTCCTCCGCGAGTTAGGCAAACGCTACGATGGCAACCCGGACGTCGAGTTCCTCGATATCGGCTCTTACGGTATCTGGGGCGAATGGCACACCCCGCATCCGGTAAGTTGGGACGTCCGCCGCCAAATCCTGGACATGTACTTCAGCGCCTTCCACAAGACCCCTCTCGCGACCATGTCCGATGACGCCGAAGCGATGGCTTACACGCTACCCCGCGGAGCCGGTTACCGCCGGGATGGCGTTGGTTCCCCCTGGCATGAACAGAACTGGATCGGATCCCCCAAATACAAGCAGGTACCCGGTTTCGCCGACGCCTGGAAGACTCGCCCGGTGATCTTCGAATGGTACGGCGATTACGCCTATATGGAGCAGAAGGGCTGGTCTTTCGACAAAGCCATCGACTTCCTGCTCAACAACCACGTGACCCTGCTGAATGACAACATCGGCAAGGTCCCGGAGTCCGCCATGCCCAAGCTCCAGGAACTCGCCCGCCGCGCCGGATACCGCTTCGTTCTCCGTGATGTTACCCACCAACCCACCGTCCACCCGGGCGCGAAGTTGAAGGTGGAGATGAACTGGACAAACACCGGAGTCAACCGCCTGCTCCGCCCGTACCCTTTGGAACTCTATCTCCTCGACGTCAAAGGAGCCACCGTCAGAGTAAGTGACCTCCCCACAACCTGGCTCCCCGGCAACAAGACCGTAACTGCAGAGCTCCCCATCCCCCCTGGTACGAAACCCGGCACTTACACCCTGGCTCTGGCAATCGTGGACGCCGACGGCAAACCCGCCATCCAACTCGCTATCGACGCCCCCCAAACCAACCGCCTCTACCGCATCAGCAAGGTCACTGTGGACTAGCGAAACGGCACCCGGAAACTTAAGCCGGTCGTCGGAACCCCTCGTTGAACAGTGATAGCCGTCGCGAACTTCATGTCCCCTGGATAATAGAAGACAATCTGCTGCGAGTAACGGTTCACAGGAACCTCGATCTTAGCCCGAAGGTAATAACGTCCGGACCGTACATTCTTAATTTCGAAGCTACCATCCTCCTTTGTACAGGAGTGTGAGCCACTATCAGGATCACTCTTCAGGCGAATCAGTTGCATGCAAAAGCCCTGAAGCGGGGTCCCGTTCATATTGGTTACTTTGCCAGCGACAATGGTGTCCTCAGATAGAAAGAAGTTAACGCTGGCCGAGCCCTTCGCGGGAAGCTGGATCGTAGCGCGATCTTTACCTCCCTTTCCAATTCCATAAGTGCTGACATAGTCGGCTGCGAAGCCGGGAGGCATCTTCATCTGGACCGTATAGTCCCCGGGAGGGAGACCAACGATCTGATAGGCGCCGCTTCGATTGGTAAGGGTGCGGTGGACAATCTGATTCCGTCCTGAGGCCTCGACCGTAACTCCCGGCAATCCCGTCTCCGTTGCTCCATCCATTAAGCCGACCGTTCCTGAAATGACTGTTGCGGCTGCACTGCCAGGCAGACCATGTAAGAACAGTAAAGCTTCTCCCGATGGTTCCGCGCTGTCTATGGTTCTGGTGCAGAGTTGCAGATAGTATTGCCCTGGCTTTCCAATCTCGAGATAAAAGACATGACGCTCCGCGGCTTTCAGCCCGAGTGAGCAGTCGTTGCCACCGTCCGCAAGATCCATCAACTGCCCCTTAGTGACCCCCTTGAACGCCTCATCCACGCGCACACGGACCTGTACGCCATGGATACTGTCATCTGGCCGCACCGACACGACTGTTCCCACAAACACCGCAGGGGCTTCCTGCCAAGCCGACTTCACCGTTGGCCAAGGTCCACCGCAACTACACCCCAACAAAGGCGCGGCGGTGACCAGCCAAACCACAAGCCCTTTGATCACTGCCGGCCCACCCGTACCTTATCGCAAGAGGGAATCGTCAGTTTTAGCTCCAATCCCTGATACGACTGATCCGTCTTCAACTCGACCGGTACAGTCTCAAACTGCCGGAACGCGCCCGTCATCCGGGGCAAGGGCTGAAATTGGGGGCACGCTTTCACGTCCCGGTCAAACAGAAGTATCGATCCCTTCAGTACCCCCGTCACGGAGGGCTCTGCCGAAATGACAAAGCTGCCATCGGCCTTCAACTCTCCGCTGTCTTCATAACCCATCTCCGCAACAGAGAACCGGACTGACCCCTCGGCGACTGGCTTCCCGTCGGCATACAGCACCCTTCCGGACAATACACGTCTCTCCTTGCCATCCGGAATATGAATCGTCAAATCCGCCCCCGCCATGCCCCGGTCAATGGAAACCGGAATCGCCTTCCTGATATCCCGCACTCCGGGGTAATACACAGTAGACTTGGACGTTTGCCCATTTACTCTGACCTTGTCATCCGCCTTGAGTAGATATGTGCCGGCGGGTGCGGCTTCGATCTGGAAACGTCCTCCAGCCTTCGTACAGCCGAACTGTCTACCCACGCGCTCTGTTTGCCCAACCCGTTGGAGGTCTACGCAGAGATCCTCGACAGGAGTGCCCCGCAGATCCATGACATGCCCGGACACCAGGGTGTCCTCCTTCAGTAGATAGTCCATGCCCGTCGATCCCTTCTCAGAAAGGTTGATGTAGCCCGGCTCCGGCCCGAACCAATGAGGAAGCGCTAAGTTGAGCTTATAACCCACTGGCATTTTGAGCCGGATCTGATAGCGCCCCGGAGCGAGGCCATAGATTTCGTAAACCCCGCTCCCATTCGTCTTGACCGTTTGGACTTGCCGGCCTTTGTCTTCGATCTCGACTTCAGCGCCCGCTAATCCCTTCCATCCCGCCGTTTCTGCCGGATAGGTAACCTCTCCAGAGACCCGGGTCAAATTCGCCGAGGCTGGCAACGCACGCAGGAATAGCAGTGCGTCACCTTCGGGGTCCGCACTGTCTATAGATCGGTTGCAGGGCTCGATCCCCAAGTCACCGTCGGGAACGGGCCGGAGGTAGTAAACGTTGCGCTTCCCTGTGCTGGTCTTGAAGGCGCAACTATCTCCTCCTTCCTTCAGCACAATCACCTGATCTTTCGTGACTCCCTTGAACGCCTCGTCCACACGGATGTGGATGACCTGCCGCTCGAACATCGCAGCGTTATCCGGTTCAGCCGCGACGACTGTACCCAGAAAAACAGCCGGGGCCTGCTGCCATGCAGCCTTCACATCCGGCCCCATGCCACCGCAACCGCAGGCCCACAAAGGAGTCGAAATCACCATGCAAAGCAGGAACCGCACAATCATTCCTGCAAGATTACCGCAATTTTACTTCACCGTCGGATACTTGATCCCTAACTGCTCCAGATACGTATCGTATTTGGACGGGTCATAATACATCTTCTTCATCTCCGGCCGGTACTGATCCATGATCTTCTTGTTCAGGAACAGTGCCGGCGTATCCTGCGGACGGATCAGCGGAATGTACTTCGTATCCTTGGTCTGCACGTTCTTGAAGTAATCCCACGCCTGCGTGACCACTTCCGGATGCAGCAGGATATCGAGCATCGTCATGGCCTGCACCTTCGCCCCAGCCACAACACCCTTGTGTGCAATCGGAGTGGCCATGGCAATCGCGTTCGCCCAATTATGTCCCGGCGTTCCGGAGATATTCGCCGGATACCGCAGCACCACGGTCGGTACATTCCAGGAGATATCGCCGATATCATCGGAACCGCCGCCTGTCGGGCCAACACCATACTCGCCTTCTGTCTCCACGCGCGGCGCGCGCAGCGGGTCAATGGTTGTCGCCAAACCCTTCTCCGGCTGCCCCAGTTCCTTCTGCAAAGCCTTCGCCAGCTTCTGGTCATCCGCCGACCAAGTTGGCAGCCCCACGGTCTTGATATTTGCGTAAGTCAGTTCGGCAATGGTCTTGTTAAAGTGCCCCGGCCACGCGGAGCCAAGTAAGCGGCTCTCCACCGTGGTATCCGTCATCAGCGTGGCACCTTTCGCCATGTTATCCCCGGTCTTCCAGAGTTCCATGATGTGCGGATAGTCAGCCTCGCGGAAGTAATACCAGACGGAAGCGCTTTGCGGCACCACGTTGGGCTGATCGCCGCCATCGGTAATCACATAGTGCGAACGCTGCGCCAGCCGCAGATGTTCGCGCTTGAAGTTCCAGCCCACATCCATCAGCTCCACGGCGTCAAGCGCGCTCTTGCCGCGCCAGGGTGCACCGGCAGCGTGGGCACTTTCGCCTTTGAAGTGGTACTCAATCGAAACCAGTCCGTTGCCGGGTGCCGGTCCACAGGAGATACCGAAGTTATTGGCCACGTGCGTGAACAAGACCACGTCCACATCCTTGAACAATCCCGCCCGCACGTAGTAAGCCTTCGTGCCGACTTCTTCTTCTGCCACACCCGGCCAGATCTTGATGGTGCCCTTGATGTGCTCGCGTTCCATCAGCTGCTTCACCGCCAGCGCCGCCGTGATGTTCAGCGGCACACCGGAGTTATGGCCTTCCCCATGTCCCGGTGCACCCGTAATCAGGGGGTCGTGATAGGCCACACCCGGCTTCTGCGATGCCTGCGGAATGCAGTCAATATCGGAACCCAGCGCGATAACCGGTTTACCGCTGCCCCATGTCGCCATCCAGGCCGTGGGGATGCCGGCAACGCCGCGCTCGATGGTGAATCCGTTCTTCTCCAGAATCGCCGTCAGATACTTGGAGGTCTCATACTCCTGAAAGCCGAGTTCGCCGAAGCTGAAGACGGAATCCACCATCACCTGCGTCTGCTTCGCCATGCCCTGCACGGCACCGGCGAGGTCAGACTTCATCGCCGCCTCTTTGGCGGATGGCGTCTGGGCAAACGCCGCAACGCCTGAGAAAATCAATACAGCCAACAGCTTCTGTCGCATCTCGTTCAATGGACCTCTTGGAATGGATTTTGGCTCTCAGACGTTGAGAAGAACCGGCAAGGGTGGAAAGGCAGATTATATAGTAGTTGCTTCCCCAGGGTCACAAATATGAACCGCAGAGACTTTGTCAAAATCACAGCCACCGGCCTCGCTGCCGGAGCCGGCGCGGCAGCACCGGCGAAGAACCGCCCGAACATCATCGTCATCCTTGCTGATGACATGGGCTTCAGTGATCTCGGTTGCTATGGCGGTGAGATCGCCACTCCGAATATCGACCGCTTGGCCAGTTCCGGGGTGCGCTTCACGCACTTCCGCAACACCGCGCGGTGTTGCCCCAGTCGCACGAGTCTGCTCACCGGCCTCTATGCGCACCAAGCTGGCGTGGGCCACATGGTGAATCCGAGGCCCAACCTGCCGGGCTATGCGGGGGACCTCAACAACAAGTGCGTCACCGTGGCACAGGTGTTGCAGAAGGCTGGCTACCAGACCATGATGGCGGGCAAGTGGCATGTGACTCCGCCGAACAAAGGCAAGGATAACTGGCCTCTGCAGCGCGGGTTCGACAAGTATTACGGCATCATTGGCGGCGCGGCCAGTTACTACCAGCCCATGACGCTGACGCGGGACAACACACCCATCGAAGCCGAGGGCAAAGACTACTACCTGACGGACGCCATCGGCAAGAACTCCTGCCAGTACATTGAAGCGGCTGCCAAGAGCGACAAGCCCTTCTTCCTCTACACCGCATTCACTGCACCACACTGGCCGCTGCATGCTTTTGAGAGCGACATTGCCAAGTACAAGGGCAAGTACGCGGGGGGCTGGGATCAGTTGCGCGAAGAGCGCCACAAGCGCCAGATCAAGATGGGCATCGTGGATGCGAAGTGGGGCATTACGCCGCGTGATGAAGATATCCCTGCATGGAAGGACGCGCAGGATAAAGAGTGGTACCAGCGGCGCATGGAAGTCTACGCAGCACAGATTGACCGTATGGATCAGAACATCGGCCGCATGCTTGAGACTCTCAAGAAGTCGGGCAAGGAAGAGAACACCCTCATCATGATTCTGGCCGACAATGGCGGCTGCGCGGAAGAGCAGACTATCGGCAAGAGGTATGCCAACGCACCGGCAAAGACGGTGGACGGGCGCGATGTGAAGTTCGGCAACATGCATGATGTGATGCCCGGGCCGGATGATACTTTTGCCAGTTATGGCATCGCGTGGGCCAATGCGTCCAATACGCCGTTCCGCCGTTACAAGCATTGGGTCCATGAAGGTGGCATTGCCTCGCCACTGATTGCCCACTGGCCCAAAGGCATCCAGAAACCAGGCACCATCACACATGAGAACGGCCACGTCATCGATATCATGGCAACCTGCGTGGACCTTGCCGGAGCCACTTATCCCGGTACACCCATTCTGCCCTTTGAAGGGAAGAGCCTGGTGCCTGCCTTCAACGGCAAGAAGATCCAGCGCACCGATGCGATTTACTGGGAGCACGAAGGCAACCGCGCGGTGATCGATGGCAAGTACAAGGTGGTCTCACGCTACCCGGATAAGTGGGAAATGTATGATCTGGAGGCTGACCGTTGCGAGATGCATGATATCTCGGCCTCTGACCCGAAGCGCTTTGCCAGCATGACGGCGCGTTATGATGCCTGGGCCAAGCGCTGCACCGTGGAGCCCTGGGAGAAGATCAGCAAGATCAAGGCTGCCGAGACTACAGCAGACTAACTTCCCGACCAGTAACCGGAGCGCGTCCGCACCCGCAGGCCGCTCCGGCCCTTGACTTCGATCCGCAGGGTGTGGAAGCCCGGAGTGTCCACGCCTTTCGGCTGAAAGGTTACAAAGTACTTCCGGTGCATGTCCGCCGCTGCTTCCTGTAACATCGCTTCAAGTTTCGCTTTGGTAGCGAACGTGAACTTGCGCCCTCCGGTGGCTGATGTCAAGGGCCCCGCGACGTCCCGCTCCGCCAGTTTCATCAATCCACCGATGAGGCTGCCGCCATCGGAATCCGGTGGCGTGATATCGAGTTCATGGCCGGAGGGGAACTTATGATCTGCCTTCTCTTCATCGCTCATACGGTCCCAAACTGTTTTCCGCTTGGTGGTGAAGGGTGCAAGGAAGGCTGAAAAATCAAGCCAGTAGATTTCAACGTTGGCCGCTTGCGCAAGGTGCTTTACTTCTTCCACGCTCTTGCCGCTGACCATCTCTTTCCCCTGGGACAACATGACGATGACGCGGCGGCTCTTGCCCTCCTCGGCGGACAGCATTCTGACGGCTTCCCCGGCGGTTTCCACGGGTGCGAAACCATGTTCTTCCAGGTGCAGGTGATGCAGCGCATAGGTCAGTTTTGAGGAGTCATCGGTGAAGCCTTGCAGCAGTTTCGCATGGGCGGCAAAACCAAGAAGTGCCACTTTACCGCCTTCACCTGCCACGGCATCTGAGAGGATTGTTCCGATATCCCGCACCTTATCCAGCATGGGTTGAGAAACAAGGTTCTCCTGTATCGCAACCACTACGGAGAGCGGCTCGCCGAGAGTGGTGAGTTCGAAAGCCTGCGGAATACCGTTGTCGAGAACGCGGAGGTAGTCCGCCGTAAGCCCATCCACCGGACGGCCTTGTGCATCTGTCACTGTGAGGGGCGCAACAACCAGTGGCACACTGGTTTTGAACTGGGCATCCGCCGTCAGAGCGATCAGCAGGATGGCCGCGAGGCGCTGTTGAACCATAGGGCTATGGGAGCACGTGCGTGACCAGGGCGCAAGTTGCAGGGAATATTGGGCAGTTGCTGTGCGCTGCTGTCACGGGTGTGCGGGAGAGTAAGCTGGACTCATGAAGCTTCCTGTTCTTCTTGCACTTGTCACCGCGCTCTTTGCTGCGGATGTTGTGATTCCGCCCGCCGCGCAGATGCAGCCCGCGGAGTTGGCGAAGGATCTGAAAACGCCGCTGGTTCTGCACGTGGGATTTCCGGTACTGTATAAGTCCGTACATATACAAGGCACTGCTTACGCCGGGCCGGGCAGCAAAACAGAGGGGCTGGAGGAACTGAAGAAAGCGGTTGCTGGCCAGCCGCTGGACCGTGCCATCGTGATTTACTGCGGCTGCTGCCCGTGGGATAAGTGTCCAAATGTGAAACCGGCCTTTGCTGCCTTGAAAGCGATGGGCTTCAAGAATGTGAAGGCAGTGGTGATTCCAGAGAACCTGAAGACAGACTGGATCGACAAGGGCTATCCCACGGACCGCCGTGCTCCTACAGCGCAGTAGGACCTTGATAAACTGAGCGGCTTGCAGTAGAGGAGGTCCCATGCCGCGCCTGTTGGCTTTGTTTTTCACCGCTCTTGGTCTGCTGTCCGCACAGATCACGTCTTGTTCGCTCTCCGGCACCCTGCAGGATTCGGCCGGTGCGAGTGTGCCCGGCGTCACGGTGATATTAACCAGTGAAGGGAATGGTTTCGTGCGCACCGCAGTGACCACGAATGAGGGCTTCTTCTCGTTTCCTGACCTGACTCCTGCCACATTTACGCTCTCCATTGCGGCCAAGGGCTTCAAGACTTACCGCGAGACCGGCATCTCCGTCGATACAGGGCAGGAGCGGTCTCTCGGGCTGGTGAAATTGCAGTTGGGTGCGGTAAGTGAAACCATCACGGTCAAGGCCGACGTGATTGCCGTGGATCTGACCACAGGGGAACGTTCCGGCACACTGAATGGCAGCCAGATGGATGCCCTGGCGCTGCGCGGGCGTGACATCTTCGATGCCGTCAGCCTGCTGCCGGGTGTGGTGGATACCAGCGACGGACGTGATGCGCCGAGTCCCAACAGTCTGACCAGTATTTATGTCGCCGGTGGAAGGTCAGACCAGAAGAGCGTCACTGTGGATGGCGTGATGAATATTGATACGGGGGCCAGCAACACATTGCTGGTAACGCCTTCCATGGATTCCGTGGCCGAGGTGAAAGTTCTGATGTCCGCTTATTCGGCGGAATACGGCAGGAACCCAGCCTCGATCAGTATCATTACCAAAGGCGGCGGGACGGCCTATCACGGGCAGGCCTCCTATTACTTCCGCAATGAAGCGCTGAACGCGAATAACTTCTTTTCAAATGAGGCGGGCAGACCACGGCAGAAGTACCGCTATAACATCGGCAGTTACTCGGTTGGCGGACCTGCGATATTGCCGAAGATCATGCCGCGCCGCCGCAAGGTGTTCTTCTTCTTCAATCAAGAGTTTCAGAACCAGGTGGTGGCGTATGGCGTCCAGGAGGATACGGTGCCAATTGCGCTTGAGCGGCAGGGTGATTTTTCCAAGTCTTACAATACCAACGGCAGCGCGATCACGGTAAATGATCCGTTAAATGGAAAGAAGGCCTTCCCCGGGAACGTGATTCCGCCTTCCAGGTTAACGGCAGTGGGCAAGGCGATCCTGAACATCTTCCCCTCACCCAACTTTGTGGACCCCAATATTCTTACCCGCTACAACTGGAACTACTATGTGGCGGACTCCGAACCTTATAACCGGAGAATCGAGACGGCGCGTATTGACTGGTCCCCGAAGGATAACTGGCAGATCTTCTTCAGCGGCACCAATAATGCAGATCACCAGAATGTGCCCTACATAGGCGGGAATACAGGTTTTGTCGCTGGTTCCTTGAACTTTGTGCTGACGCCGATCTCCTACTCCCAACCGGGCCGCCTGGCTGCCTTGCATTCGACGAATACCCTTTCGCCTACGCTGTTCAATGAGGCTTCCGTCTCAGAGAGTCAAAACCGCAGTCTCTTCACACCGTCTAATCCAGCGCTGGTGGACCGCACGGCGCTTGGCATCAATATCCCGCAGCGCAACCCGGCGCTGAACCCTTTGAATTTGATTCCAGCGATGACCTTCAGCAGCATTCAGCATTATGCAAACCCCTCGCTGCGGGCGGCAACGCCGGGCTTTTGGAATAACACGGTTTACACGTTCGTGGATAACCTGAGCAAAATACAAGGTACGCATACCATCAAGGCTGGCCTTTACTTCGAACATACCCTGAAGGTGCAGAATGCGAATGTTTCGACGTCCGGCTCACTGAGCTTTAATACGGACTCGAACAATCCGCTGGATGCCAACAATTCCTACGCGAATGCACTGCTGGGGAACTATGATTCGTACACAGAGGCGACGGCTGGCCCGGTCGGGAACTATGTTTTCACGAACACGGAGTTCTATTTGCAGGATGACTGGAAGGCAAAGAGCAACCTTTCGCTGAGCTTTGGTATCCGCTTCTATCATGACCCCGCGCAGTTGAATACGACTGGCCAGAGTTCCTGGTTCTCAGCCGCTGCGTGGGACCCGGCTACGGCACCGGTGTTAATCCGCCCTGCGAGTGTGGGTGGACAAAATGTGGGGATGGATCCACGCACCGGGACGACTTATCCGTATGGTTTGGTGGGTGATTTCGTGCCAGGCGTGGGGAATCCCGCCGATGGGCAACTGCTGGCGGGGAAGAACGGGCAGCCGAGGTCGCCGTATCAACTGGCTCCCGTGGCGGCGGCACCGCGCTTTGGTTTTGCATGGGATCCTTTCAAGACAGGTAAGTCGTCGATCCGAGGCGGGGCCGGCATCTATTTCGACCGGATTGCCGGCAATACCACCATGGCGTTGACTTCAAATCCGCCAAGTGTTTTCACGCCGACCCAGTACTTCGGCAGCGTCTCTGACCTTGCGGCCTCGGCATCTTCGGCATATCTGGCTCCGAGCGGGACGACTTATTCGCTCGCCAGCACGCCGCACCAGCAACAGGTTTATAACTATAACCTGCAGATTGACCGCAGGCTGGGGTCCAATATGATCTCCGTGGGCTATTCCGGCTCTCTCAGCCGCCATCTGCTGTGGGAGCGGAATATCAATGCCGTGCCCGCTGGATCACTGTTCCTGAATCTAAATCCACAGAATAAGAGCCCCATCAGCACGAGTGCACTTTCGACGAACTTCCTCAGGCCATATTCGGCCTATGGGGATATCTATCTCTATGAGTTCGCGGGTACATCGAATTACAATTCCCTGATCGCGTCATTCCAGCACAGGGTTTCGCATGGACTCACCGTCACGTTGAATTACACGTTCAGCAAGGCTTTGGACAGTGCGGACGGTCCAAGCAGTGCGGTGGATCCGTTTCTGGCAACGCGGTCAAGGAACTATGGACCGGCGGGCTTCAACCGCGCACATGTGTTCACGGGCAGCTATTATTATTCGATTCCCAAGTTGAGCAGTGCTACGCATATTCGTGCTCTGGGCTGGATTGGCGATAACTGGGAGCTCTCCGGTGTAGTCCGCTTATTGACAGGGGCACCGCTGACTCCGGGATACAGCCTGGTAACTGGAATCACCGCTCCGAGCGGGACGCCTTCCGAGACAGCGCGCTTACAGGTTGTCAATCCGGATGCACCGCTGGCGCAGCGGTTTGGACCTCCGCCTGAACCCGCGGGGCAAGCTTCCGTGGCGAATGCCGGACCCTGGCTTTCGACTAGCACCGCGCCGCAATTTGGCAATCTTGGGCAGAATACCGTCACCGGACCCGGCACGAACAATTGGGACTTATCGCTCTACCGCGTGATCCCTTTCAAAGAAGGCCGCGTGAAGGGGATGCTGCGGTTTGAGACTTACAACACGCTGAACCACACGCAGTTTAATGCGATTAACTCGACGGCACAATTCAATACCCAGGCGCAGCAGGTGAATACGGCGTTCCTGTTGCCCACAGGGGCGCGCCCGCCACGGTATATCCAGCTGGCACTTCGAGTTATGTTCTGATGGCGGCTATTTCTGGCCGTAATAGGCGTTGGGACCGTGCTTGCGAAGGAAGTGCTTGTCCCGCAGTTCCTGGGTGATCCCCTTGGCAGCCGGGGCGATGCTGACGGTCATCATGGCCAGGTGGGCCACTTCTTCGAGAATATAGGCGTAGTGGCAGGCTTCCGTCGAGGACTTACCCCAGGTGAATGGGGCGTGTCCTGCCACGAGAACGGCCTTGACTGACATGGGATTTAGACCTTCGAAGCGCCGCGCAATCACCAGGCCCGTATTCCATTCGTAGGCGGATTGAATCTCTTCCGTGGTCATTACATCGGTGACTGGAATGGGTCCATGGAAGTAATCCGCATGTGTGGTGCCGAAACAGGGGATTTCACGGTGTGCCTGCGCCCAAGCCGTCGCATGGCGTGAGTGTGTATGTGCCACACCTCCGATCGCGGGAAAGGTTTGGTAGAGCGCGAGGTGCGTGGGCAGGTCCGAAGAAGGACGGAGATTGCCTTCCAGGATGTTACCGGTGAGATCCGTGACCACCAGATCTTCGACCCTCATCTTGTCATACGGTACGCCGCTGGGTTTGATCACCACCATGCCGTTTGGGCGGTCAATGCCGCTGGCGTTGCCGAAGGTTTCAATTACCAGGCCCTTGCGGACCAGAGACAGGTTCGCTTCCAGGACTTCTGTTCGTAAGTGTCTAGCTAGCATTTCTGGCTTCCATCGCCACGTGGCGGAGAGTCCGCAGCGCCTGTCCGCGGCCGAGCGAGAAGTAAAGTTCGCGGAAGACCGGGTATAACTGGTCATAGGCGGCGCGCGTGCCGGGTTGCGGTGCAAAGGTGCGGTATTCGGGGCAGAGTACTTTTTGCGCTTCAGGAATGGAGCCAAAAGTTCCGGCCGCGAGGAACGCGAAGATGGCAGAGCCAAGGCTGGTTACGTCGGAAGCAGGCACCAGCACCGGCTTATTCAGGATGTTGGCGTAGATCTGATTGAGAACGTGATTCTTCTGCGGGATGCCGCCACCATTGATGACGCGCTGTATGGGAACGTGATGCTCTTCCATGCGCTCAAAGATGACGCGTGTGTGGAAGCCGGCACCTTCGATGGCCGAGAATAACTCATCTTGCGCGGTGTGGGTGAGCCGCCAGCCGAGTGTCATGCCACTCACTTCGGGGTCCACCAGAATCGTGCGGTCACCGTTATCCCAGGGGAAGCGCAACATGCCTGTGGAACCCGCGGGATAACTCTCCAAGCCCTTCGACAAAGCAGCTACGGACGTACCGGCGCGGCGGGCGATGGCCTCAAAGACATCACCTGTGGCGGACATGCCGGCTTCGATACCTGTGTATTGCGGATCAACCGAGCCGGGAACTACGCCGCAAAGACCGGGGACCAGTTCCGCGGTGGTGTTCATGGCGATGATACAGGTGGAGGTGCCGCAGATATTGACGACGTCACCAAGAGCAGCTCCGGCACCGAGTGCATCCCAGTGGGCATCAAAGGCACCCACTGGAATGGGAATGCCGCTGCGGAGGCTCATATGCTGCGCCCATTCCGGAGAGAGCGTTCCGGCGAGTTTATCTGACGTCGCGTAAGTGCCGGATAACTTATCGCGGAAGCCGGAGAGCAGGGGATCAACAGAGGTGAGAAAGTCTTCCGGCGGGAGTCCGCCGAGGGAGTCATTCCACATCCATTTATGCCCGGCAGCACAGATACTGCGCTTCACTTGCGCGGGGTCAGTGATACCGCAGAGGGTTGCGGCCACCATGTCGCAATGTTCCAAGGCGCTGGCAGTTTTCGATTGGAGCCCGGGGTTATGGCGCAGGAAGTGGAGTAACTTACTCCAACCCCATTCGCTCGAGTAAGTGCCCCCGCACCATGCAATGGCGGGTAAGTTCGTCTCGCGGGCCAGGGTGGTGATTTCCGAGGCTTCCTTCCAGGCGCGATGGTCACACCAAAGATAGTAAGGCGCCAGCGGCTGCATCTGAGAATCGACCGGGACAACGCTGGAGCCGGTGGTATCGATGGCGATGGCATCCACCTGGCTGCCTTCAATCCCTGCAGCGCTGATGGCACTGCGCATAGCGGAGGCGAGCGCCGCCATATGATCTTCATGCTTCTGGGTGGCATGGTCGGGGTCACTGGCGCGCCGCTCCAGTGGATATTCCCCAACCCCAAAACCCAGGCGTCCCCGTGCGCTGTCGAAGAGCGACACACGCACGGAGAGCGTCCCGAAATCGACGCCTGCAACGATACTCATGACTTAGTCTTTGCCGTGGTAATGGACTTCCCAGTTCAGATACTTGGTGGCCGCTTCATAGACCACGTCCGCGGTGCCGGAGAAGTTCGCGGCGACGTGATGCTCATAGCCGTTGGCGCAGATGAAGTGGAGCAGGTCCTGCATATCTTCAATGTGGACAACGCCTGCGCCGCCGAAGGTTTCGAGGGGGTCATCTGTAAACTCGCCCTGGCCGACATAGCCGGTAATTGCGCCAAGGTGATCTGAAGTGGAGAAGCGGGCGAAGCTCATGGGACCTGACTTCACGCGGCCGACACAGGTGCCGAAGGTGTTATCGCGACCCACGGTGCCTGCGATGATCTGCTGGAAATCCATCTTGACTTCGCGGAAGAAGTGCTTGGGTAAGTTACTGCAGTGGAAGCAGACGGCCTTATCCGGATCTTCACCGTAGTTATTATTCCAATCGAGCAAGGCGCTGGGAGTCTGGGAAGCCAGGGCCAGAGCGTGCATGCCGATCACACCGGCGATATCGACTTCGCAGGCGCTGGAAAAGAGATTCTCGCTCATCATGCTCATCACTGTGCAGGGCACCACGCCGAAGTATTCTTCAAGTGAAGTCCAGCACTGGACGGCACTGATGGTGCAATCGGTCTGGCACATCCACTCGTCAATGACCGCGCCGAGTTTGGCCATCTTCATCAACGCTGCAGCGGGCGTGGTGTTGGTGTCCACATAGCGCTGGATTGCCGCGAGTTTACCCTGTGCGAGCGGATGATCATCTTTCATGCGGTCAATGCGGCCGAGGATTTCCGATAAGTCAATCGGCTCGACGGAGATACCGCTGGCTTCGAGTAACTTCTCCGAGTAACGGACCGTGTTGAAGGCTGAGGGGCGGGCGCCGATGGCACCGATGCGAAGGCGGCGGAGTCCACGGACCACGCGACAGACAGCCTTGAAATCTTCCAGATCTTTTGCGAAGGCGGCGGAGTGGGGGGCTACGGTGTGGAGCCGGGTCAGCGAGTACGGAATGCCGTACTGCATCAGGTTATTGCAGGCGGACATTTTGCCGCAGAAGCTGTCGCGGCGGTCCGCGATGAGCATCTTGGTGGCGCTGTCCGGAGTGGCCTGGACGAGTACAGGCACGTTGAGGTTGGACATGCGGATGGTATCCGCGATGGCGCGTTCATCGCCGAAGTTTGGCAGTGAAACGATGATGCCGGCGATGTCTTTGCGGTGCTGGTCAAAGAGGTCCGCGCATCGGCGGGCTTCCTGACGGGTTTCGATGGCACCGAACTTGGTTTCCTGCTGGGTGACGGCGATGACGTTGACGCCTGCCGCTTCCAGCACTGCTTTCATTTCGCGGTAACCGGAATCCGCGAGGTGATCCGGGAAGAAACCCCGGTTGCCGATAATTAGTCCGAGAGTAAGTTGTTCCTGCATATTATTCTTTGGTGGGCTTGAACTTCAAGGTATACCAGCCGCCGAGTGCCAGCAACAGAATGCCCCACCAGATACCGGCGTGGAGTTCTGAAAGGACAACCGGATGTGCGGCGGGGTTCATGTAATCGAAGATGCCTGCGCCGAGGATCAGCACGCCGTAGGCGAGCAGCAGGATGCCAATGAAGAACCAGATGGGGATCATTCCCTTGCGATGTGACATATATGTTCGCTCCTACCAGACCAGGATGTTGAGAATGACGAGAATAACCGCGATGACGATGGCCCAGAACATGGGCCGCTTGTAAGTGGGAACCCAGTCTTCCTTGGGTAACACGGTGCAGCCGTAGACGAGGCCGTTCAGTTCGGATTCGGGCTGGGCCTTGGTCATGTAACTCAGGATGACGGTAACGAAGACGCAGATGAGCCAACTCCAAAGGGCGCGGTACATGTTCTCTGCCATGTCTTTGGCATGCGGGGAAACGGCGATGTATTTGAGTACTCCGGGATCGGCTTTGACCGCGGCCCACATGGCGATAGAAGCCAGAGTGCCTGTTAGCAAGCCCCAGAATCCGCCAGCCGGGGTGGCGCGCTTCCAGAGCATGCCGAGGATGACTGTGCCGAAGAGCGGAGCGATGAAGAAGCTGAAGAGTGCCTGCACGTAATCCATGATGCTGGCGAACTGCATGACCAGATAAGCCGTGCCGATGCTGACCAATACGCCGAGGATGGTGCACCAGCGGCCCATGCTGACATAGTGATCATCCGTGCCATCCCTCTTGATGAGGGCGCGGTAGATATCGTAAGTCCAAACGGTGGCGAAGGCGCTGACGTTGCCTGCCATGCCGGACATGAAGCCTGCGATGAGTGCGGTGATGCCGAGTCCGAGGAGACCGGGTCCGCAGTAGCGGGCGAGCATGAGGGGCAGCACTTCATTGAAGCTGTGGCCGCCGGTGGCGAGGGCTTCGGCTTCGCCGGTCAGCTTGGTAGGCAGGACGGCAAGTGCAAGCAGGCCGGGGACGATGACGATGAAGGGGACGCACATTTTGAAGCCTGCGCCGATGATGGGGGCGAGGCGTGCGGAGCGGAGGTCCTTGGCGGAGAGAACGCGTTGGACGACGAGGAAGTCGGTGGTCCAGTAACCGAAGGAGATCACCCAGCCGAGGCCGAGGACAATGCCGGTCCAGTGGATGCCCATGGGGTTGTCCGTGAAAGTGCCGAGGGTGCTCCAGAGGTGTGTGTAATCGCCACCGGGGAAGTTCGTGTGGATGCGCTGGACCATACCCTCCCAGCCGCCGGTTTCAATGAGTCCGATGATGGAAATGAGAATCGCGCCGAGCCAGATGAGCACGAATTGCAGCACTTCATTGAAGATCGCGGAGAGCAGACCGCCGAGGACGACGTAGGCGGCGACAGTAAGTGAAGATACCCAGATGGAGAAGTTAATATCCCAGCCCAGGATAACTTTCATGACGAGCGCCATGGAATACATATTGATGCCGGACATGAAGACCGTCATCAGGGCGAAGCTTACTGCAGAGAGGGCGCGGGAGGGTTCGCCGAAGCGGAGTTTGAGATAGCCGGGGACGGAGTGCGTCTTCGAGATGTAATAGAACGGCATCATCACGATACCGAGGAAGAGCATTGCGGGGATGGCACCGATCCAATACCAGTGTGTGGCGAGGATGCCGTATTGGTAGGCGGCGGCGGCCCAGCCCATGAGTTCGAGGGAGCCGAGGTTGGCGGCGACGAAGCTGAGTCCGGCGATCCAGGCGGACATTTCGCGTCCGGCGAGGAAGAAGTCGTCACCGGTCTGGGTGAATTTCTTGAGGTAAAGGCCGATACCGATGACCATCACGAAGTAGATCGCGATGACGAGGACGTCGATGGTGCTCAGGGTCAGCAGACGGGTCTGTTCGATGAGGATGGCCATGGGAGTTGGGTCGGTCTTGTGGAGTCTATCGTATAGCAGGCCGTTATGCAAGGGCTTGCAGAATAGGGCTTGTTGAACGTGGTTTCGTCCGGTTACCGCCCTTCGCCCACCTGCTGACGCCACATTGCGTAATACAAGCCTTTGCCATCCACCAATTCTTCATGCCGCCCTCCTTCCACAATTTTGCCGCGTTCGAGCACGAAGATGCGGTCGGCATGCATGACGGTGGAAAGGCGGTGTGCAATCAGGATGGTGATGGCGTTCCGCTTCGCGGCAACTTCGCGGATGGTGGAGCCGATCTCCTCTTCGGTGAGGGAATCGAGCGCGGAGGTGGCTTCGTCGAAGACCAGCAATTGCGGCTTGCGGAGCAGGGCTCGGGCGATGGAGAGGCGCTGTTTCTCACCGCCGGAGACTTTCACGCCGCCTTCGCCAATGAGCGTATCGAGGCCCTTGTCGGCGCGGGCCAGCAGTGATTCCACGGAGGCTTGCCGGAGAACGTCGAGGCACTCGGCATCCGTGGCGCCTGGTTTCACGAAGAGGAGGTTTTCGCGGATGGTGCCGCTGAACAGTTGCGTATCCTGCGTTACGAAGCCAATGCGTTCGCGCAGGTCTCCGACCGTGATCTGATCTTCCGGCGTGCCGTTGTAATAAATATGACCGTTACGGGGACGGTAAAGGCCCACGAGAAGTTTGACCAGTGTCGTCTTGCCCGCACCAGAGGGGCCGACGAAGGCAATGGTTTCGCCGGTCTTGACCTCAAAGGTGATGCCGCAGACCGCAGGCCGGTTGGCCGAGTTGTGTTGGAAGGAGACGTCGTGGAAGCGGAGCGTTTCGAGTTGGTTCAGCGGCACGGGATGTTCCGGGCGGGGCTCCGGCTTCATGGCGAGAAGCTTCTCAAAGCGGCCCAGGGACACTTCAGTCTCGCGGTAAGTGTTCACCACATTGCCCAGTTCCTGCAGCGGCCCGAAAATGAAGAACGAGTAGAAGAGCATGGTGAAGAACTGTCCCACGGTGATCTTCTGCGAAAAGATGAGGTAGAGCATCAGGAAGAGAACCGTTGTCCGCAGCAGGTTCACGAAGGTGCCCTGGATGAAGCTGAGGCTGCGCAGGTATTTCACCTTTTTGAGCTCAAGCTTCAGGATCTTCTGCGTAGTGGTGTTGAGGCGGCTGATTTCCTGCTGCGCGAGGCCGAGGCTCTTCACCAGTTCGATGTTGCGGAGGGATTCTGTAGTGGAGCCAGCCAGTGCCGTGGTCTCTTTGACGATGGCCTGTTGCACGGTCTTGATCTTCTTGCTGAGCAGCGAACTCAGCCCGCCAAGCAGAGGAATGGTGGCAAGATAGGCCGGGCCGATAGACCAGTGCACCTGCGCCGCATAAATCATGACGAACACGACGCCGACCAGGGTGGTGAAAAGCAGGTTGACGAAGCTGCCGATGAGCTTTTCGGTATCGCTGCGGACTTTCTGCAGGATGCCAAGGGTTTCGCCGCTGCGCTGGTCTTCGAATTGTTCGTAGGGCAATTCCAGAGAGTGCCGGATGCCATCGGCATAGATGCGGGCGCCCACTTGCTGGGTCACCAGATTGACATAGTAATCCTGAAAGTTCTTGGCCACACGGGAAACAAAGGCCACGAAGACGGCGGCACCCAGCAGGCCGGCAACGCCCTTCAGAAACTCACTGCTGGAGTATTGGTGAAACTTGGTGGCGTAACTGTCAATAATGTGGCGGAAGATCAGCGGATCAAGCAGAGAGAAGACCTGGTTGATCGCCGCCAGGAGCAGGGCGAGCAGAACCTGCGGCCAGTAGTCACGCAGGTAGCGGTAGAGAGTTGCCATCTACTTCAAGTTAGCGGGTGGACTTGTACGGCTCTGGGAGCGCCAGAAAGAGAAGATCGCAATGCCACTTACCAGCGATAAATTCAAGGCCGTGATCCAGTGGAACCAGGCGGACCATTCGTTGCCGAGAGCGAGGTCGGCGGACGTGTTCAGGGTGAAGATGGCCGTGACTGCGACCAATAGCCCGATGCGCAGAGTGAGGAAGCTGATGAGGGAGTAGAGGCCGAAATACAGGGGAATATCAATCCAGGGTTGCGTGGTGTTGACCACGTTGCTCTCCGCGAAAAGCATCAGGCTTGCGGCGAAAGCAGCGGCCAGCCAATCTTTCTTGACGATCAGGCGAAGTCCGCAGAGCAGGAAGAAGACGCAGATACCCCAGAAGATGCAAGAGAATAAACGGTCCGCAACGTGGGCCAGATAGAAGTTGAAGCCGCTGAGCATCAGGATGGGGGGGCCGGAAGGGGTGCCGCCGTGGTCCATCTGCCAGCGCGCACGCAGTAGAAATACCCCTCCCCCGACGACTCCCACTGCGGACCCGAGCAGCAAGTGTGACCCTACGCGGGCATCCAAAAACTGACCCGAAAGTAGGCGGCTCCAGGTGATCAAAGAATGGGGCCAGCGTGCGCGAACCGGTGGTTCGAGGGCGAGATAGACGACCCAGAGCGTCGCTCCCCACAGCAAAGAAGTGCCCAGATTTTCCCACGCGAAGCCAGCCAGGGCAAGGTCTGGAACCACGTGCACGGTGGCGAAATACTCCAGGAATCCAAACAGGAAAACGCAGGTGGCCACACGCAGCGCGCCTTTGCGGTCGGTTCGTTCTTCCCGCACATTCTTAATCGCGTAGAAGATCCCGCAAAACATGCCCACCAGCGTCATGATGAAAAACACTGACCGGGAGAGGGATTTACCCACGGAGTTTGGGGCTGGTGCTTTATTCGTGGCTTCCCAGGGCCAATAAATCCGAAACGCGGTGGTCTGTCCGTGCCAGGAAGAAGCCTCCACAACCACGTTTGTACCCGGCATTCCCGGCCAGGTTCCTGTCCAGGCGTGGCGCGCATCGGCCGGTACTGGTTCCGGGTGTTGCGGGGTCACTTCGTGAAATGACGACAGATCCAGCCCCGCGGTACGGAACAGCGCCGCCGGGTCAAACGAGACTGGCGGTTTTGCGTCCTCATTTGGAATGGCCTGAAAGGTGCGCAGGTGGCCCGCGCTGTCCAGCCGGACCGTGACCATCCCCGGTGTCACGAAGGGCGGATTTTCCAGCGTGATCCTGCCATCGGGATTCGCCAGCAGCAAGTCGCTGCTCTGCCGGTACCAATACTCCACCGGAGACATGGAGCCATAAACGTCGCTCCAACTCCGGGCACCGCGCTTCGCTGCTGCATAATCCGCAAGGGGGTCAGAGTACTGGAAGCGCCCGAAGAAATCGGCCGGGCGTTTTGTGTAACCGAGGGCTGCTGTCAGATCCCGGGCCTTCTGTTGCATGACCTGCGGAGCGAACTCCATTGGTGCCAGGGCCAGCATGGAAAACGGCAGATGGATCAGGGGATGTGTGAAAACTGAGGCCAGTGCAATCACCAGACAGACCAGTGACCACTTCAGCGGGAAGCCTTCGGTCTTGCCGGATGCCGCCACCAGTTCCGGGCTGGGCGTTTGTCCGGCAGCCAATGCTGCTGCCAGTGGATCGCCCCCCGGCAGCGCGGCGGCGACAGCGAGCGCCGATGCGGGACGGAGCGCGGGGTCCGGCTGAAGGCACATCGCGATGGCGGCTTCCACGGCGGGGTCCACGTCAGAAACGGTGGTGGTGATGCTGGCTGGCTTCCCTGATTCGACCAATTGCAATTGATCGGCGAGGCTCTTGCCTTCATAGGCCCGCTTGCCGGTGAAAAGTTCGTAGGCAATCAGGCCGAGGGCGAAGATGTCACTGCGGTTTGTCGCGGAATCGCCCCGGAGCTGTTCGGGTGCCATGTAGGCGGGGGTACCATTGCGGCTTTCCGGCCCTCTGATCTGGTCGGCGACGGCGGCCAGGCCGAAATCCATGATGACGGCTTCCCCACGCTTGTTCAGCATGATGTTGTGGGGCTTCAGGTCACGGTGGATGATGCCGCGCTCATGGGCGGCGGCGAGACCGGCGCAAAGCTTGCGGGTGATTTCGAGGGCTTTCTGTGCAGGCAGGCGGCCGATGCGGAGGAGCAGGGAGCCGAGGTCTTCGCCATCCACATATTCCATGGAAATGAAGGGGACGCCGTCTGCCTCGCCGATGTCATAAACGCGGCAGACGTTGGGGTGAGAAACCTGACGCGCCACCCGGACTTCGTTGTGGAAGCGTTCGAGAAAGTGCTCATTGCGGGCGGCGTCTTCGGGCAGAAACTTGAGTGCGACGGATTGGCCGAGAGTCAGGTCAGTAGCGCGGTAGACTTCGCCCATGCCGCCGCGGCCGAGCAGGGCGATGACCCTGTAGCGGCCGGCGACGAGTGTGCCGGGGACGAAGCGGCCTTCTTCCGGGGTCGCGGTGAGCGGTTTTCGCGGGGTGGTGGCCACTCCTGTGCGGTCGTCGTCCTGCGAAGTCATTTCTCGATTGTAGTGGTTTGAGGTTTGGCTTGTGGGGTTAGGGCTGGGGGTAGAGGAGGAGGGTCATTCAGGAGGAAGTGCCGGGGCAGGGCAGTTTCACTGACCCGCCGACATTCCGAGAAATCCATAGGCTTCCGCGGTCGCCCGTTCGGCGCTGTCCACCAGGAAGGGTTCGTAAAAACTCGTGGCATTCTTGCCGAATGCGGTTTGGATGCGCGCCGGGTCTTTGCTCTTCAGCGCATCGATCAACGGCTGGTGTTCCGCCACGACGGCGGCCAGCTTCTGTAGACCCTGACTGCGCATCATGCTGACGAAGGCGAACAGGGGAACGGTGACCAGATCGAGAAGCCGGAATAGCGTTTCATTGCCGGAGCACTGCCACACATAACGGTGAAATTCCAGGTCGGCCTGGGCTGCTTCATAGTAGCCGTCGCGCTGAATGGCATCACCCAAGCTGGTGAGACGGGCTTCCAGCACCGCAAAATCCGCCTCGCTCATGCGCAGCGCCGCCTGTTGCGCGGCCATCACTTCCAGGGTGGCCCGCAACGAAACCCGTTCGCGGACGTCCTTCGGGCTCAGTCGCGTCACCGTTGTACCGAGATTGCTCTTGCGCGTCACCAGTCCGGCATGTTCCAGGCGCTGCAAAGCATCGCGGACCGTGGCCTGGCTCACACCCAGTTCCTTTGCCACCACCAGTTCCCGAATGGCTTCGCCCGGCTGCAGACGGTTCTCGAAAATGGCTTCGCGGAGACGTGCCACGACCTCGGAAACCCGGGAGCCGGAGGGTGCTGCCTTGACCATGGCCTGAGGGTAACATGCAAAATCACTTGACTCCAAGCGGAAGCAAGCGCATTATCGATAATGTAATCGATAATTGATTCTCCCCCGTAAGGAGCCACATGTTCAAAGCCATTTCCCTGCTGCTGTTTTTGCCCGCAGCCTTTCTCTATGCGCAGATCAGCGGCGGGTCCATCGTCGGCAATGTGGCCGACCCGAAGGGCCTGGCTGTTGCCAAGGCAACCGTTCGCGCTCTGAACCAGGAAACGAATGAGGTGCGTGAGACCGCGACCAATGCCGCGGGCTATTACGAATTTCCGCTGTTGCCGCCGGGCAAGTATCGTTTGGAGGCAGTGGCGGAGGGCTTTGAAAGATCGCGGGGAGAGGTGTTCGAATTATTTTCGGGCACGCGTCCACGCATTGATTTGGGCTTGAAGATCGGCTCGGTTACGGAGACGGTCAATGTGGATGCCACTGCGCCGTTGTTGAACACCACCACCACGGAACTTGGCGTGGTGATGGCGAGGAACCAGATTGATGAATTGCCTCTCAATGGGCGTAATTTTCAGGATCTGGTGGGCTTGCAGGCGGGTATGGTGAATGGGCCATCCAGCGGGGCGGGCGGACGCGGGGGAATTTCATTTCACGGTTCCACAGCGCTGGGGACGAATTTACTCTTAGACGGCGTGGATATGAGTTTCGGCGAGGTCAACGGCGCGTCGGGGTTTGCGTCGGCGGGTGGGGGCAGCACGCTGGTGAACGGGGTCAGCGTGGAGGCGATTGAGGAGTTCAAATCCTCCGCGAATGCCACGTCGGCGGAATTCGGGCGCGCGGGTGGGGGCGTTTTGAGTATCATTACCCGGTCGGGGACCAACAAGTTCCACGGCACGCTCTTCGAGTTCTTCAGGAATGACAAGTTGAATGCCAATGATTTCTTTTCGAACAAGAACTCGCTGCCGAAGTCGCCGCTGCGCTGGAATCAGTTTGGCGGCAATGTTGGCGGTCCCGTAAAGCGCGACAAGGTGTTCTTCTTCTTCAACTATGAAGGCGGCCAGGTGAAAAAGCAGGCGCAGATTACCGGCACGGTGCCGACACCCTATTTTCTCTCCCTGCTGCCCGCGCCGGTGAGCAAGGTGTTGAGCTTCATGATGCCCACAACGTTCACGCCGTCTTCCACTGTCTATGCGGGGACGCATTTGCGGAATGACCAGCAGCGGAACGCGGAAAACACCTATCTGGCGAAAGTGGACGCGATCTTTTCCAGGCAAAGGCTTTCCGGGCGGTACAGCTACAACAATCAAACGTATACCTCTCCGAATCTGGAGCCTTCCATGCCGACCACTTATCCTCTGCGGTCGCACAATACGGTGGTGGAAGATACTTATACGTTCGGGCCAGCCGCGTTCAATGATTTCCGGATTGGCTTCAACCGTGTGGATCTGAACCGGAATCCTGCGGGATATGAGAATATCCCGGCCTATCTGTCCATACAGGGGATCAGTGCGTCGCTGCCCAATTTCATTCACTTTCTACCCACCACTTACTCGATTGCGGATAACTTCACTCTCATCCGTGGCAGCCATTCTCTGAAGATGGGGCTGGACCTGCGGGAGGTTCGCAGCGTCCGCGTGCAGGGCGGACCGCCCGTCTACACTTACACCACTTATGCGGACGCGATCAACTCGAATCCCGCGAGTGTGGGGCTCTCGTTCACCACTAGCAAAGGACAGCGCACAGTGAATGAAGGGTACTATTTTCAAGACGACTGGCATCTGAGCAAGAGCTTCCAGCTGAACCTTGGCCTCCGCTACGAATATTCGCCTCCATTCGTCGGCGGCTTCAATATCGCGACGTCTGATCCGTTCGGGCCCTTCATCCCTGCCAACAAACAGCCCATGTTCGCGGCGGACCGTAATGACTTTGGTCCGCGGGTTGGACTGGTTTGGAATCCGGCCTGGAGTCCAAAGACTGTGATCCGCGCAGGCTATGCACTTAGTTATGTTATGCCGCAGGCAATTCACTACTATGATATGGCGTATATCAGCCCCGGACTCTCCGGCGTATCCACGGTGACCGCAGCCGACGTACCCAAGCAGTATCTGGTCTATCCTGCGATCCAAACCTTCCAGACGATGATTCAGAATAACCCGTCCTTGCTGCCTTCGGATATTCACCTTTCGGAAAGCGTGGCTGATTTTCATCGACGGGACACCTATGTCAATATGTGGAACTTTACCATCCAGCGGATGTTGACCTCTACTCTGGCGCTCCAGGCTTCCTATGTGGGTCAGCGTACGGATAAGTTGATCTCCGTGCGTCCTTTGAACCTGGTGAATCCTGCTATCGGCCAGCGTCCCGTGCCGTCTCTTGGGCAGATCAATGTGGCGGAGAATGCAGCGCGGATCAATTTCAATTCTCTGGAAGTGTCCCTGACACAGCGGCTGTGGAAGGGGTTGAATTACGATCTCTACTACACGCAGTCCAGTGCGAAGGGCTATTACACGCCGGATGACACGATTACCTTTACCGGCAACGGTCTGCAGGACCCGATGAACATTGCAGGCTCCACGGGGCCTGTGGAAGGTCTGCCCAAGCATAACTTCCGGAGCATCATCAGCTATGCCATTCCGGGTGGGCAATTCAAAAATCGATTGTTGCGTGGAGCACTCGGGGGCTGGACGCTCCGCTCTCTCGCGGGTTGGCGTGGAGGGAATCCGCTGAACGTGGTTTCCGGCGGTGACTATGCAGGCAATGGACGCAGCGCGGGCCAGCGTCCGGACGTTGTTGCGGGTATGAACCCCTATGTTGAAGATCACAACACGCAGATCTGGCTCACCCCGGCGGCCTTCAGCATCAGCGGACTGCAGGCACAAAAGCGCTTTGGAAATCTGGGCTTCGATGCGCTGACGGGGCCCTCGGCTTTCAATATGGACACAGGGTTGCACAAGGCATTTGCCATCCGTGAAGGGCAGAAGATTACACTGCGTATTGAATCATTCAACACCCTGAACCATACACAGTTTTCCAATCCGACTTTGACCTTGAACAGTGTAAACTTCGGGAAGATTACCGGGGCGGCGTCGCCGCGGCTCTACCAGGCGGCCCTTAAATATGTCTTCTAAATACGCTTCTCTCTTAGTGCTGTTTGCCATGCCACTGCTGGCGGTAATCGAACCCGGCATCGAAAAGATAGAACTCTTCGCCGGTGGCGAGAAGGATCACAAGCTGTACCGGATTCCGGGTATTGTGGTCACCAGCCGCGGGTCGGTGCTGGTCTACTGCGAAGGCCGCCGCAGGACAGGCGGGGACTGGGACACGATCGATATCATGCTGCGCCGCAGTACGGACGGGGGGAAGACGTTCAGTCCGCAGGAAGTCATCGGTCATGTCGATACGTCACTGCAGCGGAGTCCGGTGGCCATTGAGAAGAAACAGGGCCGGCCCGATGATGTTACTTATAACAATCCAGTGGCCATTGCGGACAAGAACGGCACCATTCACTTCGTCTTCTGCATTGACTATATGCGGGTGTTCTACATGGCAAGCCGCGATGACGGGAAGACGTTTTCGAAACCAGTAGAGATTACGCAGGCCTTTGCATCCCTGCGTCCCGGTTATGCGTGGCGTGTTGTGGCGACCGGACCGGGCCATGGAATACAACTGACGAATGGCAGATTGCTGGTTCCAGCGTGGGTCTCTTTGGGAAAAAATGGCAATGGTCATGGACCCTCGGCAAATACGACGCTTTATAGCGATGATCATGGCAAGACCTGGCATGTGCAGGGCCTGGCCATTCCAGATTCAACCGAGTTTCCGAGTTCCAATGAGACCGAAGCGGTGCAGTTGACAGATGGCAGTGTGATGCTCAGTGTGCGGACACCTTCGGCGGAGAATCGCCGTGTGATTACAACGGGCAAGGACGGGGCAGGGAATTGGGCTGTGCCACATTATCAGGCTGACCTTCCTGATCCGCATTGCATGGCCGGGTTGGTCCGGCTTTCCACCGTGAAAAAAGGTGGCAGGAACCGTATCCTGTTCTCGAATCCGGACAACCTCACGCGGGCGGACGGGCGTGATGTTCCAGGCAAGGACCGCAAGAATGTCACCGTGCGAATCAGTTATGACGAAGGCGCTTCCTGGACCGTGAAACGCACAGTTGAAGCCGGGCCTTCCGGTTACTCTGACCTGGCTGTGCTGCCGGATGGCACGATCCTCTGTTTCTACGAAGCGTCACGGAATGGCAGCACGGGGAATGCAGCGGAGCGTCTGCTGCTGGCCCGCTTCAGCCTGGACTGGCTTACCGAAGGCAAGGATACATTGACGAAAAAAGGCAGGAAATGACGAATCATCTGGAAGGTATTTTCCCCGCTCTGGTAACTCCGTTGAAAGCAGATGAAACGGTGGATACGGTTGCGCTTGAACAATTGCTGGAGCGTGTCTATTCTGCGGGGGTTCACGGCGTTTATATTTGTGGCAGCACCGGTGAAGGGCAATCTTTGCCGGAGGCATCACGCCGCACGGTGATGGAGGTGGTGTCCAGGAATACGCCGAAGGACAGGAAGATGATTGCCCATGTTGGTGCGGCCTCCTTTGGTGAAGCGGCTTCCCTGGCGCGACATGCGGCGGTACATGGTGCGGTTGCGTTCAGCAGTCTGCGGCCCGCGGGCGCTTCTTTCCCTGAGTTGAAGGCCTATTACAGAGACCTGGCGGCGTCCACGGACTTGCCGTTCCTGGCCTATTACTTCCCGAACGCTGCGGATCAATTGAGTTACTCCCAGCTTCTGGAAATCTGTGAACTGCCCGGCATTGCGGGCCTGAAGTTCACGGACTATGACTTATTCACGCTGTCTTCGCTGGTCCGAGCCGGGAACACGATGTTCAATGGCCGGGATGAAGTTCTTTCTGCCGGTCTGCTGATGGGTGCGCATGGCGGAATCGGCAGTATCTATAATTTGGTGCCTGGAATGTTTGTGGAGTTGTATCATCATGCGCGCGCAGGCCGCTGGCAGGAAGCTGTGGCATTGCAGGACAGGATCAATCTTCTGATCCGTGTACTGATACGTTTTCCATTTATTGCCGCCTTGAAGCAGTATCTCCGCTGGGACGGGCTGGAATGCGGTATTGTCACGCGGCCGCGGCTGGAACTTACGGCTGCGGAGACTGTGGCGCTGCGGGAAGCCCTTACACCATTGGGACTTCTCCCGCCGGCCTGAGAGCTTATGCAGAAATGGCTCGCAGTGGCGTTGTTATGGGGCGTCGCATTGCTCAACTATCTGGACCGCCAGGTAGTGTTTTCGCTATTCCCCCTGCTGCAACGCGACTTGCATGCGACGTCCTTTGAGCTGGGCCTGATCAGTTCGGTCTTCTTATGGGCCTATGCGGCGATGAGTCCATTTGGCGGCTACTTCGCGGACAGGCTCGGGAAGGTTCCGGTCATCGTGGCAAGTCTCGTGGTGTGGAGTGCTGCCACGTGGTTGACAGCTCACGTTACTACGATGTCTGGCATGCTGTGGTCCAGAGGCTTGATGGGCGTTAGTGAGGCGTTCTATCTTCCGGCGGCGTTGGCGCTGATTGCTGGACAACATACGCCTCGTACTCGCTCGCTTGCTACGGGGATTCATCAGAGCGGGCTCTATACCGGACTCATCGCAGGCGGGGCCTGGGGCGGGTGGATGGGGGACCATGAGGGCTGGCGTCCGGTCTTTCAAATCCTGGGTGTGGTTGGTGCTATCTATGCGGTTTGTCTTGCGGCGATCTTGCTGCGGAAAGAGAAGAAGGCCATTCCGGGCGGTGGGTTTGTTGGATCGATGCGACGGCTCTTTCAAACCAGAGGATTTCTGCTGCTGACGGCTGCCTTCACTGCCATGGCTCTGGTCAACTGGATTGTTTACACCTGGCTTCCCGTATTTCTGTATGAACGTTTTCATCTGTCCCTCACGGATGCCGGGTTCTCGGCGACATTCTATATACAGATTGCCAGTTACACAGGGGCGCTGGCGGGGGGCTTGCTGACGGACCGTTGGGCAGCGGCCAACCCGCGTGCACGGCTTTGGTCACAGGGCTTGGGCATGATGGTTGCCGCGCCTTTCCTGATCTTATTGAGTCTTGCGGGCTCCAAGTTGGTATTGATTGCTGCCTTGATTACGTTTGGACTGGGGCGCGGCCTCTTCGATTGCAATGCGATGCCGAATCTGCGTAACTTGGTGCCGGCGGAACTTACCGCCACCGGGTATGGGATCTTCAATCTTTCGGCATGTCTTGTCGGCGGTGTGGGAGCTGCGGTGGCGGGTTCGATGAAAGAGCACCTGGGCCTCGCTGCTGCATTTCAAGTCGCTGCGGTGGTTCTTCTGTTGGGTGCGCTTCTCCTGTGGCGGATGCCCAAGGCTGAGGTCTCCCGTTGATGCTCCGGTTGCTGGGCGTGCTATTCGCCGCCGCAACAATCACAGATCTGCCGGAATTGCCCCAACCCATTGCGGGGCAATTTGTAGGAATGCTGGGTAACCTTCTCGTCGTGGCAGGTGGTTCGTGGTGGACTGCTCCGCCTGGGGAAGGCGGCGAAAAGATCTGGGTGGACGACATACAGGTTTTGGAGCCGGGTGCGCGTGCGTGGCGTCATGCGGGGAAGTTACCTGAACCGATTGCTTATGGGGCTGCCGTAAGCTTTCCCCGGAGGATGGTATTTCTGGGTGGACAGAACGGAGACAAGATTTCCTCTACTGTCAAGGCAATCAGCGACGGATTCCTCCGGTTATCGCTGCCGAACTTACCGGAACCGCTGACGAATCTCTCCGCAGCGCGGATCGGAGAAACTATCTATGCGGTCGGCGGTCAGAACACTGCGGCCAGCAACCACTTGTGGCGGCTCGATTCCTCTGAGAAACAATGGACGGCCGGTCCGGACTTGCCCGGGGAAGGCCGCATCCTGGCCAGTGTAGTTGCTTGTGGCGGACAACTCTATGTTCTGGGCGGTGCGGCGCTCACTCCCGCAAGGAAGTATCTGAAGGAAGCCTGGACTTATCATCCCAAGCACGGCTGGCAGCGCCTTCCTGATCTGCCCTATCCTGCGGCCGCCGCTCCCGTGGTGTGCGGTTCTAAGCAGGAGCCTGTTCTGATTGGTGGCGATGATGGCGCACTCGCGGGACAGACCGTGGCCAATCATCCGGGATTTCGACGAACCGTTCTCCAGCTTTCCAATGGCGTGTGGAGTACCAAGGCAACTGTTCCGATTGGCTTAGTAACTACCGGGGCTGTCCCCTGGAATGACTCCATCGTGATTCCAGGGGGAGAAGATAGGCCCGGACACCGCTCGTCGCAGGTATTGCGTCTTAATTGGAAATAGCGATCAGGGTGCCAGATTGCGTGGCAGCGCTGTTATAGAGGGCTGAGATGCTCTGATCACCATTCGCAAGACCCTGCGGAACAGTGATATTGAATTGGAACAGGCCGTCAGAAACCAAGCCAGCGAAGCTCACGGATGCGGGTTGACCTCCAACCTGTACGGTGGGAAGTGTTGTCAGCTTTCCTGATTGCGTCGCGGCGCCGGGAATCACGGGAGTCGAAACGGGCCCGAAGCCATTGGCCCAGAGAACGATCTGTTCTCCTGGCTTTGCGGGTGTGCTAAGTCCGGGGAAGAGAGAGGTGGGTCCGACCGGGCTGTAGTCAGCATGCGTCGCTACAACATACGTTCCCCACTGGAAGAATGCGGGGTCGGTGTTCTGTGCGTTGACAGGGAAGGGTGTGCTCGCACGGCCGTTGACGGTGACCTGGATCTGTGCTGCGCCACTAAGAGCGGCGGGTGGAGTTAGAAAGTTGATTTGCGAGGGGCTGATGAAATAAACATACGCGCGCTGTCCGTTGACGGTCACCACGACGCCATCGAGGCTTGTGGGCAGGTTGCCATTTATAAAGTCATTGGCCGTCCAGGTGCGGGAGGACGAGGTCGGCGCGAGGTTGGTTCCGTTGATCGCCGTCCATGTATTGGACGTGATCACCGCATTGCCGCTGGCTGCATTTGTAACAGAAGATATGGACGGGCCTGCTGGAGTGCCCACTACTGGCGGAGCAACAACCCAAGTGTCAGCCACCATCGCATTCTTCGTGGTGCCTTTTTCTTCAGTGGGAAGCCAGGTTTGAATGAACTGTGTGGTTACGCCCGCGGAAGGATCCACCGTGACACGCACATAACCACGCCCATTCACATTCGTGCCGTGAGTGTAGCCATCGGCAGTTCCGATAGACGCCTCATTCGTGCCGTTGTTGGCGCTTGGCTGGGGAACTTCCTGGTATTGGATTCCATCGAGTTCCTGGTGTCCATAGAAATGGTCATGACCGTGAAAAAAAGCTGTGACGTTATATTTCAGTAACAGCTGGTGGATGGGCATCGCCATAGCTGGACGATATGTGTTGAAACCATAGGTACCGTCCAGATTGTAGCCGCCCCACTCGGAATACTTGGCGGCCTCAATACCGCCGCGCATCGCCCCTTGTCCGTTGTAGTTCCAGCCCCCGACGAGATTGTGAGCAAAGACGAACTTATATTTGGAATTGCTGGCGGAAAGATTCGATTGTAACCATGCGTACTGCACATCACCGAGAGTTAGTGACCAATCGGTTTGGATGCTGGGTGAGGTTGACGTTTGGGCTGCGCCTTTCTGGCAGCAATCCTTGCCATTTCCCAGCTGTGACGTTGTGGTGTCCGGCGTCTGATTCCAAAAAGGATCCAGCACGATGAAGAGTGCGTCGCCCCAGGTCCAGGAATAGTAACTGCGGCGCATCCCCAGTCCGCAGGTGATGGATTGTCCCGGGACGCAGAGCGCACCGTTGACGTCATACTGTTGCGAATCTCCAGAAAAGAAGCTGTCCGGTGCGGGGGCGGGGAAGTACATATTGCGGTATTGTGTGTCCCAGATCGCGTAGTTCTGCGGTGTGCCGGTCAAATTCGCACCCCACTCGCCCTCATGATTGCCCAGAGTCAGGAAGAGTGGAACGGAGCCGGTGATTAAGTCATAGAAAGATCTGTGCAACTGTGCACGGGCAAGAACTCCCGGGGCAGTGGGACCACCGTTACATGTTGGTCCGGATTGGCCGATAGGTTCCCCCGAGGTATTCAACTTATCTGTCAACATGGTATCTCCCAGATCGATGAGGAAGTCCGGATTGTCCTTGAGTTCGTTCTGCAAGGTAAGTTGATACACGGCCGGGTTGGAGTTGTTATCGAGATGTGGATCGGCTTGGATGACAAAGGTGAATGGCGTACCGGCAGGACGCGCGGTTATGAAGGTATGCTCCGCACGGGCTGTGAAGGGTGCTGCTCCTGCTGGAGCATACTGAAGCCGGTAATAGTAACGTGTGTTGGGCGTCAGACCGGAAAGCGGGATATTCAACGGTACGTTGGCAGCGGCTGTTTGCGGTGGCGTGCTGGAAGTGTAGACGCCGGTCGCTGTGCCGTACTGGACATAGACCTGCATATCCTGACTGAAGGCGACATTGACGTTCACGGATTTTGCCGCAACCTGTCCCAGCATCTCCTGTCCCAGCCAGGGAGCCGTGTTGATGGAAGGGAAGGTCTCAGCGTTGCAAGGGCCCGTCTGCGCTTCCGCGAAACGGCAGAGTAAGAGGAGATTGAATATTACAATGGCGTATTTCATGGGAATCCTATTGCAGGGAAATGACGGTTCCAGCTTGTGTTTGTACGCCAGCGGCGATTGCTGCCAGCGGGATATCGCCCGTGCCCAGCCCAGCAGGTATTTTCAGATTGATCTGGTAAAGTCCGGCACTGGTGATGCCAGCGTATGCCGGGGTGAGACTTACGCTGTTGAGTAACAGCGTCACTGGTGTCACGGTTGGTGCAGAGCCGGTGAAGGGCTGCCCGGCTGGGACAGCAGGGTTAGTGGGTCCAAGCCCTACTGCGAAGAGTTCCACAGTGTCTCCCGCTTTGGCTGCAACGGTCGGATAGCCAAGTGAGTTGCCGGTGGGGCCAAGGATGTCATATGTTCCGCCGCCGTAGGCACCCGATCCATCGGTCCGCAGGATGATCCCCGCCACATGTTTCCCGTCCAGCAGGCTGAACGATGGTGCCGCAGCGGCCAGCGTGACCGTGGATGTGGATGTGCCGAAGGGTGTGGTGACTACGACTGGTACGGGGCCAGTGGCTGAATCCGCCGGAGCTTGCAGGTTGATCTGGTTCGGGCTGACATACCATAGATATGCCGACTTACCGTTGATGGTCACGCTCGTATTGCCAAGAGACGTGGGAAAGTTATTGTTCCAGGTCACAGGGGCGGGGGCGAGATTCGTTCCGTAAATCGATACCCAGGAGCCCGGTTGAATGGTTGGGGAACTGCTGTAAACCGGCACAACTCCGGAGGCGGCAATCGCCGGGGAGAGCGCACTGGGTGCCAGCGTTCCGATGGTGTAAGAGTCCTGGATGCTGCCGCTCGTGACGCCAAGCCGCGTGGCATCGGATGGCAGCCATTCCCGGATGTATTGGACATTGACACCCGTCGGCTGGACGGTAACTTTCAGAAACCCTGCATTGGGATATAGAGTCTGCGTCGGCTGGACATAGGCGTCGGCATTGAAGGCGTAATAAGTGTTATCTGCCGGGTTGGGCACCGACTGGTAGGTCAGGCCATTGTAAGTCTGGTGCACGTAAAGATGGTCATGTGCCTGGAAAAAGACCGTGACCTTGGTTTCTTCGAAGAGCTGTTCCAGCGTTTCAGGCCAGGAAAAGGATGTGCTGGTGGGCGCATCACAGACTGTGCAAGGCTGGCGGTTGGCGGCAAAGCCCGGCTGTCCGTTGCCATTCAGTCCGCCCCACTCATAGTAAGGCACAAGTTCGACGCCGCCGCGGTTGGTGCCAAGGACATGGTGTGCAAAGATGAATTTCCATTTGGCCGTACTGCCCTTCAGGGTCTGAACCATCCATTGATACTGGGCATTACCCTGTGTAATGAGCCAGTCATTCGAGGTCTTCGCAGTCTGGTCGTTCAAACCGGAATCGACTTGTGCCGGTGAGCCCCAGTAGGGGTCAATCACCATGAAAAGCGCATCGCCCCACGTCCAGGCATAGTAATCGCGAAGGGGTCCGTTAATCTTAGGCAACTGTGTCGGGTTGCCCGTGTAAAAGGAGCCAGTGACGGGGTCGTTCGGTCCGGGCATGGGGAAGTAAAGGTTCCTTGCATTCTGTGCCCAGATGGGGACCTGATTGTCATTATTCACGTTATCCGGCAGCAGGTAGTTATAGAGCGACGTTTGCTCATGGTTGCCTGTACCAAGGAAGAGCGCGCCTGTGGTGATTTGGTCGAAGTAAGGTAATTGGACCGGATAGCGTGCCACAACAGCGCTCTGTGTGTAGGGATTCGTTACATTCTGCACGCTGAAGTCATCGCCGTTGGTGATGTGAAAGTCCGGGTTGGCCGCCGCGACTCCGCGCATGGTTTGGTTGTAAAGATCAGAGTGGAACATTTTGCCGACGCGTTCGGGATGCGAATCGCCCTGCACGGTGAAGACAAAGCTGCTGCCGGGCTTGCGCTGGGTATGGAAGGATCTTTCCGCACCGGCCGTATAAGTGCCCTTGGAACCAGCGGCACGGTACTGAATCTGGTAATAATACTGCGTGTCGATCGTAAGGCCGCTCATGACTGTTTGGGCGACCCAGGAGTTAGGCGTGTAAGGATCTGCGGTAGTAGTTACGGGTGTGGTTTGGCCTGTATATTTGCCCGGGGCAGTGCCGTACTGGTAGTAAAGATCGATGGAGACATTTGCCTGGACGTTGACGGTCGCGCCAGTATCTGTGGGTTGTCCAAGGATTTGTGTGAAGGTGACAGCCCCGGGAGTTTGATAGACGAACAGACTGTTCGCAGCGCTTGTGCCGGTTGCGTTTGTGACTGCAACACTGGCTGGTCCTGCTGCGCCGGGCCCTGTAACTGCGGAGATCGATGTATCTCCCTTGACGCTGAAACTCGCAGCAGGGACACCGCCGATGCTGACACTCTTCGCGCCTGTAAAGCCCGAGCCGGAAATCGTGATATTCGTGCCGCCGGCCGTGGAACCGTTGCCGGGCGACACGCCCGCGATTCCCGGCGGTGCCGCCAGGTATGTGTATAGCTTGTTCGCCGCGCTGGTTCCGCCGGAGGTGGTCACCTGGACGCTTGCTGTTCCCACCGTACCCGGAGGGGCCTGTGTCGTGATGGTGGTGTCGTTGATGACAAGCCAATCGCCGGTGCCCAGGGAGTTACCGCCGATGGTAATCGCGGAGGTGCCAGTAAAGCCCGTCCCTGTGATGGTGACCGGGTTGAAGATGTTGGCTGGCCCTGCGTTGGGCGTCACTGCGGTGACAACGGGTGGTGTTCCGCCACCATTGCCGCCACCGCCACCGCCACCTCCGCCCTTTTGTGCGGACAATGGCACTGTCCACAAGGCTAGCAACGTGAGAGTGAGAAAGCGGAGGTACGGGAACATACGCTGACAACGATACATCCCGAATATGAGGTGAGTATTAGCGCTCTACCGGTAGGTGAAACTGAGGCTGGCGCAGCAAGGGATCCTTATCCCCGCGAGAAATCGCATCAATTGATGGTCACCTTGCTGCTGTCCACTCTTACAAAGGGCCCGGTGTGATATGGTGCCGAAGGGTCTTAGAAACCATGTTGGTCAAGGTTGTCGCGGGATGCTCCCCGCTGGTAATTCATTCCTGGCAGCACGGTAGGCACCGCCGTTGACCTGAACACTTTCGATGTTACAGGAGAATCTGGCGGCAGCCGCGCTTGAACTTCCGCCGGACGTCATGTTCTCCGTGTAAACGGGCTCCCTATAAATCTGCACGGGAAATGCCGAGTTTTCGCATCACCGCGTTCAAAGTAGTCCGGTGCAGTCCCAGCCTGGTGGCCGCTGTGGTGACCACCCCGCCGCTGTCACGAAGCACCCGCAGAATGTGTTCCCGCTCCACATGCTCCAAAGTAATTGTTCCTTCTAGAGCGAGCGCGTCCTTTCTGATCTCGGAAAGCGGTGCGCGCAACGCGGGGCCGCGCGAGAGAATCACTGACCGCTCGATGAAGTTCTCCAGTTCCCGTATATTGCCAGGCCAATGCCAGGAGGTCAGTGCGCGCATGGTTTCGAGTGGAATTTGATCGATCTTCCGGCCCATTTTCTGTGCATACTTCTTAGTGAAGAAGCGCGCCAGAAGGGGAATGTCGTCCGGTCTATCGCGCAACGGCGGTGTGGTGACGGGAAATACTTTCAGGCGGTAATAGAGATCACTGCGGAATAGCTTGTCCCCCATCATCTGGGTGAGGTTGCGGTTGGTGGCGGCGACCAGCCGGACATCAATGGGAATAGTCTTTGTGCCCCCGAGCCGTTCAAAGGATTTCTCCTGCAGCGCGCGCAGCAGTTTTGGCTGCAAATCCAGAGGGATGTCGCCCACCTCATCCAGGAAGAGCGTCCCGCGGTGGGCCATTTCAAAGCGTCCGATCTTTTGTGTCAGCGCTCCGGTGAATGCCCCGCGTTCATAACCGAATAGTTCACTTTCCAGCAGTCCGGTGGGGATCGCCGCGCAGTTGAGTGTAATGAAAGGCATCTGCCGGCGCGGGCTCATCCGGTGCACCGCGCGGGCCACCAGTTCCTTCCCTGTGCCCGTTTCGCCCATGATTAATACGGTGGCGTCCGTGGGGGCCACCATCTCCACGAGTTCCTGCACCCGGTGGATCGGCGCGCTGGTGCCCACAATCTCTTCGAAACCCTTGCGGTGCAGGGCTTCCGGCTCATCCACTGCATTGTCGCGGCGTTCTCCCAAATCCTCTATAAATGAAATCCAGCGAAAAGGCGAGAGCTTCAAGACAGCGGTGGCCACCAGCACCGGCACGCGTGTGCCGTCTTTACGGATCAACTCTTTTTCATACGGAGCGCAGGCACCGAAACAGAGGCCCTCCTCGTGTGCCAGTTCATCGAGCGCACCATATTCGGGGGGCGTCAATGCAGCCCACTGGACCAAGCCCATCCGTAGATCGTCCCGACCGTATCCTGTCAACGTCAGAAAGGCATCATTCACTTCGGGAATGCGGTCAAATTCACCACTAACCACCGCCACTATGGATGGACGCACCGGGATAGGGAGCAGCCGGGAGCTTTCGCGCCGCAGCTTCTCGTCATTTTCATGACGGCCGGTGAAATCCCGGACCACCCGTGCGTAGCCCTGCAGGCCGCCGTCCTCCGTCCGAAGGGCCATGGTGATATTGTTTGCCCAGAACCGCGAGCCGTCCTTTTTCACCTGCCAGCCTTCTGCCCCGAAGTGCCCGGCCGTAGCCGCGCGGCGCAGTTCGTCCTGCAGGTTAGCGGCAAGAGCAGTGGTGTCCGAATAGAGGAAGGACGAAGGTTGCCCGATTGCTTCTTCTGCCGTGAAGCCGTAAATTCGCTCGGCACCCCCGTACCAGGCTGCGATGCAGCCTTCACTGTCCAGCAGGAACAGCGCGTAATCCTGGACCCAGGCTGGAATCGATTCCCGTGCCGTGTCAGTCTTGGTGTGCAGGACCACTACATGGCGCACCGGCAGGATGTTTTTCTTGGCTTTGTAGATAACCGGCAGCGGCTCGCCGTTCGTGCGGGTGAGCATCAGTTCGCCCTCATGTTCCCCTTCTTGCAGAAAAGCATTCCAAAGCTGAGGGATGGCAGGCTTGATTTCCGGTGCCGCCAGATCATCCAGCTTCAGTCCGATAATCTTTTCCCTTGAAAGGCCGAGAAGCTTGCCAACACCCATGCTGACTTCCACGGAAGTCCTTTCGTCATCAGTGATGAGAACAGGTGTTGCGGGATGAAAAACAATCGCGCGGAAGAGGTGTTCCAGTTCCTTGGGGCCATTCTCCAAAAGCCACTGTTCAGAGGCGGAACTAAAGCCAAGAGACGCCAAAACCACACCGCACTTTCCGCCGCTGCCAGGGCACGCTCATCACATCGAGGGTTGTCACCGACACCCAACTCTAGCATCTTCCCTCCTTGAAACGAACCATCGACCTCATTTGGTCATGGTTATCTGGCACTACTTTCCGGACGCAAAGCGGCGTTGTGTTAATCCATACCGTTCAGCGGGTCAGGGTATTCCCGGTTTGCGGTGACCGGATATCGCCGCGCTGACTGCCCCCGGTCAGATGAGAGCGCACTTATTGCTGGAAAATGCACTGTACAAGAGTTCCCGGGGTATGGCCATCTGCATGCTCCAGAATTCCCGTCAACGTTGGTGCAACTCCCGCGGGTGACAGGAAAGATACAAAAAATGATGAAGTTATTCAAAACAGCTGCTGTGGTGCTCTTTATCGGTCTTGCCGGCATCGCGTCAGTCACGCCGGCACGTGCGGATGAGTGGAACAAAAAGACGGTGATGACATTCAGCGGCCCGGTTGAAATCCCCGGTGTGCACCTGGCCGGCTTTGCTGTGCTGCCCGCAGGAACTTACGTCTTCAAGCTTCTGGATTCCTCTTCAGACCGTCACATCGTGCAGATCTTCAGCGAAGACGAAAAGACTGTTTATGCCACAATTCTCGCGATCCCCAATTACCGTTTGAAGTCTACAGACAAGACGGTCATCACCTTCCGTGAACGTCCCGCCGGTGAACCGGAGGCTTTGCGTGCCTGGTTCTATCCTGGCGCCAACTGGGGAGAGGAATTTGTCTACGGTAAAGCCAAGGCGGTGGAACTTGCCAAGACCTCTGCTGTTCCAGTTCTCTTCATGCCCGCGGAAGCAGCCGCGGAGGTGACCTCCCACCCCGCCACTCCGGACATGCCAGTAGTTGTGGAACTGAAGCGCCAGCCCGTCATGGCCATTCAGCCGACTGGCGAAGAAGTGGAACTTGCCGCTGTAGTCGCTCCGGTTCCCGCGGCGCTCGTTGCTGACACGGCGGCAACTCTCCCTGCGACTGCCAGCAACACTCCCCTGCTTGCACTGGGTGGCCTGCTCGCACTTGCGGCAGCCTTCTCCCTCCGTGCATACGCCAAGTCTGTCTAGTCCAGGCAGTTTCTCCGCCCGCTGCTGATTATTCTGTCAGCGGGCTTGCAAGGCAAAGAAAAGAATGGCATGCGACCCCTGGTCATCCCCGAACTGGCGCCTGCCTTGAACTGCGGCAAGCCGGACAGCACTGTAATTCATACAAAGGCCCGCGGTCTCGATGTCCTCAACTCGCCTTTCCTCAACAAGGGGACTGCGTTCACTGCCCGGGAGCGTCACGACCTTGGCCTTACCGGCTTGCTTCCGTCCGATATTGGCACTCTGGAGATGCAGGTCCGCCGTGCTTACATCCAGTACGAACGGCTCCCGGATGCTCTCAGCCGCAACGTTTATCTGTCGGCGCTCCATGACCGCAACGACGTTTTGTTTTACCGCCTCCTGTCGGAACATCTCCGGGAGATGATTCCGGTCGTCAATGATGTCACGGTGGGGCTCGCGATGGAGCAGTACCACCATGAATCCCGCCGTCCGCGCGGCGTTTACCTCTCGATCGATCACATGGATTCCATGGAGGAATCCTTTCGGAACCTTGCCGTTGGCCCTGGTGCAGCGGACCTCATCCTCGCCACGGACGCCGAACAGATTCCTGGCCTCGGCGACTGGGGCGTTGGCGGCATTGAAGTTTCCATCGGCAAACTGGCGATCTACACCGCCGCGGGCGGAATTGATCCCGCCCGTGCCATTCCAGTAATGCTCGATTGCGGTACCAACCGGGACAGCCTGCTCAAAGACCCGATGTACGTTGGCAACCGTCACCCGCGCGTCAGAGGTGCCCGTTACGACGAATTCATTTCACGGTACGTCGCAATCGCGACCCGGCTCTTTCCCGGGGTCATGCTTCTCTGGCAGGATCTGGAGGCGGCCAATGCCCGCCGGATTCTCACGAAATACGGAAGAAGCCTCTGCACTTTCAATGATGAGATACAGGGAACCGGGGCTATCACTCTGGCGGCCATTATTTCCGCAAGCAGAGTTTCAGGTACGCCCATGCGCAACCACCGTGTCGTTATCTTTGGCGCGGGAACCGCAGGGCTGGGCATCGCGGATCAGATTTGTGCCGCAATGGTTATGGAAGGTCGGACACAGGCGCAGGCCATCGGTCATTTCTGGTGTGTGGACCAGCATGGTCTTCTGGTCCAGGGGCAGGCGTCGAAGTTGAGCGGTGAGCAATTGATGTATGCCCGCCCCGATTCGGAAACCAAGGGTTGGAAGCAGGATGCCCCCGGCATCTCACTGGCGGAGACCGTGCGGCGGGTCCGGCCTTCCATTCTGGTTGGTGCCTCCGGCGTCCCGGGCAGTTTCACGGAAGCCATCATTCGCGAGATGTCGGCGCATGTGGAAAGGCCGCTCATCATACCGCTCTCCAACCCGGCACCCCGTTCGGAAGCAAATCCCGTTGACCTTCTGGCCTGGAGCGGAGGCCGCGCGCTTATCGCCACGGGCAGCACATTCGCTCCCGTGACTTACAAGGGAGTTACCTATGTGATCGGGCAGGTCGATAACGCAATGCTATTTCCTGGGCTCTGTCTGGGAACGATTGTTTCCAAGGCGAAGGTTGTGAGTGAAGGCATGTTCATGGCGGCGGCGAATGCCGTTTCCAGCCTGGTCGCCGTCCTGCAGCCCGGGGCTTCTCTCTTGCCCCACATTGACGATCTCCGCAGCGTTTCGCTGACCGTCGCTTCCGCTGTGGTGGAGACAGTGGAAGCCGAAGGTCTCTCTGATGTCCGTCTCCACGATATTGTGCAGGAAGTCCGCGATGCCATGTGGCAGCCCGCATACCGCGAGATCGTCGCGTCTGAATGAATACTGTACTGCTGTTCATCCCTTTGCTGCTTTCCAGCCAGGAAACTGACTTCCATATCGCGGTCAACGTCGACCTTGTGGTGTTGACCGCCACGGTGCATGACAGAAAAGGACAACTGGCGCCGCAACTCGGAGTCCAGGATTTTCAAGTTTTTGAAGATGGTACCCGCCAAACCATTCGAGTCTTCCGCCATGAAGATGTTCCCGTCACCGTTGGCCTGGTGGTCGATCACAGCGGCAGCATGCGGAATAAACTCCCGGGTGTAATTGCCGCCGGCCGTGCTTTCGCCAGTTCCAGCAACCCAGACGACCACATGTTCGTGGTGAACTTCAACGAGCAAGTGACCGTTGGCGCTGACCGCTTTACTGACGGACCGAACGAACTTGCCGCGGCGATTATGAACCGCCCCGCCGCAGGTCAGACCGCGCTCTATGATGCGATTTTCGCCGCTCTGGAACGGTTGCCAAAAGCCGGGCCGGAGAAGAAAGCGTTGCTGGTTGTCAGCGACGGTTCTGACAACGCCAGCAAACACTCGCTTGCGGAGGTCCTTGACAAGCTCTCCAAGTCCAATGCAATCGTGTATTCCATCGGCATTTTTGATCTGAACGACGCCGACAGCAACCGCGGTGTATTACGCCAATTGGCCCGTGTTACCGGCGGTGAGGCATTCTTCCCGCAACACTATAGTGACGTTACCGGTGTCTGTCAGCAAATCGCACGGGAGATACGTACGCAGTACACGCTTGGCTATGTCTCCACGAACGCTTCGCGCACCGGTTCCAGAAATGTCATGGTGACCGCCGGCCGCAATCTCACAGTCCGGACCCGCACCTCATACACCGCTGGCGGCAAATGAAGTGCACTCTCACCTGGTTCCGTTGGTCTCTCTTTGCTGTCGCCGTGACCTTGCTCACCTATTCAACCGGCGTGTACCTCGAAACGTACTTGTTTCAGCAGCAGAAGTTGCCTGTCTTTCTCCATCAGGGAAGTGACGTGCCGCCGGTTGCGGGGCTGATCGGACGGTTGGAAGTTACCCGCCTGGGATTATCTGCGATCGTCATGGAAGGCACCGGCACCGCCGTTTTGCGCCATGCCGCCGGACACATCGCTGGCACCCCGCTTCCGGGTCAGCCCGGAAACACCGGCATCTCCGCGCACCGGGATACCTTGTTCCGCCCGCTCCGCAATATCCGCATGCGCGATGTGATCACCCTGACGACCCCACAGGGAACGTATAAGTACAGTGTCCGGTCCACCCAGATTGTAGAGCCGGAAAATATAACTGTCCTTGCATCAGGCCCTGGCGAGACACTTACATTGGTAACTTGCTATCCGTTCTACTTCATCGGTCCTGCCCCCAAACGCTTCATCGTGACGGCAAAGAGGATCCTGTAAGTACACTTCCGGAGCCGTATCACAAAAGCGGTAGGCCTGATTGGCGTGGAATAACTGTCCACCGCGCCTGATCAGGCCTTCGTTAAAGCAGTAAATGCTCTTGGTGGGCTAAGAGTTTGAGAAGCGTTTCAGTCGCAACAGAGCGATGCATGCAAACGCACCGCCGAAGAGAAGGATGGTGCCCGGTTCAGGCGTGCTGCTAACTGGGCCGGGGTTGGATGAAAAGGTTCCCGTTCCCGACGCATTGAACTGCGGACCCGGATAGGCTTGGTTCGAGGTTACTGTCCCGGTGGTGAAATTGGGCAGCAAAGAAGAGAGACTCCAGGAAGCGTTTTCCTGAGTCTGTCCGGTGAAGTCCAGATAGGAAGAGGTGAGAATGAGCTGGTTCAGGTTACCCGAGTTAGAACTGGCATTGAAGCTGCCACCCGTGGAGTTGATGTTGGAACTGAAGCTGGCACCCGTTGTGGCAGGGCTGCCCGTGACAGAAAACACGCCTGACAGAAGGTTCGCGCCGGGGTTGCTCTCATTATCGATGAAGGAAAAAGTTCCGGAGTAGCCAGTTTGGTCCAGCCCATCACCCGCGCCGCAAGTTGAGGCACAGTTTCCAATCTGTGTTGAAGTTGCGCTCAAGGTAAAGGTCGCGTTCTCAGGACTGGAGGTGAAAGGCAGACCAGCGCCGGAAAACTGAAATGAAACCGAACCGGAAGCAGATACCGTCGTCGTATTGCCTGACGTCGTGATGCTCCACTGTTGTTCGGAACCCGTGGACTGCAGATATTGCGCAAAGGTGACGGAAGTTGCCATGGCGGAGGGAATTCCCGCTATCGTGATCGCGGCAGCCAGGATCATGCCCCGAACGCTGTATCGTTTATGAAACATGTGAAAGATTGGTTCTCCTTATTCTCGGTTCCGCTTCCTCCGAAAGACTGCGGAACGCATTGGCGATAAGCGCAGTTCAGGAGCCAAAGTTTCAACTGACACAAACCAAAGAGCCAAGGTGCCGCGTGCTAACCCGGTACAGCGTCCTCTGGACGATCATTTACGGTCACAGTGACTGTATGATGTCGCGGATCTGTTCCGTCGTGAGATTCCCGCCGCATGCCGGTATTGCTGCGCGGAGGCCCCGGCATAATTCCGGATATCCCAGCAGTGCCGCCACTGCGGCGGCACCGGCAGGTTCTATCAAGAGCCGTTCCCGCAGTAATAGGTGCTGCATCGCCATTTGCAGACTTTCCTCACTTACCAGGACGACATCATCCACAAGCCCCTGCATATCCTCTACGGCCTCAGGTATGGGTATCCGCACTGCGATTCCGTCGGCAATCGTCCTGGCATCCGCCGCAGTCACAATGCGCCCGGACTTCCACGAATCATGCATCGCGCGGGCGTGTAAGCTGCTGACACCGATAATCCGGGTACCTGGGGAGTGAGCCTTGACCCACCTGGCCACGCCAGTGAGCAGCGCACCATTGCCTAATGGAAGCACGACAACATCATAAGTGGTTCCGGCGGCCAATAACTCAACGCCAAGCGATCCGGCTCCCTCCGCGATCTCCTTTTGCAAGCCATCCACCACCAGATAAGCATCGTGCTCCTGTGCCCACTTTGCCGCGGCCAGCTTTGCTTCGTCAAAGTCTTCTCCCTCCAGCAGCACCTCGGCCCCGAATTCCCGCATTTTCGCGACCTTTAGCGGATTTGCGTTCACCGCGGCAAAAACGGTGAGTGGAATCCCCTTCGCCCGGCAGCAATAGGCCAAGGCCTGCCCGAAGTTACCCGCACTCGCGCAGACCAGGCGCGCCGCTGTCTCCAGTTTCTGTGTGAAGTAAGAGGCACCACGTCCCTTGAAGCTGCCGGCCGGGTTGAGTGTTTCTATCTTGAGCGTCAACGTGCAGTCGAACAGAGCGGACAAACCCTCGCTGACATACTGCGGCGTATGCAAAAAGACAGGGTCAATTCTCCGCGATGCTTCGGCGATGTTCTCAAGCGAGAGACGGTGGTGGAGATGCACTATAGAACCCCGCGTACCCGCGCGAATCCATGCACCCTTGCCAGTGCGCACGCGACCAATTGCCCTTCCGGGTCACTGACGGGATTCACGGGCACGAACAGTGCGGTTTCCTCCCGCCGCGCAAATACATTGCTGGCCACCAGCGCCCGCATCATCCAAATCGCGGCTTTCACGCTGGGGCAGGTGAAGCCGATCCAGCCGGGGCAGGGAACTTCGCAAGGTTCCAGTCCAGTTTCCGCCCGAACCTTTTCTGCGAGTTTCCTGCGCGTCACAGCATCTGAAAGTGAATCAAAGCCGAATCCAACCACGGCAGGCTGGAGCAGGGGCGTTTCGGCGGACATGGCGTCAAACAGATCGCCCACCGCTTTCTGCCGTCCGCTCACGACATGTTCGAGCCAGTAATGACCCGTCTTCGCGATGGCGGTGATGACGTTCTTGATCTCTTTTTCCACGCGGTAGTGCGGACCCGCCGGTAACTCCAGCCAGACTCCTTCACAGCGCGCGGAAACATTCTCCATCACGATTGCGCGCGCCAGCCAGCCTGCGGTGACAGCACTGTCGCACTCCACGCGCACCCATCCGGGCTCGGGCGAGGGCATCACCGCCAGTGTGGACACCATCCGGATGCCCCTGCAAATCTCATTCACCACCTGGCGGTAGCGCGCGGGTTCCGCCGCAACTTCGTTTTCGGATGCCGCCAGCAGCAGTTTCCCTTTGTGCGGTGGTCCGCCAGCCATGGCCAGTTCACAGAAACTTCCCCAAACGTCATCCCAGGCGACCTTGCCATCGGGGGTGTACTTCAGTGCCGCGGTTCCCATCGAAATGGGCTGCACGTCTTCGTAGCGGTCCTGATACTCATCGGGCAGAATCGCGCGGATCCGCAGCTCCAGGGCCTCGAACGCACGCCGGTCGTCCGGGTTCATCCGGATCATCTTTCCGGCGACCCGCGCCGTGTTCCATAACTCCGCAGGGGATAGCATCGCTTTCTTCTACTATTACGCCATGCGGGATGGACTGGATGGCTCCCCCTGCGGCCGGGGATGGAATGGAGAGTATTCGGCGCGTCCGAGAGTTATTCCCGCTGGCAGTGTGGTCTGTCTCCATCCGGCGATAGCAAAGAGCAGGAAGCGGCCCGTGCCGCCTGTTACCCCACGCGGATCATCGGTGTTGAAAACAACCTGCGCACTTCCGGTCAACTGTAGAATCTGCCCGCTTGTTGGGTCCGGTACAACGAGCCCGGCGGAAGGGTCCAGCATCAGGTTGCCGAAGGTCTGGAACATGCCGTTGCCGGAGTAATCCGGGAAGCGCAAGTGGTTTTCATCCAACACTTCGACGAAACCTGGATAACCGCCCCGGTGCGAAACGTCTGCGCCTCGTGCCGGGTGCGCACTCGCAATGAATAGTGTGTCCGCCCGCTGCAGAAGCAAGGCCTGTGCGGTGCCTAAGGCTTGGCCCGCCAAGGGATCGCTTTCCTGCCGCGCGGACGGCTGAGACTGCGTGATTTCTCTGCGGTTGATGTACTTCGGGCAGTTCGGAAAGGCTTCTCTTACGTTGAACTGGAGGGTGGCTTCTGATGGTCTGGCGATCTCTCCATTGATCCGGAGGCGTCTTCGCGTGGCTAACTCAATGGCAAGTCCGCCCACGGAGGGATTGTCGCCGATGTTCCGCCAGAATGGATCACCCGGGTCCACGATGGCTGTGGTTAGATCGAAATCGACCTGGGTGCCGTCGGCCGAGGTCATGAAGCCGCGCTTGCCAAACAGGATGGAAGCCCAGATCTGTCCTGCGGCATCCCTGCTTCCGAACACAGCCATGGTTTGCTCTGCCAGAAAGGGCAGGGCGCCACCCATGATGCGGCGCGAAATGATGTTCCCGTTGCGCTCGGCGATGGCTTCCTGGCCGGTCAGCCGCTGTACTTCGCGTTCGCCTTCATGAAATGGATTCTGCATGGTGTCTTCGAACTTGGAGAGAGAGGGACAAAGCGTTAGACTGCTGTCACCCGAAACACGCCCTTAATGCACTGCGGATTTCGAACTGCAATCTGGATGTGTGTTTTCTCCCGAAAGCCGGAACCCTCGTAAAGCGGTGCGCCTTCTGTAAATACACCCTTCACGGTGTCGACAGGGGGCAAACCTTGTGCCTTCCGGATCGAATGAAAACGAAGGATCACGGCGCAATTTAGGTTCCGGCGCAACTGGTCTCTGCTGTTCACTGGCAGTGGTAGATCTGCCGCTTTGGAAACCTCAACGAGACTGCGATGCGCTGTCAGAACCCATTCCAAGCCGGGAGCAGTTGTTAAATCCAGGCATAAACCGAGATCAATCACGGCACCAATCACGTAAGGCCTCTTGATTCCTGATCCCCGGCGTGCCGAAGTTTCCTTCGCGAATTCCAATCCCCGCTGTGGATTGGCCTCCCAGAAGTAAACGCCGGGACCCAGCCAGTCATAATCGTTATTGCTGGGCTGGAACGGAGCGCCACTCAATAGTTTCTCGCCCACACGCTCATCACACCCGTGGTACCCGAGAATGAATGCGGAGGATAAGCGGTGCACGTGACCTATCTGTAGTGCTTGGAGAGTTTTCCCGACTTCGTGTAGATGCCTTCGTCAATCAGCACTTGGCGTGCGCTTGCCCGCGACTTCACGGCACGTTTTGTGAATGCCACAGCGGCTTTGCGGAACTCCTCTACTGCCTGCGGAGTGTGCAAATCCCATTTTAGGATCGACGGTGTGCCTTCTGCCTTCACAACCTAAATCTACCATGAATTCGGTAACACCTCCGCCATCTGACCTAACTCCAACCCATCCCGCCGCCCTGCGAACTGACCACACGGCCACAGGTCAACGAATCCCTGATTTCCACCGCCACCCCAACATCTTGTGGATCTCCTGAGGAAAAGCCCGCCAGTAGTAGCTCGTGTACTTTACTTTCACAGAAAACACCTGTACTCTGAAAAAGCTCTCCCCCGAGCTTGTGTTCCCTGAGGTGTGCGTTGCTGAAGCTGAAAAAGGTCGAAGTACAGGGTTTTAAGTCGTTCTGCGACCGGACGGAATTGCGGTTCAATGGGGGCGGTATCGCGGCGATTGTCGGGCCAAACGGCTGCGGCAAGTCCAATTTGAGCGATGCTATCAGCTGGGTGCTCGGCGAACAATCCGCCAAGAGCCTCCGCGGCGCACGCATGGAAGACGTCATCTTCGCGGGCACCAAATCCCGCAAGCCCGTCGGCATGGCCTCGGTCACCATGGTGCTCGTGGACCCCGGCACTCCGGAAACCCCGAAAGCCGAAGCCACCCAGCCGGAGCCGTCAGCAGCCGATCCAAACGCCCCCGAAGGCGAGGCTGCTGCCGCTTCCATTTCCGAAACTTCCGCGGAACCCTCCCCTGAGCCTTCCAAGGTCAAGGAAATCACCCCGCACTCCAAGCCCGGCGAAGTGACCATCACCCGCCGCCTCTTCCGTTCCGGCGAAAGCGAGTACCTCATTGATGGCCGCCAAGCCCGCCTGCGCGATATCCAGGATATCTTCATGGGCTCCGGACTCGGTCCGGAAAGCTACGCCATTATTGAACAGGGCCGCATCGGCCAGATTCTCTCCTCCAAGCCGCAGGACCGCCGCGCCGTTATCGAAGAAGCTGCCGGCATCACCAAGTACAAAGCCCGCCGCCGTCTGGCCGAAGCCCGTCTCGAAGGTGCAAAGCAGAACCTCTCCCGCGTCTTTGACATCCTTGAAGAGGTCACCCGCCAGGTCAACTCCCTCAAGCGCCAGGCCGCGAAGGCCAAGCGCTACCAGGAACTGAAGTCCGACCTCGAAACACAGCTCCGCACCGTCCTCGCCGGGCGCCACGTCACGTTGAAAGACGAAGCCGACAAGGCCGCCGTCGCGCTCGAAGCCGCCACGGTCGAGTTGAAAGAAGCCACCGCGCTCGCACAGGAAAAGGACACAAACCGCCAGCAGACCCAGGAAGTTTTTTACGCGCTCGAAGCGAAGCTCACCGCTGCCCGCAAAGCCCTCTCTGAATTGAAGGTGGATGCCGAACGCACCAAGGGCCGGCTCGAATCGCAAGTCCGTGAAGCCGCTTCCATCGAACAGCGGATGACCCGCGCGGAGCACGAAGCCAATGACCTTGGCACGCGGCTCGAACAGAATGAGACCGAGCGCAAGACCCTGGCCGAATCCATCGCGGAACTCGAACAGGAAATGCAGCAGGTGCGGGCGGCGCTGCTCGAAAAGAATCGCGTCCGTGACGCCCTCCAGAACCGTGTTCGGGATGCCGAGCGCACCATGGAATCTTCGCGCTCGCATATCCTCCGTCTGATGGGTGAAGCCTCCACCATCCGCAACCAGATGGCACAGGCGGAAGCTTACCTCGCCAGCGTGGAGCGTGAACGCGCCCGCGTTGCCAAAGACGAAGAGTTAGGGGCCGCCGAAGTTGCCCGGCTCGCCGCCGTCAAGCAGGAGCTTTCTGACTCCATCCAGAAGCGTCAACTCGAAATTCAGACCGTCACCAAAGACCGCCGGGAGATGGAACAGGGCCTCGCGGAAAAGCGCCGCATGATGGCGGACCTGCGTGTCCAGGTCGATCAACTGCGTGCCGAATGCTCGCGTCTTCGTGCCAAGCGCGAATCGCTCGAAAACATGCTGTCTCACCACAGCTACACGGGCGAATCGACCAAGAAGCTCCTCGCAGCGCTCGAAAATGGCCGCGCCGGAGCTTTCAAGCCCGCCGGTGTTCTCGCCGATTTTGCCGACGTGGACCCCGCCTGGGAGCGCGGTGCTGAAGAATTCCTGCAGGAAGAACTCGAATACATCGTTGTCAAGAGCTGGGATCAAGCCGAACAGAGTATGAACCTGCTGCGCGCTGAACTCGAAGGCCGCGCGACGTTCCTGGTGGAAAATGCGGTCGGGCAGAACACCCCCAACGCTGACCTTGGTCTGCCGCGCCTGGTCGATCACGTCACCTTCACCAACGGTCTCTCCGGACACGCGCGCACCTTGCTGCCCAAGATCAGCAACTGCTACCTGGCCACCGATGCCGAGCAGGCCCGCATCCTCGCCGAAGCCCACCCCGAACTCTACTTCCTGCTGCCCGATGGCCAGTGCTATCACGGCCGGATGCTCACCGGTGGACGGAAGAAGGCCAGCGGACCCCTCGTGCTGAAGCGCGAAATGCGGGAATTCGCCACCCAGCTGCAGAAGCAGGAGCAGAACCTGGCCGATAAGCTCGCCCAGCAGGAAGCGATTCAGCACGAAAGCCAGACTTTTGAGCAGGAACTCGAACGCCTCCGCATGCTGCAGCAGGCCCGCGAGAAGGACGCCGTCGCTCTCGATTCCGACCTTCGCCGCGCCAGTGACGAAATCAACCGCGCCAACTCCCGCATCTCCGTTTCGCGCCTGGAACTTGAGCGTCTGAAGCGCGAAGAGGAACGCACCCTGGACCGCCGAGCCCAGAATCTTGCCCTGGTGGAACAAAAAGAAGCCGAGCGTGCGGACCGCGAACAAGCCGTGGAAGCTCTGCGCGAACAGCTCGAAGCGGCTCAGGAAGAAGCCCGCACCAGCGGAGAAGACCACTCCGTACTGCGCGCCAAACTCGCTGCCGTGGAAGAGCGCCACCGCGGGGAACGCGCTGCCTTCGCGCGACTGGAAAACCAGTTCCGGGAAATGGCGCAGCGCCGCCAGACCATCACCTCTGAAATCCAGCGCTGGGGTGAGAACCGCTCCCGCATCTTCACGGAAAATGTGGAGCTCGATCAGAAGGTCACCACCCTGCTCGGGCAGATCGAAGAGACGGATCGCGCCGTGATCGAACTCGCGCAGCAGGAGGCCGTCTACAAGGAGCAACTCGCTGCGTCCGATGTTGAACTGCGCGGCATCCGCACCCGCATCGAAACGGCACACGCCCGCCGCAGTGAGATTGAAGTGGACCTCACGCGCCGCCAGTCGGAACTTCAGTTCCTCGATGAAACCAGCCGCAAGGAACTGAATATTCCTGTGGCTGAACTGCCCGTGCCCGAAGACTTCTCGCCGGAAGTCCTGGCCGCTGCGGAATCCGGCTATCACGATACCCGGACCAAGATCGAGCACCTCGGCGCTGTGAACCCCACGGCATACGAAGAGTTCGAAGAAGCCTCGCAGCGCCAGGAATTCCTCACCGCGCAACGGCAAGATTTGATCGATTCCATCCGCGACACAGAGAAGGCGATCCAGGAAATCGACGAGATCTCGAAGGTGAAGTTCTCGGATGCCTTCCACGCCATCAATGAATACTTCAAGGTCGGTTTCCAGACCCTGTTTGGCGGCGGGCACGGCGAGATGCGCCTCACCGACGAGACGAACATCAATGACAGCGGGATCGACATCATCGCCTCGCCGCCGGGCAAGCGTCTGCAGAATGTTCTGCTGCTTTCGGGCGGTGAGAAGGCACTTGCGGCGCTGTCGCTTCTGATGGCGGTCTTCAAATACCAGCCCAGCCCGTTCTGCGTGCTGGACGAAGTGGATGCACCGCTCGACGAAGCCAACATCGGCCGCCTCACAAAGCTCCTGCAGGAGATGTCGGTCGACACCCAGTTCATCGTGATCACGCACTCCAAGAAGACCATGGAGTCGGCGCAGGCGATGTATGGCGTGACGATGCAGGAACAGGGCGTCTCAAAGCTGGTGAGCGTCCGCTTCCAGCACTCCGGCCAAAGTGCTGGTGCCGCCGCCTAGCGCTACTGCCTGAATATGGCGGGAACTACCCCCTGATTCGACCGGCCTATCTCTTTGGAAATATTGACCAAAGTCGAGAAAAACCGTAGTCTCGGGGGGTGAGTACTTGGCAACGCTATACGTCCTACCTTCGCGTATGGCTGGCCGCAACTTGTTTGAGTGAACGGCGCGCTATTGTCACGTTGTTGGCTGGGTGCATGCTGACTCTGCTGGCCGCGGGGTCGGGCCGGTATTGGCTTCGGCGCCAGGCTGGAGAGCAGTTTCGCATGGAAGCGGAAAGCCGTATCGGTGCTGCGCAACGCGAAATTGAAGCTAACTTTGGGGTGCTGCGTCTGTTGCGGGGCTTTGCGGAGAGCAACCCCGTCATCACCAGAGATTCCTTCGAGCACTTTGCCGAACGCGCCATGGAAACCTATCCGACGGTGCGCGCTCTCGAATGGGTTCCCCGTATCTCCACGGTGCAGCGGGAAGCTTTTGAGCAAGCACTCACCAGTCACTACGGCAAAGCTAAGCAGATCATGCAGGGAAGGCCGGGCCAGAGTCTCCGCCGCGCAGAGGTACAGCCGGAGCATTACGCGGTCGAGTTTGTTCATCCCCTTTTGTCCGAAAATGATCCAGCGATCGGTTTTGACATGTTGCAGAACCGTGCCACCCGCACCGCCTCTCTGCGGGCGGTGGAAAGCGGGGCCATTGCGGCGACTGGCCGGTTGCGGTTGCTGGAAACTACGGTGGATCGTTATGGCATCACCGCCTTTCTACCCGTCTATGACGAGGACGACACAGGACAGCCGGAGGAGTGGCGCAGCCGCCACTGCCGCGGACTGGTGATGTGTATCTTCCAACTCGGTGATGTTCTTCGCCGCGGTCTGGAGCACAACGGCAGAGCCCCGATTCAATTCGCATTCTTCGATCTCTCGGCTCCGCCGGGGAGCCAGTTCCTATACATGGGAAAAAGTAGTGTTTCGGGGTCCAGTACGGAGCCTCCTTCGCCGACAGCTTTGCCTGTCGCACAATTCAGACAAACCACGGCAATGAGTGTCGGTGGACGGAAATGGCTCGTGGTCTCTGTGCCTGAGTCGGGGCATCCAGCCAGAGACGGCACTATATTTGGTTTTGTCGTGCTGGTTCTGGGCTTCGCATTTTCCTCGGCTGCAGCTTTTTATGTGGCAGCACAACTCCGCCATGCGCGACAACTGGCCGTCGCCAATTTGGGTTTGCGCAAAGAGATTCAGAGCAGGCAAAAGGTGGAGTCCGAGCTGGCCCAGATGGCTTATCACGATGCGCTGACCGGCCTGGCGAACCGGCGCAGGTTTGCCGATGTCATGGACGAAGCCATTGCGGCTTCCGCTGGACGGATTATCGCTCTGGTTTATCTGGATTTGGATGGCTTCAAGTTGATCAATGACACTCTGGGCCACGGTGTTGGCGATTCCGTGCTCTGCGAAGTATCCCGGCGTCTTGCGGGCCTGCTTGGTCCAGGAGATCTGATTGCCCGGACTGGTGGCGATGAATTCAACATCCTGCTGCGCAATCCAAAGACAGTGGATGCCGCCGAAGAAACCGCCGCGCGGCTGCTGAAAGCCGTGGAACAGCCGTTACATCTGCTGGGGCACAAGCTGACCGTTTCCGGGAGTTTGGGCATCAGCTTGTATCCCGAAGACGGCTGCAATTATGAGGAACTGAGTACCGCCGCTGACGATGCGATGTACCGCTCGAAGAGTCTTGGCAAGAACCGCGTCCAGCGTTACAACCGGCTTCACTCCGAAGGAACGTGCCAGAACCGCAGTCTGGCTCTGGATCTGCACACCGCCATTGAGCGGCATGAACTGTGCCTGTTCTATCAGCCGCTGGTCAACCCTTCAGACCCGGTGAACATCCGCTTCGAAGCCCTGATCCGCTGGCAGCACCCTGAGCATGGGCTGTTGTCCCCCGGACAGTTTTTAGGCCTGGCGGAGGAAGCTGGCCTGACCTCGGTGCTCGGCGACTGGGTCCTGCGGGAGGCAACCACGCACGCGCAGGGCTGGCAGTCCTTGACGCACGGCTTCGGGGCTGGCATCTCTGTGAATGTTTCGCCCATGCATTTCTCGCGGCCAAACTTTGTCGAGTCCATCCGGGACACACTGCAGGCATCCGGTCTCGATGCGCACCTGCTGGAGATCGAAGTGACGGAATCGAGTTTGTTGAGCAGTTTCGATGATGCAAGAAGCAAGTTTGAGCGCTTGCGGTACTTCGGCGTCACGGTTTCGCTCGATGACTTTGGCACAGGTTATTCCGCGCTGAGTTATCTCCCGAACCTGCCGGTTGACACGCTGAAAATTGACCGCAGCTTTGTCACTGGCCTGGAGCGTCACGCCGGTGCGGTCTCCCTGCTGGAGTCGCTAATTGGTCTGGCAAAAAAACAGAAACTGCGGGTTGTGGTGGAGGGCATTGAAACTGTCCGGCAGATGGCGATTGTCCGGGGCATGCATGCGGATGAACTGCAGGGCTATTTGCTGGGGCGGCCCATGCCCGAACCGGCGGTCCGGCGTTTTCTGGAGACATGGCACCGCAACCGGCAGACTGGTGCAAAGATGGAAGACCGGCTGGCCGTGTATCCCGCGGCCTAGGAGACGCTGATCCGGTTGCGTCCCAGATTCTTGGCCGTGTAAAGCGCGGCGTCGGCGTTTTCCAGTAACTCCTGGCTCGTGCCATCGCGCGCCGTTTCTGCGACTCCGAACGTTGCCGTCACGGTGAAGGGCGAACCAGCACCCAAGCCGAATGCCAGCGTTGTGAGGCGGGTTCGTACACGGTCCGCAACCGCTGCTGCTTCGCTTCGGTCGGCACCCACCAGGATCATGCAGAACTCATCACCGCCCAAGCGGCCCGCAATATCGCCGGCGCGCATCTCACTGCGGATGATATTGCCCACGGTTTGCAGCACTTCATCGCCCGCCCCGTGGCCATGCCTATCGTTGATGGACTTGAAGTGGTCCACGTCCATGATGCAGGCCGAAAGCGTGGAGTGCTCAATGCTGACCCGCCGCAGGGCGGAATTCAACTTGGTGAAGAAGTGGTGGCGGTTTGCGAGTCCGGTCAGCGCGTCGTAATTCGCCTGATACTCCAACTGTTCCTGGACGGATTTCCGCTGGGTCACATCCTGCGCAATTCCGACGATCTGTTTGACGTAACCATCCGCGCCGCGTTCGAAAGGAGTGTCCCGCGATGCCAGCCACAACCAGCGCCCGTCGGCATGGCGCGCCCGGAATTCCACCCGGTAGACCTCACCGTCGCTCGCCCGTTTGAGGGAAGCATGGTGGTGCGCCATCACCTCAATGTCATCGGGGTGAATAATCACCTCCATGAGGTTGGCCAGATTCAGCAGATCTTCTTCCCGATAACCCAGCACCGCGTACATTTCGCGGTTCACAAACACATTCAGCTTCTGCTCCATGTCATAGACATAGAGAATGCCGGGGGTGGTTGCCGCGATGCGCTCCACGAAGGCCCGGGACCTTTCCAGTTCCTGCTCCGCGCGCTTGCGTTCCGTGATATCGCGGGCGATCGACTGGAAGCCCGTGATCTTGCCGCCATCGAAAATGAGCTGCACGTTTTGCCCGAGCCACCGTTCCCGGCCGTGACCATCGACGATGGGGAACTCATAGTAAGTGTGCTTCTTTCGACGAACGAACTGCCGCAGGTAGAAGCGCTCGGCGTCGCGGCGTTTGTCGTGGCGGATCAGTTTGAGATAGGAGCGTCCCAGGATCTCTGTTTCCGAAAGATGGAGCGTCGACAGAGCGGTCCGGTTGCAGAAGATGAAGCGGCCAACTTCGTCAGTTTGGTAGATAATATCGCCGGCGTCATCCACCACCTGCCGGTATTGCTGATCCCGGAGCATCAGGGCCCGTTCTGCTGCACTGCGCTGCTGGCTGTCCGCGGCGGAGCGCCAGAAGGCAAACACGATGACCAGGCAGGAGGCGAAGGAGACTCCAGCAAAGAGGTAACGGGTCCTTTTGGCAGCCAGCGTCTGATCGTCCGAGCGGACTTGCAGCAGCCGGAACTGTTCGCTGCGGATGGCCCGTGCGGCAGTATCAATATCCGCGACCATGGCCGAGCGCTCGTAGGTGTCAATTGCGGCACGAACGGAAGCCGGAGTGGCAGCAGTCGCATTCTGCGAGAAAACTTCGTACTCGCGGTCGATGAGGCGCCGCAGTTCGGTGACGCGGAATTGTTCCTGGGGGGAATCGGCGAGTTGCTGGCTGAGACGGTCGGCGCGGACTCTGGCACCGTCCAGTTCTTCCCAGGTGCGGGCGATGTGCCTTTGATCCCCGTCCACCAGGAAGAGGCGCGACTGTTCCACCGCATCGCGGGCATGCAGTGACAGTGCATCGAGCGTCCCGATGATCTCGTGACTTTTTGAGATCCAGGAGACGCTCTGTTCCCAGACTATTGTCTGGAAGATAGCGGCAATGCTGACGCCGAGCAGGGTGAAGAAGCCGATTGCAAACCCTGCCCGGACCTTTGTGAGAAAGGTCACTTGCCCTTATTGTGTACCCGAAAGTACCAAAAGAACAAGTAACCGTTTAAATGTTCGCTATTCCGCTGCTCCGGCTGCCGCTTTCGGGGCCGGAAGGATCATGATTTCCGTGCGCGGGAAGGCGAATTTCCTGCCGTTTTCATCAATGATGTTGATCTGGCAGGTGTACTTTCCGGGGGCAACACCGGCGAGCGGTGCCTGGAACTTGAGCGGCAGAGTGGCACCGCGCTTGGTCAGATAGTCATTGATGCGGACCGGTGCGGATTCGAAGCTCTTGGTGCGACCGCGGAAGAGGCTGAGGGTTGCGGAAACGCTGGGCTTCTTGTCGGTGCCGTCGAGAGCCGGGTCATAGACCTCAACATAGACGTAGAGGTTCTGGTCGCGGCGGAAGACTTTGGTGATGCTGGGGACGAGCTTCTGGCCATCCTGCACCAGAGGATCGGCTTCGATCACCTTCTTCTTATTGTCGGCGGAAGCGATGGCGGAGTTGACGGGCGAGCGCTGGGAACTCCAAATCACGGAGCTGATCTTCAGTCCGGCCTGGGCAGGCCCAACGAGATCCGGCACCTCGAACTTGGATTCAAAGGTTCCCATCTTGCCGGACTGGTTTTCGCGGGAGAGGAACTTCAGCGTGTACTTGCCGGGGGGCAGAACGAAGCCGGCGTTGTACTGCAAAGAGCGGCTGGCCAACTGGGCGGCGGTTTCTTCCTTCAGCTTGACGGGGATGCCATCACGCAGCGCACCGGCGAGTTTCCCCTTTGCGTCGCGGATCTGGCCGATGAATTCGAACTCAGTGGATTCGGCTCCCTTCTTCTTTGCGAGGGCGATTTCCGAACCGGGGATCTTCACAGAAACCGGAACGTAGTATTGGTCTTTGCTGAGGCGGAAGTAGTCGGTTTCGACGGCGAGAGGCAGGTCGGTGACGGGGTCGCCGAGCATGAGGGCTTCCTGCAACTGGCTTTCCTTGTCAGCAGCGGTGAACTTGGAGAAGCTCTTCTGGGCGTAGTAGCCGCTGCGGTATTCCAACTTGGCCTGCAGACTCTTGTTGGCGAGGGCCACTTGCACACGGCGGAATTTGCCATCGTTCGCGCCATTGGTGCTGTAGTAGCCGACGATGTAGTAGCTGTCGACGTCGTCACGGGCTTTGGAAAGACCGAGCGAGAGATCGTTGTCATCGAGGAACACCTTGCCGCCGGTGTCCGCCGCGAGGGTGACGAGTGTATCCTGCTGGTTTTCAATGCCGGCGCGGAGGCTGGTCTGGCGGCCGCCGGTGAGCATGCTGCCGGCGCGGGAGGAGGCTTGGTTGGCGTTGCCGCCAGGTGCGGTGGCGATCAAACCGCGGGCATCAATGGGATAAAAGGCGACATTGGCGCGGACTGCGGCAGCGGTGGTGCTGCGCAACTGGGCCTGATTTTCCATGCCCTGCTTGGAGATGCCGCTGGAGAAATAGACGAGAGCCTTCTTTTCGGGCAGGGAACCGAGCATTTTGACGGCGGATTCGAGAGCAGCCAGTTTGCGGTCCGTATTGAAGATGTTGAATTCGGTTTCGTCGGCGTTGAAGGCGGTGCCGTTGTCTTCGCCGTTGGTATCGTCACCGTCGCTGCCATCCACCGCGAGTGCGGCACCTTCGCCGATCTTGAAGCTCTTGACGACTTCTTCCAGGCGGTCTTTGTCGTCGGTGAAGTCCTGTTCAACTTTGAGGACGGAGGCGAAGCTGAAGATGGAGACCAGGTCGGCGGGCTTCAACTGCTCATGGATGAACTTGGTGGCGGAGTCAATCACGCGCGCCTGTTCGGGAATGTCCATGGAGGTCATGTCAAAGAGCATGACGACGAGGCGGCGGTCCTGATAGCGGATGGCACCGGTGGCTGCGGGTTTCGCGGCGGGCTTGGCTTCGGCTGGTGAGGCGGCCTTTTTGTCCGCCACGACGGCGGTCTTGTCGGCAGCTACGCGGGGGGGCGGAGGCGCGTCATCGCCCAGTTTCTGGAATTCGAAGACGCCCACGGTCTGGGGCTTCCCGTCTTCCAGAATGACGAAGTCTTCCTTCTTGAGTCCGGTGATGACCTTGCCAGCTTTGTCCTTGACGGAGATGTCGAGGATGACGAGGTTCGATTCGGATTTGAACTGGGCGTCCATCTTCGGCGTGGGGATTCCGCTGAAGAGCATGGCCGCGCAGAGACCCGCGCGCAGAGTTTTGTTGACGGCTGGAATCGAAAAGAATCGGCGCATATTAGTAACGAAGCCTCAAGGATGCAGTAACGGTGCGCATGCCGCCGGCGGCGGTGGCGTAGCCATAGTTAATCGAGTTGACCACGGTCTGAATGCCCGTGATGTTGACGTGGTTGAGCGTGTTGTTGGAATCGACGCGGAATTCAATCTGGCGGCGGTCATCCAGGCGGAAGGAGCGGCCGAAGGAGAGGTTGAGGTTCCAGCGGGCGAGTCCGGGAATGGTGTTGGGGGATGCGTTGCCGAAGGTGCCGGCCGCGGGGATGGTGAAGGCTGCGGTGTTGAAGTAGCCGGTGCCGCTGGTGACAGAGAGGCCGGTGGCGCTGGCGCGGGAGTTGCCCGCGGCGCCGGTACCGGCGGAGTCAGCGGCGTTGCCCGAGACGCGTGCGGTGTAGGGAGTGCCGGAGTTGGCGCTGATGCCGCCATTCAGCGTCCAGTCTTTCAGCAGGCGTGCCTGCAGACCTTCGCGGTCCCGGTTGATTGGGGACGTGAGCACGAAGTTGGAACTGTACACATGGCGCTGGTCAGAGTTCGAAAGGCCGCGTTCGGCGCGCAGGTTGTGAATGTCCTGGGCTGTGTTGCCGCCGCTGCCATTCAAGGAAGATGCATTGTCGATGGACTTGCCGAAGGTGTAGCTGTTGTTCATCGAAACACCCTTCGTGAAGCGGCGGGTGAGGCGCATCTGCAGCGAGTTGTAGCTGGAGTTGGCCTGCGCGGTATCCATTGTGAAGCCGGTGGCGTTGGCGATGGGACGGCGCTGCTGCGCGGTGAGTGTGGACCCCGGAGGTGCCTGATTCGGCAGGACGAGCAGATCGAGATCCGTGCCCTTGGTGCCAAGGTAGGTGGTTTCCATGGTCCAGTTGCGGGGCAGTGAGAACTGCACGGCAAAGTTCCAGGTCTGGGCATAGCCGACGCGGTAGTTGGGATCCACGGCGAACGTGTTGCTGATCGACGAAGACGGGCTGGAGGGGAAGCCGTTTTCCAGGGTCAGGATATTCGTGGTGCTGGTCTGCAGGGTTGCGGTCTTGGCGTAAGGCGGCTGAGCGGCCAGACGGGAAGCGAACGTCGTCACCTGGCTGCCGTTGTAGTAAATGCCGTAGCCAGTGCGGATCAACGTGGACTTCTTCTTCCAGGGCTTCCAGGCGATGCCGAGACGGGGCGAGAGCAGGTTGTGTTGCGGGTTGACGATGCCATCGGCGATGCGGTCTCCCGTGTAAGGGTTGGCCTGGCCGGGGGTGACCACGGTGGCTGCCGTGTAAGAGGGGTTAATGACGATATCGGCGAGGCGGCCGTACTTTTCGCTGGTGGGCGTGAAGTATTCATAGCGCAGGCCGAAGTTGAAGGTCAGGTTGGACTTGTACTTGAAGTCATCGGTGACGTAGCCGTTCATGACGGTGGTCCGGAAGTAATTCGCGGTGGCACCGAAGCGGACGGAACTGGTCTGGGGCAGGCTGAGGAGGAAGTCGGCGAAGTCATAACCGGTGCCGGTGACGGGCAATCCGGCGGAAGTGAAGCCGGAGGTGGAAACGCCGGTGAAAGAGAAGCTGCCGCGGCCATTGGAGTCAGTGAAAGGATTGCTCTGCTGGCGCCGGACTTCGCCGCCGAAGGTCAGAGTGTGTTTGCCCTGGATGTGAATCCAGGAATCCGTGACGCCGGAGGTCTGGGAGCGGTTGATGGAGGAAGTGCCGTCCGTCAGGGAGCCAAAGTTCGTGAAGCCGATGGTGGGCGGGCCGTAATCGATCGCCGAGTGCGACGTGCCCTGGATGCCGAGTTGGGCGGCGATGTCCACACCGAGGGTCTGGAAATAGGGGATCGCGTGGCTGATATTGCGGCTGAAGTTCCAGCCGAGACGGTTGATGTTGGAACGGTTGAAGGTGTGGCTCCAACTGGTGGAGGAACTGAGGCCATACCCGTTGCTTTGGTCAAAGAAGCCATAGATTTGGGCGGATTGCGCGCTCCGGTTCTGGTAGTTGATGTTGAAGCTGAGGTTGTCCTTCTTGCCAACGGTCTGGGTGACGCGAACGTTGATGTTCTGGTTGTTGTTGGGGTTGGAGGCAACGAACTGGTAGTTCTGCGCGATGCTGGTCTGGTTCGGCAGCGGGATGTACTTGAGCAGTCCGGTGGAGATGTTGTCGATGCGTGCTGAGGGGATTTTGTTGCCGGGGAACGGAGCATTCGTGGTGGGGTCATAAACGATGCTGCTGATGCCGGAGAAATCGCCGCCGCGTTCGGCTGCCGTGGGCACGGTGGTCACACCGTTATAGGGCTGCTTGGAGCGCACGCCGGTGTAGTTGATAAAGAGGAAAGTGTTGTAGCTGTGGACGACTTTGGGGATCACGAAGGGTCCGCCGCCGGAGAAACCGAAGCGGTTGGAGGCGTATTCGGCCTTGGGGACCACGTTGCCGGTCAAAGAGAAGGGCTTGGCGTCGAAGGCTGAGTTCTGGATGGTGTAGAAGGCATTGCCTCGCCACTGGTTGCGGCCACGGTTGATGCGGTTGCCGAACTGGGAGTTGCGGTTGGCGCGCTGGCCGCCCTGATCGCCGCCACGTCCACCACCGCCGCCACGTCCGCCGCCGCCCGCGAAGCCGCCACCGCCACCGGGGCCGCCGAAGCCGCCACCGCCGCCGGGACCACCGGGTCCGCCGCCACGTCCGCCACCGCCGGGTCCGCCGCCTGGTCCACCGCCGAAGCCACCGGGTGCACCACCGAAGCCACCGCCGCCTGCCATCATGGCTTCACGCATGCCGGGGTCCATGCCGCCGAAATCCGGCTGGGCTTGCTGGATGCCCTGGCTGAGGGAGCCGTTGACCAGGAAAGAATCACCGCCTGCTGCCGCGCCATCGGGCGGAGCCATGCCGGGGGCCATCGTGTCACCGGAGGTGTCGCCGTTGCCCATGAGGTTGATGGCCTGGAAGCCGCCATTTTGCTGTTGATTCTGTTGACCGCCGCGTGCACCTTGCTGCTGCGTGCCTCTCTGGCCGCCGGTTCGTCCGCCGGGGGCGGGCTGTGCGGAGGCTGTCGTGGTTGCGGCGGGTTTGGGCGTGTCTGCCGTCGCGGGCGCACCTGCTGCCGGTTTGGCGTCGCTCACTACCTTGTTTTGTGCTGCTTGCGCGGCCTGTTCCCGTTTCATCGCTTCGGCGCGGCTTTCCACGGCGAGATCGAAGTCGAGAGCTTTGTCGGAAGCTCCCGCGTCCTTCGAAACCGGCGCGAAACCGTGCATGTCCACGGTGAACTTGCAGGGCTTGGTGGTGACGCCGCCCAGCATGTAGGCACCGTTTTCGTCTGTGACGGTGAGGAGTTTATCGTCGCCGCACTGCGCGGAAACGGTGGCGCCGGGAATGGGCTGGCCGCCGGAGCGGACGGTACCGGATTGCGTATCCGCAAAGGCCAGTCCGGCGATTAGAATCAGGGAACACGTGGAGCGGAGCATCATTTTGGAGCTTTGACCTTTTGGGGTATCTCACGAAAAAGCACTGCTGGAAACAGACCGTCCTCCGGGTTCAGCGGAGGACGGCTTGTACTGACTACTCAGGGTAAACGTTTTTGGCGCAATTGCGCCAGAGTTACTGCTTGGTTGCGGTGAATTCGGTCTTGCGTTCGCCCATGCCGCGGGTGAACTTGATGGTGTTGCCTTCAATCTTGCCGGTGTAGACGATATCCATGGAGTTGCCGTTCATTTCCATGTGCTGGGAGAACGTGATGGTGTCGCCGTCGACCTTGCCGCCAGTGATGGGCTGTTCGCCACGGGGCGTAACGATGGCGCCGGTGACGGTGGCTCCGTCCTGCTTGAGATCCATGGTGATCTTCTGGGTTGCGCCCTGGCGGCCGGGCATTTCAGCTGCCCATTTACCAGTAACGTCCGCAGCCATGGCCGCAGCGGAGAGGCACAGAGAGGCCACGAGGGCCAGGATGATTTTCTTCATGACAGGAAGATGCTGTGCGACGGAGGTAAAGTTACCGTTTTACAAACCTTTACCACCACCGGGTAGTGAAAGTTTCATAACTTATTGATTGTAAAAGAAATGTGATGTCTTGCGTCGCTGCTCGGAAGAGTGACTCCAGCTCATTGCTTTGTCACTGTGAAGTGATTCGGGTTGATGAACTTCAGCGTCTTGCCCTCAACGTGACCGTCGTAATCGACGTACTTTTTCAGGCCATCAGAACCCTGCACCAAGAGGACTAGACTGAGCGCGTTGCCCTGAATTTTGCCTGAAGCGATTGTGGCCTGTCCAACTTTGCTGGGGAGGAGTACGTTACCTGTAACGGCAGAACCGCGTTGCCGGAGTGTCATCTCGATTCTTCGACCCTCGGATAAGCCGACCCAACTTCCGGAAACGTCCAGTGGGGTGTCCGCAGCGAAGAGGCACAGGGAGACCACGAGGGCCAGAATGATTTTCCTCATGATTGGAAGATGACACGCGAAGTACGTAAAGTTACCGCTTGATCAGCTATTACCACCGCCGGGCAATGAGAGCAACCTAACGTATTGATTCCAAATGAAATGCAGTATTGGGCTTCTCCGCAAGAGGACCGCCCCGGTCGGTTGTCAGACAGCGAGATTGACCCGCAGCGCAATATTTTCGGGATAGCATGAAGTTCGGGGGATATGTCGGTATGCGGATATCATTCAGTCGCTGTTTGCTAGTAGCGCTTTACGTCGCTCCAGCGTTTCTGGCAGCACAGATCAACGTGCTGACGTACCAATATGATCAGACGCGAGCGGGTGCCAATCGAGCGGAGACGCTACTCACCCCTGCGAACGTCAACCTAAACCAGTTCGGCAAGGTCTTCTCACAACCGGTGGATGGCGTGATTTACGGCCAGCCGCTGCTGCTGACGAACGTTTCGATTCCGGGCAAGGGTGTCCATAACGTGGTGTACGTGGCGACGGAGCACGATTCGGTCTACGCCTTTGATGCCGATAACAACACAGGGGCGAACAACGCGCCGCTTTGGAAAGTGAGTTTTCTGGGGCCGGGTGTGACCACCATGCCGAATAGCGACGTGGGTTGTGACCAGATTACGCCGGAGATCGGGATTACCAGCACGCCGGTAATTGATGCGGCGGCAGGGACCATCTACGTGGTGGCGATGACGAAGGAGACGAGCGGCAGCACGGTGAACTACTTGCACCGTTTGCATGCGCTGGATGTCACGACGGGGGCGGAGCGGCCGAACAGTCCGGTGGTGATTCAGGCGTCGGTGCCCGGGACAGCGGATGGCGGGCAGAGTGTCACGTTCGTGTCCAAGAATTACAAGCAGCGGACGGGCCTGGTGCTGCTGAACGGGAATGTCTATACCGCTTGGGCGAGCCACTGTGATCTGGGGAAGTATCACGGGTGGGTAATGGCTTATGACTCGGTCAGTTTGAAGCAGACAGCGGTTTATAACAACACGCCGAATGGCAACATGGCGTCGTTCTGGGCGGGCGGCGCGGCTCCAGCGGTCGACGCCTCGGGGAATATGTATCTGGTGGGCGGGAACGGGACCTTTGATTCGGCTGGTAACGGGCTGGATGATGGGGAGAGTTACCTGAAGCTTTCCACGGCGGGCGGGTTGAAGTTAGCCGATTACTTCACACCGTTCAATTATGTGGATTTGAATAACCGGGACCTGGATGTGGGTTCGACCGGTGTGGCGTTACTGGGGGATGAAGCGGGCTCCGTGGATCATCCCCATCTGATGACCGGGGCGGGCAAAGAAGGCCGCATGTATCTGATTGACCGGGACAACATGGGTAAGTTCAACAACGGTTCTGACAGTCAGATTGTGCAATCGATTCCGCAGGGGGCGATCAATTCAATTTACGGGAATCCGGCTTACTTCAATAACACGATCTATTACTGCGGTGTGCATGATGCGTTGAAGGCGTTTTCGGTGGTCAATGCGAAGGTTTCGACCTTCCGTACGTCAGAGGGTCCGACGCTGTTCGGCTTCCCGGGCTGTGTGCCAACGGTCTCCGCGAATGGGACGTCGAACGGCATTGTATGGGCGCTGGACCCCGGCGGGCAGTTGCGGGCCTATGATGCGACGAATCTGGCGAAGGAGTTATATAACTCAGACCAGAACAAGAACCGGGATGCGATTGGCGGGACGGTGAAGTTTTCCGTGCCAACGGTGGCGAACGGCAAGGTTTATGCAGGGACGCAAACGGCGCTGGTGACTTATGGGTTGCTGGCGGGCTTGGGTCCATCGGTGGTGAATTCGGCGAGCGGGGATGCGTCGGGCGTGGCACCGGGGGCGATCGCGACGATCTATGGCACGGGGCTGGCGGCGACAGTGGATACGGCGAAAGGTTTCCCGCTGCCAACGGTGCTGGCTGGATCGACGGTGTCTGTCAATGCTGTGGCTGTGCCGCTCTTGTATGCAGGGCCGGGGCAGATCAATTTCCAGATGCCGTTTTCGGTGTCCGGGAATGCGGTCTTGACGGTGACTTCGGCAGGGGCGCAGGTGGCGGCGAAGAGTTTTCCGGTGAAGCCGGCCGGGCCCGGGATCTTCCTGCTGGGGCAGGGCAGGGCGGCGGCGGTGAATCAGGATGGCACGGTGAATGCAGTGGGCAATGGTGCTGCCGCGGGAACGGTTCTGGCGGTTTATGCGACGGGGTTGGGGGCGGTGGATCCGCCGCTGGATCCTGGCGCGGCAGCGGGCTTCCCGCTTTCGTATGTAACTGGTGCGGTGACGGCGACGGTCGGAGGGCAGAACGCGATTGTGCAGTTCGCGGGTTTGACTCCGGGATATGCCGGGCTCTACCAAATCAATATCCAAGTCCCCCCGCTGCTGCCGGGTGACTACCCCGTCCAGCTCAATGTGGGCGGCTCCAACAGTAACACCGCGACCGTAACGGTGCGGTGAGGAGCAGTCCAGATGACTACTTATGAGAACAGTCCTTTGATGAAAGAGATGGCGCAGGCGGCGGTAAGTGTGGAGAAGGCGACGGGATTTCCCGCAGCAGTAACTCTGGCCATGTCGGCGAATGAATCGGCATGGTGGACGAAAGAGACGGGGACTTATAACTACTGGGGGATTACGCGGAATCCGGAGGCTGGTCCGGCGAAGTTTTGCGCGACGCATGAGGATGTTACCGCGGCGCAGTTGGCTGGGTTCCGTCCGGACGAGCGGGCGACGGCGGTGAAGGTGGCGGATTTGGGGAACGGGAGGTGCCGGTATAAGATGTCGCGGTGGTTTGCGAGTTATCGGAATTTGGAGGAATCGCTGACGGCGTATACAGAGTTTTTTACGAAGTCGCCGAGGCGCTATGCCGGGGCGTGGTCGCAGTACCTGCAGGATAAGAATCCGGAGGCGCTGCTGAAGAATATCTGCGAGGCGGGTTATGCGACGGGGAATGCCGAAGTGGTGGAAGTTGCTATTGAGGGACAGAGTAACATCCGGGATGCGGTGGAGCACGCGGAGCTCGATTTAGCGGCGTAGTGCTTTGGCCTGTGTGAATCCGCACATGGCGGTTGCAACCTGACGGAGGGAGTTGGGTTGGGACCGCCATGGTGCGAAGAAGGCGGAGGCGTTCGTTTCGCCGATGGGCGGGTAAGGTGTTTTGGGCGCTGTTTCTGCTGGCGATACCGTGTTCGGTGGTGGTGATTGTTTATTCGCTGGCGACGGCGTCAGGGATTGGGTGGAGGGGGCCAGTGCGGCGGCGCTGAGACGGGTTATGCGGGTGCTTTGGCCGCAACTGCTGCGATGTCATCCAGAACTGAGTTGATTTCGGGCGAGATGAGTTCCTTGGGTATGAAAGGGACCAGTCGGTAGTAGTCTGCTTTGGTGAAGTCGGGGCGAAGGCCCAGAATTTGGAAGAAGCGCGGGAACACCTTGTCGAGGTAATCATCGCTTGCTTTTACTGTGTTCCACCAGGGATCGGTGCGGTCACGCAGCGCGGCAGGGATGACGTAGTCTGCGACGGCTTGGCGCATGGCGGAGATGGCGCGCGCGGCATCTGAATCGCTGAACAAGGGACCAGCGCCCTGTGACTCAAAGAACGATGCAGCGAAGGCTTCCAATGTTTCCGGCTGGCAGAGGTAGTTTTCAATTTCGCGGCGGGACCACTTTCTTTCGGTCAGGCTTTCGCGGTCTTGTAAGCCTTTAGCGTCATGGTCAACCAGGAGAAAGCCGACGAGGTCGGGTTTCGCTTCAGCGAGCGCGTTAAAGTGTTCTCGGGCGTTATTGGGCTGGTTGCCGGTGGCATAGAGAAATGGGGACTGGAGTGCGGAGGCGGCGGGGTGCTTCAGTTTGCGGGCGAAGGCTTCGAGGATGTCGCGGTCGGTTCGGCCCTCCAGGTAGAGTATCCAGCCCTTCTGTTCGGCCTGATAGTAGTGGTCAAAAGGAAAAGTATCGAGTGCTTTACGGAGGATAGATGCCCTGCCGACACCAATCCGGTGCGGTTTGCCGAGGAACGCGACTACGCTTTCCGGATTAGTATCGGCTGCCTGTTTCAGGACTTCTTCCGAGTGGCTGGCGATGATAACTTGTGCTCCCGTCGCCCGGGCGGTGTCCGCCAGCAAGCGGTAAATGTCCCGCTGCCGCAGGATTTCGAGGTGTGCATCCGGTTCATCCAGGAGCAGTACAGCGCGGGGATGAAGCGACAGATAAGACAGCAACAGAATCGTTTGCTGCAGGCCGCGCCCGGAACTGGAGAGGTCGAGCTCGGTTCCGTCCGTGTCCTGATAACTCATCTGAATTTCGCCGCGCTCGGGAATATATGCGGGTGGCTGCAGTTTGACTTGGAACAAACGCTGGATGTCTTCGACTAACTGATGCCAGGTATCCGGGCGGTCCAGCATGGCATAACAGAGATTGCGAAGAACTTCCGCGGTACGCCCTTCGCCGAGCCGCACATTGATGGCCCCCGCGTTCAGCAGCGTCTCATTCGAGGCGAGTCCGGACATTGGCGGAAGAAAGGCGACCTCAACGTTGTAAGCCTCTTCGGGCACGGGCATACGCTTCACTTCGCCGTTCTCTTCGGTGCGGAGCGGGCGGCAGAAGAATGATTCTTCGTTCGAAAAGTCAAACTCAAGTCCGCATTTCCAATCTCTGCCCGCTGTGTTTCCCTCGACGATGATGTCGATCCGGATGTTCTGCGTCTGCTGTTTGCCGTTGATCCGTTCTACATGGCGGACACTGCGGCTTTTCCAAAGCAGGTTCGCCGTGGGTGCCGGGACCATGAGAAGATCACGGCGGTTGATGGTTACCCCTGGGCGTTTTTCTGGAGTACCGCGTTCTGAGCGCTTTTCTTTCCAGCGCCGGATGCCCAATTCCCAGAGGGCGAGGGCCTGGAGCGCAGTGGTCTTACCGGAGTTGTTCGGGCCCACAAAAACTACCGGGTTGGACAGGGGAATCTCAACGGTTTCGAAGCGTTTGAAGTTCCGGATGGTGAGTTTGGTAAGCATCGGCCAACGTTGTTCCGATTGTAAGGCAAAGCGGATCCGCTACTCTGAAGCCATGGTGAAGAACGTACTGGGCGGGGTGCTGCAGACCTGCTGCGCTGATCCGCTGACCGGGTTTTATCGCGATGGCAAGTGCAACACGGGGCCGGAAGATGTGGGCAAGCATACCGTGTGCGTGCTGGTAACTGAGGAGTTCCTGCGGCATCAGCAGGCGGTGGGGAATGATCTGATTACGCCTCGCCCGCAGTGGGGCTTCCCGGGGCTGAAGCCGGGCGACGGCTGGTGCGTTTGCATCGAGCGCTGGAAACAGTCTTACGACGCGGGGATCATTGCGCCCGTGCGGCTGGAAGCCACGCATGAGAAAGCGCTGGAAGTTGTCACTCTGGAGATGCTGAACCGCGCGGCGAGGTTGAACTAGATGAAGACCGCCGGGCTTCTGCTTTTCGCCGTGGCTGCGTTCGCACAGCAGGCCGCACCGCCCGCTTCCACGCAGCATGAATTCAAGATTGCGAACTTCAAGACGGAAAGCGGCTTGGTGCTGCCGGAGGCCGTGGTGGTTTACGGCACGTATGGCAAGCTGAACGCTGCGAAAGACAACGCCATTCTGCTGCCTTCGCACTACATGGCGAATTACCACGGGTATGAGTGGCTGATTGGTCCGGGGAAGGCGCTGGATCCGGAGAAGCTGTTTCTGGTTTCGACCGAACTGTTCGGTAATGGCCGGTCGTCGTCACCGAGCAATACGCCCGAGCCGTTCCATGGGCCGCGCTTTCCAGTGATGACCATACGCGACAACGTCGAGGCAGTGCACCAGTTGCTGGGCAAAGAGTTCGGCATTACGCATCTGCAGGCGGTGATCGGGTTTTCCATGGGAGCGGAGCAGGCGTTTCAGTGGGCGGTTTCGTATCCAAAGTTTCTGGACCGCATTGTGGCCACGTCCGGCACGGCGAAGTGTCATCCACATGGGGTGATCCGGCTGGAAGGGCAGATTGCGGCGATCACGGCGGACCCTTCGTTTGAAAACGGCGATTACAAGACGCCTCCCGTGAAGGGGCTTTCGGCGTTTGGCATGGTGTGGGCTGGCTGGTTGTATTCGCAGCAGTGGTGGCGGGATGAGTTGTGGAAGTCGCGGCCGGGTGTGACGTTTGAGCAGACCATGACGCGGTTCCGGGACCGCTTTATTCCGGGCGCGGACGCCAACAACCTGATTCTGCAGTGCCGCACGTGGGAGAAGCATGACGTCGGCACCACGCCGGGCTTCAACGGTGATCTGGCGAAGGCGCTGGGTTCCATACAGGTTCCGGTGCTCTATATGCCTTCGGAGACCGACATGTATTTCCCTGTGGGCGACGCCCGCTATGAAGCGAAGTTCATTCCGAAAGTGACGCTGATGCCGATTCCGTCCTTGTGGGGACACACGGCGGGGGCGGCGAGCAATCCGGCGGACGCGAAGTTTCTGAATGAGAATGTCGCGAAGTTTCTTTCCGCTGTAAACTGACCCAGAGGAGTCTCTAGAGCTATGTCGATTTCGCGCCGTGAATTTTTGGGCACCGCCGCTGCCGCAGCCGCCGTGCCGGGTGTTTTGAATGCCGCGCCTGCGGAGGGTCCGCACAATACTCCACTGCCGACGCGCGTTTTCGGCAAGACAGGGCAGCGGGTTTCGATTCTTGCCATGGGATGCGGCAGCCGCTTCCTGATGTATAAGGACGAGGATAAGGCGCTGGCAGCCCTGGAGAAGGCGATCAACCTCGGGATCACGTATTACGACACGGCCTTCAGCTATGGCAACGGGCTGAGTGAGACCCGCGTGGGCATGGCGATGAAGGGCCGCCGCAACGGGGTTTGGCTGACCACGAAGATTGCGGAACGGGATGGGTCGAAGGCGCGGGCCATTCTGGAAGGCAGTCTGAAGCGGCTGCAGACGGACCGCATCGATCTGGTCCACGTGCATCAGATTGCGGGTGCCGATGATCTGGCGCGCGCTGAAGCCAAGGGTGGCGTGATTGAGGCCTTCCTGAAGGCGAAGGAAGAGGGCTTGATCCGCAACGTGGGCATCAGTTCGCATACGGACCCCGTGGTGCTGGCCGATGCATTGACGCGGCATCCGTTTGATTGCACCCAGATGGCACTCAATGTGGCACTGGCTGGCATGAAGAGCGGCAGCGGCGGCATGGTCATCAACCCCGAACTGACCACCAGCTTTGAAAAGATTGCGCTGCCCGTGGCGGTGAAGAAGAACCTCGGCATTGTGGCGATGAAGGTCTTCGCGCAGGAGTATTTGAATAACAAGCTGCCGAGCGGCAAGCTGATCCAGTACGCGCTCTCGCTGCCGGTTTCGCTCTGTGTGGTGGGGATGCCGGCGATCGAAATGATTGAAGAGAACGTCAACATTGTGAAGAACTTCAAGCCGATGCCGAAGTCTGAAATGCGTGAGCTTTCGACGAAGCTTGCCATCTCACACAAGGCCGAGATTGACCACTTCTTCGCGGGTCATCAGGACTGCTAAGCCGGCAACCAATGGACCGGCTCGCGGAACTTCGCAGGAGACATGCCGCCGCCGAAGAGGGTGGCGGCGCGGAACGTCGGGAAAAACAGCATAAAGAGGGCAAACTCGCGGCGCGGGAGCGCATCGAACTGCTGCTCGACGAAGGCACGTTTGAGGAACTCGACAAACTGGTGCAGCACCGTTGCCGTGACTTCGGCATGGAGCAGCAGGTAATCCCAGGCGACGGCTTCGTGACTGGTTTTGGACGGATTCACGGGCGTCCTGTCTACGTGTTCGCACAGGACTTTACGGTGTTCGGCGGGTCGCTTTCCGAAAGCAACGCGCGGAAGATCTGCAAAGTGATGGACCTTGCGATGAAGACCGGGTGTCCTGTGATCGGACTGAATGATTCCGGCGGGGCCAGGATTCAGGAAGGCGTGCTGAGTCTGGCGGGCTACACGGATATCTTTCTGCGCAATACTCTGGCGAGTGGTGTGATTCCGCAGATCAGTGCGGTGCTGGGGCCCTGCGCGGGCGGGGCTGTCTATTCGCCGGCAATTACTGACTTTGTATTTATGACGGCCGGGACGAGTTATATGTTCGTCACCGGGCCGGACGTGATCAAGACAGTTACGCATGAGGACGTTACCAAGGAAAAGCTGGGCGGTGCGGAGACTCATAACTCGGTTTCCGGCGTGGGGCACTTCATCGCGCAGGATGATGCTGAGTGCGTGCAGATGATCCGGGAGCTGCTGACTTATATTCCGCAGAACAACCGCGATGATGTGCCGCGGCGTGTGACCAGTGATCCGGTGGACCGTGCGGATGCGGCGCTGAATACGCTGGTGCCGGCGGAATCGAACGTTCCTTACGACATGAAGGAAGTGATCCGGCGCGTGGTGGATGATGGACGGTTCTTTGAGGTCCATGAGCACTTTGCCGGAAATATCGTAGTTGGCTTCGCCACGCTGGATGGCCGCTCTGTGGGCATCGTGGCGAATCAACCGGCGGTACTGGCGGGTTGCCTGGATATCAACTCTTCGGTGAAAGGCGCGCGGTTTGTGCGCTTCTGTGATGCGTTCAATATTCCGATTGTGACCTTTGAAGATGTGCCGGGTTTCCTGCCGGGTACAGAGCAGGAGTTCGGTGGCATTATCCGGCATGGCGCGAAGTTACTCTACGCCTACGCCGAGGCGACGGTGCCGAAGGTAACTGTGATTACCCGCAAGGCCTATGGTGGCGCGTATTGCGTGATGGGCTCGAAGCATCTGCGGACCGATGTGAATTTCGCCTGGCCAACGGCAGAGATTGCCGTGATGGGCGCGGAGGGCGCGGTCAATATCATCTACAGGCGCGAGTTGCAGGCCGGGGCCTCGAGAGAAGAGAAGGTACAGGAGTACAAGGACCGTTTCGCGAGTCCCTGGGTGGCTGCGGAGCAGGGCTTTGTGGATGATGTGATTGAGCCGGGGGAGACGCGGAAGCGTTTGATCAGCGCATTGCGGATGCTGGAGACGAAGGTCGACACGATGCCCCGCAAGAAACACGGGAACATACCTCTATGAAATTACTTTTCTTGTCCATTCTCACTGCGGTCACAGCGCTCGCACAGCCTTGTATCGAAGGCACGGCGAAATGTACGGAGTGGATTACTTTCGGGGGCGGGGCATCGCGTTCGATGTTCTACCGGACTTATCCGCTGACCGTGAAGAATACGAAGATCGAGCGCGCCTTCGTGATGGTGCACGGGGCAAGCCGGGATGCGGACCAATACTTCCGGACGGCGGTTTCGGCGGCATTTCTGGCGGGGGCGCTGGAAGACACCATTGTCATTGCACCCCGTTTTGGATCCAATGACCGGAATTGCAAAGATACTCTGGATAAGGGTGAAGTGAACTGGAGTTGCAGCGGTGACAGCTGGCGGTCCGGCGGCACTTCCGTGAGTGATCCGAAAGTAACTTCCTATGATTTTGCGGATGAGATTCTGAAAAAGCTGGCGAATAAGGCGGTGTTTCCGAACTTGAAGCAGATCGTGCTGGCGGGGCACTCGGCCAGCGGACAGTATGTAACCCGCTATGAGATGGCGAACAAGGTGCACGGTTCACTCGGAGTTCCGGTGCTCTATGTGGTCTCGAACCCTTCCAGTTATGCCTATCTGGATGCAACGCGCCCTGGTGGTTTTAGTGATGGCAGGAACTGCACCACGTTCAATAAGTGGCCCTATGGTCTGGACGGGCGGACCGGGTACACGGCGCAGATTGCCGATGATGTATTGAAAAAGCAACTGGCGCAGCGCAGTGTGGTGTATCTGCTGGGTGAGATCGACATTCTGCCGCTGGGCGGGTTTGACGGGTCTTGTCCGGCGATGGCGCAGGGTCCGACGAGACTCGCCCGCGGGGAAGCGTTCGCGAAATATGTCAATGAGAAATACGCCGCGAAGCATGAGGTCAAGATGGTGCATCTCTGCGGACATAACGCCCGCTGCATGTTCACGTCAGAAGATGCTTTGCCCATTGTATTTCCGAAAGTCAAGTAAGTGTCTGAAGCTGCCAAGCCGCTGCCTGTCTGGAAGAGTTTCTGGAACACACTGACGCGGTTTGATGCCTCGGACGTCAGTGCGGCGATGGCTGCGCGCAATGCGCTTTGCATTACGATTCCGCTGGTGATCGGGGCACTGCTGGGTTCGCCGGGCAAGGGGTTGATTGCCGCTTCCGGGGCGATCAACGCGTCCTTCGCGGATGGCCACGAACCCTACAAGCGGCGTCTGCAGAAGATGCTGGCCGCGAGTGTAATGTGCGGGTTTGCAGTGTTCGCCGGGGCGTCGATGGGCAAGAACCACGCGCTGGCCATTTCGATCTCCCTGCTGTGGGCCTTCGCGGTGGGCATGCTGGGTTCGCTGGGCACTGCGGCGGCGGACGTGGGGAATATCAGCCTGTTTACGCTGTGCGTCTATGCATCACAGTCCATGACCGTGGGGGATGCGGCGCTTTCCGGATTGCTGGCCATGGCCGGTGGACTGCTGCAGACGGGGTCGGCGTTCCTGCTGTGGCCGGCCAGGCCGTACGCGCCAGAGCGGCGGGCGCTTTCGAATTTGTATGCGGCGCTGGCGGAGATTGCGGGGTCGATCGCCAAGGTGACTGGTGAGCCGCCTGCCACCACGCAGATGAACGCGGCGCTGCTAACGCTGAACAGCCTGACCAATGACCGCACGGACCAGGCGGAGCGCTTGCTGGGACTGGTCCAGTATGCCGAACGCATCCGGCTCAGTTTGCTGGTGCTGGTGCGTCTGCGGCGGCGGATTGACCGGGAACTGCCGCAGGACCCCGTGGAGCACCGCGCGAATCATCAGGCAGTAGATGCGCTCGACTCCTTCACGCGGCACTACGAGGGCAGTCTCAAATTGCTGGCGCACGGCATTGCGGCCACGGATTATTCCAACCAGCCCGATTTGGCGGAAACGCGCCGTCTGGCGCAGGTCTTCCGCGCCCAGCCCGTGCCGCAGGATTCGACGTTCATTGCGGCGATGATGCGCGATGTGGCCAGGCAGTTGGAGACGCTCACGCAGCAGATGGATGGTGTGCTGGAACTGCTCTTGAAGGCGGTTGCGGCCGGTGTGAAGGTGCCAAAGGCGCTGCTGCCTGCGGTGCCGTGGCGGCTGCGGTTCAAGGGCCGCGCGGCGGTGCTGCTGGCGAATCTGAGTTTGGAATCGGCGATCTTCCGCCATGCGGTTCGGCTTTCGATGTGTATTGCGGCGGGCGACGCGGCGGGGCGTCTGCTGCACCTGGGGCGGCCGTACTGGGTGCCGATGACGATCGGGATCGTGCTGAAGCCGGATTTCAGCGCCACGTTCAGCCGGGGTGTGTTGCGGATCTTCGGTACGATGGCGGGGCTCACTTTGGCCACGCTGCTGTTCCATGCGTCACCGGAAGGCGTTTGGACGCACATTGTATTCGTGGCCGCGTTGACGTTCCTGATGCGCTGGTTGGGTCCGGGCAATTATGGCTTCGTCGCGGTGACGATCACGGCCGTGGTGGTGCTCATGATCGCGGGCACCGGTGTGGCACCGAAGGATGTGATTGGTCCCAGGGCGGCAAATACGGTGGTGGGCGGGGTGCTGGCGCTGTTGAGTTATGCGCTGTGGCCCACGTGGGAGAAGAAAAAGCTGCGGCCGATGCTGGCGGATTTGCTGGAGGCCTACCGGTTATATTTCCGGCAGACGATGGATGTCTACCGGGGGGCGGGGAAGTCGGCGGAACTGGATGCGATGCGTCATGCGGCGCGTGTGGCACGGGTGAATGCTACTTCGTCACTGGACCGTGCTTCCGTGGAGCCGGTCACGAGCCGCGAAGAGCTTGCGGTACTGAATGCGGTGCTGGCAAAGGCCAATGATTTCGTGAAGTGCGTGATGGCCCTGGAGGCAGCGCTGCCCAAGGAGCGGCGGGCCTGTGACACGGAGGCGTTCCGGTCGTTTGAAGATGCGGTGGACCGGTGTCTGAGCGGCGTGGGCGAGGTCTTGCGCCGTGAGCGCGCGGGGCGTGAGGATGAGGTGGAGGTACCTGTGATGCCGGAGGGCGGCCTGGCAGGTGGTCCGTATTCGCTGCTGAATATGGAGACGGAGCGGATGGCGCGGGCGCTGGAATTGCTGGTGGAGACGCTGCGGTAGGCTGACTGACGGGTATTCGGGATATATTGGGATTTGTGCGTTTGGCGCAAAGGAATCGTCGTTGCCGCCGCGGACATCTCTTGTAATAAGAGAAAGGAAAGGGTACACAATTGCTGGTTCCCATGGTAGTGGAGCAGACGTCGCGGGGTGAACGGGCCTACGACATCTACTCCCGGCTTTTGAAAGAAAACATCATCTTCCTCGGAACACCGATTGATGACCAGGTGGCGAACCTGGTTATCGCTCAGTTGCTGTTCCTCGAAGCGGAGGATCCGGAACGGGATATCTCGATCTACATCAACTCGCCCGGTGGTTCGATCACCGCGGGTTTGGCCATCCTGGACACGATGGCGTTCGTGCGGCCTGACATCGTCACGATCTGCGTCGGCCAGGCGGCCTCGATGGGGGCTGTTCTGCTGGCGGCGGGTACGAAGGGCAAGCGGTTCAGCCTGCCGAATTCGCGGATCATGATCCACCAGCCCTCCATGCAGGGTCTGGCTGGTCAGGCGGCGGACATCGACATTTACGCGAGGGAAATCCTCCGCATGCGGGAAATGTTGAACAAGATCCTGGCGGATGCGAGCAACCACGATATCGAGAAGGTGGCCCGCGACGTGGACCGCGATTACATCATGAGTCCAGAGCAGGCTGTGGAATACGGACTGATCGACAAAGTGATTGCGAGCCGCGATCTGGCTCCGGTGGTCACGAAGTAGCGCTCTGGTTCCTTAAGCGTTAAAATAAGCCGGACGGGAGACCTCCAACGGGGGAACCCCGTCCGGCTTTTTTGCGTCTCGGCTGTATCATGAAAGTTTGTTCGGACTGAAAACATGCGTCTCGCCAATAAAATAGCGATCATCACGGGTGCGGGGGCTGGCATCGGCCAGGCTACTGCCATAAGGTTTGCGGAGGAAGGGGCGAAGACAGTGTTGGTTGACCTGCTCGCGCCTCTGTTGGAGGTGACGGCGAAGCAGGTGGCCGAAGCGGGAGGCGAGTGCGCGACGATTGCCTGCGATATTTCCAAAGACGAAGACGCGCAGAAGATCACCCAACTGGCGGTGGAACGGTTCGGCGGCGTAGACATCCTGGTGAACAACGCGGCGAATTTCACGACGCGCAGCGTCGAAGATGCCACGGTCGAGGATTGGGAGAAAGTGCTGCGGGTGAATGTGCTCGGCACAGCGCTGGTTTCGAAGTACGCGATTCCTGAGATCAAGAAGCGCGGCAGGGGCGCGATTGTGAACGTGTCGTCGAAGTCGGCGTTGATGGCGCAATCCAATTTCGCGACCTACAATTCCAGCAAGGCGGCAATCCTGCAGATGTCCAAGTGCATGGCGCTCGATCTGGCACCGTTCAATATCCGGGTCAACAGCGTGCTGCCCGGTGTGGTCCTGACGAGTGCGAGTGAGCGGGAGTGGATTAAACAGGGCAAGACGCGGCAGCAGTGGATTGACGAGAATGCCGGGTTGCATATGCTGAAGCGCGTGGCGGAAGCGCGGGAACTGGCGAACCCGATTCTTTTCCTGGCGTCGGATGAGGCGAGCTTCATTACCGCGGCGGATCTGCTGGTGGACGGTGGCTTCTCTGGAATGTAATGGCAGCGTAAAGAATTGGTGCCTGTCCCCTTTCTTTATGGGGCTTTTATGTTAGGACAGGTGACGTTTGAACTCCTCAAGGAATGCCCGGAGACGCGTGCGCGTGCGGGAATTCTGCATACCGCGCATGGGGATATTCCTACTCCCATATTCATGCCTGTGGGTACCCAGGGGACCGTCAAAGGGCTCAACCAGCGTGAGCTTTGGGAGGAAGTGAAGGCCCCGATTATTCTGGGGAACACTTACCACCTTTACCTGCGCCCGGGGCATGAGTTGATCCAAAGGCTGGGTGGCCTGCACAAGTTCATGAACTGGCCCGGAGCACTTCTAACCGATTCCGGCGGCTTCCAGGTCTTCAGTCTCAGTGAATTGCGCAAGATCGATGAGGGCGGTGTCACGTTCCAATCCCATCTGGATGGCAGCCGGCACCGGTTCACCCCGGAATCGACGGTCGATGTGCAACTTGCCCTCGGCAGCGACATCATGATGGTGCTGGACGAGTGCCCTCCGTATCCCTCAGAAGAGTCTTATGCACGGAAGTCGATGGAGAGCACGATCCGTTGGGCGCGCGAGGCCTTCGTGCATTACCGGCAGCGGATCAGCCAAATTCCCACGAAACACGCCTTGTTTCCGATTGTGCAGGGTTCCATGTATCCGGCCATGCGGCGGGAGTGCGCGGAACGGATGTTGGAGTTCGATGCGGACGGCTATGCAGTCGGGGGACTTTCGGTGGGAGAGCCCGGGCCGCTTTCGCTCGAAATGGTGGAAGCGACGGAGGGAATTCTACCCCGTGACAGGCCGAGGTACGCGATGGGAGTGGGGATGCCGGATGAATTGCCGGAGTATGTGGCCAGGGGCATCGACATGATGGATTGCGTGTTGCCGAGCCGCAATGCGCGCAACGGGCACCTGTTTACGTCCGAAGGCCGGGTGATCATCAAGAACGCCCAGTACAAAGAAGACGCGGGGCCGCTTGACCCGAATTGTTCCTGTTATACATGCACAAACTACTCGCGGGCCTACCTGCGGCACCTGTTCCAAGCGGGGGAAATCCTGTTTTCGTCGCTCGCGACGCGCCACAATCTGCGCCGTTACCTTGACATCATGGGGGAGATCAGGCAGTCTATCCTATTGGGTCAATTCCCCCAATATCTGAAATCAGTGAAGCAGCGGTCCGCGCGGGGATCCCAGACCGGGACCAGTGCGGCAATAGAAGCCTGACGTGTATCCTCTACTTTTTCTTCAGCAAAACCCGACGAATTCTATTGCGCTCTTCGCGCCCTACCTCCTCATCGGTTTGGTCTTTTATTTTCTATTGTTTCTGCCCATGCAGAGGCAGAAGAAAAAGACCGCCGATATGCTGGCCAACCTGAAGCCCGGTGACGTGGTGATAACCTCTGGAGGTATCCAGGGGCAGGTCACGGCCGCGGACAGTGACACAATCATCCTGAAAGTCAAACCGGATGGGGTCAAGTTGCAGTTCTCCCGCGCGGCGGTAACGGCACTGGTTCCAGACGGTTCGAAGTAATTCAGCAACAAAGGCAAACATCCCGACATGCAACGTAATTTGGTGATCAAGACAGCAGTCATCGTGGCAACAGTGCTGCTCTGTGTCTTCGGAATCATCGGACTTCCGAAATCCGGCGCGGAGCTGGAAAAGAATCTGGCGCACAACATCCACTTGGGCCTCGACCTGAAGGGTGGCAGCCATCTCGTACTGCAGGTGCAGGTGCAGGATGCCGCCAAGGGCGAAGCCGATCAATTGATCGAGTTGATGAAAGAAGACGCCCGCAAGGCAAACATTTCGGTGGGTGGCTATGACCGGAATGATCCGAAGACCATCCAAGAAGCTGGTGACATTCAGGTCAATGTCCACGGTGTGGATGCCACGAAGACCACTGCTTTCCGCAGTCTGGTGGCGGAACGCTACCCCGATTGGATTTTGACTCCGGTGAACGGGAACGACTACCGGATCACGCTGAAGCCCTCGGCCGTGATCGAGCTCAAGCGGCGTACGGTGCAGCAGGCGCTGCAGACCATTGACCGCCGTATCAACGCCCTCGGCGTGACTGAGCCGACGATCCAGGAGCATGGCGCTCCGGAGCAGGTTTCTGAAATTCTGGTGGAAATGCCCGGTGTGGACGATCCGGCCCGCGTGAAGGACATCATCGGTGCCACGGCACAGCTAAAGATCACGTCGGTCACAGAGGGTCCGTTCACGAGCTTGGAGACGGCCTTGTCGTCCAAGGGCGGCATTCTGCCGATTAACACGGAAGTTCTGCCGTATCCCCGCGGGGAAGGCAACCCCGGCGGTTCCTGGTACATGGTTTCCCGGACCCCTGTGGTGACAGGGCAGGATGTGCGCAGTGCGCGTGCGGCCTCTGATCCCGATTCGGGCGGAGCACGCTGGGAAACCGGCTTTACCCTTTCACAGGAAGGTGGACGCCGCTTCCAGCGCTACACGGAATCAAACATCGGCAACCGGCTGGCGGTGGTTCTGGACAATCAGATCCGCAGCGTGGCCACCATTCAGGGCGCCATCAGCGACTCAGGCCGGATCAATGGTCTGGCCGGGCAGCAGGAAGCCTCGGATCTTGCTCTGGTGCTGCAGACGGGTGCACTGCCCGCCGGCATCAAGTATTTGCAGGAGCGCACGGTGGGTCCGTCGCTCGGTGCAGATTCGATCAAGCAGGGGATTGCGGCGGGCATTGCGGGGCTGGCGGCGGTCATCATTGTGATGCTGATTTACTACAAGAAGTCCGGTCTGAACGCTGTGCTGGCACTGTTGCTGAACACGATTCTGCTGATGGCTGCACTGTGTTACTTCCAGGCGACTCTGACGCTGCCCGGCATTGCAGGTATCATTCTGACGATCGGTATGGCGGTTGACTCCAACGTGCTGATTTTCGAGCGTATCCGGGAAGAGTTGCGGGCTGGCAAGACGGTGCTTGCGGCGGTGGATGCGGGCTTCGGCAAAGCGTGGTGGACGATTGTGGACACCCACGTAACGACGATTGTTTCGTGCCTGTTCCTGTTCCTGTTCGGGACGGGTCCGGTGCGTGGTTTTGCGGTGACGCTGGTCATTGGTCTGCTGGCAAACGTCTTCACGGCGGTGTTCGTGTCGAAGGTCATCTTCGACTTTGAATTCGCCGGGGGCAAGCCGGTGAAGACGATGAGCATTTAGTTGTTTTTGATTCAGGAATTCGGGAACAAATTTGAAACCGGCGGTGTCAATGTACTCAAGTGGCACCGTCCCGCCCGCAAGAACGGGCAGGCAGTGATCGATGGAATTATTTAAGAACACAAATTTTGACTTCCTCGGGAAGAAATGGCCCTTCATTATTGCCTCGCTGATCCTCACGGTCGCGGGGTTGGCGAGTCTCGCCGTGAAGGGAGGTCCGCGGTACGGGATCGAATTCAAGGGCGGCATGGTGATGACGGCGAAGTTCCAGAACACACCGGATGTCGAAAAGATCCGCGCAGTTCTGTCGAAGAAGCTGTCGAATCCTCCCACGGTGCAAACGTTCGAGTCGGGTTCGAATGAGGTCGAAATCGGGACGGAGGGTGCGGATAACGAAGCGCTCTCGAAGAACCGTCAGATCATTCTCGACACCCTGGCCGCGACGTTTGGAGATCCGTCCAGCACCAAGCTGGATGTGAACAATGCAAGTTCGGGCCAATTGGCTGCCCGGTTGCGTGATCCATTGCAGCGCGCAGGCGTTGCGCTGTCTGATCCGCAGGTCGGGGAGTTGGCTGCTGCGGTCATGGCGGCAAGGGATCAGAAGGGCGGGTTGTTGAAGTCGCTCGATGAAGTGAGTGGCGTGAAGGGAGTTACTCCCCAGGTCTTGTCCGTGATCAAGCAGGAGTGTTACCCTGCACAGTACACGGCCGCGCGCGCCGGTGAGATTGTGGGCCCCAAGGTGGGCGCTGACCTTCGCTCGCAGGCAATCAATGCAACACTACTGGCACTGGCCGGCATGATGGTGTACATTGGTTTCCGGTTCGAATGGATCTACGGTCTGGGCGCAGTAATCGCGGTCTTCCATGACACGATCATCACGATTGGTCTCTTCTCACTTTTCGACAAAGAAATTTCCCTGACAGTTGTGGCGGCTCTGTTGACGCTGGTCGGTTATTCGATGAATGACACGATCGTGATCTTCGACCGTATCCGCGAAAATCTCCGGGCGAACCGCAAGGAGACATTAACGGACGTGATCAACCGGAGTGTCAATCAGACGCTGGGCCGGACGGTCATGACATCAGGGTTGACGTTTTTAACGGTGCTCGCGCTGTTTTTATACGGCGGTCCTGTGTTGCACGGGTTCTCTTTTGCACTGGTTGTAGGTATTCTGATTGGAACGTACTCGTCGGTGTTCGTAGCGAGCCCGATTGTAGTGTTCTGGCACGGTTTCGCCGACAAGCGGCGTAAGCAGCGGTAAACTGCTGCAACTGCGGTAACCACTGCGGGGTTGTTGTTGTTTTTTGGTTTGAAAAATTTTGGTTTGAAGAGGACAACATGTTCGACCAAACGTTCGTGGACGGTGTAGGAAAAACGAATAAGAGCTGGACGATTTTCATTTCGCTTGGCGTCCAGGCACTGATCGTATTCATTCTCGTCATCATCCCGCTGATCTATTTCGACGCGCTGCCGAAGGCGCAGCTGACAACGTTCCTGACGGCACCTCCGCCGCCTCCTCCTCCGCCGCCCCCGCCGCCGGCTGCTGTGAAGGCCGTGAAGGTCATCAAGCGCCAGTTCGACATGAATGTTTTGACGGCACCGAAGACCGTGCCCAAAGAAGTAAAGATGATTAAGGAAGAGGAATTGCCGGCAGCCGCAGGTGTGGTTGGCGGTGTTCCCGGTGGTGTGCCTGGCGGTCAGGCTGGTGGTGTCCTTGGCGGCATCATCGGTGGTCTGCCCTCCGCGGCGCCTCCGCCTCCTCCTCCCCCGCCCGTGAAGAAGGATGCTCCTCCGCCGCCGAAGCCGGCCGGCCCGCAGAAGATTGGCGGCAACGTCATGGCTGCGAAGCTGATCCGCCAGCCGAAGCCGGTGTATCCTCCGCTCGCGAAAGCGGCCCGTGTTTCCGGGACCGTGAAGTTCCAGGCCGTTATCGGCAAGGACGGCACGATTCAGAATTTGCAGACGATCAGTGGTCCGCCCCTGCTAATCCAGGCGGCCCTGCAAGCGGTGCAACAGTGGCAGTACCAGCCGACGCTTCTCAACGGGGAGCCGGTGGAAGTGATCACGACGATTGACGTGAACTTTACGCTGAACCAGTAGTAACGGACAGAGCAAAGATAGCGTCGCTGACTAATTCAATCTACTCGCAGGAGACGAAGAGAAAATGCTTTTACAGACACAGGTTTGGGCTTTCATGCTGTTGCAGGAAGCGGGAGCACCGGGTTGGGACATCGGCCACCTCTGGACACAGATGGGTACGCTCGCGAAAGCGGTCGTCATCGTGATGTTCCTGATGTCGGCCTGGTCGATTGGTGTGATGATCGACCGTTTGATGGCGTTCAGCGCCGCCCGTAAGCAGAGTCGTGCGTTCGCTCCGGCAGTGGCCGGCGCGCTGCGCGATGGCAAGCTGGACGAAGCGATCAAGATCGCTGACCGTTACAAGAAGAGCCACCTCGCGAAAGTTGTTGTTGCAGGTCTGCAGGAATTCAGCGCTCACCAGGCTTCGACCGAAATCTCGGGCGAGGAAGTGGAAGCGTCCAAGCGCGCTCTGGAACGTGCCGAAGCTATCGTGCACGCTGAACTGAAGCGCGGTGTCAGCGCACTGGCCACCATCGGTTCTTCCGCTCCGTTCGTCGGACTGTTCGGAACCGTCGTCGGCATCATCAACGCGTTCAAGACGATGGCTGCGGAAAAATCGCCCGGTATCGGCGCGATCGCCGGCGGTATTTCGGAAGCGCTCGTTACTACCGCTTTCGGTCTGCTCGTCGCCGTCCCCGCTGTGTGGATGTTCAACTACTTCTCCGGCCGTCTCGAAGCGTTTGACGTCGAAATGGGCAACTCCAGCTCGGAACTGGTCGACTACTTCCTGAAGCGCGCGCAGGCCATCAAGGCCCGCAAGTAGTTTTCAGAAGTTGCTGCGAGTGGACAGGTTACGGGGTGCGTCGAAAAGCAGCGCACTCCGGGAACCTCTTGCATGATTCAGGAATGAGTTCGAACCGCACCGGTCCGGATGTGGCCCGGCGGTGAAGGAGACAATGCAATGGAAAAGAAAAAGGCTCCTCCTCCAGTAGCCGATATCAACGTCACGCCGATGGTCGACGTGATGCTCGTGGTTCTCATCATCTTCATGGTGATCACGCCGATGCTGTCGAAGACAGTGCCGCTGGATCTTGTTCAGGTACGCAACCCTGTGACCATGGCGGATGCGGACAAAGAAGATGCGGTTGTAATCGCGGTGACGCGTGACGGCCAGGTCTATCTGAGCCCCGGTCTGAAGAAGACCCAGGCGGAAGATCTTGCTCCTGCCGTGAAGGATCTTCTGAAGGACCGCCCCAACAAGATGGTGTACTTGAAGGCCGACGCCCGCGCGAATTATGGACGTGTAGAAGACGTAGTGGACAACCTTCGCGCAGGCGGGGTGGACCAGCTGGGTCTTTTGGCTGATCAGAGTCCCGACGGCGCAGGTGGCAAGAAGCCGGCCGAAAAGATGTAGGAGTGCCTGCCGGAGCATGGGGCTTGCGCCGGTGGAGCGTTACAGGATTTTGTAATATCCGCCCCTCCCTGTAGTGAAACCGTTTTTGTAACTTCGAGAGGAGACCTAAGAATATGGCAATGGCAGTTGGCGGGTCCGGTGGCGGACCCAGAGCCGATATCAACATGACGCCGATGATTGATATTCTGCTTGTGCTGCTGATTATCTTCATGGCGATCTCGCCGGTGAAGCCTCACGGTCTGGACGCGCTTGCACCTCAGCCGCCACCCCCGAATCAGCCGCCAAACAATTCCGATGACCGCACCGTGGTGATCGTGATCGATAAGCAGAATCAGGTGAAGTTGAATTCCGACCCCATCACCTGGGACAAACTGGAAGAACGTCTGGTGGAAATCTTCAAGACACGCGCCGAAAAGGTCGTGTTCGTGAAGGGTGATCCAGATCTGGAATACCAGGTGGTCGCCAAGGCTATCGACACAGCGCATCTCGCGGGCATCGATAAAGTCGGCTTGATGACACCGAAAGTGGAGGAAGGCAAATAATGCGCCACTTGCGGCTCATCATTTTGACCGGTGGACTCGCGGCGCTTGCGCTGATGAACTCCGGTTGCGCGAAACTCCAGGCACGCGACAATCTGAACCAGGGTGTGAACGCCTTCAAGGGCGCGAAGTATCAGGAGGCCGCCGAGTTCTTCAAAAAGGCGATCGAACTGGACCCGACGTTCAGCACGGCCCGGATCTACCTGGCCACCTCCTATGTGCAGCAGTACATTCCCGGTTCCGATACCCCGGACAACAAGCGGAATGCCGAGGCTGCGCTCACGGAGTTCGGCAAGGTTCTGTCGGAAGACCCGAAGAACCTGCTCGCTACTCAATCGCTCGCCAATCTTTATTACCAGATGAAGACTTGGGACAAGGCGGTCGAGTGGAATAAGAAGGTCGTAGAACTGGATCCGAATAACAAGGAAGCTTACTACTCGATCGGTGTCATTGCCTGGACCCAGTTCATCACGCCGGTCCGGGAAGCGCGCCAGGGTTTGAAGATGAAGCCGGAAGATCCCGGTCCCATCAAAGATCCCAAGGTTCGTGACGAACTTGCCGCGAAGTACAAGGCCAGCCTCGATGCCGGTGTGGAAGCAGTCAAGAAGGCCCTCGCAATCGACCCTGAGTATGAGAACGCGATGGCTTACATGAACCTTCTGATCCGCTACCGCGCTGATCTGGATGCTGACAAAACTGCCTACGAAGCAGACATCAAGGAAGCTGACACGTGGGTCCAGAAGAGCCTGGAAACCATGAAGATCAAGGCGGAACGCAAGGCGAAGGATCCCAACGCCAAGTAAGTTTTCGTGCAAAGCAATCAATAAAAAGGGACCGCTGGCAACAGCGGTCCCTTTTTATTTGTGCGTTGGCTATGTTAGAAGGGATGGAATTCGAGCCTTTTCTTTACGGTGCGGAAGTTGCTAAGATCCTGGCGCTGGCCGGGGATGGCAGGGAGTTGCAGGAGTTGCGTCCCGCTGGTTGCAGGTATCCCGCAGCAAAGGCAGAACTGGCGCGATTCACCGCTGGTCATTTGTTCCCCAAAGGCCGTTCGCCGCAGGGAGCGGTGTGCGCCCTGTATCTTTATCTGGGGTGTCTCGATGAAGCGCACAGCATCGCGCAGGATTTGAGTTCGCGCGAAGGCAGTTACTGGCATGGCGTGATGCACCGTATGGAGGGGGATTTCTGGAATGCCAAGTACTGGTTTCAGCGTGCCGGAACGCACCCCGTATTTCCCTCGATTGCGGCAGCCGCCCGGGAGATTGGCTATGATGCCGCGCATACATGGGCCCCGTCGGAATTCGTTGACTTTTGCGAAACATCTCAACGGCGCGGTGGATCAGAAGAAGAAGCGGTGGCAAAAGGTGTGCAAATGATCGAATGGCGTTTTCTGTTTGACTGGTGTGCCCGTGCGGGGGCGAAGTCGTGAGTGTCCGTGCGGCGGTCTTGAATGGTTTTGAACAGCCTCTGCTGCTGGAGACATTCCCTGAACCGGGCCAATTAGCTCCGGGTGAGGTGCTGGTTTCTGTCGATATCGCAGGGATCTGCGGCACCGATGTGCACCTCTGGCTGGGACAGTTGCGGATTCCACTGCCGAATATTCTGGGGCATGAGACGGCGGGCCGCATCGAACGGATGGGGTCAGAGCCGCTGTTGGATTGGCGGGGGACACCGCTGCAGGTGGGCGACCGCGTCACCTGGGCCAGTTCCATCAGCTGCGGGGAATGTTATTACTGCCGGATGAAGAAGCAGCCGACGCGCTGCTTGACGCGCAAGGCCTATGGAATCAGTTACTGTTCGAGCGATGCGCCACACTTGCGGGGCGGCTACGCGGAGAAGATTCTGTTGCGCGCCGGGACGGCGATATTCCGCATCCCGGACAGTGTGTCGAGTGAGTCGCTAATCGGTGCCGGCTGCGCTTTGACGACGGCGATTCATGCCTCTGAGCGTGCGCCGCTCGAATGGGGCGACACGGTCATTGTCCAAGGAACCGGGCCGGTTGGTTTGGCTGCCGTGGTGGTGGCCAAGGCGGCGGGCGCGTCGAAGATCGTGGCCATTGGCGGTCCCAAACACCGCCTGGATCTTGCTCTGGGTTTTGGTGCTTCGGCTGTGATTGATATCGCGGAATTGCCCACGGCTGAAGCGAGACAGCAAGCGGCTCTCGAGGTTGTGGGACCGCACGGTGCCGATCAGGTGATCGAGTGCGTTGGGCATCCTGATGCGGTCAATGAGGGGATCGTCCTCTGCCGCGATGGTGGTCAGTTTGTGGTGCTCGGCCAGTATGCGGATGCCGGGAATATTCCGTTTAATCCGCACACCATCACGCGGAAACAGTTGCGTGTCATCGGCAGTTGGGGTTTTGAACCAAGGCATGTGGACCGGGCGATCCGTCTGCTGGAAAATGAGCCCGGATTGCGGGCGAAGTTTGAAGCCGGGATCACCCACAAGTTCCCGCTGGGTCAAGCCGCGGAAGCGTTGGATACGGCCCGTCGCTGGGCGGGAGGGAAGACCGTGATTCTTCCCAATGCAGAGGAAACTGCCAATTGAAACGGATTGTCTTCTTAGTCGTACTTGCTGCCCTGTGCGCCGCGGGCTATTGGGGGTACACCAAACAGCACACCCCGCCGCCCGTGTCCTTCGCGAAGGCCACGCGGGAGACCATCGTCAACACCCTGTCCACAAATGGCAAGGTGGAGCCGGTGGAATCACAGGATGCGCGCGCGGAATCCGGCGGCTTGATTGCACGTTTGCTGATTAAGCAAGGCGACGTTGTGCGCGCCGGGCAGGTTTTGGCGGAGATCCGCGAAACCGGCGTCCAGCAGGAATTGCAGGGTGCTGAGGCGCGGGAAGCCCAGGCCCGTGCGGATTTGCAGACCTTGCAGCAGGGTGGTCCGCAGGCGGATCTGGCGGAATTGGATGCGGAGGTTTCGCGTTTGAAGTCCGAGCGGGTTGTGGCACAGCGCAACGTGGAATCACTCGCGCGACTGGTGCAAAAGGAAGCCGCACCGCGCCTGGAACTCGAACAGGCGAAGAATAAGCTGGAAGCCATGGACGGCGAAATCGCTTCACTCGAAAAGCGGCGCCGGTCTTTGGTGGGGCAGAATGAGATTGCCTCGGCGCAGGCACGCATCCGGGAAGCAGCGGCCAATGTGTCGCTGGCTAAGTCACGGATTGCTTTGGGTACCGTGCTGGCTCCGATTGCCGGGACAGTTTACGATTTGCCGGTGAAGCAGGGCGCGTATTTGTCCCGTGGTGATGTGGTTGCGGCGATAGGCCGGCTGAATCCGGTGCGCGTCCGTGTCTATGTGGATGAGCCGGAAATGGGCCGTGTTGCCGTGAAGCAGCCCGTCAAACTCACCTGGGATGCCATGCAGGGCAGGGAATGGCACGGTACGGTCGACCGGCGCCCAACGCAGGTGTTCCAACTCGGAACAAGACAGGTTGGCGAGGTCATCTGCACGATTGAAAACCCATCCGGCGAATTGATCCCGGGGACGAATGTGAATGCCTTTGTGGAAACCGCCGTCTCCGCCAACGCTCTCACGGTTCCGAAGTCAGCGCTGCGCAATGATGACGGCCTGGGTGTCTATATGCTGGATGGGAAGACGGTGCGTTGGCAGAAGGTGAAGACCGGCGTCAACAGTGCTTTGCGTGTAGAAGTGCTGGAAGGCCTGCGTGAGGGTGACGTGGTCGCGGCGCAGACGGATCAGGCACTCAAGCCGGGCCAACTGGTAAGCGCGGTCATTCAGTAAACGCGCTTACCGGGTGGTTGCCATTTTCTTTTCGAGCGCGACCATCAAGCGGCTGTGGACATCACGGGGCACGTCATATTCCTTCATGCCCTTGTAGATCCGCAGAGTCCTCTTGGTGGTATCGCAGATCACCCAGCAGTTCGGGCACTCGGCGATATGGCGCTCCAGCTTCTCGCGAATTTCGGCGTCCGTCTTTTCGTCGAGATAGTCTGTCAGTTCTTCGAGAAAGTCTTTACATGTAAGCAAAGGCGTCGTCTCCCTTGCGCTTAAAGAATTTCGTCAGGCGGTCGCGCAACTGCAGTCTGGCGCGCAACAGGCGGCTTTTTACGGCCGGAATGCTGAGATCGAGGGCTTCGGCGGTCTCTTCTGTCGAGAGGCCGTCGACATCACGGAGCGTGAACACGGTGCGGTAAATCGGCGCCAGGCTGTCCACTGCTTCGGCGAGGATGGTTTGGAGTTCGCCCTGGTTGAGTTGTTGTTCGGGGTCGGGGTCCCACGCGGCAATCTCGCGGACCACAATGTCTTCGCCGGTATCAATCTGTTCATCCAGAGATACAGACCGGTCGCTCTTGCGCTTGCGCAACTTCATGAGCGCCTGGTTGACGGCGATACGGACGATCCACGTGTAGAACTTGGAGTTACCCTGGAACTGGTCGAGATGCTCATAGGCCTTCAGGAACGATTCCTGGAGAACGTCCTCGGCATCTTCGCGGTTCTGTGTAATGTTCATGGCAAGCCGGAAAATCTTGCCTTCATAACGGTTGACGAGGGAAGCAAAGGCGCTTTGGTCACCCGCGCGGGATTTCGTAACGAGGTCCAGTTCAACCTGATCAACGACCAGGACTGGAGTGGTAGCGGGGGACATGTCGGAAGATCTCCTATTCTCCCATACGGGAAAACCAGCGCTGCCTGTTCCGGACATTGCATAGGACAATTCCATGTCGTCCTATCGGATGCCCGTCCACAAAAAGAAGTTTCAATTTTACTTAACGGGATTTTTGTCCCATTCCCGCAACACCCGCAGGATGTACTCACGGGTTTCTCTGTAAGGAGGTACCCCATGATACCGCTCCACGGCCTGTGGACCGGCATTATACGCGGCCAGGGCCAGGATCACCTGATCCGGGTGGTGTTCATACTTTAGCAGGAGCTCGCGAAGATACTTGGCTCCTCCATCCGTATTTTCCTTGGGGTCGTAGGGGTTCACACCAAGAGACTTTGCCGTGGCTTGCATGAGTTGCATGAGTCCGATTGCTCCCTTGGGCGATACGGCCCTGGGCTGGAAATTGGATTCCGCTTTCATTACGCTGAGGACAAAGGCTTCGGGCAACTGGTACTTGCGGGCGGCTGCAGCGGCGAATTCCCGCGGTGTTTGCGCGGGAGCGGGTGGTTGCACCTTCGTCACGGTTCGCCCGTCTTCCAGGCGGGCGTGCCCGGACTCCACGGCTGCGGCTGGCACGGGTTGCGGCTCCGGATCAGATTCGAAAGCCTCCACATTGGCAGCGGGCAGTTCCAGGAAACCCTCGCCCTGGTAGAGCCGGATGCTGGAGCCGATCCGCTCATGCCGGTCCGCGTGCAAACGGAAGCCGCTGGTCAGCAGGACGGATTCCCCGGCCAGCAGTGGCCATGCCGCAGCGAAGAACCCGGTAAGATGAAGAATTCGCCTCATGCCTATGACATCAGTGACGCATCTCGAGTGCAGTTTGTGCAAGAAGAATTTCCAAGCCGGGAAGCCCTGGAACTTGTGCGAGTGCGGCGGGCCGCTGCTCGTGCGGTACGATCTGGCGCAAATGAAGGAAGCCTGGAAGCGGGACGATATCGCCAAGGGGCCGAATTCCATGTGGCGGTATGCGCCGGCGCTGCCGGTCGTGCAGCCGGAACATATCGTCTCGCTCGGTGAGGGGATGACGCCTGTATTGAAGGCTCCCCGCACGGCCAAACGGATTGGCGCGAAGGATCTCTGGATCAAGGATGAAGGTCTGAACCCTACAGGCTCCTTCAAGGCGCGCGGACTTTCCTGCGCGGTCTCCATGTGCGTGGAGCTTGGCCTGAACCGGCTGGCGATTCCGAGCGCCGGCAATGCGGCGAGCGCACTGGCCTGTTACGCCGCGGCGGCGGGCTTGGAAGCACATATCTTCATGCCGCAGGACGTGCCGCAATCGAACTTCATTGAGTGCAAGGCCTACGGGGCGCACGTGACCCTGGTGAATGGTCTGATCAGCGATTGCGGACGCATTGTGGGCGAGCGGAAGGCCAAAGAAGGCTGGTTTGAGGTCAGCACGCTCAAAGAGCCCTACCGCATCGAAGGCAAGAAGACGATGGGGTATGAGATCGCTGAACAACTGGGGTGGGAACTGCCGGATGCGATCTTCTATCCCACAGGCGGCGGCGTCGGGATGATTGGGATGTGGAAGGCCTTCGATGAAATGGAGGCGATGGGCTGGATCGGGCCGAAGCGTCCGAAGATGATTGCCGTGCAGGCGGCGGGTTGTCAGCCTGTGGTGCGTGCTTACGAGCAGGGCGCGGAACGCAGCACTTTCTATGATGGTGCGACCACTTTGGCGAGCGGTCTGCGCGTGCCGAAGCCGCTGGGAGATTTCCTGGTGCTGGAAGCTGTCCGTAAGTCAGGCGGCACGGCCATTGCGGTTTCGGATCAGGAGTTAGTGGATGCCGGAATTGAACTGGCCACCGAAGATGGTATCTTCGCGGCGCCGGAAGGTTCAGCCTGTGTTGTCGCTGCGCAGCGCCTGATTGAACAAGGGCTGCTCAAGGCAGAGGATAAGATCGTGATCTACAACACGGGGTCCGGCTTGAAGTATCTGGAAGCTTATTCGACCAGATTCCCGCGCAACGCAGCTGGTGAGGCAGATAAGTTGGGCGGTTTAATTACGCCGAGGTAGGGCGGGGGATGCGTCAGCAGTACGTCGCTTGTAAGATAGCGTACGATGCTGCTGGATAGAACGGTAACAAGCGTATTTGTCTTGGCTGTAGTAGCGCTATTGTTTCTGGGCTCGCTTGTACTTACGAACAGCCGTTCTTACAGTGCCGCTGTAGCCGACGAAATGAGTGCCCTGGGCGGGGCTTACCGCCTGCATACGCTCTGCGATCTTGCCGTGGATTCGGAGACTGCTGCACGCGGCTTTGCGCTTTCCGGTTCTGCATGGAGGCTTCGTGAGGTATGAGAAACATACTCCTGCGTTCGATGCAGACCTCCAAACATTGCGGGGCCTCCCGTGGTGCTTCACCTCCGCGAGACAGATGGGAGGCCGCGACGTATTTTTCACTGCCTGTCTGTTCTCCGAAGAATCCGGGAGACATTTCGGCTGCCATGAATTACTGCGACAACCTTGACTGGCGTCGTCTCATAAGCGTAAATAATGACGTACTTAGGGTATTGGGTCACCGTCCAAAATCTGACCGGGGCTGAGGTTAGGTCGCGACGCAGATGCCCATGCCATGGAGATCTGCCGATAGCCAGGCAAGCTTCATAGATCGCGAACTCTACAGAATCAGCTGCACGCTGATTGTCCCTCGCGATATACGCCCAGATTTCGAAAATGTCGGCCTTGGCGAGGTCTGTCAGTTCGTACAGGTTCAAGGCTGAAGTGAGCGTTCCCGGAGCCAGGCATCTTTCATCGCCTGAATTTGCGCGCGAGCCTCGTGAGCAGGCGTCACTCTGCCTTGCGTTGCCTGCAAATACCCCTCCTGGATATGGGCAGAAATTCGATCCCGATCCTCGCCGCTCCACGAGTTCACCTCGTCGAGAAGACGGGTTTCATCCGCGAGATAGCCCGCGAGAATATCGCCGACAATCTCCTCCGGCCGACATCCCTGTCGTGCTGCGCTCCTGGAGAGTTGCTGTTCCATTTCAGCGCTCAATTGGACGTGCATCGGGTTACCTCCTGAATGTGATTATAGTGCTCTGGTATTCCCTTTACTTGAACTCCGGCAATCTGCCCGGCGTATAAGGTGCTCCCGCTGCTTCCAGTTGTTGCTCGATCTTCTTCAAATCCACATTCACCAGCGCCTTCAACTGATTCAACGCCTGGGTGAATTCCGCCGCGGCGATTTCGTAGTCTTTCCGCTGCGTGGCTGTGGGCTGGGAAGTCGACATCCGCTGGCTGCTGGAGATCACGCCGATCCGTTCAGAAATCGACGCCACCGTGTTCTCGCTGCGGGCGCGCAGTGCCGCGTCGCCGCGTAGCGAACGCAACACCTCATTGTTCTTCTTCTCCATGGCATTCGCAGCTTCGAGCAGCGCCGGTGACGCCGTGGGCGTCTCCACAATGGCACGCTTGATGGCTGCAATTGTGGTGCGGAGTCCGCTGGCCGTTTCGCTGGCCCCGGTGACTGCGCGTTCCAACTTCGCCACCTGACGCTGGAAGGTGATCAACTGCGTCAACTCCTGCGGAGTGGCCGGAGCACCGGGCACACTCACCAGGAAGGTTTCACTGCCGGGGACCGGTGTGATCTTGCCTTCCGAGCGCAGCGCCATTGTCACCGTATACTTGCCCGGCATCACCAGCGGACCGGCGGGCGCGGGGCGGAAGTCATCATCCTCTTCCCCATCTGGAGAACCGGGGCGGGGCAGCACCGCGGCAGCCTCGCGAAGGTCCCACGCCACGCGGTGGAAGCCCGGCGTTGTGGTGGATGTCAATCGGCGCACCGTGCGGCCTTCGGCATCCGTAATGGTCAGCAGGACGGCTGGCGGTTCTTCTTCCGCTTCGGCACGAAGTTCGTCTGGGGTGGGGTATTTCACGGTGCCGGCCCGCTCCTGTTCCCGACGCTTTTCCGCCCGTGTCTTGGGGGCCGTCTTGATGAAGTACGTCAGCACGGCACCATAAGGCGGATTTTCCGCGTTGAAATACTGCTCACCCTGCATGGATTTCGCCCGTCCGCCAATGGGCGAAGACTGCACATACATCGGGGTTTCGCGCACAGGAAACAGAGTTTCCTTCGCCAGTTTCTCCGGCGTCAGGTTGCGCAGCGGAGAGTAATCATCCAGCACGTAAATGCCGCGGCCGAAGGTGCCGACGATGAGGTCATCCAGGCGCTTGTGAATCGCAATGTCATGCACGGCGATGGTGGGGAGTCCACTCTTGAGCTGGGTCCACTTATTGCCGCCATCAATGGTGAAATAGAGGCCGTATTCCGTACCTGCAAAAAGCAGGTTCGGGCTCTTGGGGTCTTCCGTGATTGCGTAAACGGCACCGTTGGCGGGCAGGTCGCCGCGGATGTTCCGCCACGTGTGGCCGCCATCGGTGCTCTTCATCAGATAGGGGTTGAAGTCGCCATTCTGATGATTCTCAATCGATGAATAAACCGTGTTTGGATCATGCTGGGAAGCCACGATGCGGCTGATGTAAGAGTGCTCCGGCACGCCGGGGAAGTCATTCGATTTGCGCCAATGCGAACCGCCGTCTTCGGAGACCTGAATCCAGCCGTCGTCGGTGCCAACATAGAGCAGGCCTTCCTTCCTGGGCGATTCCGCGATGGATGAGATGTTGCTGTAGAAGGCGGTGGAAGTATTCTTCGCCACGGCATCCGGACCCCAGATCTTGCCCATCACAGGCAGAGCATTGCGGTCGATCTTCTGGGTGATATCCGGACTCACTGCCTTCCATGTGTTGCCCTTGTCATCACTGCGGTAAAGCTTCTGCGCACCGAAATAGAGGCGTGTGTGCGAGTGCGGACTGATGATGAGCGGGGAATCCCAGTTCCAGCGAAGCGGGTCCTCGCCCTTCTCCGCCTGTGGTTGAATCCCGGTGCGTTCGCCGGTCTTCTTGTCATAGCGGACGAGCACGCCATTCTGCAGTTCGGCATAAATCGTATCCGGGTCTTCGGGGTCCACGCGCGACGTGAAGCCGTCGCCGCCCTGCGTCACGAACCAGTCACTGTTGACAATGCCGGACATGCTGCGCGTGCGGGCCGGTCCGCCGACCGAGAAGTTATCCTGCGTGCCGCCATAGACGTTGTAGAAGGGCCAGTTGCCATCCACGGTGACATCATAGAACTGACCGAGGACGAGGTTGTTCTTGAAGATCCAGGTCGCAGCTTTGTCGTAAGTCTCATAGACACCGCCATCGCAGCCGACGATGTAGTGATCCGGTTGCGCGGGGTCCACCCAGATGACGTGGTTGTCAGAGTGCTTGTTGCGTTCCCCGAGCGGTTTGAAGGTGCGCCCGCCATCGTCGGAAACAGACATGCGGACGTCCATGAAGTAGACGCGCTGGGGGTTGTGCGGGTCGGCATAGATGCGGCCGAAGTACATGCCGGCGAATTCCCGGGGGCTCATCAATTCCCAGCTGGAACCAAAATCCGTGGTGCGGAAGATCCCGCTCTTGCGGTTGGCAGCTTCGATGCTGGCGTAGACCAGACCGGGTTGTTTGGGCGAGCGGGAGAGAGTAATGCGGCCCATGTCATCGAAGGGTAGGCCGCTGCGGATCTTATTCCACGTGGCACCGGCATCGCTGGATTTGTAGATCGCCGATTCGGGACCGCCATCAATCAGCGTCCAGAAATGGCGGCGGCGCTGGTAGGAAGCGGCGATGAGGACGTCGGGATGGGCGGGGTCGATGACAACATCGGTGACGCCCGTGTTTTCGGAAATATTCAGCACTTGCTTCCAGGTCTTGCCGCCATCGGTGGTCTTGTAGAGTCCGCGTTCACCGCCGGGGCTCCACAGCGGACCCTGCGCGGCAACATACACAGTGTTGGAATCGCGGGGATCAATCGCGATGCGGCTGATGTGCTGCGACGTCTTGAGCCCGAGGTTCTTCCAGCTCTTCCCGCCATCCTCTGTCTTGTAAATGCCATCGCCGTAAGAAACACTGCGCTGACTGTTGGCTTCCCCGGTGCCGGCCCAGACCACGGCAGGGTTCTTCGGGTCCATGGCCAGCGCGCCGATTGAGTAGGAGCCTTCGTTGTCAAAGACAGGCGTCCAGGAAGCGCCGTTGTTGTTGGTTTTCCAAATACCGCCGGAAGCTGCCGCGACGAAGTAGTGGGCCGGGTTGCCTGGTTCCACGGCAATATCGATGATGCGGCCGGAGATCATGGCCGGGCCGATGTTGCGGAAGCGGAGTCCGGAGAACGTGGCGGTCGACCAGGGGCCGGGGGCGGGTTTAGCGTCCTGCGCTGGAAGAACCGGGATGGTCAGGAACGAGAGAAGAATCCAACAGCTAAGCAGACGGCGCATGGCAACTCCAAAAGAATCAGTTATGTGTCAGTGTATCGAACGGTGGAAGTGTGTACCCGGGTGCTTTCCCTGACGCGGGAATGACGCGGGCATAACGTTGCTTAACATTACCTTTCGGCCGCGGCGGGCGTTTCTTCTTACAGGAGTATGAAAAACATGAGAATTGACCACACGGTGCGGTTGCTGGTCCTGCTGTCTGCGGTGCCTTCTGTCTGGGCACAGAGTTCCACCGCGAAGATTGTAACTGCCGCGAACACGTTCTTAAGTGCTCTGGATGCCGGCCAGCGCCAAGCTGTGCAATACGCGTTCGATGATGAGCGGCAACGGGTGAAGTGGTCGAACTTTCCCACCGGGATGACCCCGCGCGGCGGCATCAACCTGAAGAGCATGACGGCCGCTCAAAGGACGGCTGCCATGGCCGTTGTGGCGGCTGCATTGAGTCCAAAAGGCTATGAGAAGGTCCTCCAGATTATGGAGGCGGATGAAACGCTCAAGGGCAATGAGCGCGGCAATCCGATGTTCGGCAAAGATCTCTACTACATCTCGTTCCTGGGCGCACCATCTTTGAAAGACCCTTGGATGATCCAGTTCGGCGGCCATCATCTGGCGGTCAACATAACCATTGCGGGTGAGCAGGGCGTGCTCACGCCGACACTGACCGGCGCGCAGCCCTCGCTGTTTACGTCCAACGGGAAGACAGTGCGTCCTCTGGCCGGTGAAAGCGACAAGGCGATGGCGCTGCTGCATGCTCTCGATGAAGAGCAGAAGAAAAAGGCCATTCTCGGTTTCCGGCTTGCCGACCTTGTGCTGGGGCCGGGCAAGGATGGCCGCACCATTCAGCCTGAGGGTTTGAAGGGCGTAGAGATGACAGACAAGCAGCGCGCCATGATGCTCGATGTGATGTCGGAATGGGCGGGGATTGTTCACGAGAAGGCGGCAGCGGCGCGCATGGCCGAGTTGAAGGCGGAACTCAATGACACCTGGTTTGCGTGGAGCGGACCTGTTACCGTGGAGCCCGGCAAGAATATCGCGGCTTACTATCGCATCCAGGGGCCTCATGTGGTGATCGAGTATGCGCCGCAGCGCATGGGCGGCGATGCTTCCCTGCACGTCCATACCATGTACCGCGACCCCACCAATGACTATGGAAAGAAGTTCTGGACGAAATGAAACCGCTGGCCTTACTGTTGCTTGGTGCCGCGCTGGCCTTTCCCCACCGGCTGGATGAGTATCTGCAGGCGGTAATCTTCACCGTTGCGCAGGGCCGCGTGGAGGCAGAGATGACCTTGACGCCGGGAGTGGCTGTGTTCCCCGTGCTGGTCAGGGAAATCGATGCGGACGGGGATGGCGTACTTACGGCGGAAGAGCAGCGCGGCTATGTGCAACAGATCCTGCGCGATATCTCACTGCGTGTGGATGGTACCCAGTTATTACCGGAGGTGAAGGCAGCCACCTTCCCTCCGGTGGAAGAGATGAAGAATGGCCGCGGCGAAATTGTAATCACGTTCGCCGCCGGTTTGCCGCGCGGTGGTGCCAGACGGAAGATCACTTTTGAGAATCATCATCACAGCAGGATCGCGGCTTATCAAGTAAACGCTCTGGTGCCCCGCGATCCTGCGGTGCGGATTACCGCGCAGAAACGCAATGACAACCAATCGAGTTATGAGCTGGATTACGAGCAGGCGGGTGTTATGCCCAGTTATGAACTGGATAAGATTGCCGCGGGGTTCTTACTGCTTTCGGGAATAACTGCCTTCCGGCATTATCTGGGGCGCAGAAAGTTACTTCGGAAAACCATGGGTAACGCAATGCTCCGCCATGCAGAGTAACCCGGAGGACTGGAGACTGTCACTCTTTTCGTTCCGAATGTCCCAGACCCATTTCCGGCGCAATCACGTCCCTCACCCGCTGCTTCAATTCCTTGATCTCCGGGAAGCCGCCATCGCTCGCGCGTGACCACACTGTTTGCCCGGCGGCGCGGATCTCAAAGACGCCGCCTTGCCCCGGCAGCAACGCGACTTCACCCAGCTCAGCCTGGAAAGTAGTCAGTAACTCCTGTGCCATCCAGGCTGCCCGCAACAGCCAGCGGCACTGGGTGCAGTATTCGATCTCGATGCGGGGTTTGGCGCTCAACGCCGCCCCCGGAAGCGGTCCAGTTCGCGGCGGTTTCGTCCGGTGGGACGGCCTTCCGGCAGTGCCTCAAATTGCTGCATCATTTTGCGCTCTTCTTCTGCTTTCGCTCGCGCTTCACGGCTTGCATCGGTTTCCCGATAAAGCGCTTGGGCCGTGGCGGCCGGTCCGCGGAGTTCACTCAACTCCAGAACTTCCACCGTGTAGACCCCCGAGTCATTCTTGATCTGAATGAGATCGCCCACGTGGACTTCGCGGGCGGCCTTGGCGGGTTGGCCGTTTGACTGGATACGGCCCAGTTCACAGGCATGTGAGGCGATCGCCCGGGTCTTGAAGAACCGGGCTGCCCAGAGCCATTTGTCCATGCGGAGGCGCGTAATCTGCACCCCTTTATTTTGCTTGATGAGGCATTACGCGGCGGGCACGATCGGAAAGAGCAGCGCCGGTTCGCTTCGGTCCGTCCCCCGCCGTACCGGTGGCTTGGTGTTGCCGGAGAGATAAACAGCTGCCAAAGACGGGACCTCCCGCGCCCCATTGCGGAGGCCCAGCAGAGCCAGTTCATACCGGTCTGAAACGCCGAGTTTGTCGAACAGTCGTGACAGATAGACCTTCACAGTGCCTTCACCAATGCCCAGTTGCCAGGCGATTTCCTTATTTGCCAGGCCTTCGGCAACACGGCGGAGCAGTTCAGATTCGCGGGGGGTCAGGTTGCAGCGGCGTGCATGGGACAACACACGGGCCGTTTCATCCGGATAGTAGCGGCGGCCATCGAGAACGGTGGAAAGTGCCGTAGCGATTTCCTCATCTGAAGGCGAGCCGGAAAGCAGCGCGGAGACTCCTGCGTCCAACAATTGCAGGAAGCGCTCCGGCAAGTTGGAGTACATGCAGACCATCACCTGCACATACGGGTAACGCCGCTTCAGGACGGAGATCATCGCAGCGTCAGCGTGAATCTCCTCCAGGAGCAGCAATTCCGGCCGCGCGTTCGTTACTGCCTCAAGCAAGCCGCCTGGCGTTGGAGGCGATACACGCACCTCCACACTTGGCTCCAGCGCGCCACGCAGCCCCCGCGCGAACACGCCGCTCGACGTATACAGCAGCAGCGTTGGCTTCAGCCCCATCGCAAACGTCATCTCTCCACTTTGCTCCGTTCCGGGTCTCTGATAAGAAGATCGGTGGAACGGGTAAATACCTTTAGCCTCAATACCAAGCATTTTTTGTTATCCTCCGTGCTGGCACAACTTGCTAACTAGTGTTCAGGCCGGATCAGGACGTTTCAGATGAATTCCACAAAGAATGATTTCGTACAGTTGCAGGGAAGTTGGCTCATCCAAAGCCTTCATTTAGAGGGGAAGGAAATGCCTCCGGGTGGCGCCTCCCTCGCGATTGCGGGCAACCGCTTTGAGGCCGCTTCGATGGGTGCCACCTACGCCGGAACGCTGGAACTCGATGCTTCCCGCGAGCCGAAGATTTTCGACCTGGTTTTCACTGCCGGCCCGGAGCAGGGGAATCGTGCGCTGGGAATCTACCGGCTGGAGGGTGATATGTGGACCATTTGCCTCACCGTGACGGCCAAGACTCGCCCGGCGGAGTTTTCGGCTCCCGCCGGGTCGGGTCTGGCACTGGAAGTTCTGTCCAGAGGCGTGCCGGTGCCGGTTGCCCCGGCGGTTGCATCGTTCCCCCATCCCGCGATCCCTGATCCGGACATCGAAGGCGAATGGCAAATGCTCACTTGTCTGCGCAGTGGTGAACCGTTGGAGCAGCGGATGCTGAACAGCGGCATTCGCCAGGCAGACGCCAGGCAAGTGACGGTTCATTTCGGCAGCCATCTGTTCTCAAGAGCGCTTTACACAACAGACCGCCGGGCGAAGCCACGAACCATCGACTATCTGCATACAGAGGGTGCTCTCGCCGGACAAATGCAACTGGGCATCTACCGCATAGAGGCGGGAATCCTGACGCATTGTTTTGCCAGCCCGGGTGATGCCCGGCCCGCTGCCTTCGAAAGTTTGCCGGGCGACGGCCGCACGCTGGCCACGTGGAAACGAAAATGATGACGCGGAACTATTGCTGGCTTTTTGACCGCAGTAATTCCATCAGGTCATCGATCTTGTCATCGAGTAAGTGCACCTTCTTCGAAAGGCCCTGGATCTCGCTTTCTGCCCGTTTATTCACTTCGAAATCCAGTTCGCTGCGAAGGCGGTCTTTGGTGTCCTGCCGGTTCTGGCTCATCATGATGACCGGTGCCTGAATGGCTGCCAGCATGGAGAGAAACAGGTTCAGCAGGATGAACGGATACGGGTCCCAAGCCTTTTTATCGAGCCAGATATTAACGCCCGCATAGACGATGAGAACCACGGAAAACGCAATGATGAACCGCCAGGAGCCGCCGAACCGTGCAACCTCATCCGCGAGATGATCGCCCAGTGTGGCCTCTTCTTCGATGATCTCGTTCGGACTGCGCGCCGCACGCTGACGTACCAATGTCTGTGAGGTGTGGAACTGGCGCCCCAGCACAGTCAGAAGATCCAGGCCGGCATGCGGCTTCCGTGTCAGCAGTTCGAGAATGTCACTGCGGTCGAACTCAATGCAGTCAGACCCCTCCAGAGCAATGGCGGCGGTCTGATGAGTACTTTGTTCGATCATCGAGGCGAAGCCAAAGAACTCACCCGGTTGCGGTTCATCGACCAGTAATTCCTGCTGGTCTTCGTCCACGGTTGTAACATGAACGTGACCTTCGATCAGGATGTAACTCTTCTCACCGGGGTCGCCAATCTTATAGATTTTCTGGTTTCTGGCAAAGTGTCTATGTTCCACCTGCTGGGCCAGAATGGCGGCTTCGTCATCGTCCAGTAACGCAAACAGGGGGACATTCCGAAGTATCTTTGGATCACAAGGCATACCCCGTTAGCATTCCACAAAACGGATCTCTTGTGGGAAAGAATCAGATGCCCTTGGTCAGCCGGATGCCACCGTTGGAGGTGGAGAGCTCAATGGTGGGTCCGCCAGTGCCGATGGTTCCACTCAGGTGGGATTTCTTGCGCCCGTCGGAGGTGGCAGCCACATCGAAATCGCTCTGGATGGAGTTATTCGAAGTATCCGCTTTGATTCTTGCCGCGGATGATTCCGGCATGTGCAATGTGATCGAACTATTGCTCGTGTGGGCGCGAATATCGTGCTTCGGTGCCTGGCCCAAATCGAGCGTGATGGAGCCATTGCTGCTGGAGGCCCGGATGGGTGCGGAAGCTGCGGAATGAATCTTGATGCTGCTGTTGGAGGTCTCTGCTTCAACGGCAGCTTCAGCATGCTCCACGTTGATGTGTCCGTTCGAAGAACGAAGCACCAGAGGACCATGCACGGAGTTCATATCGATCCCGCCGTTGGATGTCTTGACTCTCGGTGCAGCCGCGACATCGGTGACTGTGACCGACCCATTGGAGGTGACAACTCGGTCGAGCTCCGCGGTCTTCGGCATTTTCACCGTCAATCTCGCGCCCATGTTGCCTCTCAGTTCTGACGGCCGGATCGCGCGGACCTCCACACGGTCAGCATCATTGTGCGTCTCAATACGGAGGCGCTCCAGCAGTTCCTTTGTCGCCGCGTATTTGGTGCCGGAAATTTCCACGCGGTTCTGGTCCCAGCCTTCCACTTCAATGGCACCGTTGAAGCTGTCCAGGCTGACTCGTCCTTTGGGGGACAGGTCAAAGGAGTAATGGAATTCCGCGCGCTCCCGTGCCACATCAAAGTCGCTGATGACGCATCCTCCCAAAGGGAGCAGGGCGGCACAGAGCAGTAGCACTGAGATTTGAGGAGTTGTTTTCATGGCGGCGTCTTCGTTGCAAGAGATACGTTTTGAATCCTGTTGCGGTTCTGAAATTCTTACAGATTGCTTTCCGAATCCGATTTCACTGGTTCGACATCTCCGAAGCAGACCGGATCGCAATGCATTTTCACCGCTGCACTACTTTGCTTCTTACCCTGTCCGCACTTGCCGCGGCAGGAACGATCAACGCTCAAACCACTCAGCAACCCGACCAGCAAGAGAAGAGAATTCTCGGCATTATCCCCAATTCTCGCAGTTCCGGAGGTCTCACCGAATACAAACCGCTCACTGTCAAAGACAAATTCAAAATTGCCAGGGATGACAGTTTTGACCGGGGCACAGTGGTGCTGGGCATGGTCTTCGGAGCACAGGCACAACTGACCAACGCAAACCCCTCGTTCGGGCAGGGTATGAAAGGTTACAGTCAATATGCCGCGACTGGTTATGGCGACTATCTCATCGGAAACATGATGACAGAAGGTGTTTTCCCCTCGCTGCTTCACCAAGACCCGCGCTTTTTCCGGCGTGGCACAGGGTCCGGCTGGGTCCGTCTGGGGCACTCCGTGAAACAGATCTTCTGGACCCGCAGAGACGCCGGCGGCTATGAGTTCAATTACTCGGAATTTGGAGGCAACGCCGCCGCGGTTGCGATCTCGAATGCTTACTGCGCGGATAACCGCACCGCCAGTGATGCCATCTCGAAATGGGGTACACAGATCGCCGTTGACTTAGCGGGGAACATCCTGAAGGAATTCGGTCCGGATATCACCCGCAAGTTATCGCGCAGGCGTAACAGAAACTAGCGGTACTCCGCGCGCACGAGTTTCAAAAAAGCGCTGCCGGCGGGGCAGATTTCCCCGCCGCGCCAGCCCACATAGACGCCTGTCCGCAGATTCTTGAGCGGGCGGTAAACCACACCCTTCCACCGGAAGCGCCGCACGCAATCCGGCGCCAGCGTTACGCCCGTGCCGGATTCCACCAGACAGATCACGCTTTGCCATTGCGTGGCTTCCTGCACGACGCTGGGGAAGAAGCCAGCGCCGCTGCAGAATGACACCAGCTTGTCGTAAAAGACAGGCCCCAGCCTGCGCGGAAAGAATACAAAAGGCTCGTCGCGCAACGCATTCAGCCGGAGATCTTTCACCTTCGCCAGAGGATGAAGCGCAGGCAGAGCAACAACCACTGGCTCATCGAAGATCTTTTCTGAGGTAAGTGGTGCCTCGAGCGGACTCTCCCTCAGGAAGCCGAGATCAACCTCGCCGGAACGTACGGCATTTTCAATCGCGCTGGTCGATAACTCCCGCAGCGTGAATTGCACTCCAGGAAA
>CAIXXM010000103.1 GCA_903923395.1 uncultured Acidobacteriia bacterium
CGCCAAAGTAACAGTGTTGAGGGGTGCCCGAAAAGAACCGAACCCGTTTGGATTGTTTGGTTTAGTACAGAAGGGAAAGATCGTTCTTTTGTTTTGGAGGTGCGGATCGGAATCGAACCGATGAATAAGAGTTTTGCAGACCGCTAACATACTTCCTCCTTCTCATTACCTGCAGACAAATCTGGAACTTCCACCGCACTCTGAGCCACATTTAGGCCAGCCCCTGATTTGCGCGCCCTGGCCCATTCAATAGCCTGGACCCCACTAGCAGCCTCGATCCGCTCCATCTCGCGATCGATATCATCTCCCGCCATGTGCACATAATGCGCCACCGTGCGGAGATTTGAAGGACTATGCCCCAACGCCCTGGACAGCACAGGCAGAGGCATCCCCGCGGCCGCCGCGCGAGTCGCGAACGTATGCCGGAAATCGTAGATCACACAGGACAACGCCGGCGGATTCGGTTCCGACTCTTCCGCGATCGCAATCATCACCTGGTCATGCACACGCTGGAACGTCGCCCGCGACTTACCGCAATCCCAGGGCGACGGGAACACCCACGGCCCAGGCACCCGCAACCGCTTCGTCAAGATCTCGACCGCGCCGGCAGTCAACCATAACCGCCGCCGCGCCGAGCTGGTCTTTCCAGCCCGCACAACGATATGCCGCCCCAGAAGATCCACATCGGACTTCCTTAACGCGAACAACTCACCAGGCCTGCAGCCGAGCTCGATCATCAGGCGCGCGAAATCCGCCAGGTCGAGATATGCCGCATCCGACCAGTACCGCACCTTCTTCGACTCGCGCAGCTCCGCATCGAGCCGCTGACACGTGGCCGCATAAAGCCGCTCCTGCTCGACCGATAGCGGATTGATCCGGATCGCCGACGCATCCGACGGCATATCCACCGACTCCACCGGGTTCGATTTACACCAGCCCTGTTTCTTGCAATACGTGAACATCACGCTCAGCGCGTGCAGGTTATGGCGCAACGAAACTTCCTTGATGCCATCCGCCCGCCGGACCGTCTTGAAGGCCTCCAGCGCGGCCGCCGTGACCCGAGAGACCGGTTGACTTCCAAAGTACTCGCGGGCGAATGAAAGCGCGCTCCGGACATGCTTGAAGCTGCTCTCCTTCACGTACTCACCTTGCGCCCAATCCAGAAAGGCTTCCATGGCTTTACTGAATGGGACCGAGCGAATCTTGATCGACTCGCCCGCCTCCACCGCGGCCCGCTTTTGTGCTTCCAACTTCAAAGCCTTGCCGCGATTTTGTTCGGTGGCCTCCAAATTTGTGGGTGCGCTGTACAACACTCCGTCGTGCTGAAACCGTATGTGCCAGCGGCCGTTCTTTTCCCGCATGCGCGATCTCCTGGACCGGCTGCACCCGGGCAGCCGAGATGAACTTCTCAATATCAGCCGGACGGTAACCAATCCGCCCGCCCAGCTTGCAGTATGCCGGACCCTGCCCCAACGATCGCCAACTCATCAAGGTCTTCGGGCTCATCCCCAGCAACTCCGCCACCCGATCCGTACTCAACAGCGCCAGAAGCTCAGCCATGCAAGATCCCCCAGACCCAGAGCGCCGTTACCCCGGCCGCGAACACCAAACCATATGCCGCGCACCGCCATCCCTGCTCAGACCGTGCCGTTGGCTTCTGCCGCTCTGCATTGAGCGCCACCGCCAGCCGCTTAACAACCTCATACGAATCAACCTGAGCGCCACAAATCGCACAAACACACGTCCGGGATTCACCCAGGAGACTCACTCTTGACAGGCAGTCATGCATATCATCCTGCCCCAACTGAATTCGGACACCAGACAGAAACTCGCGGTCAAAAGCAGTGATCTCCATGCCGCTATGCCCTCTCCAGACCAGCCACCGCCACCCAATGCGAATTCCCGTTGAGGCGGATCAAATTCACTGAGCTCAACGCCCGAAGCTCCGCATCCACATCGAGTGCAACCCCGCGAACTCCGAACTCCTGGACCAGCTGCGCTCTCGTCCAACCAGAAGCCTTCTCCCGGATCAGATCGAGCACTAACTGAGACGTCCGGACCTTTGCCTTCAACTTGACGTAGAGCGCCCCGGCCTGCTCCGCGAACACCAAAGACACACACATCTTCTTCGCCGCGTTCACCAGCCCCTGACGACACCCCGCCGACTCAAACTTGAGTACTAACTCTTTCTCAGCAGCAATCATCTTGTTGATGGCGATTCGATAGGGCGACTCCAACCGCTTGCGCTCCTCAAACGGCACCTGGACCTCATCTGGAGCCACCTCCACATAGGAATAGCCCTTGCCGGAGCGAAACCGAGCCAACCCCTCAGCCGCCGCCGGACTAATTGGCCGCTTCGGGCCACTTGTCACACCCTTCTTCATCGCAACATCCTCTCCACCACGAACGCCACGGCAACAATCGCCACCGCCAGGCCAATCATCCGCCAGCGCAACAGCACCCGACCACCTTCTTCCGTCGGCCAGAAGTCGACCGGACGAACCACCGGAACCTCTTCCTCACGCAACCTTGCACAGAGCGCGACAATTGACGGATCGATCTCCTCATCACGCGAAACAGGCGCACCCAAGTCCCAGCCCGCAAATTCGCTAGACATGTCCACCAGCCAGATCCGAGACAAAGTCCACGCATTCCTTAAATAGCTCCACCGGCGAAACCGGCCCAACTGCTGACATTCTGCCGTCGGCCGATTCGGTCACACCCACCGCCGCAAAGTAGAACGAGGAGGCCCCGGCATAGAAGGCCTGCTTGCACTCAGCCACCTGGACGGGCACGGCATCTGCCGGCACCACGCGAGCCCGGTAAGATTCCCAAGCTTCTGCTATGCGCACTGCCGCACCCCGATCAACCGCTCTAACTCTTCGAGTCGCTGCGCGTGATCGAAGACAACTGCGGAGAGCACCGTCCGACCGGTCACGCCCGGCTCATCAATGGCACGGGCAGCGTCCTCTTCGCTCTGGTGAAGCGCGAAAGCCCGAACGCAGATGCGCCGCATAGTGACGCGCAGGTGCTTTACCTTCGCCCGCTTGATACGTTTTCCGGGCGCAAACCGCGTCCCACCAACGACTTGCAAGCGGCCGACAGGCGGCCCAATGCAAACTGGATGATCATTGTTTTGTGAATCGTTCATGCCGCCGCCTTTTCGTCGAAAAGATAGTCACGCAACAACCCCTCGATAAGCGCGGAGTGCGTCGTACGGTCTGCATGAGCCCGATCCCGCAGCGCCTCATAGACATCTGGAGCAAGCCGCAATGTCGTCGGCACCTTCTCCTGTGGTAATGTCTCGATGTTGTGGTGTTGTGCCATTACAAAAGTGATTGTACGGTTAGTTTACTAAGTTTGGGAAGTCCTAAAACTCAGAAAGCTCTTAAGCTATTGAATCCATTACGAAAAAACTTTGGCGTGAAGGTTGATCCTGAGCTACACAACCAGATCAAGAGCGCCGCACCCATCCGTGGATTAAACGTAGAGGGCGCATACGATCAGGCCCTTCGCCAGTGGCTGGACCCGTCTCGCGCTACAGTGAGCGCTGGTGACAAATGGGTAACGCTGCTACGCGAAGTCCTGAAATCCGAGTTTGCTCCTGCCCTGCAGGAGAACCTGAAAGCGTTCGCCCGGGCTGCCAAATATGCCGATGAGCACTGGCGCCCGAGTAGTAAAGATCCCGTTGAGGATCTCGCCCATCTCGAAGACCCAATTGAGGAAATTGAGCGAGCAACGTTCGCGGCTGTTGAGCGCGCTGAACGAGCTATCCAGGACGACAACCCGAGCGAAAGCCAAACTGTCAGAGGTAGAAAAAGAGCTGGCTGAGATCCACCACAGGATTGCAGCCGGAGCGGAGATCGAGTAAATGATTCGAAAAGCAGCATTACTACTTATCAGCCTATTTATTGCTTGCGCCGCATCCACCACGGAACCCGAATTTGAAGGCGTGTTTTTTGCTGCGGGCCTAAGCGGAGAACTGGTAACCCTTGAACGACAGCCTTTTACCGTCCAGACTCGCATTAAGGCCATCGGCTTCGGCGGAGTACGAACAGCCGCCGAAATCAACAGCAAGAAGTCACCAGTGAGGTTCAGCTCAAATGACAAGAATGCCTTTGTGGTTCGATCAGCCAACCCGACCATAGACCCGGCTACCCTTTACATGCTGCAAAGCTTCACGGTTTCAAAATCGAAGCGGCAATTAATTCAGCTAAACGCCAACGGCCCGCTGATATACGGAAACTGGGTAAAGAATACTTCTAACCAAGGAGTGATCCCCATAGCTTTTGAGCATCTTGGCGAGAGCTCTTTTCTCATCACACCGCTACAACCCTTGCCTCCCGGCGAATACGCATTAGCCAAACGCTCAGGCGCGATCGACATCTTTTGTTTTGGTATCGACTGAAACGACCAGCCCACCGCTTGGGCACTGCAAATAGCCAACCTCCACCATGCTCCGCCTCATCCGCCGCCTCATCCGTCGCCTGACTCGCCGCAAGCCAGCGCCGATCCCCGCCCTCACCGGAACACTGAAACTTCTCCGTGAGCAGGACAGGACGAGATCCGCATGGTTCGCCCTACTGCTGGCTGGCTCCGCCGGACTGTACTTCCTCACCGAGGAGCCACGGACGCAAACAACACCCCACCGATCCCAGCGGCCGCCACAACCAACACAAGAGCCGCCAGCCGCCAAGCCCACCGCACAGCCCGCGCCGGTCCGTCCAGCCGTACACCGCAAGCAAACCGTCGCAACTCCCGATTTGCCTGCATCATTTGAGGCCGCAAAACCGGATGGCCACGCGCTCAGCACTCTCAAAATGATCGAATTCGGGACTGCCCAGCAATACCGAGAGCGAAAACAAGTACGTCTGCAGAAGAGCAACCTTGACGTTTTCCGGATCTCCATTGAGTACAGTGAAGAAACAAGCCTGACGCGAAAGTTTATAGTCTTCCACCACGCGGCCACCGATCTTTCGACTTACGGGCGTGAAGTGATCAAGAATTGGGATTCCGAGAGTGGCGCAAATCGATATTGCACGGTTCATGGTCTTCTTGAACGCGGGCCAGCTCGTCTCTCCCACCCAATCCATCACGTCCCGCGCACTCCAGTAACGCTGGCCATTCGCTTTGGCAAGCGACTCAAATTCATCGCCAGCGCGGACAGGCATCATCAGGGTCGAGAACGAGTCGTCGCTTGGACATATCAGGATTCATTGTATTGCAACCGCTACAACTCGAATTCCTTCAAGCGCTGCTCCATGACCTGGAGCTGCTCCACTGCATCCGCATACTGCGCCGCGAGAGCGCAGACGCCGCCAAGATCCCAGCCGCCGAGCTGGTGCACATCTATCGAGAACTGAGAACTCATCGCACGCGCGTCCGAGCCGCCCAGCAACCGCACGCAGCAGCGCGGCGGTCCTGCGGGTTTCCGCGGCATTACGGACCAACCGGCCCAGCGCGGCATCCTTCTCATTTGTCGTCATTTTTTCCGAAAATTCCTGATCACTTACAAGCAAAACGCTTGCTATCGTCCAAGCATTTTGCTAGTATGGAGTTGTGAACGTGATCAGCAAACGCGGACTATTGGAACTCGGAACAGAGCATCCGGAAACACTGAACACGCTGGAAGACTTCTACACGATTTCCCACAAGGCCACATGGCATGGACTCATGGACGTCCGCAAGACCTTTGCCGACGCCGATCAGGTTGGCAACGTCCTGATCTTCAACATTCTGGGCAACAAATACCGCCTGATCTGCACTGTGACGTACACACGGCAGACGATGTTCGTCAAGGCACTGCTGACACACACCGAATACGACCGCACAGGATGGATGAAATGGGCCTGACAATCGCCGCACCACTTGACCCGCACAAATACGCGAAGCTGCTCGCGAAGAGCCTGCCGAAGGTTCCGGCGACGCCCGCGGAGGCCGCACGCCTGGAAGAGCAACTGGAAGCATTGTATATTCCGGAACGCGAGCTTTCGGCCGAGGAAGAAGCGCTCACGGAGCTACTGCAGACGCTGATTCAGAACTACGATGAAAAGCATCATCCACCCAAGGACCTCCCGCCACACAAAGCGGTGCTGTACCTGATGGAGCAACGGCACCTTCGCCAGGCGGATCTCATTGAGATGCTCGGATCGAGCGCCCAGGTCTCTGACATGGTGACTGGCAAGCGCGCTATCAGCAAGGCACAGGCGAAGAAGCTCGCGGGTTTTTTCCGTGTGTCCGCCGAACTGTTCATTTAGCGTCATAGATTCGCCCGGTCCAGTCGCCGCTCGATACCGTCGAGGCGATCCATCACCGGGCGGATGATCCGCTGTCCGAGACCATTCTGCAGTTGCTCAATGAGCTTGCCCCGACTCTCATCAATGGAATGCTGTATCTCCTCCGGCACTCGCTTTAAGCGCTCATCCAACAAAACCACCTGCAGCCGCGCCGAGGCTTCCACTGCTCGGTTATCCCGGGCATCCTTCCTTCTTGCCAGCAACATCGCAACCACGGGCCCGGCTAGCCCCACCACCACCGTTTCCCAATTCACCAAGCTTACGCTCCTCTCCGTGCCATTGAATCGATAGGACGCGCCCGCAGGCGCAGGTAATCACACCCGTTTCAGCCGGAGTGTGGCAGCGGCCGCAAAGACAATCTACGTGGTACTGCGAACAAGTGCGCATGGATCGTAGTGGACATCCGGATACCAGATGCCAGCGAAGAGACGTCGCTGATCGGCGAGAGCGCAGCGCTGGACGTGGTCCGAGTCGACGAAGGAATGCTTCGCGCCAGGCGCACCCCAATTGCCGCCCCAGATCAATTCGTGACGGTCCGCCAATTCGGCGAGAAACGACCAGTCGCCCGCCCAGGATGCCTTGCCGTCGACCAGCTTGGCGAAGTCGGCCGCCAGTCCGAAGTGGTGGACGCCAACGGCCTGCAGCTTCGTCGCACCTTGCTGGAAGAGCTGCTGCTGCCGCTCTGCGGAGCGATACGTCTCCGTTACGATCAGGTCGATGCGGTGCAGCTGCTTGGCATCGGCGATGATACCCTCGACGGCCGCCCGGGTTTCCGGTTCCAAAAGAGCCAGGTCACGAACGGTATCGAGGGACCGGAAACGCGTGTCCGCCTTGATGATTTCGGTATAAAACGACATTCATTCCTCCCAGTCCGGGATATCTACGGTTTTGCCCGCCAGTGAGTGATAGCAGTCTCCCAGGAACTGGATCTTGCCATCGCGCACGAACGAGTGACAGCGGGTTGCGGAATCATGCCCATTGCAGAGCAGGGAAGGGGAGAACGTAGGCGCATCGAGAGAACCGTTGAAGCTCCAGTGCGGAACGTGGAAGCCGTGTCCGCACTGGCAGCCCGGGCAGTGGAACATATACAGCTTCTACCCGTTGGCTTCTCCGGAGAAGTGGACTTTAGGCATTTGCGAATGCCCCACCCCGAAGGAAGCCGTGGTAATTGCCGGTGACGATTGAGCCAGCACCAGCGCTGCAGGTTACACCGGCCTTGAAGCACCGCATGGACTATTGACCTTCCTTGTGATCGCTCGATGTCGCGCCGATCCACGCGCCGGCGACCCCGAGAATCATCAACCCCTGCTCGACTGTTACCTTACCCAAGAAGAGCAAGGTAACAGCGGAAAGCATGAGTACAGCGCCGCCGGTAGTCTTGGGGCTTCCTAGTAGGGCGTTCAAGGCTAGAACCTCCGTCCGATCCCAAAGCGCCAGGTGGCGCCCGAGAAAGCCTGCTGGTACTGGCCGGAGGCGATCTGTCGGCCGACGTCGGCGATATTGCTGTAGTCCCAGGTGGCAGAGAACAGCCCGTAATACCCGGGCAGCTTCACTTTGTCCAGCGCAGCCAAGACGGTACCGCCGACACCGTAACTTCCACCGGTGGCAGATCCGGTGGTGGCCACGCCGGCATTGCCCTTGAGCGCGACGGTCAGTAGCCCGCGGTGAAAGACGACGCTCTCGATTCCCGCCCTGGTCGAGGTTTTGCCGGCGACGATATCCTGCGCGAAGGCAGCGTAGACGGGTCCGGAGATCCGCGTCACCACGTTCACCCAGCCAGACGGCTGGCCAGCCTGGATGCCGCCGCCGGCGAAGATCGCACGATCCGGAAGCGCAGACACATCCACCGGCGGAGTAAGCACAGCAACCGCGGAGGTTACCGGATCGGACTGAGCGAGCAACGCCACAGAGGACAACAGCAGTACAGATACAGCTCGGATTACATTCATTCGGTAGTTCATTTCACGTTTCCTTTTTGAGTTGGAGGTTTTACCTGACTTCTGGATCGCCCAAGGGAACCTCTGCCCCTAGGCGGAGCTTGGTCTCGACGGTTGCGCCGTCGAATCGGCGGGCCAGCGCAAGCGACTGGCTCACGATATCTGCTGCTGATTGAGACAGGCTATCCACTGCCCTCTCAATCGACCCGGCGATCTGCTGCATTGCTGCAGCCGCATCCGCCAGGGCCTTTGCGGCGGTGGCGAAGTCGCGCTCAATCGATCCCTCTAGCTTTGCCAGGGCATCTGTGAGCTGAGGCAGGCCCTCATGAATTGCTTGATCCGTCGACTGTTTCAGCCCTATGGGGTCCATACATTTCCTCTCTTTCGGCCTCTTCCAGAAGCCGTTTCTCAAACCGCCGAAGGCCTTGAGCTGCCCCACACCAGAAATCAAACGACCGAGTCGTATTGCCTCTGGCTGGCATCGCCACGTAGTCTTCTGCGAGCTTTCCAGCTTCAGCGGCGAGGCGTCGCAAAACCGCACCGCTTTGCCCCCTCATTGGACAGCCGTGTAGTAAAGCACGATGAATCCAGCCGCGACGGCAGTAGCCGAATTACTGCCCACCGTGTTGTCGCGAGTCATCTTAACGACCATGGGCGAACGCGCAGAACACCCCGTAGCGTCAATTGCCGAGATAGTGCCGTCCTGGATCGTCTGATTTGCCCCAGTGATGCTGAGAGTAACCGAAGACGCCGTGTTGAATGTGGGGCTGGCAGCGTTGCTTCCATTCGACAGGCATGCCACTGAGAGCGTGTATTTCGCGTTTCCGGAATACCCGGCCAAGGGAAAATTCTCAAACTGTAGGCTGAACGTGCCGGAGGAATAATCGGGCGGGACCCGCAGCGTCCAAACAATGTTCGGCGTTCCCGTGTTTGGAAACTGGTAGTAAATCGCGCTACCAGTAGATCCCACCGTGGTGCCCCCGAGCACCTGCGAGATACTCGCGGCAGCCATGGCACGGAAGCCGCATAACACCAGCAGCGCGGCTAAAAGAAATTTATTCATCAGCGCTTCCTTTCAACGATTTGTCAATATCCAATAAATCCATTTCACATCCTCCTGTTAGAACTTACTGCTTCCACGCGGCGTAGAATGTTGCTCCAGAGACCGACGCCTGCACAGAAAAACCTCCCGGACAGTAATAGCCGGTTGAAAGCGCGTCACCAAACCGTATTACCGACACAGTGCCCGGGAGAGGAGAAATCGCAGGCAACACTGCCACGGGAGTACCCTGCGCATCCTGCACAGTGATATTCACAGCAATTCCCAAGGGCACACTGATCACCAATAGATCTAGATAAGCATCTTGAGTGGCGACGGCGGTCAAAGAAGTCGGGACCGCCTGGGGCAGGATTTGAAACGACCGCGCCGGACTAGGCTGCAGCGGCTGAAGAATTTTCGTCATAATGTGAATCGCTTTCTGTAACTGAACCGGGAGATGTTTACCGTTGCGCTCCCTGCGCCAGCAAAACGGAGTTGCAAGCGCGCAATAGACCAGTTCTTGACGGCGCCGGAAGGTACTGCAGCAGCCATCGTCTGAAAATGATAGGTGTAAGCTTCTGTGGGTCCGGCACCGTTGGCGTCCGCCGCGTAGCCGTCGAAAACATTGGGAGCGCTCCCGTCCACAGACATGATGTTATTGGCCCACACATAGAAGTTTGAGCTTGCGGCAGCAACTGCGACATCGCACGCGAATTGGAGGATATCTCCAGAAGCCCACAGCGAAGTCGACGGACTGTAATCCACTAAGACCGAATCCGCCCCAGTCGTCGAGATTACAAGTCTTAAATCATTGCCAAACCCCGCGCTATTCGCCGGCGTGGTCAAGGTCACGGATGTTCCGGCACTTGTGGCAGTCACGGCGAATCCGGATGGAACACTTCCCGTCACCGTGCCGCTGCCGCTTGTAGAACCGCCCGTTGTGGCATTAAACAGCGCGTTGGTGACGAGTTGCATGGGCGAGTTAGCGTTGCAATCGAGAATCGATGATGGCCGCACCTCATAAGCGGGCAACAGCGAGGTGAGCCATCCAGCGAAAGCCTTGCCCAGGAAATACCCGCCCTTTGTGAGATTGATATGAGTTCCGTCGCCGCTGTATCCCGACACAAACGTGATAGCTGAAGAACTCGCGGCAGGACTCCACAGGATCGGCGTACAGTCCCAGTAGAGGACGCCCCGCTTCGCTTCACAGAAGTTGCGCATTCTTTCGTTAAATTCGAGCACAGCCCCCACGGTCGCGGAAGTACTAAAGCTTTGCGCTCCCGGTTCCGAAATAACTATCACGCGCTTGCCGGCCGACAGCACCACATTGATCGCGGTCATGACATTAGCTGCAGCTACTTGCGCCACGTTAGCCGCATTTACCGATTGACCGAAATAAGGACTGGCGACGTACGTATTAGTGAAACCGCCGGCAGCCTGGCTAATGTCGTTCACCGCCTGAAAAGGAAAAATAACAGTGTCGGAAGTATCGGTCAGAAGAGATGCCATGCCAGCCTGGAGGAATTGATCCGTCCGATACCCAGATACCCCGTATTGAGCAACCAAATGCATGTTGTGCCCCAGAAGCAAGTTAGCGACATTAAAGAAGTGATAGCCAGCCAGCGACGGCAACTGACCCTGCTGCACGTTGATCTGCGCCACGCGGGAATCACCGATTAGAGAGAAGTGACGTGGCGCGAGAAATGGCGTTGGAAATGGAGGCGGGAAAGTTCCCATTGTTATTACCTTTCGTTTAGTCGTTTGCGGTATTGCCGGAGATAACACCGGTGGTCGTATTGGCAGCAAGCGTGCCGGAGCCGTGCTGATGAGGATGATTCGATTTGCCTGCCAAACCTACGGAAAGCGCAGTAGATGCCGCCGCGAGACCCGATGCAAGGTCTGCAGCGCTCGCAGGCGTGAAACCCAAAGCGGCCTCAATCATCGTGGATGTCAGCACCGAAGACACGGCGGCAGACAGCGATGAGAAGCTTGCCCCCGTCCCGCCTTGATCCGTACCCAGCGGCGTATTGAGCTGCGTAGTCCCGCCCAAGAAGCAGCCAGTTTCCTTGAACTGAATCGCCTCGAACTCCCCGGCACTACTGCCAAGGATTACTCGTGCATGAATGCCGCCCGCGCCATCACTGATGAGCCTGCCAAAATCTACATAACTTGCCGGTGCGATCGCTGTGTTTCGCACCTGCAAGGCTGGTTCGA
>CAIXXM010000104.1 GCA_903923395.1 uncultured Acidobacteriia bacterium
CAACGCAGGCGGGTCCGGCATAGGTGGCGGCGTTCAGGGGGCCGCCATCTCCGGTGGATGTCCGGTCACCGTTGCCCGAAATCGTGCTGATGGTGCCAATACTGATCACCTTGCGGATTCTGTTGTTGCCGAAGTCGGCGATGAGGACGTTGCCCAATGCATCGGGAGCCGCAGCCTGCGGGGCATCGAGCGCCGCATTGATCGCCAGGCTGCCATCGCCGGTGAAATCGGCTCTCCCGTTCCCGGCAACGTTATAGATGCTGCCGTTGTAAATCTTGCGGACGCGGCTGTTGCCTTCATCGGTGACGTATAACGTGCCGGAATTATCGAAAGCGACCGAGGCGGGGTGGAGCAGGGCGGCGGAGAGTGCCAGTCCATTATCTCCGGAATAGCCGGGAATTCCAGTGCCCGCGACGGTGGTGATGGTGCCCGCCGGCGAGATCTTCCGGATGCGGTTGTTGAGATTATCGGCAACGAAAACATTGCCGCCGGAATCGACAGCGACGCTTTCAGGGAAGTTCAGATTGGCGGAGATGCCCGGGCCGCCGTCCCCGGAATATTGGAAATTCCCACTGCCTGCGATGGTTGTAATAACACCCAAAGTCGACAGGGACCGGATCCGTTCATTGCCGGAATCGGCGATGATGAGATTGCCAGCGGGGTCAACGGCGAGACTGTCTGGCGCGTTCAGCGATGCGCTCAAACCGCTTCCCCCGTCCCCGGAAAATCCTGTGGTGAGATTGCCGGCCACGGAACTGATCACGCCAGCTGAGGTCACTTTTCTGATCCGGTCAATCGCCTGGTCTGCAATATACAGATTTCCAAAGGAATCGAGGGCGATGGCGATGGGGTCAAAAAGAGTGGTGGATGTAGCGCTCCCGCCATCATTCAAATACGGATAAAAATAGGCAGTTCCGGCGATGGTGCTGATGATGCCGCCCGCGTTGATTTTCCTGATTCTGTAATTGCCGTTGTCTGCAATGTAGATATTTCCGGTGCTGTCGACAACAACGTCCGTTGGTCCGGAAAGCGCTGCCGAAGTGGCTGTGCCAGCATCGCCGGAAAACCCTGCCGTGCCTGTGCCTGCAATGGTGGACTGGACACCCGCGGCAGTTACTTTCCGGATGCGGTGTCCGCCCGTATCTGCGATGTAGATGTTACCGGCGCTGTCACTTGCCAGGCCTGTGGGGCCGATGATCGCGACGCTCTTGGGTTGCGTCACCTCGGTACCTGCCACAGCTGTGCCATTTCCCGCGAAAGTGCTGATGATGCCGGCCGGAGTTACCTGGCGGATTCTGTTATTGCCCGCGTCGGCGATGTAGAGATTTCCGGCGGGGTCCAATGTTAGTGCGCTCGGTTCATAGAGTGAAGCGCTGGTCGCTGGACCGCCATCTCCGGAAAAGCCGGGCGTTCCATTGCCGGCTACGATTTTGATACTGCCGTCCGTGCCAATCCGGAAGACCAGATTGTTGCCTGTGTCCGCCGCATAAACATTTCCCTGTGGGTCAGTGGCCACGCCCGCGATGGTTCCGAGCGGCGCACTTAATGCCGTCTTTACGCTGCTGGGGAAAGTCCAGGAGGTTCCTGCAAAGGTGCTAATAATGTTCTGTCCAATTGCATTCGCACTGAAAACCAGGGAGATAAATGTGATGACGATGAGGTTACGAACGAAATCTGCTGTTGAAGGGGAAGATTTATGCGGGTTGAAACCAGCGGCTGGAATCATATTCGGAGATAATAGCTCAGTTTTATCGTCCCCGTGTGGGGAAAAGTGATGTTGCGTACTTTTTTATCGAAGTGTCTTGTTCCGGGCTTTGGCCGGTGCTGAAATGGCCGCCATGTTACCCTGAATCTTTCTGGTAGAGGTGCGGTGGCAAAGAGTAGGCGTGCGGCAGTTCCGGCGTATCCCCGGCGCGCGTTGAAAGGTGTCTTCCGCCGAAGTTGGCACAAGCGGATCGGCTGTGTCCGGCTGGCGGGTCGGGTGAAAACCCTCTCCGCTGTCATCCTGCTTCTCAATAGGCAGGATGGAGCGCTATCGGGTCAGTGACACTCCGCACCACGTCCTCACCTGCCCGCCTGCGCCTCCCTGAAAGAATGGACCTGATATGGACGTCTTCCAGTTGACGCGAACACTCATCGATATTCCCTCGGTCACGCCCGAAGAAAAGGCGATGGGCGAGTATTTGTACGGCTATCTTTCTACACTGGCTGAGAAATTTGATGGCACGGTGGAGAAGAGCGAGGTCGAACCCGGCCGCGATAATGTGTTCGCCTGTTTCGGGGCACCGGTCGTGACGCTCTCCACGCACATGGATACCGTTCCGCCCTTCATTCCTTCGAGCGAAGATGAGACCGATATCTGGGGACGCGGTGCCTGTGACACCAAGGGCATAATTGCTTCCATGCTCAAAGCCGCGGAGAGTCTGCTCGAAAAAGGCCACCGCAACATCGGACTGCTTTTCGTTGTGGGAGAAGAGCGCAATAGTGCGGGCGCTTATTTCGCGGCGAAGCATCCCAAGGGTTCGAAGTACATCATCAACGGGGAGCCGACGGAAAATCAGCTTGCGCTGGGTTCCAAGGGCGCTCTCCGTTATGAAGTGATTGCGCGCGGCAAGATGGCCCACTCGGCGTATCCGGAGCTGGGCGATTCCGCGATCAATAAGTTGTTGGATGCGCTGCAGGCGATCCGCCAGGTGGAATTGCCTGTGGATGACGTGCTCGGACCCAGCACGTTGAACATTGGCACCATACGCGGCGGGCGCGCGCCAAACGTCATTTCCGATGAGGCCCGCGCGGAGATCTTCATTCGTCTGGTTTGTGATTCGGCTGCAACGCGGGAAGCCCTGGCGCAGGCCGTGGACGACAAAGTAGAGCTTGCTGATGTGTTGGAGATTCCGGCGCTGCGCCTGACCGCGGTGGAAGGTTTGCCAACAACCGTCGTCGCCTACACAACAGACATTCCCGCCTTTGGCGGTGCCTGGGGACAGCCTCTGCTGCTCGGGCCCGGCACCATTCATGTAGCACACACCTCACAGGAGCGCGTCCCGAAGCAACAGCTTCTTGAGGCTGTGGAACTCTATCAAACGCTGATACTTCAGCTGCAAAAACAGGAATTATGAAAGAGATCGAAGTTGGAATTCTCGGCGCCACCGGCATGGTGGGCCAGCACTTTATCAAGTTCCTCGATGGCCATCCGTGGTTCCGTCTGACGTGGCTCGGTGCGAGCGAACGCTCGGCGGGCAAGGCATACCGCGACGCAGCGAAGTGGCACCTGGGCGGTACGGCACCGGCAGCGGTCGCGGGGTTGACTGTATCCGAAGCCAAGCCCGGAAATGCGCCGAAGCTTTTGTTCTCCGCGATGGATGCTTCCGTGGCCACGGAGATTGAACAGGCCTTTGCGGCGGCTGGTCACACCGTTGTTTCGAATTCGAAGAATCACCGGATGGACGCTGACGTGCCTTTGCTGGTGCCGGAAATCAATGCTGACCATCTGCAACTGCTGGCGGGCCAGAAGGCTACGCGCGGTTGGGGCGGGCAGATTGTGACGAACCCGAATTGCTCCACCGTTGTTTTGACGATGGGCCTTGCACCGCTGAAGCAGTTCGGCATCAAGAAGGTGGTCGTGACCACGCTGCAGGCCGTTTCGGGAGCAGGTTACCCCGGCGTGCCCTCCATGGATATTCTCGGCAACGTTGTCCCGTTCATTGGGGGCGAAGAAGAGAAAATGCAGCAGGAAACGCAGAAAATCCTGGGGGATTTCGCGGGTTCGCACATTGCTCCGCTGACTGCGGGCGTGAGCGCGCATTGCAACCGCGTCGCTGTGATCGACGGCCATACCGTGACCATCAGTGTGGAATTGGAAGCGAAGGTGACGGAAGCGGAGATCAAGCAGGCCTTTGCTTCATTCCGCGGTCTGCCGCAGGAACGCAACCTGCCCAGTGCACCGCAGTTCCCGGTGCAATATATGGAAGAAGTGGACCGTCCGCAGCCCCGCAAGGATGCTGAGCGGGACCGTGGCATGGCTGTGTTCGTGGGCCGTCTGCGCCCCTGCCCGGTATTTGACTGGAAGTTTGTTGCACTGGGGCATAATACGGTTCGCGGCGCGGCTGGCGCTGCGGTCTTGAATGCGGAATTGATGGTCTCCGAAGGGCTGCTCGACTGATGATCGTGATGAAGTTTGGCGGCACCTCGGTGGAGTCCGCCGCTGCCATTGAACGCGTTGCGGGTATCGTCAAAAGCCGTCTGGAACTGCGGCCCATCGTGGTGGTTTCGGCGATGGGCAAGACCACGAACAAGCTCCTGGCGATCGCCAATGCGGCCATTGCAGGACGGCGCGAGGAGTACATCCGCCAACTGCATGATCTTCGCGATATGCATTCCCGGGAAGCGCGTTTGTTGACGCCGCTCCACAAGCGCGCGGAACTGGACCGGACGCTGGATGAGCACTTCGAAGAGCTAACGGAACTGGCGAAGGGCCTGGCGGTGCTGGGCGAACTGACGCCGCGCTCCGTGGATGCCATCTCCAGCTATGGAGAGCGCCTGTCGAGTTATATCGTTTCGCTGGGCTTTGAGCATTTCGGTTTGCCCGCGGTGCATGTGGATTCGCGGAAGGTCATCATCACGGATCACCGCCACACCCAGGCCGCTCCGCTGTTCGAAGAGACCTATCAGCGTCTGGAAGAGACCCTGCCCGCGCTTGCGGTGACTCAGGTGCCTGTGATGGGCGGCTTCATCGGGTCCACGCTGGAAGGGGTGACTTCCACTCTGGGCCGGGGCGGGTCAGATTTCACGGCGTCGATTGTGGGCGCGGGCGTTCGGGCGGAGGAAATCCAGATCTGGACCGATGTGGATGGCATGTTGACCGCAGACCCCACGATTTTGCCCGGCGGCCACCGCGTGAAGAGTATTTCGTTCGCGGAAGCCGCGGAACTCGCTTACTTCGGGGCGAAGGTGTTGCATCCCGCCACGGTAATACCCGCGATTGAGCGCAACATTCCCGTGATGATTCTCAATTCCCGCCGGCCGGAAGTGCCGGGCACCCGGATTGTGGCGGAGGCCGTGCCTTGCAGGAACGCAGTGAAGTCGATTGCCTGCAAGAAGAACATCACGATTGTGAATATTCACTCCTCGCGTATGTTCATGGCGCATGGATTCCTGCGGCGGATTTTCGAAATCTTCGACCGGTTTGAGACGCCGGTGGATATGATCTCGACCAGCGAGGTGAGCGTTTCCCTCACGGTGGACAATACAGACCGGCTGGACGAAATCCAAGCGGAACTGGCCGTGTTTTCTGAAGTGACGGCGGAATCCGGGCAGGCGATTGTCTGTCTGGTGGGTGAAAATATCCGCTATACCCCCGGTGTTGCATCGCGCGTGTTCACTGCTCTGAACGGGGTGAATATCCGCATGATTTCGCAAGGCGCATCCCTGTTGAATCTGGGTGTGGTGATTGCGATGAAAGATTTGAGCGCGGCGGTGGAAGCACTGCATACCGAGTTCTTCTCGGAACTGGACCCTGAGGTGTTTGACTAATGAAGATCGCGATCATCGGCTACGGCAAGATGGGCCGGATTATTGAGCGGCTCGCGGTAGAGCGCGGGATTGAAGTGCCAGTCAAACTGGACATCGACAATAACCGGAACTTTGAAGGCATTACGGCGGAGAACTTCGCGGGGATTGATGCTGCGATTGATTTCTCGATTCACACCGCGGTGGTGGAGAACATTGAGCGGCTGGCTGCCCTTGGGGTCAACCAGGTCATTGGCACCACGGGCTGGCTGCAGCATCTGGACCATGTGAAGAGCGTGGTGGAGAAGTCGGGCATTGGGCTCGTGTGGAGTCCGAACTACTCCGTGGGCGTGAATGCGTTCTTCCGCATTGTGCAGGAGGCCGCGAGGCTGCTTTCCAATGAAGCGGAGTATGAGGCCTGGGCGTGGGAGATTCATCATTCGCAGAAGAAAGACGCGCCTTCCGGTACGCTCTTGAAGCTGGTGGAGGAGATGAAGAAGGCCGGCTATCAGCGCCACATCGATGTCTCTTCAAACCGCGCGGGGACCATTCATGGAACTCACGAAATTGGTTTCGATTGCGCGGCCGACACGATCACGCTGCGACACACCGCGCGCAGCCGGGAAGGCTTTGCACTGGGCGCTGTGAAAGCGGCTGAGTGGGTGGCGGGCAAGACCGGATTTCACGAGTTCAGCGATATTCTTTTCGAGGCATAACAGAACATGTTTACTGGATGCGGCACGGCGCTCGTTACGCCGTTTCAACAAGACGGCTCGCTTGACGAAGCCACTCTGCGGCGCCTGGTGCAACGGCAGATCGAAGACGGTATCCACTTTCTTGTGCCCTGCGGCACGACCGGGGAAAGCCCGACACTGAGCCGGGAAGAGCATCTTCGGGTGGTTTCCATTACCGTGGAGGAAGCAGCGGGGAAGGTGCCGGTACTGGCCGGAGCCGGCGGTTACAACACGCACGAGGTCATCGAACTGGCGCGGGCCTGTGAGAAGGCCGGCGCTGATGGCGTTCTTTCCGTGACACCTTACTACAACAAGCCCACGCAGGAAGGTTTGTACCAGCACTATAAAGCAGTGGCGGTCGCAGTGGGCATTCCGTTGATTGTGTACAGTGTGCAGGGCCGCACCGGGGTGAATGTGGAGCCCGATACGCTTGCGCGCCTGGCGGAAATTTCGAATATCACCGGGGTGAAGGAAGCTTCCGGGAATGTGTCCCAGATCGCGACTGTAATCCACAAGGTACCTGCGGGGTTCGCGGTGCTTTCGGGTGATGATTCGATTACGATTCCCGTGATCGCGCTGGGTGGCCACGGCATCATCTCTGTCGCTTCGAATGAAATTCCGGGGCCAATGTCGCAGCTTGCCGCGGCGGCCAATGCGGGGGATTTCGCAACAGCGCGCGCCATCCAGAAGAAGTTCCTGCCGCTGATGAATATCAACTTCGTGGAGAGTAATCCGTCTCCCGTGAAGTATGCGATGAGCTTGATGGGGCTGCTGGAAGCCAATTACCGCCTGCCGATGGTTCCGCCCACGCAGGCCTCCAAAGACAAGATCGCCGCCGTGCTGCGCGAGGTGGGGTTGATCGGGGAAGGGAACTAATGCAGGCGACTATTGAGAATCTTTTCGATCACAAGCCGGAGACTTATACTCCGGAGCACTTTGCCTTGTTCAGCGAATTCAAGGCTGCGTTGAATTCGGGCAAGATCCGCTCTGCGGAACCCGATGCGTCCACACCCACGGGCTGGCGGGTGAATGCCTGGGTGAAAAAGGGCATCCTGCTCGGCTTCCGGCTGGGCGGGATTGTGGATATGTCAATTGACCCCGCAAAGCTGCCGTTTCTCGACAAGTCGACTTATCCGGTGAAGCAGTTTGGTGTGAATGACGGTGTGCGCATTGTGCCGGGTGGTTCGAGTGTCCGCGACGGCGTCTATATGGGACGCGGCGTGACCTGTATGCCGCCGATGTATATCAATGTCGGTGCCTATGTGGGTGACGGCACCATGGTGGACAGCCATGCACTGGTGGGCAGTTGCGCACAGATTGGCAAGAACGTTCATATTTCCGCTGCATCGCAGATTGGCGGAGTGCTGGAACCGGTTGGCGCGTTGCCGGTGTGCATTGAAGACGAAGTACTGATTGGCGGCAATTGCGGAGTCTACGAAGGTACCGTGGTCAAGAAGCAGGCCGTGCTGGGAACGGGAACAATCCTCAATCGCTCCACACCGGTTTATGATCTGGTGAACAACACGGTCCACCGGGCGACAGACGACCAGCCGCTTGTGATCCCGGAAGGTGCGGTGGTGATCGCCGGCACACGTGCTGTGACCTCTGGACCTGGAAAAGACTGGGGTATTTCGATCTATACCCCTGTCATTGTGAAGTACCGCGATGAGAAGACGGGATCGCGGGTGCAGTTAGAAGACCTGCTGCGATAAACTAAAAGAGTTCTTGGGAAGCCGGTGTAGCTCAGTCGGTAGAGCGGCAGTTTTGTAAACTGCGGGTCGCAGGTTCGATTCCTGTCGCCGGCTCCAGAAGAATTTATCCCTCCGCTGTTGGTCCAACGCTGATCAAGAGTTGCCCACCATAGCTGCCAGTTCCATCACGACTCGCTTCATTTCGTTCGATTGAGCGTTCAGTTCCTGGGCGGCGGCAGCGCTTTGCTCCGCGGAGGCGGCTGCACGCTGTGTTACCTGTTCAATCTGGGAGAGGCTGCGGCCGATCGTCTCCGTTCCATGGGTTTGTTCCCTACTGCCCTCGCTTAATTCATCCACCAGTTGTTTCACCTTGATGATTTCCTCCGCAATATCCCGGATCGCGGTGGTTACTCCGTTTACCCGGACCGTACCTCCCTGTGAGGCGGCGATGGAACCTTCAATCAGTGCGGCAGTGTCCCGCGCCGCGGTTGCACTGCGCTGCGCGAGATTTCGCACCTCATCCGCGACCACGGCAAAGCCCATGCCGGCATCACCGGCGCGCGCGGCCTCCACGGCTTGCGTTCAACGCGAGAATATTGGTTTGGAATGCGATCTCATCAATCACGCGGATGATCCGGGAGATCTTTTCACTGGACGAACTAATCCCGCTCATCGCGGCAAGCATCTCATCGAGCGACGCGTTGGCCGCTGCGAATTTCTTTTGCGAGACCGAAACGATATCCGCGGCCGCGGCGGAGCGCTCCGCGTTCTGCGCCGCTGTCGAACTGATTTCCCTACTCGTTGCATTGGTCTCTTCGAGGGAGGCGGCCTGCTCTGAGGAACCCTGCGCGAGCGACTGACTGGATGAAGCGACCTGCGTGCTCGCTCCCGTTACTTCTTCCGCTGCAGCCAGCAGTTGCGCGATAGTCCGCCGGAGGAGTTGATTGACGCTCCGGACGGAGAATATTCCGGCTACACCGGCGACCCCGCACAGCACCGTCAACAGCGTGGAAATCCAGGCGGCATTGCTTGCGGTGTCGGCAGCCTTTGCCGTATCCTCGTTCAATACCACCTCCTCGACGGTCGTGATCTTGACCGCATCTGCGCCAATCGCCTTATAGAGCGGTGCTGTAATGTCTGTTCGGATCTTATTGGCTGCCTCAATATCCCCCAGTTTCGCTTGCGAGACTACCTCGCTGAAGTGCGGTAACCACTCCGCTAATTTCGCCTCGATATCGGATAACAGCACCAGAACTTCCTGGCGTCTTGCGAGACCGCGCAGTTCAGTAATATCTTTCCGCATCTCAGCGGCATCGGCGAGAAAGGCCTGCCGGTAGGTTTCCAATTCAGCCGGGTTTTTCGCAAAAGCAGCGAGAATGAGCCCGCGCTGCGAAGAAACCATTTCTGATTGTCCGTACCGCAACTTGCCGGCCAGCCTCACTTTCACGATCGTCTTGGATGCAGTTTCGTGCATGAGATCGCGGAACTGACCCACGGTGTGAAATCCAAAGAAAGCAAGCAATGCTGATAACGCGAAGCTTGCCAGAATCCCGGCCATCAGGCGGGTGCCAATCGTCATATTTTTCAAGAGAAGCCCCTGTAACAGTAGTGGCGCTATTCGCCCTGGTTGTGTTCGGCAGTTTCCCTGAAAAACTTTAGGGTCAGAACACCAGGCGGGCACCAAACCGCATATTGCGCTGATCCTGTCCCTCGCGTTGTGTGCTGACCGTGGCAGTGATCTGCCCGAAGCCCGAACTTGTGATACTCCCGTTTGGTGCCGCGAAGTGCGGCGTATTCGTCATGTTGAAGCCCTCGGCGCGCACCGAGAGTTTCAAGCGTTCGCGCAACTGGAACTCCCGGGTGAGCGAAAGGTCAAGATTTTTCGCGCCCGGTCCTCGGACAATGTCATAACCTGCCGTGCCAATCCGCGCGGTGTTGACGGCCGCGAAGGCAGTGGTATCGAAGTACTTCTGGCCAGGTCCGATGGCACCCAGGATGTCGACAGAGGCCTTGACCAGGTCCGGACGCTGCGTCGCCACGCCGTTGGAATTCAGCGGCGTTGTCGACCCGGTGATATTGAAGGGTTTGCCGGAATACATGGAAACCAGCCCGGTTAGTTTCCAGCCTCCCAGTAACTGCGCGCCAAGGCCGCGATTCAACCAGCGCTGCCCCTTGCCAAACGGTGAGGATTGCAGCCAGGACAGCGTCAGGACATGCGTGCGGTCATTCGGCTCCAGAGACCGGTTGAGGTTCTGATATTGAGGCAGTTCAATCGCAGGGGCAGTATCGGAAATGTCATTGCAACAAAGGCCTGTGTTCTTTGAGAAGGCGTAGCCGACGCGGAGCAGGGATGACTGAAAGCGGCGGACCAGTTGCGTCTGCAGGGAATCATAGTGCGTGTGATTGATTGGCATGGCGACGTTCAGAGTCGCGGTGCCGAACTGGTTGTAATAGGCCTCACCCGTGGTTCCCGCACCAAGTTGCGAAATGTTTTGATTCATCAACTGGGGAATCCCGACACCGCGGGATGCCACATAGCCCGCCTGCGCAAAGAAGCCTCTGGGTAACTCCTTCTGCAGGGTGAAGTTCCAGGTCATGACATAGTCACGCTTCAAATCCGGCCGCAGCGTGTTGATGTTATAGCCGGGGGCAAGCGGTGTGTAACCCTTCGAGATATCAGGAATGATGAGCGCGGGAACACCTGCGGCGAAGGAGGGCATAGCCGGCTGATAACTGTTGGCACCTGAAAACGTAAAGGCGAGGATCTCCGGATAGTTTTGGAGCATGTCCCGGTTGTAAGCCAGCGGTGCGGGATCATAGTTCATCCCGAAGCCCGTGCGCGGGACGAGCGTGGGTGCCACCTGATAAGCGATGCCGATGTTCGGCGAGAAGCTCAAGTTACTCACGTGATAGCCGCAATTTTGCGGCGTGCCACCCGTGCCGCAGAGTTCCACGAGTCCGGTGGTGAAATCGAAGCGCTCCAGCCCGCGTCCGTTATCACGGGTGGCAAGTGGAAAGCGACTCCAGCGCAAACCTGCCGCGATGGATAACTTGCGGGTGGCGCGCCAGGAATCCTGCGCATACAAGCCAAAGATGTTCTGGTAGGAAACCAGATTGCCGTAGGGGAGGAAGTCATGATCTACGGTGGTGGGCGCACCCAGCAGGAAGGCGGCGTAGTTGTTGAACTGATTCGTGGATGAGCCGCCCTTCAGGCTGGTGGGTCCGCCAGAGAATACGAACTGGCCATTGAAGCCATTGACATTTTCGAAGTGGTTATAAGACTGATGCCCTAGTTCCGCACCAAAGCGGAGGTTATGGTTTCCCTTGGTCCAGGAGAGGTTCAGGCCATACTGGAACTGTTTGTCGTGATAGAAGAGCGGCCCGCCGGAGGAGTTATACGAGGTGCCGATGGTGGAATAAGAGCCGACATTGAAGTAAGGCCAGCCGGAGTAATTATCCGTGGGGCCATTGGTGCCGGGGATGCCGAGATAATCCAGCCCAAGCTTCTTGCCAAAGCCCTGGGGTTCGGCGCTGGTGGCCTGTGTGGTGACACCAAAGAAGGCGTCCAGTACAAGAGCCGGAGTCAGCACGTAAGCCGCATTGGTGGTTGTGGAGAATACATCACCGAACACGGTGCCAGGCCGGCTGATGGTGGTGGAAAGTGGCGCGCCGTTGTCGCCATAAGCATCCGGGTTGAACAGATCATAGTGGAGCCAGCCGAAGCGGTTTGCGATGTTCAGTTTTGAGAATGGCCGGTAATCCACCTTCGCGTCCGTGGTGTCGCGGTGCTGCGAAGAGCCGCCGGAAGCAAAGTAATTGGTCGTCGTCGCAGTTGCTGCGCCGTAGTTTGGCAGCGGGACGTGTTGCTGCATCAACAGCGCGGACGGATCCAGACGGGACTGCGGAATCTGATTCGCCGGAAACGCGGTTCGTCCTGTGCCGTCCAAGTTGCCGGTCCGGGGATCATAAATCGCATTCTTGGTTACCTGCGCGAAGTTTCCGGTCCGCATTTCCGCCGTGGGGACTGTAAAGGTGCCCTGTGCGGATTGTCCGGTGAAGCGTCCGTCATAAGACACAAAGTAGAAGAGCTTGTCTTTCCGGACGGGTCCGCCAACGGTGCCTCCGCCGGAGTTATTGATGAGCTTCGGATTGGCCTGGTCCGCCGGCAGGAAGTAAGGTCTTGCGCTGAATGCGGAATTCATCTGGTACCAGAAGGCAGAACCATGCACCGTATTAGTGCCGCTCTTCACATGGACATTCACTGCGACACCGCCAGCCAGGCCCTGCGAGACATCGAGATTCCCGGTGACAACGGAAATCTGCTGGATCGCCTCCAGCCCGGGAACATATCCGGCGACATAGGGCAGCCACACATTATTCGAACTGGCGCCGTCGATCCGGATATTGTTCATATTCCGGGGCGTGCCACTGGCGGACATGGTCAGGCCGCGCGCGGGGTTGGCGGCACCGGAATTCGCATCCTCCGGAGGCGTGATGCCCGGCACTTCGATGAGCAGGCTCTCGAAGTTCCGATTGGCGGAGACTGGAATCTCTTCCAGTTCCTTTGAGGAAATCTCATTTCTAACTTCAGCGGAATCCACCTGCAGGTTGACTTGATCCGCGGCCACAACAACTGACTCACTCACCGCGCCAATCTTCAGTTTCACATCAATGCGCGCTGTGGCATCCACTTCGGCCTGCACGCCCTTCACTACGGAAGTCTGAAAGCCTTTCGCGATCACACTGATGTCATAAGTGCCGGGCTCCAGCGACTGCATGGAGTATTCCCCGGAAACATTCGTCACCGCCGTGCGTGACTGATTGGTTCCTGTATTCACCGCCTTGACAACGGCGAGTGGCACTGCGCCACCGGAGCCATCACGGACCGTTCCCGTGATGGAAGTGTAGAGCACCTGGCCGCAGGCAGCCAGGGCAGTCAGTGCCAGCAAGGCAGAGAGGACGATGAATTTCCGGAAGACCATATATACCTCTGGTGTGGAAGACACCGTGAGTATATAACCTGGTCCGCGGGGATGACGGCGAGCTCTGGTTTATTGCAGAGCTGCCGCCAGTCTGGCTTGCAGTGCGGCGAGCCGTACCATCAGTTCCTTGTAGACTTCGTAAGTTTGCGCCGTTGGTTCGCCATCGCCCGTCATCACCACGCGGCCCAGTGCAGCGATCTGGTTGTTCAGTTTGATGGGGAAGTTGAGAGGGTCCTGGCCGCTGCGGTTCTTCACCTGATAGATCTCCGCTTCGATGGTGGATAGTGTATCCAGGACGTTCGAAGGAAGCTTCTTATCCTTCTTCATCCCGCGGATCTTGATCACCATTTCGTCGGCTTCGCTCAGCTTGTCGCGGATCTGCATCGCAAAGCGGAATTGCTCCTCCAACTGTGCTTGCGTCACTTCCGTCAACCGGGGATCTTTTTCCACTTTGAGCGGCGCACTTTGCGTCACACCGTTGGCGGTGAACTTTACGGTGTAAGTTCCGGGTACTGCCATCGGACCAGTTTCCGCGCGTGCTCCCCACAGGATCATGCCTTCGAATACCGTGGCCCCGGGATATTGCAGGTTCCAGGTGAAGCGGTTCAGGCCTGCCGTCCGTGAAGGAGGCTTCTGGCGCGGCGGACCAAACTCGGAGTCCTCGTCACCGCCACCGCTATCAGCACCCTTCTTTGGCTTATCGTCGTCAGGCGTACCGGTGAAGCTTCTCACCAGCTGGTTCTTGCTGTCGAATATCTCAATGGTGACTTTGTCACTGGGTTTCTTCAGTAAGTAATCAATGAATGCCGGACCCATACCGCGGACCGCTGTCTTGGGCTGGAACAGATGAGCATCTTCTGATGCCGCGGCCGGTGTATATTGGCGCAGTGCATTGATGTCATCCAGCACGTAAAAACTGCGGCCGTGGGTTGCGATGACCAGATCATTCTTCTCCACCACAAGATCCGGCACTTGCGTGTCAGGCAGATTCAGCAGCAAGGATGTCCAGGTGCCGCCATTGTCGAAGGAAGTATAGATGCCGTGTTCCGTACCAGCGTAAAGCAGGCCGGGCCGGGTTGTATCTTCGCGCAGCACATGTGTGTAATCCTCCTTCGGAATGCCGTTGACGATCTTGGTCCAGGTCTTGCCGAAATCATCGGTGCGGTAGAGGTACGGCGCGCGGTCATCCAACTGGTAGTTCTTCGCCGCGAGATAGGCCGTTCCGGGTTTGTGGGGCGAGGCATCAATCATGCTGATGCGGGCGAACTTCGGGAGGCCCTGCGGCGTGATATTCGTCCAGTTCTTGCCGCCATCGCGGGTAATATAGGCGAGGCCGTCATCAGACCCGGTCCAGATGGTGTTTGCGTCCTGCAGAGATGGCGCAACGGTGAAGATCGTGCCATAGATTTCAGGTCCGTTCTGATCCTTCGTAATCGGACCGCCGGAATCGCCCAGTGTTGCCGGGTCCGCGCGTGTTAGATCAGGACTGATCCTCTGCCAGCTTTTCCCGTCGTTGTCGGTCTTCCAAAGGTGCTGGGATGAGGTATACAGAACCTTGGGGTTTTGTGGACTGAAGACGATGGGGTAAGTCCACTGCCAGCGCTCCTTCAGGTCCTTGGCGGGCATGCCGGAGAAGAAGAGTGGATACACCTGGATATCCCAGGTCTTGCCGGTGGCGCGGTTATATTTCGTAAGCAGTGCGCCCTGGCTGCCGGCGTAGAAGACATCGGGGTTCACAGGGTCTGGAGCAATATAGCCGCTTTCACCGCCGCCAACCTGGTACATCCAGCTGCCAGCCGGTGCCCGCGGGTCTCTGTGGTTCGCGCCGGAATCACTGGGTACGCACACGGTCGTATTATCCTGCTGGGCACCGCACACATGATAGGGGAAGTCTTTCGTGGTGGTGACGTGATAGAGCTGCGCAGTGGGGAAGGGTTGCGAACTCCAGGTTTCTCCGCCGTTGAAAGATACGTTCGCGCCGCCATCATTGCTGTTGACCATGCGCTTGGGGTCATTGGCTGCAATCCAAAGGTCATGGTTATCGCCATGGGGAACCCGAATGGTTTTGAACGTCTTGCCGCCATCGGTGCTCTTGAAAAACGCTGTGTTCATGACGTAGACCGTTTCGGCGTCCTTCGGGTCTGCATAGACGCGCGAGTAATAGAACGCACGCTGCCGGATCTTGCGGTCATCGCTGATCAACGTCCAGGTCTTGCCGGCATCTTCACTGCGGAAGAGCCCGCCATTATCAGCCTCCACCATGGCGTAGAGACGTTTGGAGTTACCACCCGAAACCGCGATGCCGATCTTGCCGATGATCCCCACAGGGAGTCCGGTGGCGCGGGTAATGTCGGTCCAAGTATCTCCTCCGTCCGTGGACTTATACAAGCCACTCTCCGGGCCGCCGTCATTCAGCAGCCAGGGGGTGCGGTAAACATCCCAGATTGCGGCGTACAGTGTCTTGGGATCGTTGGGGTCCAGGCACAAATCCACGGCACCTGACTTATCCGACTTATACAGGATCTTCTTCCATGTCTTGCCGCCGTCCGTGGTGCGGAAAACGCCCCGCTCCGTATTGGGCCCATAGGGATGGCCGAGCGCCGCGACATAGGCAATGTCGGGGTTGGCAGGATGCACCCGCACGCGCGAGATCGCTTGTGTATCTTTCAGGCCAACATGCTTCCAGGTCTTGCCCGCGTCAATGGACTTATAAACGCCATCGCCCTGCATGATGTTGCCGCGGAGTTCCGTCTCGCCCATGCCAATGTAAACCACGTCCGGATTGGATTCCGAAATGGCCACGGCCCCGACTGAGGAACTGGCCAGTTGCCCATCCGTCACCGGCTTCCAACTGTTGCCGCCATCCGTGGTCTTCCACAAGCCGCCGCCCACCGCGCCGAAATAGTATTCCAGAGGCCGCGCGGCAGTACCGGCGGAGCTGATGGAGCGGCCACCGCGGTTGGGACCGATGCTTCTCCACTTCAACGCCTGGAAGGGGAGTGCGTCCTGTGCATGCAGTTGCAGTACAAGAGCCAGAGACAAGAGCAGTTTATTCATCGTTGCGGTTGAGGATAGCAAACTGTGATATTTCTGGGCAGGTGAAAGCTTTCCTCCTCTTGTTGGCAGTGGCCTCCGCGTCCCTCTGCGCTCCTGTTGACGCGACCAGTTTGAACGGGAAAGTTCTGCTGGGATATCAGTGCTGGTTCCGCTGTCCGTCAGACGGCACTTCGCGCGGTTGGACGCACTGGTTCCGCGGCGAACCCTCCGTGGAGCATCTGACGGTGGATGTCTACCCGGACATCAGCGAACTTACGCCGGAGGAGCGCTGCGAAGTCCCGGGGTTCACCCTCAACGGCAAGCCCGCGGCACTGTTCAGTTCGGCCAACCCGAAAACGGTGATGCGCCACTTTGCATGGATGAAGACTTACGGGCTGGATGGCGTGCTGGTGCAGCGTTTCATCGGGGGCACGAAGCGGGAGCGGGCTACGGGAGACGTGGTTCTTCACAACGTGATGGCCGCCGCGAAGGCCACGGGCCGCGTCTTCGCGATTGAGTACGATATCTCCGGCGGCAATGAAGCTACCTTCGCCCAATTGCTCAAGGACGACTGGACTTATCTCGCCAATGAGCTGAAGATCACCGAACAACCGGGCTATCTGCACCATAACGGCAAGCCTGTGGTTTCGGTTTGGGGCATGGGGCTGAATGAAGCTTCGCATCCGCCGGAGAATCCGCAGACCGCTATTGAGCTCATCCACTGGTTTGAGAATGTAGCGAAGACCACTTACATGGGCGGCACGCCATCACGCTGGGGTACGCACACGGCGGATGCCCGGCGCGACCCGGCCTGGGGCGCTGTCTACCGGGAGATGAACGTCATCCAGCCCTGGACCATTGGCCGTTACGGCACGCTTGCCGCGGCGGACACGTGGAAGCAAAACATGCTGCTGCCTGACATCCAACTGGCGAAGGCGAATCAGCAGCTCTACATGCCCGTGATCTTCCCCGGTTTCAGCTGGCAGAACTTGAAGCCGGGCAGTAAAGGCAACCAGATTCCGCGTCTGCGCGGCGAGTTTCTTTGGAAGCAGGCTTACAACGCGAAGACCGCGGGTGCCACCATGTTGAAGATCGCCATGTTCGATGAAGTGGATGAGGGCACGGCGATTTTGAAGGCTGCCCCGTACCGCAAGGACGCTCCAGAGCAGGGCTTCTGGCTCACTCTGGATGCCGATGGGGCGGACCTGCCCAGCGACTGGTATCTGCGCATCGCCGGAGCCATCACGCAGATGTTCCACGGGGAATTACAGCCTGTGGCAGCGCTGCCGCTCAGCGCAGCCAGCGAAGGTACTCCGCGATAGAGTGCAACTGGTCCACGTGGTCTGGCGCAGAGTTGCCCGCATAGCCGATCAAGTGAAATTTCCCCTGCCGGACTTCGCTCAGCTGCTGCGTTCCCATCGGCCCCGGCTTGAGTACCGGCTTGCGTGTCAGCCCGAGTTCGTGCAGCAGCCAATCCGCCGTCTCCGTGGTGCTGGCGAAGGTGCCGGGGAAGATCTCGGAATGTGTGACAAGGAAAGCTTTGCGGCCTGCGACTGCATCTTTGGCAAGTGTGAGAAAGGCTTCCAGGTGGTCGCGTTCGAGCTTGGATTCGAGTGGCCCCGGTTTGGCCCCTTCATAACCTGTGTGCATGCCATCGATGAGCAGCACGCTTTGGATTCGCGAGTAATACTCCGGCACCGCGATGATTTCCCGGACCGCACCGTGGCCCGCGCTCCAGGCTGTCAGCGTGATGGGGCCAAAGGACGTTCCTGCTTTCTCCGCAGCCTCCCGCAGCATTTTGCCGAAGAGTTCTTTGTCAGAGAACTGCTTCGCATAAGTGCCTGAGCCGGAACCGGTCTGCACGGAGATGACCGCCATACCCAGCTTCCGCGCCGCGAGTTCCGTGACATAGCCGCCTCCGTGAAAGTGGACGAACAGAGGCAGATTCTTCCTTCCAACAATATTTGCAGGAACGAAGAGTGTTCCCGCGGAGAGCTTTTCGTGGCGTCCGGGCAGGTCTGCCGCTGGCTTCTCCAGCCGTGGATGCGGGCGGGTGTGTTCCACCATCGGAGACGGGTTCTGTGATTGCTGCGCGAGCAACAGACCACAGACCGCGAATCCACAGAACAGCCTCATCCCCGCAGCCGTTGCAACTCGCCGTTCACCAGATTCCAGACCTGGTCACGAAGTGCGCCGCTCTCCTTCGGATTGATGCCTTCCACCGCGATCGGCGGCAAAATCCGCACGTGAATATCTTCACCAGAGGTGAAGAGCAGTGACTTCTTCGGCAGCGCTTTCCCGGCGCCTTCCAGCACCACCGGCAGTACCGGGGCACCTTCTTTGATGGCCAGGCGGAACGGCGTGTCGTTGTAGGGCAGCAGTTCCCCGTCTTTCGACCGGGTTCCTTCCGGGAAGATCAATACGGAGCAGCCCGCGCGGAGGTGTCTGGCGCACTCCTGCAAGCCTCTCGCCGCGGTTCTCGGGTTGGAGCGGTCGATCGGAATTTCGCCGGACATCCCCAGCAGCCAACCCACCACGGGAATATCCAGCAGCGTGACGCGCAGGAGTGATTTTTGGTCCAGCGGGATATGTGCGGAAAGCGGTCCATCGGCCAAAGACTGGTGGTTGGAGACGATCACGTACGCTTTCGCACGATCAATATTTTCCACGCCGGAGAGGCGGATCCGTCCCGGATAGACCCGCGTGAACATGCGTCCAAGCACGCGCAGGAAGCGGCCGGAGCGGCGCAGGAACGGGTCGCGGTCCGTCAATCGTACCAGGGCCATGGAGGGTATCCAAACCAGGAAGAGAACGGTGGCCGCCGACCAGAACCAGAGCGAGCGGATGAGGGTCGGCAGGAATGCGGGATTGTCGTTTTTACCCAAGAACTTCGATGGTAACAATCCGGTAATTCCTTCCGGCGTGGATTTGAATTGAGATAAAATCAACGAGGCTCTGGACTACCCACCTTGACCTTCCGCAAGACGACAAAACTATGCTGCATGATCCTCGCCTTGTGCGCCGGGCTGCAGGCGGCCCAAGTCGCCGGTGTCGTCGCGGATTCCCATGAGGCCGCCGTTGCCGGGGCAGTCGTCCGCCTGACCAACCGGCAGACGAAGCTGGGCGTTTCCCTGGAAACCGACACTTCCGGTGCATTTGCCTTCCCGGGTCTTGCCGCGGGACAATACTCCCTCCACATCATCCATCCGGGCTTCAAGGCCTGGGAAGAGCCGGACCTCACGCTTGCCGCGGACCAGAGTCTGGATGTAGGGATGATCCGCCTCACCGTCGGGGATATCAATACGACGGTTACCGTCCGGGCAGAGGCCGCTCATGTGGCTACCGATACCTCCGACCGGTCCTTCCTGATCGGTGCCAGTCAGTTGGAAAATACTCCGAACCTGGGCCGGGACTGGCTCAATGTACTGCAGATTCTGCCGGGTATCATTGACCTGAATCCGCATGACTCGCCGGGCTGGAACTCCGGCACGCCAACGATGAATGGCGGGGAATCCGGGCAGGTGCTCATCAGTCTGGATGGCGTCACCAGCCAGGACAGTGGTGCGCCGCAGGGGAATGGTTATTTGGCACCGAGTACGGATGCCATCGCAGAAGTGCGCGTCTTGAGCGGCAATTATGCGGCGGAGTATGGTTCACGCAGCGGTGGCCAGGTGATCGTGACCATGCGCGGTGGAGGCAATCAGTATCACGGCACGGGATATTACGTTTACCGCCATGAAACGTTGAACGCGAATGAGTTCTTCAATAACGCATCCGGGATCTCACGCCCCCTGTATCGATATGGCAATGAAGGCGGTACTTTCGGCGGTCCCCTTGCTCTGCCTGGGCACAAGAGTGATAACCGGATGTTCTTCTTCTTTTCCGAAGACTATCTGGCGTTTCTTACTCCCAGTGCTTTGAGTCGTTACACGATGCCCACGGCGCTCGAACGGCAGGGTAATTTCTCGAAGACTTACACCACGACCCTGTCGCTGATTCCAATCAAAGACCCCACCACGGGCAAGGTCTATCCGGGCAATGTTATTCCGCCGAGCCAGATTTCCCCTGCGGGTTATGCGCTGATGAACCTCTTTCCGTTGCCGAACGCCACGGATCCAACGGGCCAGAACCAATACAATGCCCTGTATCAGTTCAGCCGGCATGATCCGAAAGAGAACCGCGTGCTACGTCTGGATGACAACCTGACTGCAGCCACCCGGCTCTCACTGCGTTTGATTCAGGATTACCAGGGTGACAGGGGCATCGGTGCAGCCTTTAACGGCAGTGGCAATTGGGGGCAGTTACCGACGGATTACGGGATCCAGTCGGCCGGCGCGGTTGTTTCGGTGGTACATACTTTCCGCCCCAATCTCATTAACGAATTCACCGCCGGCATCAATCATGCGCACCAGACCGTGGGGGTGAGCAATCAAACCGCTCTGGAAGCGAACCAGTTATCCGCGCTGGCGGGGCCGAACGGGCAGCCCGTCACTTTGCCCAAGATCTATCCGGGGAATGAAACTGGCCTGATGGCTAATCTGATTCCTAATATCCGCCTCTATACTTTGAATGCGCAGGCTGCTGGACAGGGAGTCAATTACGCTCCTGGATTTACGTTTGACTCCCGCTTTCCGTATACAGGTACGGATCAGACCATCAATGTTACAGACAACCTGACCTGGGTTGCGGACAAGCACAGTATCAAATTCGGCTTCCTGCTGGAGAAGGTCGCACGGAATGTCAATGTTTACAGCTTGTATAACACCAACGGGACTTACTATTTCGGATCAGATACTGCAAACCCGCATGACACCGGCTATGCTTACTCGAATCTGCTGATTGGCACGGTACAGGCCTATGGAGAAGACAGTGGCCGGTCTGTCAATCATGCCCGTTACACGCAGCTGGAGTGGTATGTGCAGGATTCCTGGCGTGTGGCGCGGCGTCTGACTTTAGATCTGGGTGTCCGGTTCCAGTTGCCTGGCGCTCTGCGTTCGGCGAATACACAACTGAGCCTGTTCAACGCATCGGCCTATAACCCGGCGCAGTCCGGCACGCTGCTCTATCCTGCTGTTGTGAATGGCCAGAAAGTAGCGGAGAACCTGACCACCAAGGCGGTGTATCCCTTGTCGGCGGCTGGCTTCTTTGATCCTGCCAGTTATGCGGCGGGAAGCAGCCCTTACTCCGGGATCATCCAATATCAAAACCAGGCTTTCCAAAATCCCGGCGTCGGTATTGGCCCGCGTATCGGCTTTGGCTGGGATGTGTTTGGAGATGGCAAGACCGCGCTGCGGGGTGGCATCGGAATCTATTATGACCGTGCTTTTGGGGTGGATACTAACGGTGCAACCAGCGCAGGTGTCGGCCCCATCTCTGCGCCACCGCAATTCCAGGCACCCACTTACTACAACACCACCTTTTCCCTGCTGCCAACCACACAGGGCTATCTGGCCCCTGCCACCGTCTTTGCCGGCTCCACCTATAAGAATCCAGCCACTTACAGTTGGAGCCTCGGTATACAGAGAAGCCTTGGTATGGGAGTGATTCTCGATATCGCGTACGTGGCCAATACTGCACGACACCGCTTTGTCCAGGTGGATGGCAACGGTGTTGCTCCGTACACGGACTGGACGCCTCTTGGTGGCGCGAAAGCTGCATACATTGACCCCACCAGCGGCGGAAGTGCTTTTTATACTGCGAATCTGCTGCGTCCCTATGCGGGCTACGCGGCAATAAACTATTCCTGCAGTTGTGGCGACTCCAACTATAACTCGCTGCAGGCCCAGGTCAACCGGCGCTTCGGCCGTCAGTTCCAGATGGGCTTGAACTGGACCTGGTCGAAGACGCTCACTTACGGCAACCGCAGCCCGTGGACACCGGATTACCTCCAATACACGGAAACCGGCGGAGACCGGCCGCAGGCTGTGACTTTGAACTATACCTACACCGTCCCCAACCTCAGCCGGATCTGGCGGACCAAAGCGGTAAAAATGGCCCTGGACGGTTGGCGGCTAAATGGCCTGGTACGGTTCATGTCCGGGAATCCATTGACCGTAAACTGCATTCCTTCCGGTCAGCCCATTGGCTATTGGACGGGCACTCCCACCGGCGGCATTCCCTTCCGCTGCCAGATGCTCGGGAAGCCGCTCTTTCTCTCCGGCGGCTTTGCTGTTTCTGACAAAACCCATTACCCGCTGAATGCCGGCAATTTTGTGTTGCCGCCCGCGACTACTCTTGGCATTGGGAACACGCCACCCACGTTGTTCTTTGGGCCAGGGTTTGAAAACTTTGACTTGAGCATTTCCAAAGAGTTCCGTCTGGGCCCGGATGGCCGCAAGACGCTGGAAATGCGCGGGGATGCCTTCAGCGCGCTCAATCACTTCAACCCCGGCAATCCGAACACTTATCTCGTATTGACCTACCCGACGAATATCAATTCCAATTCGGGTTTCGGTTCGGTTTCCTACGCCGCGAATCAGGCCCGAAAAATTGCGCTTTCCATCCGGCTGCGGTTTTGAGATAGAATCTCGAAATCTCAGAGAGGGGATTCCATGAGGAACATCCGCACCGTCGCGGTCCTGTACACCATCCTTGCCGCTGCCCCGCTGCAGGCGCAAAGTGTCACCAGTCAAATTTCCGGCACCGTAACGGATGCCCACGATGCGGTCGTCGCGGGTGCATCCGTCAAGCTGACCAACAGTCTGACCAAACAGGTCCGCGAATTGACCACAGGTGCCAAAGGGGACTTCCTGTTCCTGGAGTTGATTCCCGGGGACTATGCCCTCAAGATCGTTCACACGGGCTTCAAGACTTGGGAAGAGCCGCAGATTACGGTAAGTGCGGATGAGAAAGTCGCACTGCATGACATCCACCTCACGGTGGGCGATATGAACACAACGGTCACCGTCGCTTCTGAGGGCGTGCATGTGGCCACGGACAGTTCGGACCGGACGATCCTCGTCAATCAGACCCAAATTGAAAACACGCCCGTGCGCGGCCGGGACTGGCTGGGCATCCTCCAGACTTTGCCGGGTATTGTGGATATCAATAATCACGATGTTCCCGGCTGGAATTCCGGCATGCCGACCGTCAATGGCGGACAGACAGGGCAAGTGCTGATCAGCATGGATGGCGTTACCAGCCAGGACAGCGGCTCGCCCGCCAACAACGGCTATCTCGCGCCAAACGTGGACGCCATCGGCGAGATCAAGGTGCTGGTATCCAATTACTCCGCCGAGCTGGGTTCACGCGGCGGTGGACAACTGGTGGTCAGCGTCAAGAACGGCACCCGCGATTTCCATGGCACTGCCTATTACTTCTACCGGCATGAAACTCTGAACGCCAATGAGTACTTCAATAACGCATCCGGGTTGCAGCGGCCGCTCTACCGCTATGGCAACGAAGGGGGAACCATTGGCGGACCACTGCTGATCCCCGGCACGAATTTCAACAAGAGCCGCACCAAGCTGTTTTTCTTCTTCTCGGAAGACTATCTGTCGTTTCTGACTCCGGGAACTTTGAACAAATTCACCATGCCAACGGCGCTCGAACGGCAGGGGAACTTCTCGCAAACCGATACAACGACGCTGAAGCTGATTCCCGTCAAGAACCCGAGCACGGGAGTGGTCTATCCCGGGAACATCATGCCGGCCAGCCAGATATCACCCGCGGGTTACGCCCTGCTGAATATGTTCCCTCTGCCATTCACCTCAGACCCGGTCAGCCACAGTTACAATGCGATTTACCAGTTCAGCCGTCATGACCCGCATGAGGACAGAATTCTGCGTCTCGATTACAACGTGTCCGCATCCACGCAGGCCTTTGTGCGGCTCATCAATGATTACCAGGGTGACCGCGGTATCGGCGCCACATTGAACAGCACAGGCGGCTGGGGGCAGTTACCCACGGATTACGGTATCCAGTCCGCCGGAGCCGTGCTGACGGTGATCCATACCTTCAAACCCAACCTCTTCAATGAGTTCACTGCGGGCATCAACCATGCCCACCAATCGGTCTCGGTGGAAAGCCAGGCCACACTGGCGACTAATCAGATCTCTTCACTGCGCGGACCCAATGGCGAATCAATTACACTCCCGAAGATATACGCCAACAATGAATCCGGCGTGATGACGAACCTGATTCCGAATATCCGCTTCACCACCTTGAATCCGCAGGCAGCCGGGCAGGGTGTAACGAACCCGGCGGCTTTCACCATCGACGCCCGCTTCCCCTTTGATGGCACAGATCAGATTGAAAATATCGGGGACAATCTTTCCTGGCTGAAAGGTTCCCACAGCATGAAGTTCGGCATCCTCGCAGAGCGTGTGGCCCGCAATGTGAGTGTCTACAGCCTCTACAATACGAATGGCAGTTATTACTTTGGCTCGGATACAGGGAATCCCCGCGATACAGGCTATGGTTACTCCAACCTGCTGGCGGGAACGGTGCAGGCGTATGGAGAAGACAACGGCAGATACACCAACCGCGCCCGCTATACACAGATCGAATGGTATCTGCAGGATGCCTGGAAAGCGACCCGCCGCCTCACTCTGGATCTTGGTGTCCGCTTCCAGTGGCCGGGTGCGTTGAGTTCGGCAGGCACCACGCTGGGTCTCTTCAGTGGCTCGCAATATAATACTGCGCAGTCTGGAACGCTGCTGTTCCCCGCAGTGGTCGGCGGCCAAAATGTTGCAGAGAATCTCAAAACCGGAGCCACTTATCCCATCGCACGCGCCGGGTTCTTCGATCCCGCGACTTATCCCGCCAGCGGGAGCCCCTATTCCGGCATGGTGCAGTACAAGAATCAGGCCTTCAATAACCCTGGCTTCACCGTTGGACCCAGAATCGGTTTCGGCTGGGATGTTTTCGGTGACGGCAAGACCGCCATGCGCGGCGGCTTCGGTATCTTCTATGACAGAGCCTTTGGCGTGGATACCGATGGTGCCACCAGCGCGGGCGTTGGCCCGATCTCCGCTCCGCCGCAGTTTCAAGCTCCGGTATACTACAACAGCACCTTTTCACAGTTGACCAGTGCGCAGGGCTTTCTGAGTCCCGCGACGGTCTTCTCCGGCCCGGATTACAAGAGTCCGGCGACTTATAACTGGAGTCTGGGGATCCAGCGCAACTTAGGCAAAGGTCTGATTCTGGACGTTGCCTACGTCGGCAATGGTGTGCGGCATAAGTTCGTCCAGTACGATATCAACGGCGTAGCCCCTTATACCGACTGGACACCCACGGGCGGAGCCAAGGCTTCCTATATCGATCCGACGAGCGCCGGCAAAGCGTTCTACACCGCGAATCTTCTGCGGCCTTACCAGGGTTATGGTGCCATCAACGTAAGCTGCAGTTGCGGCTCCGCGAACTATAACTCCCTGCAGACGCAAGTGAACCGCCGTTTCGGCAAGCGGCTCCAGTTTGGCGCGAACTGGAGTTGGTCGAAGACTATGTCCTACGGCACGCGCAGTCCCTGGACGCCGGACCGTCTGCAATATGCCGAAGTCAGCTCAGACCGTCCCCACGTGGTAAACATCAATTACTCCTATCTGGTCCCCAACGGCAGCAAGCTCTGGAAGAACCGGTTCACGGAAGTCTTGCTGGATGGCTGGCACTTCAATGGTATTTCGAAGTTCATGACCGGCACTCCGCTGACGGTGGCCTGCACTTCTTCCGGCGCGCCCATCGGCTATTGGACCGGCACGCCCACCGGCGGCATTCCGTTCCGGTGCCAGATGGCGAACCCGGATCCATTTCTTCCTGCCGGTGCGGCAATCCCCGCCAGCGCGCAGCCCAAGCTCTACTATCCGCTGAATGCGGCTAATTTTTCCCTGCCTGGCGCCACTTCGCTGGGCATCGGCAATACTCCGCCCACTTTGTTTCTCGGACCAGGCTTTGTGAACTTTGACTTCAGCCTGCTCAAGACAGTGAACGTCGGCAGGGAAGGGAAGCGCACGCTTGAGTTCCGTGCGGAGGCTTTCAACGTGCTGAACCACTTCAACCCGGGTAATCCGAATACGTCATTAACTCTGGCCTATTCGAGCGGTGCCAATACCAATGCAGCCTTCGGAACGATTACCACCGCCGTTGGGCAGGCGCGGCATCTGGCTCTGGCGGCGAAGTTCAGATTTTAGTTAGCCGCACAGGCCCGAAGGCGTCCGGTGTGCGCGGCTTCGTCAATAGGGATGCTGGCTCAAGGAGAGCACGTTGCCATCAGCATCTTTGAACCACGCCACCCGGGAGCCATCGGGCGCATTCCAAATGCCTGTGTCTTTGTCTTCCACCCACGGATACTTCTCCGTTGCCACACCGCGGGAAGACAGCCACTCCACGGTGGCTCCAATATCTTCCACTTCCCAGCCCAGCACCGTAGCCTGCGCCGGTGTGAAGTTTGGAATCTTGACGATACGGAAGGTATGTCCGCCAAACGCGAGAACCAGTGCAAAAGGAGTTAGTTCGCGGAATTGAAAGCCCAGCCGGTCCACGAAGAACCCGCGTGCCCGTTCGTAATCCGTGGTGAAGAGAAAGCCGGCAAGCTTAGCTGAACTTAGCATGAGAAAACTCCCTGGAGTGATTGTCCACCTTTAAGCTTTGGAATCGCCCATCCGCCCTTTTCCGGCGACGCCTTTTCCCCGGCGGCTGTGCTGTCCGCCTTTTTCTTGTTTGCTGCCGCCACGGCAGCAAGTGCAGCCAACCCTGCCGCTACAGCACCACCGCCCGTGGAAGAGGATGACTTTTGTTTCTTCTTGCCCTCCGTCGTGCCTGTTGCTTTGGCAGTGTCAGGTGAGGCTGGGCCTTGAGCGAATACAGAACTGGCGGTCAGCGCTGCGGCGAAAATCGACAAACGGAGGCGAAGTGGCACTCTGATGGAGTGGCGCGGAATCATGAGGAGCATTCTCTCACATCGCGGTCTTAAAACTTGCAACACTCCCGTCCACCATGGCAAACCTCCGCGTGCACGGGGTCGCCATCCGGCCCAAAGCCGGTTTGCGTGGAAACGCACCAGTAGACCGTATTGTCGTAAGGATCGTAGAACGCAGCCTCGTTGGGATCCACTACGGCATTGATATACATGCCTTTCGTACGAAGCTTGCCACAGTGGATACCCACGCTTATCTTTGGTGAAGTTAGTGTCAGCATTTCGGCTCCTTTTCTCTACGGTCTTCAGGCTGTTTGGATACCGGCGGCGCGCAGAATCGCCCGTTTGACGGCAGTTTTTGCCACGTCCACTTTATAGCCATTCTGGCTCAGCGGGCGCGCGTTCTTCATTGCCGCTTCCGCAGCCGCAGCGGCGGTTGCTTCCGTGATCGATTTCCCCACCAGCGCCTGTTCGGCTTCAGCTGACCGCCACGGGACAGGAGCGACCGCGCCCATCACCACTTTGGCCTCTTTCACAACGGAACCATTCATCGCAATGAGCACGGTGGCGAAGGCAATCGGCCAGTCATGCGATGCTTTGTAGCGCACCTCGTAATGGCCGCTCTTCACGTTGCCGGGCGCCGGCAGAATCACATGCGTTAGAAGCTCATCCGGAGCCAGCACATTCTCCATGCGCAGGCTCTGCCGGGGCAGCGTGAAGTAATTGGCCGCGGGCACCAGCCTTTCGCCCTTCGGCCCGGCCAAACGGAAGGTCGCGCCGTAGGCCAGCATGGGCACCGCCAAGCTGGAGGGGTGCACGATGAAGCTGGGTCCGGCACCGAGAATCGCATGGAACTGGTTCTCACCCTGGGGCGAGAAGCAGCGGTCGCCTCCTTTCTTGAAGCAGACAAACTCTTCATTGCGGTAATACCAGCAGCGGGGCCGTTGATTCAGATTGCCGCCAACCGTCGCCTGATTCCGGATCTGCGGCGTGCCCACTTCAATCGCAGCCGCACTGATCGCCGGATACATCCGCAGAATTTCCGGATGCTCCGCCACATCAGCCATCTTCATCGCCGCACCAATCCGCAGTCCGCCGCCCACTGGCGTCACGGTGGATTCCAGCGCAGTCTTGACGTTGACCAGACGCTCCGGCTGCGTGACATAGTCCTTCATCCGCGCCAGCAGATCCTGCCCGCCACCCAGCGGCATGGATTGTTCCACTTGCGGAGAAAGCGCGGCCACTGCTTCTTTTTCATTCGCCGGATTGATATACGCAAAAGCTTTCACAAATCCTCCTGGTCTTCTCTTGCGGCGGACTACGCTCTGGTCTGCCGCATTGCGCCCAGAACCTTCGCCGGTGTCAACGGCAGGCTCCGCATGGTTACGCCCGTCGCATTCCGCACAGCCAGCGCAATCGCCGCCGCTGTCGCCACCGTGGGCGGTTCGCCGAGACCGATCACACCGCGTTCCGGCTGATCCTTCAACCGGACGTCAATCCGCGGAATATCAGACATGCCCGCCAACAGATACCACTCCATGTTGGGGTTGAGCATCTGCCCGGTATTGCGATCCAGAATGCGGTCTTCAAACAGGGCAAAATTCAGTGACCCGATGACGCCGCCATAGACCTGGCTTTCCGCCGTCAACCGGCTGACCACCAGACCACAATCCTGCAGTACCAGAATGCGCTTCACCTTCACGATGCCGGTCTCGATATCGACCGCCACCTCCGCGAACTGCGCCCCGCTGGTGGTGGAGGAAGACATGCCCGCACGCCAGTCCCCATCCGCGGTAATCGGCTGGGGTCCAATCTGTTTGCAGGCATCGGCCCAGGACATACCTTTGCCCGGCTCATTCTCCACGTGGATGCGGCCGCCTGAGGCAATCAGCGATGCCGCCGGAACACCCAGTGCCGGCGCGACTTTCTCTTTCAAGGCATCCAGTGCCTTCACCGCGGCCACACGAATGCCGGGGCTGATGCTTGCCGCTGTGGTGCTGCCGCCCGAAAGCGCGCTCACGCCAAATGCCGTATCCCCGATCTCCGGCCTGACCTGCGAAGCCCGAAGCCCCAGCGCATCGGCCGTGATCGTCGCCACCAGCGTGCGCGTCCCGGTGCCGATATCCTGCGTGCCGAGACGCATGATCACACCGCCATCCGAGGTGATTTCGCAATGGGCCGGAGACGGTCCGCGCCCGCCGCCACCCCACGTGTTGATTGAGACGCCCATCCCCGTCTTGATTGGCCCCGGGGTCTTGTCACCCGTGGCGTGCCGCTTGCTCCAGCCGAATTCCGCCGCACCTTCCAGCAGGTAACTCCGCCACATGGCATTCGGTGCTTCCGGCGGCAGGTTTTTGATCCGGAATTGAATCGGGTCCATGTTCACCTGATCCGCCAGTTCGTCCATGATGATTTCTGTGTGGAACGAACCCTGCGGATGGCCCGGTGCGCGCATCGGCCTCTGCTGGCCGGTGTTGGTGAAAACGTTCTTGTGCGTCCGGCTGCGATTCTTCGATTGGTAGAGGTACGGCAGCGGGAAATCGGAGGTGGCTCCCGCGCCGCCGGTGCCCCAGCTTTCCGCCTCAAACGCGGTGATGGTGCCATCCGCCGAGACGCCAGCCTTGATTTTCGATTCCGCCGAGGGCCGGTTGCCGGTCGCCAGATGCTCTTCCTTGCGGTCCAGCATCAGTTTGACCGGGGCATTCGCTGCTTTGGCGAGTTTGGCGCACATCAACCCCTCAGCGCCAACACTCAACGCTTTGCTGCCGAAGCCGCCGCCCATGTACTGGCACAGCACGCGGACATTGGCCTGCGGAATTCCCAGCGCACTGGCAAAATTTTCCCGCGCCCCACTCACGCCTTGGGTGGAAATCCAGGCTGTCAGCCGGTCACCCGACCATTCGCAGACCGTGCCGTGAGATTCCATGCAGGTGTGCGTGATGACCTGGGTGGAGTAAGTTCCCTCCACCACCTTGGCCGCAGCCGCAAAGCCCGCCGTAAGATCCCCAGCCTGCGCCGGGCGCGCGTCACGGACGTTGCCGCCGTTGAAGACCGCTGGTGCGGTGCCATCCAAAGCCCTTTCGACAATGGTCACGTGCGGCAGGACTTCATACTCCACCTTCACTGCGCGCGCCGCATCCATGGCGTGCTCTTCCGTATCTGCCGCCACAGCCGCGATCTCATCGCCCTGGAACATCACACGGTTGTTCTTGCTGTTGGCGAAGTCACGCACCAGCAAGGCCGTCTTCACGCCAGGCATGCGCAGAGCAGGGGCAAGATCCACAGAGACCACACGGGCATGCGGATAGGGCGAACGCACCATCCGGGCATAGAGCATGCCGGGACGGTTGATATCGAACGTGTACTTCGCACGGCCTGTGACCTTGTCCGGTCCGTCAACACGGTTGACCCGTGTGCCGACCAAAGACGGTTTTGCCGGCCAGTCAAACTCTGAATTAGCCACGCTGGCCTCCTTTCACGCTCGAAACCGCTTCAAAGATCCGTGAGAATGTGCCGCAGCGGCAGATGTTGCCGTCCAGCCCTTTTTTGATTTGTTCCGGCGTCGCGTTCGGGTTCTTTTCCAACAGCGCAACGCTTGCCATGATGAAGCCCGGCGTGCAAAACCCGCACATCAAAGCATCTTTTTCGCAGAAGGCCTGCTGCACAGGGTGTAAGCGGTCCCCGGTGGCGAGGCCATCCACATTGCGGATCTGCTTGCCCTGGACTTCGATTGCCAGTGTGGAGCAGGAATACACCGGGCGGCCATCCACAATCATCGTGCAAGCCCCGCAGGCTCCGCGGTCACAGCCCTTCTTGTTTCCGGTCAAGTTGGCGCGTGTCCGCAGTGCATCCAAGAGCGTGACGCGCGGCTCGATCATGAGATCGATCTGGCGGCCGTTGACATTCAGGCGCACCGGCACGTCGCCAGGCCCAACCGCGGCGGGTGTGCTCTGCGCAGCGGCTTCTGCGGGAGCGGCAATGCTTTCGGCCAGACCTGCCAGGCCTGTCGTTTTGAAAAAATTACGGCGGTCCAACTTGAGACCGTCCGGCGAGTCGTCCTTCTTAGCCATTCACCCTTCTCTCTGCTGCCTTGCCAGCGCAACCATGATGACGTTCAGTGCTGCACGCGAAACATATTATGTCGCAGATTGGATGGCTGCATGGCAGGAATCTGAACCAATCCGCACATATTAATCGTCCAGCCCCTTGCCTTCGAGGATCCGCTCGGTATTGCGCTCGATTCGCGCCTCACGCGTGGCACTTTGTTTGGCGGAGGAGAAATGCAGAAGATACCCGCGCTGCCTGCCGGGTGTCAGCGCATGGAATGCTTCCGCCAGTGCCGGCGAGGCCTCTAGTTTCCGCGCAAATTCCTCAGGTACTTCGAACTCGGCGGTCTTCTTCATCACTACTTTCGCGCCTGCAAGTTCCAGTTCAGTGGCCTGTCGGACGCACTCCCGCACTACGGCCGCGAGTTGATGGACCTGCCCGGCGCTGGTGAACCGGATCTGCCTTGCCGCCTGCACGTTCCCGGTCTGTTGGACCAGGATGCCTTCCGGATCCCGCAGCAGCGCGCCTTTATGAAACAGCAGCGCACAGTATTCTTTGAAGCCGTGCATCAGCACCACGTTCTTTTGGTTAACGGTGTAGCAGGGGCAGCCCCACTTGAGCTCTTCGTCCAATCCGCAATCGAGCAGGAGGTCTCGAAGTGCCAGGTACGCGTCCCGCCATGGCGTTTCTTTTTCGAAGAACCAATTCACTTTCGGGTTCATGGCCATTGGGGATGATCATATTGCAGTCCCTCGTAGCGTTTCAAGGCGGTTCGCCTGTATACTACGTGACGATTTCTTCTACAGAGGACAGCCTGATGAACAACACGTTTTTGACCAAGTGGGCGCTGGGGCTGGCAGTTGTTGCCGCGCTGCCCTTTGCCGCCGATGCACAGAACAAACCGGCCGCAGAAGTTGAGACGTTCTTCCGCCATATTGATACGGTCATCGGGCAGCGCGATGCCGCGGCCTTCGAGCGTCTGCTGACCGATGATTTCACGTTCATCGGGATCAACGGCGGTATTCTGCCGCGCAAAGATATTCTGGAACGCCAAAAGGCAGGCAACCTGATGGCCGGAACACCGAACGAGATCCTGAGCGTTCATGTTTACAACAACTCGGCCATTGTGACGTACCAGACCAAAACTCCGCTGAATGGAGGGACCACCATTATCGGCACCAGGGTTTTCGTCAAGCAGGCTGGAGCATGGAAATGGGCTTATTCCCATGGCACGACCGTGAGCGGTGCGATGCCTGGCAAGTAAGCCGTTAAGCCGCTAGTGGTCTGATTCACAAACTTAGTGGATTATTCAGGCCGGAACGTTCCTGGGTCCATCAGTATTCATCGCTTGATGTTCGTGCGCCATTTTGGCGCGCGTGCCCAGGCAAAGACAACTTCCCGAAACAGGGGGGCATCCACTTCCGTGGCCGGCACGGCCATAGCCCAACACGCGGCCAGACGAGTCGCGTGTCCAAAATCACAACTGATTGTGACTGATTATTCCAGACATTGGAATAATCACCATTCTGTGTGAAGCACTCCACTAGCGGGTACGCGTTGCGATCACTTCAAAGTCCCGCGCTGCGCCCCCGACGCGTTTGGTACGAAACAGTAATTCGAAATACGGCAGCGCGGCGGCATCCCGCAGTGTCTTCACTGCATTGATGCGCTCCCCGCTCATCACAAATTCCGCTCCGGCCCGGATCGCCTGAATCCCGGTGCCCGAAATGAGCAGCACGCTTCTGGTCTTGTTCGCGCCGGGTAGAAAGGCGATGGCGCCATAGGCATCCTGTTCGGTATCTTTCGCTTCGCTGAGGCTGTAAACCTCGCGTTCTCCCGGTTGAAGGTTTCGGATCCGGTAGCGCGGCAACCCAGTCTCCGGTGCCACTTCGAACTGAAAATCCAGACGGTTCTGGTAGAGTTCCGCCCAGGGATTCGAGCGGAAGCTTCCCACCAACACGACATTGTTTGCCTGCAGTTCCTGCAAAGCATAGTCCCGCGAGAAGAATACCGAGACCTGCGCAGCCGCCGGAATTGCCACGGCTTTCACCCGGCCCACGAAGTCGGCGTCGGAAATGCTCGTGTAGCGGCGGGCCATCAGCATCTCATATTCCCGCTTGCGGTCCGCGCTCCATGGCGCTGCGGTCGCAGGCCTCCAGAATTGGTGGTTCAGATATTCATTGAGCGAAACGGATTGCCCCGTCAGATCCTGCAGCAAGCTGAGATTCGAATCGGCCAAAACGATGTCGGTCGCCTGCCCCGGCACCAGAAGTCTGCTCCAAAGCCGGTTCAAGCCCCGGCGCGGATCGGGTTTCGCAAAGGCTTCACTGCGAACCACCAGCCACACCGTACAAAGCGCAAAGAGCGCGCAGATTCCGTACGCCACCTGCCAGCGGAGCAGCCAAGGCGTCGCGCTGACTTTCTGCACCAACGGAACTTCGACCGCCTGCCGCAACCGGAAGACCGGCGCGTAGCCGCCGCGCGGAATTTCGATCAGGCAGCGTTCTTCCGCTCCGTCTTCTTCAAAATATTTCTCCAGGCGCCGACGCAATTCCGAGACGTGGACACGGACAATATTGTCCTGGGAAGTGTCATAATCCGGCGCGCGGCCGCAGACCGCCGTACCGATCTCCTGTTCCCGAATCCCGTGATTCCCGGTCAGTGCCCGTTCACAAAGATAGAGGAAAATCTCGCGCTGTTTTGCGGACTTCTGGAAGGTCTTGCTCGCGGCGACCCGCGCCACAAGCTCCTTTTGCCCCTCCAGCGAAAGATCCGCCTTCCCGCCAATGCTGAGTTCCAACTTGCCGGCTCCCAATGTCCCCGATTGTATAACGTATTGATTCCGCAATACTTTACAAGGTGCTTACCAGTCACTTACTGTAAATTGACTGGTTTCGCCCCGGCGGCACCCCTATCCTCGTGGATGAGAATCGAGTCGCCTGCAGCCTTCGGGTCGTACTCCATGAAACGCTGCTGTGTCAGCCCTCGAACCCTGTCTGCACCCGATCCCCGTAAGAGAGAAGAATCGCCGATGAAAGCCATCTTCGCCATCATTTTGTTCGCCACCGCCGTCTTCGGCCAGACCAGCGCCGGCTCCATTACCGGGACCGTTACTGATCCCCAGCGGGCAGCCGTCCCCAGTGCCAAAGTGATCGCGAAGAACATCGCTACCAACGTTGCCCAAACTGCTGTTTCGTCCAGCGCCGGCGTCTACAATATGCCGTCGATCGAACCAGGGCAGTACCAGATCACGGTCGAGTGCAACGGTTTCAAAAAGCTGACACGCGGACCAGTAACCGTCGAGACCACCAGAGTTTCCACGGTCGACCTACAACTCGAAGTCGGCAATGTTGCTTCTGAGGTCACCATTGGAGCCAACGCGGAAATCGTGGACGATGCCAGTTCAACCGTACAGTATGGAATCGAACAGAAGGTCCTCGACCAGCTCCCTTTGGCCAGTTCCGCGGCGCTCGGTGTTCTGCTCACAATACCCGGCGTCACAGGGGACCCCGGCACCGACGAAGTTGCGTAGCATACGGGCCTCATCACCCCCGGCACCGGTGTTTCCGTCTCCGGCGGACGTCCCGGCGCGACGCAATATCAGGCCGACGGCATGACCAACACCGCGATTTTCCAGGGCCGCATCGCCATCTCTTTCAGCAGTGACTCTCTCCAGGAAGTTACCGTGCAGGTGAATTCCTATAACGCCGAGTATGGGCGCGTTGGAGGAGGCATCGTCAACATGATCACCAAATCCGGCACCAACAGCTTCCACGGTACGCTCTTTTCGTTTACGCAGAATGATGCCTTCAATGCCGCGCCGTATCAAAATGCGTGGCAGGTCAAGAACCCCCTGCGCTACTGGCGGGGCGGTATTGATGTGGGCGGCCCCGTCTATATCCCTCATGTCTATAACGGCCGCAATAAGACCTTCTTCTTCGCCGCCTTTGAACCGAAGCGGCAGTACAGCGGCACGTCCAGCTTTGTCCGCGCCCCTACGGCTCTGGAGCGCCAGGGCGATTTCTCACAGACCTTCCTCACCAGTGCCCAGACTTACCCGACACTGATCTTTCAGCACTTTGTCGCCGGGACCGGCACACAGATTGTGGAGCCTGCCAACACCGCATATCCGCTGCTGGGCACAAAGATTCCTGCCTCGCTCATTTCACCCATTGGCCAGCGTCTGATCAATCTCTTTCCGCTGCCCAACACGACGCCGCTGTCGACAGGGGAAAACTACAAGGAACTCCGGCAGGTCAGAAATACGGATAACCGGTATCTGATCAAATTGGATCAGGTTCTTTCTGGCAACAGCCGCTTCTCATTGCGTGTGGCCGAATCACCTCTGTACGCAAACCGGTTCGTGTACGGCAATCCGATTATCGAGAACGCCCCGAGCGACCAAACCACCACAACCAACGTGGCACTCTCCTTCACCCGGGTCTGGGGTGGCAATAAGGTTAATGATTTCCGCGCCGGGTATAACCGCTTCAACTATTCCCGCCGCGAAAATGACGTGCAGCTTTCCCAGAACTACTTCAAGGATTACGGGTTCCCGTCACTGCTTGACAAAGGCTTCCCTGTCATCGCCATCAATCCCGGCGGTAACCACTTCACAACCGCTGGGTATGCTGCTGGGACTTATGAAATCGATAACTCATTCCAATTGACTGACACGCTGAATTGGACCGTTGGCAAACATGCTCTCAAGCTTGGCTTCCAGCTTCTGGCCCCTCAGCAAAATCTTCAAAACCAGGGCCAAATTCAGGGCAGTTGGGCCTTTGACAGCACCACCAGCAATATTGGAACAGGCAATACGGCTACCTATCCCGGCCTCACCACGGCCAGTGCTTCCACGGGCTTCGCATGGGCCGGACTGTTACTCGGTTATCCCACCAGTGTCACTATCGGTCCCGCAGTCGTGCCTTACCAATACCGCTGGAAAAACTACTCAGGCTTTGTTCAGGATGACTGGAAGATTTTGTCGCGCCTCACGTTGAACCTTGGTCTGCGTTATCAGGTTGAGGTCCCGCGGTCAGAGAAGAATCATAATCAGGGTACCTTTGTGCCGCAAGTCGTTGTTGGGCCCACTGGTGCACAACAACTGGGCTATGTGCAGATGGGCGGTCTTGGCGGCGCTCCGAATACTCTATTTCCCACGCGTTATAACAACTTCGAACCGCGCATCGGACTGGCGTTCCGGCCCCCGAAGATCCTTCCCGGGCTGGCGGTCATCCGGGCTGCTTATGCGATTTCGCATACCCCGACCAGCACGCTTTTCACGAATCCCATCCCGGATCTGAACCCGCCCGCAGCCAGTCTCGCAAGCAGTGGTGGTGCCAAGGGCGGCTGGGTCCAACTCGACAATAATCCCCTGGTCCTGCCGGCGCAATCTGTCACCTGGCCCGCGGACGGAAAATTGATCAACCTGCAGAATCTATCCACCGTTTACCGGCTGAATCCCAATGTGACGATTCCCTACGTACAGCAATGGAACTTTGGTCTGGGCTTCGTTTTCGGCAGCGGGTACAGCCTGGAAGCCACCTACGTCGGGTCCAAAGGCACGAATCTCTTCGGCCCTTCCGGTGTCTTCAACCAGATCGATCTTGCACAGTACACGGCTCTTTTCAACTCCGGTGCAAACCTCGCGGCAACATTCCCCAACCCCGCCGGCCTCAAAGGCGCAAATGGCCAGGTCATCACTGTTACCGCGGCCAATCTCCTGCGCCCAAATCCAACGGTTGGAGATATCGCAGACCCTCTGTCGCAGGGTTATAACAGCAACTACAACGCGCTGCAGGTCGTCTTCCAGAAGCGTTACGCCCGCGGGCTCCAATTTAATGTGAACTACACGTGGGGCAAGAGCATGGATGAGTCATCCTGTGAAGGCCAGTTCTGCGGCGTTGTCGGACCCTGGTACACCGGCGGGCCGCAGTTACTCGATGAAAACCGCAAGGTGGATTATTCCGTTTCCGCCTTCGACGTTCCGCACCTTCTGCGCTTCTCTTACATTCTTGACCTGCCCATTGGCAAGGGGAAGTTGCTGCTCGGCAATGCTTCCAAGCTGGTGAATGCGATCGCGGGTAACTGGAAACTCAGTGGTTTGGGCTCCGTGCAAAGTGGCGCGCCCATTACGATTTACAACGGCTCAAATTCTTCCGGCACCAACGCCGGCTGGCCCGATGATGTTGGCTTTCTCCGCCCGAATATCGTGCAAGGCGTCGACCCGGTAAACTCCGGCTGGCGTCAGAATCTGAATACGCCATTGGCAACACCCGACCCCTATCTGAACACTGCCGCATTTACACCAGCCACGCGGCTCACTCTGGGCAACGTACCCCGCACCACACCCTGGCTGCGCGGCCCCGTCGCGTTTAAGTACGATATGTCGATCCTGAAAGAGTTTCCTGTACGCGATCAGATCCGTGTGGCACTCCGCGGAGAATTCTTCTCGGTCCTCAACCACCCGTTTTTCGCCGTTCCCTCGAATACCGCTGCGCTCTACACAGGTCTCGACTATCAGCATTACGTCAACCCGCCGGTGCTTGCCGCGAACTATCTTTCGTCGTTCACGAACATCGCAAGCGGTACCATCGGCGGCACCCGCACCGTGCAATTGGGTGTGAAAGTGTACTTTTGATGCGGCCGGGCTTCTCTTGACATCAGTTTCCATGGAAACGATAATGGTTTCCATGGAAACAAACACCGTCCCGGAAGCCTCCGGGCTCGAGTCTCATCTGGGGTACTGGCTCAGGAAAGTTTCGAACGCCGTTTCCGGTGCTTTTGCCCGGTCTTTGCAGGCCCGGCAAACATCCGTTGCCGAGTGGGTGGTCTTGCGTTACCTCTACGACCGGAAGGAGGCAACGCCGGGCGCATTGGCAGAAGCACTGACGATGACCCGCGGCGCGGTCTCCAAGGTCATCGACAAGCTGCAGGCGAAGAAGTGGATCCGGAGCAGAATCAAACCCGGGGACAACCGTGTCCAGTTGCTTTCGTTGACCGCTGCAGGGCGGCACGTTGTCCCCCATTTGGCGGGCATCGCCGATCAGAATGATGATCAATTCTTCGCCATGCTCAGCACGACGGAACGGCAGAGCCTTCGTGACCTCCTGATCAAACTCGCCAATCACCATCAGATCCGCGACGTTCCACTGGAATAGCGGAGGAGAAACATCTTATGAGCAAAGCAATGGAAAACTTGAACCAGGCGATGGAGAAGGCAGTTGCAGGCCGCCCGGCAGCGGGGGGCTTCCCCTACCTCGCGGAGACCTTGCGGCGTGCCGGTGTGGTCCGGAATATCTGGACTCTTCCGGCCTGCCAGGGTTTGTATCTGACGAGTTTCGGGCCCGTGGTGATGCAGGAGGCACCTCTCGTGACCGGTGCAGCCGACGTGCCGGCTTTCGATGAGAATGCGCTCATCCAGGCTCTTCGCACCGATCAGGCCGGGGAAAGCACTTTCCCCGGGTTCCTCGCGGCCTCCTGGCGCGCGGGAGTGGTTCGTTACGAAGTGGATTTCGCCGCCCGGATGGTGGTGTATTCGGGTTGCAACGGGGAGGAGTACAGGGAGGCGTATCCGTTCATTGACGTAGGGGAAGAAGTTGGCTCAATTCGCCCATGACATCAGATAGTGGATGTCTTCTCGAATTGGGTTCGGAGCGAGCCACTCCCCGAACGCCGTCCACTCAGCCAGCTTTAAAGTTCCCCCGGGAAACTCGCCGGTTAGTGCGGGAGGCAGGTCCGCAACTTCGGAAATACAGAATGCGGGCGACTCACGAAGCATCGCGCATTCGCAGGGCAGCTACTACACCGCAAAGCAGGCGGCGGCATTCAGGATCGCCGAACAAAGCACCCGCCAGGCCGCCGAGCCCCCGCGACCGGGGTTAAGTCGGCGACCGGGCGGCTTCGACGAACTCGGACTGAAGTGCTAACGTCCTGATAAACGTCTCCAGAACGACGGCCAGACCTACAATCGAGAATTACAAAGGAAAAAGGACATGGCCGTCGAGCGTAAGTACGAGCGTGATATTGACATCATGCTTGCCGAAGAATTTGAGGTGTCACCAGAGTTTGCTGCGTGGTTCCTGGCTCGCACGCGCAACTTCTCCGGCGTTGAAGCGAGGGTTGTTGACGTCAAGGTTTCTGTAACCGACCACACCGGCGAGTCTGATCTCGTGATCATCTTTGAAGAAGAAGGCAGCCAGCGCCGCTTCGCCCTCCACATCGAGGACAAGATCGATGCGCCCCTTCAGCCAGAACAGGAGCAGAGATACCGGCGTCGTGCCCGGGCAGCGATCGACAGGGGTGAATATTCGGACGGGGAGGTGATACTCTGCTCACCGGAATCATATCCTCGCAATCACGCGGATGCAGTTTCTTTTGACACGTTCGTCTCGTACGAAGCAATCAGCGGGTTTCTGAAATCTCATCGCGGTGACGATCCACGAATGGCCTACCGGGCGAACTTCATTGCTTCTGCTGCAACCTCGACGTCCGGCAGTTGGACACGAGTTGTTGATGACCTGACGAACAAGTTTTGGAACACTGCTTTCGAGATCGCGAACAAGGAGTTTCCCGAACTCGAAATGAAGCCGCTGGCACTCACCAAAGACTCGACTTGGATCACTTTGCGGCCGCAGGATATGCCCACCCGCCCTGTGCATATCTATTTGTCATTCAAGGGCGATCGCGGCTTTATGGATCTGACGTTCTCGGGCTGTGCCGTTAGCCTTTTTTCGCAGCGCGTACAGTCGATTCTCGAGCCCGGCATGACGATGCACGCGACGGGGCGGTCAACCGCAATCCGCATCACTGTCGATGCGATCAAAGTCTCATCACCGGATGACGCCGCGCTCATGCGAGTTCGTGCTGCATTTGCGGCCAGCGTTCGCCTGATTCGGTTCTATCGGCAGAACCGGCAACTCTTGGATCAAGCCGCGATCGAATCATGCGTGTAGATCATTTCGCTGCGGCTGGTTCATTCTTATCCTTTCCATTCGAGCGCTCGGCCGTCAGGCCCGCGAAACATCGCCCGTCAGACTGAAGCACAGCCTTCTCCCCACTTCACTCCTCCCATCGGCGGATGATGACGTCCCCATAGCTTTACCGGAATTTCTCAGGGGACGGCAGAATCTCGCGCCAAAACCGGGCCGATCGCAGCTTGCGCAACCGCCGATGCCCGCCGCTTGAGAGGCGAAAAGATCTCTACCGAATCGCGCAATCGCAGGGCGGCTACTTCACGGCAAAGCAGGCGGCGGCGCTCGGCTACGCGAGCAACAAGCGAATCTACTACGTCAGAGCGGGGAATTGGTCCCGCAAACATCGCGGCGTCTACCAGCTGACACGATTTCCCGAGCCAGACCGCCCCGATCTCATTCTCTGGATGCTCTGGTCCGGTGACCGGAGCGATCAGCCGACAGGGGTCTACAGTTATCAGACTGCGCTCAGCCTTCACGATCTCACCGACGCTAACCCCGCAGAGCTCGACATCACAGTGCCCGCGAGTTTTCGCCGCGAAGTGGATTTCGCGGCCCGCATGGTGGTTTATTCGGGTTGTAACGGGGAGGCGTATCCGTTCGTTGAGGTGGGGGAAGAAATCTGATGCAGTGGCAGCAAGCAACGACCTCCTCCTAAAGCCAAAGATCATTACTCCGCATCATCACCAAATTTCTTTGGGTAAACCGGTCTCCAAAAACCGCTATCCAATCAGGAGATTCCGACGATCATGCGTGCCGCTATTGCTGTAACCCTTCTGGCCTTGTCTATTGGTTCTGCGTGGGCCCAAAACGCACCACCTGCCCAGCAACCTTTCCATACCTATATTGACGGTGTCGAACTCGTGGCTGCCGGAACGGATCGGGTCAGATTTGAAGTTCGCGCCCGGATTACTTCGACAAGAAGTGTCACGGTGAAGAAAGTCCGATTTGACAACATGCACTTGGGAAAGGTGCCGTTCTATCTCAGTCCCCTTGACGCGCGGATTGAAATCAAGGCTGGCAAAGCCATGCCTCTGCCAGCGATCCCAATGACGGTCTTCTTTCGTGATCTCGACTCGCTCGCACCGGTGGCGGAGGCGATCCGGTCGGGTGAGATCCGGGTAAACGGGCGGGCTGAAGTCGACCTGGACCTCAATCTATTCGAGCGGCTTGCGGTGCGGAAATGGAATCCGCGTGTTGAAGTGCCGGTCGACAGCACCATCAAGGTCGGACTGCCCGCAGGAGAGTTGGGAAAGGTCGCACTATTGGCTGGACTTGAGGCTGCACAACGGGCGATGGGAATTGCGGGTTCCGCCATCAATGTCATGCGTGGCGACCAGGAAAAGTGGTCTGCCGATTTGGAGAACCGGTTCAGCAAATCCCTGCTCTTGCTTGAGTCGAGATACTCTTTGCGGATGGCTGATGGACAAAATATGGAAGTCAGCACTCGCGGGATGGCGTTTCAGCTTGCGACAAACTTGATCGTTACTACCCGCGAGTTGACGGAACCCTGGCAATATTACCCAGACACAGCCCTGCTTCTCGAGGAAAAGCGGGCAACATTGCAGGAGGCGAGCGACGACGTTTTGGTTTGTCCAGTGGGCTGGAACATGGAAGATGGGGCGTCAATCCGGAGTGGCAAGCTGAAGCAACGTTCCGCAGTCAACCAGATGGAGCGGGTGTATGTTCCCGTGGGTAGTGGTGCTGCCAAGGTGAAAGTGGCTGCACGGGAAAACGGTGCCAATTATGCCGAATTAGAAGTGGCGGCGCCAATCGGAGCTGTAACTCCGATTCCGGCAGCTTCCTCTCAACCGGGTCAGGTCTGGGAACGCGTAGCGGTATTCCGGCTCACCCAGGAAGGAACATTTGAAACGATCTTTGTGCCCGCACACCGGGACGGAGACCGGATCATCTTCGACACTCCCGTTGACGACGCCGCGGTCGGCTCTCCGGTGATGACCACTGCCGGCGCGATCGGAATCGTCCAGGGGGAACACTCCGGACGCGTTGTGGCGAACTGACTGAATAGATCAAGGAATGGGCTAACTGGAAGACGCAGTTCCTCAAGCACCATTTCAAATGCATGTGGAAACGCGGGTGGCGGGTGTGCAGCGATCCCCCAGTTGTAATCACTGCTTACGGGGAACCTGCCCGCTGCCGGTGGGCTTTGGCTTGTTGTGTACTTCACCTGTCCCGGTTGCCAAAGGTGCCTGTAATCCGGACTCCGGGATATATAACGGGTGCCTGAAATTCCATATTGCAAGAGTCATGCCTGACGTGAAGATGGAAAGTATAGTCACCGCCAGTGCCAGCTTGAAGATCGGGAAGGGCTTCTTGACCGGGATGTGCGTCGGTGCAAGAGCTTCTGAAAGTCGGAGAAACTGGATGCTGATGTTATCCCCGCCGCCGTTTTGCATCGCAAGATGTAAAAGTGTATCGGCAACGGCAGGAGCCGAGAGGAAACCCGAGGTGGTTATCGCTTCAATGTCACTGTGTGTGGAGTAGCCCCAAAGCCCGTCGGAACAAAGTAAAAGTGAGTCCCCCGGCTGTAAGCGCAGGTGGCAGACATGCATATTGACGTCCACTGATTGGCCAATTACCTGGGTTAAGACGCTTGCCTCAGGATGATCCTGGGCCGCGTCCCGTTTGATCAAACCCTGTGAAACCAGTTTCTCCACCACGGAGTCATCCTTTGTCAGCAGTAGCAGACGCCCGTCCCGAACTAAATAGGCCCGGCTGTCACCCGCGTGAGCAATGGTTGCTTCCTGGTGTTGAATCAAAGCTGCAACAACGGTAGAACTCATTCCTGGCGCACCGCCAGGGGCATTTCCTCTTCGCCAAAGTTCCCTTCCTGTGTCCCGTCCGGCGGCGCGCAGGGCATCGGCGGCATTTGCTGCCTGTGTTTGATTCAGGTGGGCAATAAAATTTTGCACCACGAATTCAGCAGCCTCAGCGCCACCCCCGTAACCACCCACGCCATCCGCCAGGATAAACAATTCGCCGTATGCGGTGGAGGACCTGCCAATACAATCCTGGTTCTCCACGCGCATTCTACCTGGATGGCTTTGGGCTCCCACTCTGATGGCCAATTCATGGCGGAACGCAGGCATCTAAGTGGGCAAGCGTAAGGGGCAGCCGGAAATGCGCAAAATACCTTTGTCTATTCCAACTTGCGGAACTTCAAGATAGACAAGGCGGAGGTCAGCCAGAGGATCAGCATGGCCGCCAGCACGCTGACGCAGCGCTGCACCGAATTTCTGGCTCCGGGAAAACGTTCTTCAGCAACATCCGAATTCACTCGACCAGGAACCGCCGGCGAGCGCTCCTGCGCTTCTGCCTCGGTGATCAGGACGGCTTCAAAGGCCCATCTGGAAGGGACCGCTTTCGCAATCCATTGAACTTCGCTTCGCATGTCTTTGATGGGATGAATGCCGCCACCGAGGGAGATGATCGGCAGAAGGATAAGTGGAAGCATCGCAATTGCCGCTTCCGTAGTGGGGGCATATGCCGAGACACAAAGGCCAAGGGCAGTGCCGACGAGGGAGGACATGTACAGAATTCCCAACGTCACCAAAAAGCTGCCATGCAAATGGCACATCGCATAGACGATGCCAAGCAGCACAACACACTGGAAAGCCCCCAGGACTGCTGAAACTGCGAACTTGGACAGAACATAAGATGGAAGCTTCAGGGTGACCATCCGCTCTCTGCGGAAAATCACCCGCTCGCCCACGATATCGCGTGCTGCGTTGTTGCATCCAAACCATATCGCAGCCACGACTAAGAGGAAGTCGATCCCCGTTACTTGTCCTGCAAGCCGGAGCCAGGCTGGAAGATTCGGAGCCTGTTCCAGTTTTCCGAATACAGCTCCAACAAGTAATGCAAACAGCGGCGCCTGGAGCAGCAGAAGCGCTGCCTGAAGGCGATCACGGGACTTGAGCAGGATATTGCGCTGAACCAGGGTCCACCATTGGCTGAATCCAAATCCCTGTCCGGCCCGCTTTGGCGTGGTGTCGGGGGTTGAGGGAATCTTGCCCGCACGCTCCCTTACGAATAGCTGCCAGGCGCGGGATTGTTGATACTTCGACACCCAAAAGCCGGTCTTCTGATCCTTCAGGCCGCTGAAGAGCATTTCAGGATTTAAATCCCGGCCTGAGCGTTTCAAAACCTCCGCGCTCTCCGGCGCAAAGAATTCAATGGAAGCCGGATAAGCGGGGCCAAAGTAAGCAAGCGCACCGCATGCATCGCCAACGTCTCTCGATAACATGATGAGGCAATCAAACTGCCGGAAGATATCCAGACTAGGCTGGTGGATCGTGGTGATGATCGTCTTTCCCTTGGTCGAAAGCTCCTTGAGAATCCTGATCACACCCTCAGCATCGTATGAGGACAATCCTGAAGTGGGCTCATCGAGAAAGATCACAGGGGTATCGTTGATGAGTTCCATCGCGATGTTGACCCGCTTCCGCTGACCTCCCGACAATCGCTTCTTCTCTGGCGAGCCGACGATGGTATCCTTCTTGTCTCCGATTTCAAGAGCAGCAAGAACCTTTACTGTGCGCTGGGCAATTTCCTCATCTCTCAAATCCGTCCGCAGTTTTGCGCTGAAATAGAGAGCCTCCCCCACAGTAAGTTCCGAATGGATGATGTCGTCCTGGGGTACATAACTCATCTGCGTCCGGAACCTGTCATAGAAGGTATAAAGATCGGCCCCGTTGAACCGGACTTCTCCGGATTGCGGAATCTTATAGCCGTTCATGGACTGTAGTAAGGTAGTCTTTCCCGACCCCGCCGGACCCATGAGGGCGACCAGTTCCGAAGGAAAAATGGTCAGCGACACCGGATCAAGAAGCCGTATGCCTTTGTCACCATGCGCCACCAGGTCACGAACCTCGATCGTGACATTTCCAATGTATTCCCGTTTGGCGAGATTACCGTCTTCGAGAAGCTGGAAGCGAAAGCTGCCAAGTCCGATTTCCTGGCCTGGCAAAACGGCAGTCTTGCTTGTGATCCGAATATCATCCACGTAGGTCCCGTTACGTGATCCAATGTCCTCAACATAGATCACGCCGTTGACGCGGGACAGTTCGGCGTGATGCCATGAGACAAATGGAAAGTCCAATGGATAATCACAGGCTGGATCACGGCCGAGAATCATCCGATCACCGGTGAAAGTGACGCGCTCGAAGGCGCTCTCTCCTTCCGTGGCCTGCTGCCGGCTAAGAATCCGCGAGGCCGCAACCTTGACTGAGCCCAGAAAGATATCGTCGTCAGGCCGCAATCTCCCCCGGGTAATGCGGTTGTCAATAGTATTCAGAGCAAGGCCATTCGTGGAACCCGCGTCCTCGATATACCAGCCGTCCTCCTCACGAACCACGCGGGCATGGTTCCAGGAGATAGTTTCCCGGTCGAGGCAAAGAGTACTCTGGGGATTACGCCCAATCGTAATGGGCCGTTGATCACCGGGACGTAAATCTGACTGCTGGTTTGGTGGCCATGGCATCGGAATGCTCCGGCCAAGAGTGATCTTGTCGGTGATATAAACAACAACCGGGGAGTAGGCGTCAAGTTTGTATCCGTTTACAAAGGTGCCGTTCGTCGAGCCCAGATCTTCCAGGACATATTCGGAAGCGTAAACACTGAATAGGCAGTGTCGCCCGGAGACGACGGGTTGGCTCACAACGAGATCGCATTCCAGGGAACTGCCAAGGACCCATTCTGCAAGAGGTAAGACCGGTGCTTCCGACATAGTGACTAATAGGGTTGAAGAGCCTCTGATCTTAGCATGAGTTGCGTTCTCTGGTTAGTGATGAATATGTGAGTTATGAGGGGCACAGTCGCGGCGTCTTCCATGCGGAGATCCCCGAAAAGTCCTTCAAGGATTTCCATTCAGTGCAATACCGAGCGGGACTTCGCGCAACCAGTCCGTAAACGAATTCACAATGTCACCGGCCGTTCCCCCGGCGAAACGTCCGCTGTGCAAGGCTGTGCCAGATTGTCCATGGATGATCCATGCCGTCAATACGAATTGGCCATCGCTCTCGCGCAGGCTGCCTTCCAGTGCAAAGTCTGCTCTGGCTTCGGCAGCAAACTCCCGAATATCACCCACGCGATTCCGCAGCGACAATACCGTAGTCATTGAAACGAGCTCCAGATCGCCTGTCCCGCCAATCCTGAGCAGCATCTCCTCGATCAGAAAATCTGCATCATCCCGAAGTGCAGGCAATGATCTGAGAGGTAGAGCTAATAGACGCGGCCTCCGGCGTGGACCGCCTGAAATACGTTTTTCACATGTCAGTCCGTAACCTCCGCCGAGTAGCAGCCGAATCGCATCCGCACGGCCTTCCAGATCGTAGTACGCCTTCAACTTATCGCGCAGTCGTCTTACTTCCTTGCGGACTAGCGAGTCTGCTTGTGGATCAAAGTCTTTCCGTTGCATCACTAACGTTCCGATTTCGATCTCCGAAGGCGTAGCGAGGCTGATGAAGGCGCGCTCTCCCAAAAAGCGGAGTAGTCGCTGTAGTTGTTTCGATCGTGCGAATGTCAGGCTGGCAGCGATCCGCTCCACTTGACCCATACAATCCGCGGTAGCTATGTCGTCAGTGTGTGTCATGTCCATTGAAGACCGGTCATAGGAAGTCACATTCAAATGTCACAAAGTGAGGACTCCACACAATTGTGACCCAAGTCCCCACTGGCGTGATACGTTTAGGAGTTAACCGGCGAATTAACCCCATCTTGCAGAGAGGTGATGTGTGTCAAGGTACTTCCGGCGGCTGAGTGACCTCATCACTTCTGCTGTCGCAGCAAGTTATAGCAAAGGGAGATACTTGCCGGTCCCATTCTTGTATGCGGTGTATTCGCGGCCAAGCGGTCCCGCAGCAAAATCCCTCTCCTCCAGTCGTGCAAAGTGCTCGTAAAGCGTTCCCATGGTGATTGACGCCAACAGGAGCGGCCACCAATCTGCGGCAACGAAACCAGCAATCCATGCCAGGTTGTAGGAGGTGTAGAAGGGGTGACGGATATATCTGTAAGGCCCATTGCGAAGGACGACTGTTGACGTCGCGCCTTGCCCGCAAGCTGCAAGCTTTGCTCTCGATACCCGCACGGCAGACCAGAAGAGTGCGGCCGCCAGCAGGTAAATGACCGCCGCGATTCGCACGCAACCGTTGAGGTGAAACCGCAAGCCCGTAAATTGCAAAGCCACGTTGCCGGCACCCAACGCGGCAACAAGCTTCATGCCGGCCGTGGGCACTTCTTTCACAGTGAAATGCATGATCATTCCCCATGCGAAGCTGCCGAAGCAAACTACGGCCAGGATGATCAGAAGCGGTTGCATAGCGCCACCTCTTTCTGCGATCCATAGGCCTGCTGAATCCCGCGGAAGCTACACAGCCACATGTCAAGGCCATAACTGGTTGACCGTCTCTGTTCGTGGAGCCGGAATTCCACACCGCACTTTCTGGAGTTGATCCTGTTGAGCCGTGCCGAGTTGGCAGGACAAATGCTGAAGACGGTGTTGACTCCCTCCCGCCCGGCTATCTGACAGAGCTTTCGGGAGATTCCGGTGGAAAGCACAAGACCTTCGGCGAAGCGTCCGTCCACCGCCATACGGGATATCTCGGCGTAACGGAGGCCATCCAGATCCTCCAGGACGAAGCATTGGTCTTCCAACGGCAGGTGTGGCGAAAGGGTGAGGCGGCCTCCGCCAGCTACCAGCCCGTCACAGAGAGCGATAGCGAAAAAGCTCCGCCGGTCAAACTGGTCTTCGTGGCCGAAATCCTGCGGCAGGCGGCTGTTGGATTCCCGAAAAACGTGGTTGCGCAGTGCGTAATACCGGGCGAGGAGGCTGCGGTCTTGGGTTTCAAGAAATTCAAATACTGTCGGTTTTGACATGCCCAGATAGCGCAGGGTCCGGGCATGTTGAAGCAAAATAAAGACTGAAATATCTTGCGCAAGAAGGCTCGCAGAGCACGCAATCAGGATGTGAAAGGACGGTGGTTTGCCGGGGTAATACGGGGGCGGGAAAATGGCATCCCGCGGGCGGGAACAGCTACTTTCAGATGACTAAAAACCGTCACCCTCCAATTGCGAATGAAGCCATGATCTCCCGAATTCCCAATCGCGCCGGACCTTTGCCACGTTGCGGCCGAGAATCTCCGCAGTCTCCTTGTCCGTGTATCCTCCAAAGAAGCGCAGTTCAATGACTTTGCCTGCGTCGGGATCGATCTTCATCAACTCATCCAGCGCGTCATTCAGGGAAATCAAAGCCGCGGGGCGGTTGCTCGCGATATGGTACGCCTCATCTATTGGAATATGAATTCCTTTGCGCTTTTGAGCGTCGCGTTGACGCGCATGATCGACGAGTATCCGGCGCATTTGCGTCGCCGCAACGGCAAAAAAGTGGCTGGTATTCTGCACCAGCACCGGGCTGTCTTTACCGAAGAGTTCGACGAATGCCTCATGTACCAAAGCGGTGGTCTGGAGTGTATGATCGTCGCGCTCCCCGTTCATATACCGCGAGGCGAGGCGATGAAGCTGACCGTAGACCAACTCAATAATCAGCCCCGAGGCTTCACTGTCCCCGAGTCTCGCGGATTCCAGCAGATGAGTGATTTGAGGTGTTGCTTTGACTTCCATGTGTTCGTTTGTCGCGTACCGTTTGACGGGTCAGCTGGTCCCTTTCTGAATTGAAGTCTCCGTTGTCTGGAGTACGTCAAGCATCCGCCGCAAACGCTCTGATGACCCGCCTGCGAGGATTCTTTTGGCTTCCCCCAAACTCACCATTGCGCCCTGCTTGTCACCCAGATTCACCACCGTTGGATCGGCTTGTATCTTGGCGACCCATATCCACGCTACAGCCAGTTGCTCCCTGCTTTCATCGTCACGGTCGAGCACTTGCTCGGACTGGCGGAGAAAAAAATTTGCCTGATCTATGAGACGCATCCGTTCGTAGGTCATACCCGGCCAAAGCCTCACTGCCTCTGAGAAGGACGTCCGGTAGGAATCGGCCAAGCTCTTGATCTGTAGCAATTGTCCAGCGGGGATCCGGGGCTGCGCACTATCTTCATTCCGGTCATTGATCTGACTTGAGCGGATGTGCGTCTGTGACGCCAGCGCATCCAAGGTGTGCTGAATCGTATCCTTCTCTTTCTCCTGGGACAGGTCATACCTGCGCCGCATTTCCGCCGCCTGCCAGATATTCAATGCAAGCAATGAGGCCATCAGCATTCCAGCAGCCACACGTGACCGGTTTCTTCGTATAAACTTGCCAGCCTTATATGCAAAAGTTGGACGGCGCGCCGTGACGGGCCGCGCGGCGAGCAGATTTGCCAGGTCGTCCCCAAATTGCGCCGCTGTCAGATAGCGATTTTCCGGATCGAGTTGAATTGCCTTCATCACGATGCACTCCAGATCCTTGACGATCAAGCGATCCGCAATGGGCTCCGGCCGCGGGCGGGGCTCCGTGGAACCCTCTCTGTCCATTGCCCTTGGGTATGGTTTACGGCCTGCCAGCAGTTCATAAAGTATTACGCCCAGGGAGAAAAGGTCGGCAGTCACCGCTGGAGTCTCCCCCCGGAGTTGCTCCGGACTCGCATAGCCCGGAGTCATCAAAGGAAGCGCCCGCCGGGCCGCCTGCGAGGTATCCACACAAAGCACGCTGGCAATGCCGAAGTCGAGGATTTTGATCGTACTGTCGTGCTGGGCGAATATGTTGCTGGGCTTCAAATCACCATGCACGATGCCGTTGTCATGCAGGTATTGGACTGCCCGGCAGATCTCTATAAACATGCCCAGCTTGCGTTCGAGCGGCACCGCATTCTGCCTGCAGAATTCGTCAAGGGGAAGACCATCCACATAGTCCATGACAAAGTACGGAACACCGGAGGGCGTTGTGCCTCCATCCATAATTTTGGAAATGTTGGGATGATCGAGTTGCGCCAGGATCTGGCGTTCCTGCTGAAAGAACTTCATGATGGCCGGGCTGGCGTATTCAGGGCGGACCATTTTCAGCGCAGAAACCCGAAAGAACACTTCATCCGCACGGACCACCTGGTACACCATTCCCATGCCGCCTGACCCCAGCTCTTTGAGAATCTTATAGGGTCCGATGTGGGTGCCGTTGCCAGGGAGGTCGATGGTTTCAGAACGCCCGGGCCAGAACGGCGTGTCGAGCAGACCTCCGGACCGCTTGCGCGAATCCAGCAACTTCATGACGGCCCGGTATAGCTCTGCATCACTCCCGGCCCCGGCCCTTACAAAGGCCTGACGATCCGCCTCCGGCCTGTCGCAGGCCAGATCAAACAGTTCGCGAATACGCTGTAAGTCCGTCAATGGAGTGAAGACCCGTTCGTGATGATACCGGAGATTGTCGTCTTAGAAGGCACATAGAATCAAGGTAACTAACTAAGTAACGGTGTGATCTGTTTTAGCTCACATAAGTGAGTTCTGTACGTAGTGCCCGAATCCTGCCGCAAAAAGTGAGCTGCAAGTACTATCGATTCGTCCTGATATGCACTATATAGCTTGAGATCGCTGCCATTGCCGGGGATCACTTACCACATAGTTCCGCCAGCCTCAATAGGAATGTCCGCTTGGGACTAAAGTAACCCTCTTGACCGGTACTTGCGTAGCGATTCGAACTTACACTACACTCAGAAGCTAACTTGACCCCTGCCCGGCAAAGGGCCAGGAAAAGATGAGCATATTTGATCCGCTATAACGCCTTTGATTGGTGAGACAGGAACGAATCATGAGCAAACAGTTCTTACTTTGTGTGTTATGCGCTGCTGCTACTCTCGCAGCGCAAGCTCCTCCACCTGCGCCGCAGCCAGCCAAGCCGGTTGCTCCGAGGCCAGTAGTCGCCAGGAAGGTGTCACCGGTGGATCAGGTCATTCAAATGACCAAGGCCAAGGTGTCAGAAGCCCTCATCATCAAGCAGTTACAAAAGGCAAATAAGCCGGTGGAACTCTCCGGCGATGACATGGTGAAGCTGAAGGAAGCCGGAGTGTCCGAGCAGGTCATTCTCGTGTTGATGGACCCGGCCACGACACCTGCGGCCGCATCGGCAACTTCTCCGGCAACTACAGTCCCCGCGGCTACCGCAGTTGCCCCTGCTCCCTCGAGTGGGCCGGGGTCAATTTTTGATACCGCGCCGGAACCCGCTGCTGCAAGTCCTTCACCCGCACCAACCGCCGCGAGTCCTGGCCCTCCTCCACCGCCACCGGCCCCGGTTGTGACTCCTGCTCCTGCCCCGCTGCCGCCACCAGCCCCGGCACCTGTTCGCGCCAAGCCTGCGGTTACGACGGGAATGGGTCTGGATTGGAAGGGCAAAATCCGCGCAGCTGTGGAAGCTCAGTATCCCGTGAGCCAAGCCACTGCGGACAGAACGGATATTGTCAGCTTCGGCGGGGTAATGGCGCTCAACATGAACTCTCTTGTCTTTACCACCAGGGATCTGTTGGGGATAAGCAACTCCTACAAGAACGGCAAGCTGACGCCCAGCATAATGGCCAGTCTCTGTAAGGGTGGCAGAAGCGGTGAGTGCCGTACATTTGTTCGGAGCGAAAAATTTTGGCTGATGGATGTCACCGTGAAGGACGACGGCCTCAACTTGACCTTTATCAGCGATCCGATGCCCGAGAGCCGGTTCGTTGGCGTGCTGAAGTTCCCGATCACGAAGGGTACCCAGCCCGCCCCGGAGGAATTGCTGCCGCTCGTTGCCCAAGTGATCTCCGTAGCTGCACCGCCCCCCGCCCCGCAAGCCGCCGCGCCGCAACCGCAAGCACCGCAGGCACCCCAGGCATCTGGAGTGATCCCGGTGATTCCCCCCGCTCCAACAGAGGCACTTGCCCCGGTGGTGCCGCCTCCGCCAGGTGCGGCACCTGCTGCTGCCCCGGCACCGGGAGTCCTCCCCGCCGTTGGACAGAGCAGGGAGCAGGTGTTGGCGATGTTGGGGAACCCAACGAAGCAGAGTAATAATCCCGGCGGAGTTCAGGTTCTGAACTATCCCACAGTGGTAGTCACGATTGTCGCCGGACGCGTGGTTGCCGTCACACCGATCCAATAGTTGAGACAGAAGAGAAGGAGATCACTTTCGTGAGCATCACAATGAAATCGATTAAAAGTGCCGTCTTTGCCGGACTGTGGTTGGGATTCATGGTGACAAACGCGGTGGCGGATGACAAGAAGCCCGCGGTCTCGTCAGCAGCAGTGAAATCAACGCCTGCCAAAGCGGCGCCAGCACCCGCAAAGCCAGCCAGCGCTCCAGCCAAGGCCTCCGCCCCGACTAAATCGGCGGGGACAGCAACGACCACTCCACACGCCGGCACAACGACAGGTGGGGGCACGACCACCACACGTACGACGACAGGAGGGGCCACGGCCACCCCCCGTACGACGACAGGCGGGGGCACGACCACCACCCGTACGACGACAGGCGGGGGCACGACCACCACCCGTACGACGCCAGGCGGGGGCACGACCACCACCCGTACGACGCCAGGCGGCGGCTCGGCCGGTCCTGGTAGGCCCAATATTCAGCAACGGCCGGTTCCGATTGGTCACACAGTAACTCCGATGCCCGGTGGCGGGAGCAGGATGGTTGGACCCAACGGCCAGTTTCGGGGCGCCAGTCGGAATGGTCTGGAAGTTCGTCGGCCCATGAACGGCGGCGGCCGCGTTTTCGTTCATGACCGTCCAGGTGGAGTTCGAATTTATGGTGAACATGGCCGTCCGGGCTATTACCGCCACGCCTACCTGTATGGAGGCCGCTCGTACTATCGCCGCGGCTACTACATCAACGGCGGTTTCCGATATACCTACTATCACCCCTACATGTACAACGGTATCGAGATTGAAATCTACAGCCCGGCCCGTTATTATCCTGTCGCTTACTACGGCTGGGCCTATCATCCCTGGGGTGTCTCTGTCTCGTATAACTGGGGTTTCGCTGGCAGCCCATGGTACGGCTATTATGGCGGCTACTTCGCTCCGCAGCCCGCTTACATCAGCACTTCCGCCTGGCTTGCCGATTACATGGTCGCGAAATCCCTGCAGGATGAATATGCTGCGCGTCTCGCGAACAATACACAAATGCAACCGCTCGCGCAAGGCGGACAGCCGGGATTGACGCCGGAAGTACAGGCACAGATCACCGCTGAGGTGCAGCGGCAGATTGCGATTGCGACGGGGGAAGCCCAGGCGAACGCGGCTGGTCAACAAAAGCAATCGAACGGTATCGGAGACATGATGGTAGACGGTATCAGCCACGTTTTCGTCGTTGCCAACAACCTTGACCTCACCAATGCCGCGAATCAGGGTTGTTCCGTAAGCCCGGGTGATGTGCTTCAACTCATCCCCGCGGGCCCGGGGGCTACCATGGCGGGAGCCACTGTACTGGCCAGTAAACCTGGTGACTGCGCCAAGGCGAGCTACGTGAATGTTGCCTTCGCTGACCTGCAGGAAATGCAGAATCAGATGCGGGCAACCATTGATCAAGGCCTGCAGGTGATCCGCGACAAGAAGGTTGCGGGACTTCCGCAGATTCCAGCCGCGGCCGCCGCGGAGCCTGTACAGGTTGGCTTTGCCGATCCCAACGTGGTCCAGGGTCCGCCCGAGCAGTCCATGGCCGCCGAACTGGCTGCACAGGCGAAGGAGGCAGATGCTCTCGAAGCTGAAGCCACCGCACAGAGTCGCACCGCTGTTGCCGGCACCGGTGGCAATCTGCGGTAATCGCTGTCCGTGAGAATCAACCCGCTCTGGCGCGACAGAAGACTCTGCCGCGCCAGAATTGTTTCTACACGGCTTTCACAGAAACCTTGAGTGACCGGACATCCACGAACCGCTAATCACGACGAAGATTACTGAAATGGAAAACCTTATCATCGGTCAGTACAGACTCAAGCGGAAGATCGGTCAGGGCGGCATGGCCGAGGTTTGGGAAGCTGTCCATCTTCAACTTGGCGAGCCCAGAGCAGTGAAGTTCCTGCTGCCCGCCTATTCCGGGGATGAAATACTCGAGGCGCGCTTTCTGGCGGAAGGGCAGCGCCAGGCAGCGCTGCACCATCCGAACATCGTCAAAGCTTATGACTTCCTGAACATCGGCGAACGGAACTACATGGTCATGGAGTTCGTCTCCGGTTGCAATCTCGAGTCTAAGATCATCCAAAATGGCGGGCCACTGTCTTTTGAACTGATCCGTAATATTAGTTACGACATCCTCAGCGCAATCGGCTACGCACACAGCCGTGGAGAGCCGGTCGTCCACCGCGATGTGAAGCCCTCAAATGTTCTGCTGGACGACTCCGGCAGGACTTATCTCACAGACTTTGGCATAGCGCTTGTCATGGGGAGCGAGCGCCGTCTAACTGCCACGGGAAGCGTCATCGGTACCCCCGACTATATGAGTCCCGAACAGATTCTGCGCCCGAAAGATGTAGACTGGCGCTCAGATATCTATAGCTTCGGTTGCGTTCTCTACGCAATGTTGACCGGCAATCCGCCCTTCGCCGCAGAAGAAGCCACTGAATACACAATCAAGGACGCTCACGTCCGCAATCCGCCGCCCCCCATGGCTGCGAAGAATCCGCTTGTTACCGATGCGATTGAGCACGTGGTTCGAACGTGCATGGCAAAGGACAGGAATGAGCGATACCAGACAGCACGGGAAGTTTGGCTGGCCCTGGAGCCTGTATTGGAGGGAAAGCCGGCACCCGCGCCAGCACCCGCAGACGGGCCGTCCCAGACCCAAACGCGACAACCCAACGTACAGCATCCGCTCCCGCCGCCAGCCAGCCTGGCAGGCAATGATGAGGCACCGGTCAGTCCTGTCGGGAGGAACCGATTGTATCTTCTTTTGGCCGGCCTGGTAGCTGGCTTTGCTTTGCTCTATATCTTCTGGCCCGCGGCCACACCCTCACTGCGATTCGAGGGAAGTACGACAGTTGGTGATGCTCTTGTCCCGGCTTTGCTCGAAGGCTTCGCGGCACAGCGTGGAGCCACGGATATTCGCCGTGAATCAGAAGAATTAACGGCAGCAGGAAAAGAGTCAGGGACGGTGGAGAAGTTTAGACGAATTACCGTCCGTGCCTCCATCCCGGGCAAGTGGGCTCCCGAGATCTATCAGGTCACTGCGAACGGCTCCGGCAACGCATTTTCGGCTTTGGCAAAAAACACCGCTGATATCGGGATGGCCTCGCGTCAAGTGAAAGCCGATGACCTCAAAAACCGGCCCGAACTCGCTGACCTCAGGTCTTCCGCAACCGAGCATATCGTCGCGCTGGATGGTATCGCCATTGTTGTGAATCGGGGGAATGGAATCCGGACTCTTTCCCGCCAGAACCTTGCCCTGATCTACAGCGGGAGAATCTCCGATTGGTCTGCGCTTGGCGGCTTTCCGCGGCCGATCCATTTATTTGGCCGGAATGCAGAATCGGGTACTTACGATTCATTCGTTGCCATGGTCATGGGCGGTCACAAAGAACTGCTGTCAAAAAGCATTGAAGTAAAGGGCAACGGTGAAGCTATTGCGGAAGCTGTAGGCCTTGATCCGGGCGGCATCGGCTATGTTGGGTTGGCGCAGATTGGTTCCGCCCGCGCGGTTCCCATCTCAGACGGTGCAGGAACGACCGCCTTGATGCCCACCAGTTTCACCGTAGCGACGGAAAACTACATACTCCAGCGCCGGCTTTATCTATACACGACGCATCAGCCATCGCCCCTGGCACAACAATTCATCGCCTTTGCCGAAGGGCCAGGCGGACAGGCCATTGTGAAGAAAGCAAAGTTTGTGGAGCAGACGGGCGAAGCAGAACAGGTGGGATTGCCGCCCGCGGCACCTTCGGATTACCGGGTCTTTGTAGCAGGAAAGAGGCGGGTAAAGACCGACTTCCATTTTGACTCCGGACGCACCACTCTCGATAACAAATCGCTGGCGGATGTTGAGCGTGTGGTCAATGCAGTTTCCTCCAACCGGAACGCCAAGGTGTGGCTGGCTGGCTTCGCGGATAACGTGGGTAACTACAGTGCCAATTGTCGTATCTCGCGGGAGCGCGCAGCCGAGGTCTCAAAGACTCTTTCCACTAGCGGTCTTGTTCCCCTCTACAGCGGCTTCTGTTCTGAACTTCCTCTGGCGGACAACGCAACCGAGGAAGGACGCAAGAGAAACCGCAGGGTTGAGGTATGGGTGCAATGACCAGTACCCAACTTCATGCTCATTCCCTCATACAAAAGGACTGGTAGATGCAGGGTAAGCAGATCGGCACATTCGTTCTCGAACAAAAGCTCGGCGAAGGCGGTATGGCCGAAGTGTGGAAGGCGCGTCACCAAACGTTCGGCACAGTATGCGCAGTTAAATTCCTGCTGCCCCGCTTTGCCGGCCAGCCCGAGTTTGAGAAGCGCTTTGTGAATGAAGGGAAGAGTCAGGCAAAGCTCGACCACCCCAATATTGTCTACGCCCAGGATTTTCTTTACGTCGATGGCCGCAGCTATCTGGTAATGAAGTATGTCGATGGCGGCAACCTCGAACACTATCTCAACAACCTGCAACGGCCGATGACCACCGGTGAGGCACTTCACCTATCACGGCAAATTCTCAACGCTCTGAAGTTCGCGCATCAACGGGGCGTTGTGCACCGTGATATCAAGCCCTCCAACATCCTCATGGATAGAAATGGGCAGGCCTACCTTATGGATTTTGGCATTGCTTTGGTGTCAGGTGAGGCGCGCTACACGCAGACGGGAACAACCATCGGAACACCCGATTACATGAGCCCGGAGCAGATCAAGGGAACTCTCATTGACGCCCGGTCTGACATTTATAGTTTTGGTGTTCTTCTATATGAGGCACTCACGCTGCGGGTTCCCTTTCGTATAGAGGATGGCGAGGGCACGAGTAATTTCCTCATTCAGTCCAAGCACCTGCACCAGGCCCCGCCGGCACCGTCTCTGTTCAACCGCGAGATTCACCCGGGTGTTGAAGCAGTGATCATGAAGTGCCTGGCGAAAGATCCGGATGGCCGCTATGTGGATTGCGGTGCCGTACTTGAAGCTTTGGCCGAGATTTACTCGGAAGGTACAAATCAATCCGGGCCTGCTGGGGTCAGCTTGCCGAATCATCAGATCGTCATCGATACCCCGGTTATTCCGGCACATCCATCTCATGAACCTGCCGGTCCCCGTCCAGCAAATCCCGGCGAAAGCGAGTCGGTCTCCACTACTCCTATTACTAAGCCGCGGAAAATAAATAAAGTAGCCATCGCAATCGTGGCCGGCGTGACCGTGATCGGAGTTGCTTATTTCCGGCACACTGCTGACCCGAAGGTAGAAACGCCGCGGCAGGTTTCCAAACCGGTCCAAGTGGAGCCGCGACCGGTCGAAAAGCCGCCGGTCCAGACCCAGCCCGAGCCTGAGCCCATCGAAAAGAAGCCGAACAAGGCATCGGTCGACCCCAGGGTAAAGCCACAATCTCCGCCCGAAAAGGAACCGCCGGTTGTTACTCCGCAGCCAGTCGAGCCGGCACCTGAGAATCCGCAAACTTACATTGACAAGGGGATGGCACTTCACCGGATCGGGAATCTAAATGGATCGCGCGAAGCATTTCACAAAGCCGCGGAACTCGGCAGTCCAAGTGCCATGGTGCTGGAGGGTATTATGATGACGCAGGGTGAAGGTGGTCCCAAGGACGATGAGGCTGCCGTCCAGCGCTTTCGGCAAGCCTCTTCGATGGGTTACAAACGCGGGACTTATAACCTCGCGATCATGTACGACAAAGGTGCCGGCGTTCCGCGTGATATCGAAAAAGCCAAGCAACTCTACAAGCAGGCGGGAACTCCCGAAGCCCAGACCCGCCTGGAGCAGTTGAACGCACCCGTTGGACCAGGTGGATTCAGAAAGAAGTAGAGCTGTTCACACCGGGTTTACAGCAATAAAGATGAAATCGGTGGAGCCGGCTCTGATCTTGGAGTAATTGGGCAAACTCAAAAACTGTTCCTCGATTGGCGTTTGCCCGAGGTATGTGCCGAGCATGCTCACCATATCCCCAACCACAAAGTTATTACGATAAGTGATGTGGCTGTTCTTGCCCGACATCGTGGGGTCCATCGCGATACAGACCTCGCAGTCAGCGTCGCGGCCAATGAAGTTCCGGCCCTCCCGGAGCGGATAGATTTCTCCATCTGGATTCCAGCTGTAGGAGATCAGGACTCCCACCATCTTCCGTTGTGCCAGCGAAGGAGGCAACGAAGGCGGCGCGGGCAATTTCACGTTTGGATCGCTAAATACAGTCGGCTTGCCGCTGCTTTGTGGTGGTGGCGTCGGGGCAGGGGGACGGTGAA
>CAIXXM010000105.1 GCA_903923395.1 uncultured Acidobacteriia bacterium
CGGAATCTGGAACTCCGGCGAAAACCCCTGCCTGCAAACACCTCCAAACACGGCACTTGCAAAAAACCAGTTTTTCAATCCAACTCTTCTGCTCTCCCGAGCCGCCAAATCACCCCTTGAATTTACTGGTGAGATATCCGTGCTAAGGCAAAGACAACTTTCCGAAACAGGCGGTGTATTCATCCACTTCCGTGGCTGGCATGGCCATCGCCCAACACGCGGCTAATCACCATTCTGTGTGCCGCACTCCACTAATTTTCGGTGGGTACGCGCAACGCATTGTCCACAACCACGAATTCTGTTGGCACCTTGGTCGCGTTCGCTTTGATTCCCAACTGGCGCTGCATAGATTCCAGCGCTGATGGACCCTCTCCATGGTCGAGGACGCTGCCAATGACCCAGCGAAGACTTATATCGTAGAACCCATGCAGCCCGGTGTTGTCTGCGATTGGTTTATCCACGAATTGACCTATGTCGCTGAGGAAGCGTGACATCGGGACATGCTGCCAGCGTCCACTGACATGGCCACTGGATACGGAAAAACCTGAAATCGTATCTGGTTGAATCGGATAACCGTCGGAGTCCACATGGGGCCGGGAAAACGGCCCTTCGGGTCGCACTGGAGCAGGAAAGCCTCCTGGCGGTTCCTGGACCTCGCGAATGGCCGGGCCAGGGTGCGCGATCGTAAGTGAGTAACCCTGCATTTCCCGGGTCTCCCGGTGGTACACCAGGCCAAACCGTTTCATCAGTAGATCCTGCAGCATCAAGTAGAATTCGGCTTTTGACGTGCCTTCAGGCAGCTTCGCGGTGATATCAAACCGTTGACTCTTCATCCACTCGGGGGAGACGAGTTGCCTCTCATTCAGCTTGAATGCAATCGCAGCAATGTTTGAGAGTGTCATATTCTGACACTGCCAGGTGGTTGGGCTCTTCGTGCCCGGGCCGCCCGAAGAACTCACAACATTTGCTCCCGGGGCCGGCGGATGGATAGCCGCCAGATCAAACGATTGGCAAACGACGACCCTTGTTCCAAAGGCCAAAGTAATGAGAAAACGCGCTAGCCTGGACACGTTGGAATGCACCCCCCGGTCATCGCATCAAATACAGCGCCTAACGCTGACTTAGTCCGCCATCCACGGCAGTAACTTGCCCTGTGATGAACTTAGTCGCCTGGAGATAGAACAACACTGCCTCCGCGATATCTTCCCCGGTGCCTTCGCGCTGGGCCGGAGTCGCTGCAATCAGGCGGTGGATGCGGTCATCGTACTTGCCGAACGGGATCACGCCAGGCGCGACGGAGTTGACCGCGATCAGCGGTGCCCAGGCCTTCGAAAGTGCGCGCGTCATCATAATTACACCAGCCTTCGAAGCACAGTAGTGGGCGTGTTCGCTCCAGGGCTGTATCCCCCCCAACGAACTGATGTTCACAATCCGGCCGCCTTCAGGTTGCGATAGCATGATGCGGGCAGCGGCCTGGCATGCGAAAAACGTGGCCTTCAGATTGACGGAGTGGATAAAGTCCCAGTCGGTTTCTTCGACCTCCAACGGGTTGAACTTAGTAAAGCGCGCAGCGTTGTTGACCAGCGCGTCGAGCCGTCCGAAGTGTTTGTGCACGCGTGCGAAGAGGTCCCGGATTTCGGCCACGGATTCCAGGTTGGCCCGGAAAATAGGTGCGCCTCCGCATTCGGCTGCCGTCTGTTGCGCATCCTCAGCGGACTCACCGTAATGGATGGCGACAAGCGCGCCCTGCTTTACGCAGGCGAGCGCGATGGCGCGGCCCATGCGTTTGGCGGCACCGGTAATGAGCACGACTTGATTCTTCATGAGCGTAGTGGCTTCTCGTCCTGTCCGCCGGATTCCCCGACCTGCTGCAGCGGCGGTTCGGGCAGGCGTCCGGTCCAGTTCAGCCACGTCCAGGCAAAGGCCGTGGTTGAACTTACGATGCCGCTGACGAGGCCGATGGTGCGCGGATTTACCGTCGTGGACGCAGCCCCCGCAGCCATCATGGAGATCATCATCGTAGCCCAGGAGATGGATTCCAACGTCGCAAAGACGCGGCCGCGGTAATCGTCTTCCACATGCCGCAGGAGTTGCGAGAAATTCAGGACGGAACTCACCGCAACCGAAGCGCGCGAGAGAGCAATGAAGACACAGGCCCAGGCAATGGTCGGCATCTGGCTGAAGACCACGTAAGCGCCGCCATGCAACAGGTAGGCGATGGCGATGACCTTCTTATACTGGTCGAAATTCAGTCTCTTGCCCAGCCGGTAACCAAGCGTGCCGCCGAGGAGAAGTCCCAGACCGGCAAAGCCCCAGATCACGCCGATGCCCAGTGGTCCGGCGTTGAAAACCTTTTCGCCGAAGAGGCTGAAGAGGATCTGCGCCGCACCACCTCCCGAAGCCCAGCCGATGGAGATGACAGCGATGCCGGAGACGAGCGGGGTCCGCCGCATGTAGCGCAGCCCTTCGCGGTATTGCTGGAACCCGCCGGATTTCCTGGCATGCACGCTGCCCTGCGGGAGAAAGCCTCCGGGCTTGTGCAACTGCGAGATGCAGAGCGCGGAAACGACAAAAGACAGCGCATTGCACGTGAATGCAACGTCGTAACCGAGATGCGAACCGACCGCACCCAGGAAAGCACCGATGGTCAAGCTGGCCCAGGACGTGGTTTGCGTCATGGTGTTCGCGGCATGCAGTTCCTCCGGCGTGGCGATGGAGGGCAGAATGGAAGACCGTCCACTGGTGAAGAACGGCGACGCAAACATCAGCAGGGCGCTGAGGATGTAAAGCAGCCAGACGGATTCGCGGCCATCGCACAGGATGAAGGCCAGTGCGATCAGCGCCCGCAGGATGTCGCTGGCAATCATGACATGCTTGCGGTTCAGGCGGTCGAGCAGGACGCCGGCGATGGGTCCGGCAGCGAGCATCGGGACGGCGCGGGCCAGAAACACACCCGTGACGACCAGGCCCGGATTGGGGTAGCGCATCGCCAAAGACATGACGGCGATGTTGTTGAAGTGATCTCCAATTTCACTGACGACCTGACCGGTCCAGGTGAAACGGTAGTTGCGGTTGGTCCTGAGCAGTTGCGTGAACGCACTCACTCGAAGCGCTCCGTCAGGACAACGCCGGCGAGGATCGCGAGACCACTGACAATCGCGGGCACCGTGAGTTGTTCGCCCAAGGCATAGACAGCCATCAAGGTGGCGCAGAAGGGTTGCAGGTAAGAAAACGCCGCGATGCGGGAGGCCGAGATGCGCTCGAGCACCCAGTAGTAAATGAGATAGCAGGCGACCGAAGAAAAAGCCGCCATGTAGAACACACCGCCCCAGGCCGCAGCGCTGAACTGGTGGAAGTCCGTGCGGCCCCAGTACCAGGCACCCACGGGCAGGAAGAGAATCGCGCCGCCGATGTAGCCGATGGAATTCACGATGATGGAGCTCGCGCCCGGGTTGTAGCGTTTGCTGAAGGCCGTCATCGCCGCGAAGAGCAGAGCTGCCATGAGAATTCCAGCGTCACCTGCGAGTGTTGGCCCGTTGGCGGAAGGTGCGGCGCGGAACAGTTGCAGAATGATTACGCCGGTGATGGAAAGGCTCAAGCCGGCGAGTTTGATCCGGGTAATCTTTTCCATGCCCATCAACCAGGTGAAAAGCAGCACCCAGATTGGTCCGGTGGCGATGATGACAGAGGAGTGCGTGACATTGGTCCGGCTGATGCCGAGCACGAAGAAGCACTGGTTGCCGAAGACACCGAAGATGCCGATGACGGTGTAGATCAGAATGTCGCGCGTGGTGAAACGGGTGGTGCGCTTTCTGAGTTCTTTGACCAGAAACGGCAGCATTAGCAGCCCGGAGAACAGGCTGCGGAAGACCAGCAGCAGGAGCGGCGGAAACTCGCGGAGTGCCACCTTGGCGATGATGTAGTTGCCGCTCCACAGGAGCACCATCAATGCGGCGAAGAAATAGATTTGTACGGCCTGGTTCAAGCTGCTGTTTCCTCGCGCACCGTCACGTGCCGCAGGAAATCATGATCGATTTCGTAGCCGAAGCCGGGCTCGTTGCGCAAGGGGATGGTTCCGTTGGGCGTGACCTCGACGGGGGGCACGATAATGTCTTGTTTCCAGTAGCGTTTGCTGGCGGAGACGTCGCCGGGCAGTGTGAAATTGGGCAGGGACGCCAGCGCGATGTTATGGGCGCGGCCGATGCCGGCTTCGAGCATGCCGCCACACCAGACGGGGATATTGGCAGCCTGGCAGACGTCGTGCAATTGAATGGATTCCGTAAAGCCGCCGACCCGGCCCAGCTTGATGTTGATGATGCCGCAGGCCTTCATTTGAATCGCCTGTTCGGCATGGTGCGCGGAGCGGATGCACTCATCCAGGCAGATGGGCGTGGAAAGCTGCGGTTGCAGCGAGGCGTGGTCAATGATGTCGTCATGGGAGAGCGGTTGCTCGATCATCATGAGATAGAAATCATCGAGTTGCTTCAAACGGGTGGCATCGGCAAGCGTATAGGCGGAGTTGGCATCAGCCATCAGGCGGATCTGCGGGAAGCGCTCACGCACCTGACGGACGACATCCACATCCCAGCCCGGCTTGATTTTCATCTTGATGCGCTGGTAGCCGCTGGCCAGTTCAGTTTCAATCTTTTCAAAGAGCTGTTCGACGGAATCCTGGATGCCGATGGAGACGCCGCAGGGACTTTCGGTACGGGCACCGCCGCCGATTTCCTTCCACAGCGGATTGCCGTTGCGCCGCGCTTGCAGATCCCACACCGCAGCTTCGACACCGCCACGGGCCATCTTGTGTCCGCGGATGTGGGCGGTCAACTGGTTGACGTCGGCGGCGGAAGTCAGTTCCCGGTTGAGAATTCGCGGCGCAACATAATCGCGGGCGATGGGCCAGATCGAGCCCGTCCATTCTTCGTTGTAGAAGGGGTTTTCGCCGGCGGTGATTTCCCCCCAGCCGGAAAGACCTTCGCTCTGGACCTCAACAATGACGATGTCGCGGGAGTAGGTCCGGCTGAAGCTGGTTTCGAAGAAGTGGACCAGCGGCATTTTCAGGTGCCGCAGCACGATGCGTTCAATTTTCAAGCGAGTTCTCCCAGCAGATACGTGGCATGTGTTTCATCGCGGTCAATGGCGAAGACGGTGAGCTTTTTGCGGAATGCCGCTTCGAACTGCGCGGCGATTTCCGCCTGAATGAGCTTGGCTTGCGCGGGGTCTTCGCGGCGGAGCTTCGAGATCGCAACCGGCACGGCAATACGTTGTACGGTGGCGGGGCGGTCATACGGTTCGCGGTCGAGAATCGTCTGGACACGGGGTGAGTTCACCCACCATTCGGCCGTGCAGCGGTCCGTGGGCAGTCCGCTGTGCAGCACGCTGGAGGTTGTGCCGTATTGATTGCGGACAAAGCGCCGGACCACAGCTCCCAGGCGCTCCAGATTGAAGTAGGCGTTGCGGAGTTCGAGCGGGTCGAAGGTCCATTCAATGAGCTGAATGCCGCGGGCGATGGCATCATCACGCTGGCGGAGCTTCAGACGGCGCCCGATGCCGAAATCGCGGTACTCCGGCAGCACACCCAGCATGTGGCTGTGCAGATAGGCGATGCCGCCGGGTTTGTGGCCGGGAATGGCAAGGCAGAAGGCGATCATCCGGCGGTCATCATAAGCCCCGTAGATCTGGCCGCCGATCTTCGAAGCCACAACGAACAGGCGCACGGGCAGGAGTTCAATGTCCTCAAAGCCCCAGATGGTCTTCTGGAGTGCCACGGCTTCGCGGAACTGTTCAACCGATTCAAGCGGTTCAATGCTGATGTGTGGTGCTGTGCTCATTCTTTGGTTTTGGCTTCCGTCCAGAGTGCTTCCAACTCAGCGACAGGGGTGGCGGAGAGCGTCTTGTTTTGGCTGAGCAGTGACGCCTCGATGTGGGCGAAGCGGCTGCGGAATTTGGCATTACAGCGGCGTAGAGCCTGTTCGGGATCGACTTTCAGGAAGCGGGCGAGGTTGACCACGGTGAAGAGCAGGTCACCGATTTCTCCCTCCACATCTTCCTGCGAGCCGGACGCGCGGGCCTCGGCAATTTCGCCAAGTTCCTCATGAATCTTTTCGAGTACCTGCTCTGGACCAGGCCAGTCAAAGCCCGTCCGGGCCGCCCGCGAACTGATCTGCTGGGCCTCAACGAGAGCGGGGAGCGCGCGCGGCACGGTGTCGAGAAGGCCCTGCGGTTTCGATGGCTCGGCGGCGCGTTCTTCGGCCTTGATCTTGTTCCAGAGTTTGAGAACTTCTTCGCCGTTTTCCGCCGAGGCATCGCCGAAGATATGGGGATGGCGGCGGATCAGCTTCTGGTTGATGGCTTCGAGGCAGTCTTCGATGCGGAAATAGCCCTCTTCGGCGGCTAATTGCGCGAAGAAAACGGCCTGCAGCATGAAGTCGCCGAGCTCACCACACAGTTCCGGCCAGGCTTGGCGGTCGATCGCATCGAGCACCTCATAGGTCTCTTCGAGCGTGTAAGGTTTGATCGAAGCGAAGGTCTGTTCCCGGTCCCATGGACATCCGCCGGGCGCGCGCAGCCTGGCCATGATTTCGACCAGCTGTTGAAAACGTTGGCCAGCCGGTGATGGGTCTGCGGGGTGCATTCGTCTGATGGCTTGTTCGGAATCCTCGATTTTACCATTTCATAACTCCGCAGCCCTCTGGAGATGTAGACTGTATAGGTGATGGATACCGCCGGACTGCCTTTCCTTGACAGCCAAGACAACCGCCCAGCGCTGCCTCCGGCAGATTTCGATTTTCTTGTGTACTCCCTGCGCCTCCAGACCGAGTTGAATCTCGGACTGCTGCCGTTTGCGGATGAGGCCAATGAGCCGGATTTCGAGCTCGCCAAGCACAACATCGATCTGCTCGGCATGCTGCAGGACAAGACGAAGGGCAATCTCACCACCGAAGAGCAGCGTGCTCTGGATAATTCCGTGGCGGAACTGCGGGTTCGATTCGTACAGGCCAAGGAGAAGGCCGGTCTCGCCTAGGGCGGGCGCGGGCTCTGAGTAAGAAGTGAGTTCACTGCAAGTCCAGGTTCTTGGTTCAGGCACCAGTTCGGGCGTGCCGACCATTGGCTGCAACTGCGAGGTCTGCCGCTCGAAGGACCCTCGCGATAACCGGTTGCGCCCCTCCGTGCTGCTGACCTATGAGGGCCGCAAGATCCTGATCGATTCGACCCCGGACTTCCGCACCCAGGCGCTGCGCATTGGTCTGGACCGGCTGGACGCCATCGTCTATACCCACGACCACGCCGATCACATTCTGGGGCTGGATGACATCCGGCCTTTTAATTACCGGCAGGGCGGCAAGATTCCTCTCTACGCAACTTCTTCTGTGTTTGCCACCATCCGGCGGGTTTTCGCTTATGCCTTTGAGGTCCGCGAACTGAAAACCTACGTGCCGCAGCTGGAACTCAACGTGATTGATGAGACTCCATTTGACGTTTGCGGCTTGCAGTTCATCCCGGTGCCTCTGCTGCACGGCATGCAGACGATTTTCGGGTTTCGGATCGGGCCGCTGGCTTATCTGACGGATCACAGCGTGGTGCCGGAAAGCTCTGAACATTTACTGCAAGGGCTGGACGTCCTGTTCCTGGATGCCTTGCGCCACAAACCTCATCCCACTCATTCCACGGTCGCGGAAAGCATCAAAACCGCGCAAAAGATGGGTGCGGTGACCACTTACTTCACGCACATCTGCCATGATTTGCCCCACGCGGAAACCGAAGCAGCACTGCCTGCGGGCATCCGTCTGGCTTACGACGGTCTGCAACTGGAAGTCCCGTACCCTGCATGAGAGTATTCCGTTCCCTGGACGCGATTCCGCCTGGCTTCGGACCCTCCGTGGTCACCATCGGGAATTTCGATGGCGTTCACCTGGGTCACCAGCAAATCATGCGCCAGGTGGTGGAAACGGCACAGGCCACGAACTGTATCCCCTGCGTGCTGACGTTCGATCCGCACCCGGCCCAGATTCTCTTTCCGGACCGGGCTAAACGGCTTTTGATGACGCCGGAAATGCGACTGGAAAAGTTAGCGAAACTCGGGATTGACACCTGCTTTCTGCTGCCGTTTTCTAGAGAGTTTGCCGCCCTGACGCCGGGGGAATTCGCGGGGAAGATCCTGCGGGAAACCTTCGGCGCGAAGCAGGTTTTTGTGGGGGAGGATTTCCGGTTCGGTCATCAGCAAATGGGCGACTTCAGTGAACTGGCGGCGCTTGGCTTGGAATTGGGTTACACGGCAGCTGCGGTGGGTGCGGTCTGCCGCCGGGGAGAGCGGGTCAGCAGCACCGCCATCAGAAGGCACCTGGAGGCTGGCGAGGTATCGAGGGCGTGCCGTTTGTTGGGTGGCCCCTGGGAAATCCGCGGCGAAGTGGTTTCGGGGCAGGGAATCGGTTCCAAACAAACCGTTCCGACGGTCAATTTGCTGCCTGGCGGGGGAATTCTTCCCCGAAATGGCGTCTATGTGACCCGCACGCGCGAACTGGAAAGCACCCGCGTGTGGGACTCGATTACGAATGTGGGAACGCGCCCCACGTTTGCCGGGGAAGGCATTACTGTGGAGACTTTCCTGCTGAGTCCCTTTGATGGCGTCACGCCCGGGCAAATTGCGGTTGAGTTTTTGAGATGGGTTCGGGAAGAGCGGCGTTTTGAAACGCCCGAGGCTTTGAAATCTCAAATTTTGCGGGATGTTCGCGGAGCCGTTCGCCTGCATCAGCGGCTGAACAAGCTTCGCGTGACATAATTTTAGTTCGTTTTCATTCAAGGAGAGTTTTATGAGTTTATCCGCGGGCAAGATCAAGCACATGGACGCGCTGTCCAACAGCGCCGGTGTGATCGCAGCCGCTGCCATGGACCAGCGTGGCAGTTTGCAGAAGTCTTTGGCTTCAGCCAAAGGTGTTTCCCAGAAGGACATCACCGACGAAATGATGGAGGAGTTCAAGGTCGCTGTCACGCGAATTCTGACCCCTCATGCGAGTGCCATCCTGCTTGATCCGGAATGGGGTATTCCGGCTTCGAAGGCACGGTCGTCCAATGCGGGCCTGTTGCTCGCTTACGAGGCCAGCGGCTATGACAACACCCAGCCCGGCCGGCTCCCCGATCTTCTGCCGCATGTTTCCGTGAAGCGGATCAAAGAAGATTTTGGTGCGGACGCCGTCAAGATCCTGATCTACTACACTCCGTTCGATGATCCGAAGGTCAACGACATCAAGCATGCGTTCGTGGAACGGATCGGCGCGGAGAGCGAAGCTTACGACATCCCGTTCTTCCTCGAATTCGTCGGCTATGATCCCGAAGGCGGTGACGAAAAGGGCCTCGAATTCGCGAAGAAGAAGCCGGTCATCGTCACCAAGAGCATGGAGGAATTCTCCAAGCCGCAGTACAAAGTGGACGTGTTGAAGGTGGAAGTCCCCGTCAACGCCAACTATGTGGAAGGCAGCAGCGTCTTCAAGGGCGAAGCAGCGTACACCCGGGCCGAAGCCCTCGATTTCTACCGCAAAGCGGCGGATGTGGCGACGAAGCCTTTCATCTACCTGAGCGCCGGTGTCAGCAACGCACAGTTCATCGAATCCCTGAACATGGCAGCGGAGAGCGGTACGGATTACTCCGGTGTATTGTGTGGCCGTGCGACCTGGAAGGACGGCATGCCGATCTACGCGACCAAGGGTCTGGCGGCACTCGAAGACTTCCTTGCGACGGAAGGCGTCAAGAACATCGAAGCCGTGAACGCAGCGATCACGGGTGCGACTTCCTGGAAGAAGAAAGCCGGAATCTAGTCCGGCAGTTTAGTTCGACGGTGGGGTTTGGGGCGAAGAAGAGAGCATCTTCTTCGCCCTTTCCAAGTCATCGGCCAGTTTCTTCACGATCTTATCGGCAATGTCCGCCATGGCACCCTTGTAGCGGGCACCGGAACTTTCCTGTGTCGTCGACCAGATAACATCTCCGTTCGGCATGACGATGCGGACAGAAGCGGCGGCTTCATGTCTTCTCTCCCTGCTTGAAGAGCTTTCGTTATCCGTCAAACCGGCTCCCGCATACTTATGATTCTTGGCGGTCTGTCCCGCGCCGGACTGGACATGCGCACCTAGGGTATCGCTGGTGTGATGTTCGTCGGTGAACGTGACGTCTTCGGCGGAACCCCGGACCATTGCGTCGGCCCGTTCGGCATTCTCCGTGATGGCATACAGGCCCGAGTTTTGGACCGCTGCGATGAGCATATCGCGCATTTGCTCTGCCGCATCTCCGCCGCCAAGTTTCTCAATATATACGCGCTGGATCGACACCAGGCAGTCCGACTTGTCTTTCTTTTCGACCGCTTGCAACGGGGAAGCGAGAAGAACCGCGATCAGGGCGGCGAGGCTTCTCATCCTTTGCCTGCTTTTCTTGCTTCATCGTCCTGATACTCCACCTTGTGACCGGTGCGGGCCTCAAGACCAACGAGCAGTGGCCGGATATCTTTGCTGTTCACCTGGAGTACGAGGGCCTGTTGCTTCCCATCCGCACCAAGATAGCTGATGGTTAGATAGTGTTCTTTATGCTTGCTGAGAAGGAACATGGGGGAGATGAGTACGGCTTCGAGATACCGCCTGCTCACCCGCATTCCGTACTCCAAGCCATTGATGTCGCGGTAACTGATCGCCACCGTGCGCTTGCCTGTTTTGAGGGTGAGCGCCTCCGGTGATTGAATCTCAATCTTCGCGTCCGAATGAGCGGGGATGTCCGCTTGTGTTCCACCGGCATACCGAACCCGGCTGCCTTCCTCTGCCGCCAGCAACAGGGGCCAGAGAATCGCCATCAGAATGGCGGGCTGTCTCATGTTTATTGAGATAGCACTTTCCCGCAGCCCCGTCTGTACCACCCCGGAGATCCGGGGGATAGTCGACGCGTTCTTACAGCCGGAAGGTGAAGCTAAGTGTTGCGCTGGCCTTGGCTGGTTTTCCGTCCACCAGGATGGGAGAAAACTTCCAGCGCTTGATCGCGGCAATCGCGGAATTTGCCAGCACCACATTGCCGCTCACTACTTTGGCAGACTCTACGGTCCCCTTTTCGTCGATGCTAGCCTCCACCTGGACCGCGCCTTCCAGTTTCAACTGTTTGGCGATGGCAGGATATTCCGGTTGCACCTTGGCGGTCGCCGCCTTCATGGCCTCGTCCTGCGTGAGCCGACGGACCAGATCCTGCGCGGACAGAGAAGAGACCATTGAGCCCGTCAGAAGGGTGAGAGAGGTGAATAGGATAAGCGTTTGTTTCATGAATTTATCTCCAGGCCATTTCGGCGTGTTCGTTCTTGGTGTACGCGTGGTTGTTGTCGATGGAATCCCCGGATTGCATGCCGAGAACCGAGCGCATTCTTTGTACCGCGGACTGCAGATGCTCAGCTTCTGAACTCATCTGTGCCCCGGCGCTTGCGCCTTCTTCGGCACTTGCCGCTGTTTGCTGCGTTACTTGTTGAATTTGCAGGATTGCCTTTGAGATTTGCTCGATCGCACGGGCCTGTTCATCGCTGCCCATATTGACCTCATTGGACAGTTTCTGTACTTCGATGGAGCGTTCCGTTACTTGTCGCATGGCATCGGCAACCTCGTCGAGGCGGACCTTGCCGGTCTTCGAGTGCTGGATCGATTCTTCAATCAGCGCAGAGGTGTCTTTGGCAGCCTGGGAGCAGCGTTGCGCCAGGTTACGCACTTCATCCGCAACCACGGCAAACCCCATGCCTGCTTCACCAGCGCGGGCTGCCTCGACGGCGGCATTCAGCGACAGGATATTGGTTTGGAATGCAATTTCGTCAATGACGCGGATGATCTTCGAAATCCGTTCGCTCGATGTCGAAATATCGCGCATCGAATCGAGCATCTGAGCCAGTTTCTGATTTGCTTCGGTCAGCAAGCGGTTTGCCTGGTTGGTGTTGTCCGCCGCATCGCGGGAGCTGCGGGCGTTCTTCTGCACCATGGAGTTGACCTGCTCCGCCGAAGCCGAGGTTTGTTCCAGCGATACTGCTTGCTCGGAAGCACCTTGTGCCAGCGACTGGCTGATGGAACCCATTTGCACGGCCGCCCTCGCCACCTGTTGTGCGCCTTCGGTGACCTGATCCCCCATGCTGTTCAAGGCATAGTTCATTTGCTTCACCGCCAGGGAAATCAAAAGAGCCGAGAGCGCGGTCAAACCCACGAAGACGAACGCGAGTATCTTGTTCGCGGTCGCGGAATCCAGCGTCGCGAGCGTCTCATTCTTCATCTTTTCGCGCTGATTCGTGAGAAAATCCCGCGCATTCCGCTGGAGTTCCTCATAGGCGGGCAGCAACCGCTCCGAGACAATCTTGAGTGCTTCATTCATCTGCTGTTTCTGGATGAGTTGAATCACCTCTTCGCTGAGCGGACGGACCGCGGTGACCTTGGCCTGCAGATCTTGCACCAGTTGCTTGTCGGCGGGGGAGTCGATCAAGGTGGTTAATTCGCTGAACAGGGAGTCCAGCCGGTGTTCTGCGTCCCCAACCGCGCGCCTGTTTTGTTCCACGCCCGCTGTGTCACTCAGGATGGAACGCAGCAGCAGCGCCTGCTGGCGGCCGCTCATTTCCCCGAGTGTTTCCACGATCTGGCTTGTTCTGTCCGCGCGGATTGAAATGCGATGTCCAACCTGGTCCAGCGCATCATTGAGAGAGCTGATTGCTCTTACGGAAGTCCCTGCCAAGGCTACAACCATGACAAGAAGGGCAATGAAGCCCCCGATAAACTTGGTTCGAAGTGTCATTCCAGACATTGCGTTTTTGTGATGTTCTTTCCGCGCTTCCATGTTGAAGCGCCGTATGCAATTGTTCTATCGGCTTGCGGGGGATAGAAGTTTAGGCTGGCTGGACAAAGTTTTTGTGAGAAAGCTCACGCCCGTGGTTTCCCTGGCTGGATCGGCTAAGATAAGGCAGGAGAAATTGATCGAGTGTCCTGGAGCGTAGTGAAAGATCTTCGGAAGATTTACTCCGGGTTGAATGCGGATGAAATTCGAAATGCCGCGTTCCGGCCCGTGCGGATCGGTCTTGCTGCGTCTTCGGAGGCGGGGTATCTCGGGCTGGAATCGCTGCTGGCACCCGAGGGTCAGTCCCGTGCGGTTCGACTGCAGGCGCTGGCCTCCTCTGTCCGGCTGGACGGCGGGCCGGTGGATGGTCTGGACCTGATTCTGTGCGAGCCGGGCGTGCCGGTTCCGCCGAACGGGTATGTCTGTCCGCTGGAGGAATCCGCCATGGTGCTCCGCCGGATTGCCAGGGACAAGCAGGATCTCGAAACCTCCCTTTCCCGTGTGTTTCCAGTCTTCCGGGCACCGGTCGCCCAGCAGATGATTTCGCGCATTTCTCAGGAAAATGCCCTGTTTTCGCTGGTGACCGCACTGCCCAACGTGGTTCCCAACTTGATTGAACTTCCCTGGGCGATCGGGGAATTCGCGACCGACACGGCGTTTCTAACGATGAACCAGGTTCGTATGGCCCTGAGTCTTGCCGCGGCGGCCGACCGTCCGGTGGGTTACATGGAGCAGAAGATAGAACTCGGTATCATCGCGGGCGCGGCGTTCGGCTGGCGGGCGCTGGCACGCGAGCTAGCAGGCAAGATTCCGCTTGGCGGAGGCTTGATCCCGAAGGCAGCCATTGCCTACGCCGGTACGTATCTCACCGGCAAGGCCATTGAAAAGCTGCACCGGACCGGGCTGCATCTGACTCCCGCCGAGAAAAAGGCGGTCTACAGCGAAGGCTATGATCAGGGCAAACAGACCGCAGTCGAATTGGCTGCCAGAGCCAGACAGAGTTGAGTTGCCTGCAACGAATTGCGCCCATGATGCAATCTAATGGCAGTAGGGTGAAAACAATGAAACTATCGAATTCCATAAACCGGTTGCTTGTGACGGGAATGCTGCTTCCGGTCTTCGTCTTCGGCGACACGCTGGTGTTGCGCAGCGGCGAGCGCGTGCAAGGCACCTTTATCGGTGGATCAGCACGCCAGATCCGCATGGATGTGAACGGCGAGACCCGCATCTTTGAGATCGACCGTGTACGAACACTGACCTTTCAAGGCGATGACACGGCTCCTCCGCCGATGCCGCGAAATGATTCGCGCTCTGATGCAGCCCGTGGTGACGACCGCCCGCGTTTGCGTCGCGCCGATTCCGCGCAGGAACCTCCACCCTATGTGCCGGACAATGCAGCAGCGCGGGCCCCTCTCGGTGTGACCATCGACCCCGGCACCAGCCTGACGGTGCGGATGATTGACCCGGTCGATTCTGAAACCGCCCGCACGGGACAGACCTTCCGGGCCAGCATTGATGAGCCCGTGACGGTGGATGGTCAAGTGGTGATTCCCCGTGGAGCCGACGTGATGACGAAGCTTGTCGCTGAGCAGCAGGCGAACAAGATCAACGGGCGTCCTTCGCTGACTCTCGTGATCATGAGTGTCACGGTGAACGGCCAGCCGGTCGACGTGACCACTTCCGATGTGCAGACCGAGGGCGCATCGCGCGGCAAGAAGTCCGCTGGTGTGATCGGTGGCGGTACCGCGCTGGGTGCGATTATCGGCGGCTTGGCAGGCGGCGGCCGTGGCGCGGCGATTGGCGCGGTTTCCGGTGCTGCCGCAGGTACTGGCGTGCAAGTGCTCACTAATGGTGAGAAGGTTCGTATTCCCTCGGAGACGCGGCTGACCTTCCGGCTGCAAAACCCTGTCCGCCTGTGAGTACACTGTCATTGATTCTCGCGGCCGTCCTGCTGCAGGCGGCCGCACCGCAAAAAATGGAAATCGTGGAAGGTAATCCGGCGAGTCCGGTCAAGGTCCAGATCTTTGAGGATTTGCAGTGCTCCGATTGCGCCGCATTCCGGAGACTGCTGGACGAAAAGATTCTGCCCCGCTTCGGCAAGCAGGTCGCGTTCGTGCACCGGGACTTTCCGCTCCCCAAGCATGGCTGGGCGCGGCAGGCGGCCATGGCGGGCCGCTGGGTCTATGAGCGCAACGCCGAAGCCGGCATCTTGTTCCGGCAGCAGATTCTTGCCGAACAGAACAACATCTCCGTCGAATCACTGCCGAAATGGCTGCTAGAGTTCGCTGCCCGCAATAAGCTAGATGAGAAGGGTATTCTCGATTCCGTGAAGGACGCCAGGCTCGCCGCGGCTGTGGAGCGGGATTACCAGAGCGCTGTGGGACGCGGCATCTCGAAGGTCCCGACGGTCTACACCGCGGGCGTGCCGCTGGTCGAAACCATTCTCTTCGATGACCTCGTCCGCGCCATCGAAAACGCTCTGACAAAATAAGACCGCGTATGAATGCAATCGTGACTGGTGCGAGCCGTGGAATCGGCCGCGGGATAGCGGTGGAACTGGCCCGGACTCACAAGGTGCTGGGCACCTATGTGGGTAATCTGGAGAAGGCGGAATCCCTCAAGAGTGAGACGGGCTGCGAGATTTTCCGCTGCGATATCTCTTCGGCGGCAGACCGCGAAGCGCTCATTGCCCGCGCGAAAGAGTTGTTTCCAGACGGCCTTGATCTATTGGTGAACAACGCCGGTATCGGGCAGAGGGAGCGCCGCGATGTTCTTGAAGCGACCGAGGAGAGCTTCGATGAGTTGATCTCCACCAACTTGAAGGGACCTCACTTCCTGACCCAGCTGGCCGCCCGCTGGATGCTCGAAAACAAGCGTGGCCGGATTGTCTTCGTCTCTTCGATCTCGTCCTTCACGGCCTCTGTGAACCGCGCGGAGTATTGTATTTCGAAGGCGGGCGAAAGTATGTCCAGGCTACTCTACGCGCAACGTTTGGCTGCGGAAGGAATTGGCGTTTTCGAGATCCAGCCGGGCGTCATCCGGACGGATATGATCTCCAAAGTGGAGAAGCTCTACGAGGAGCGGATTGCGGGCGGTCTGCTGCCGCAGAAGCGCATGGGTGAGGCGGAAGACATCGCCCGGGTCACTCGCGCGATTGCGGATGGATTGCTCGATTACTGCACCGGTCAGGTCATCCACGCCGACGGCGGTTTCCACATGCGCTCGCTTTAGTCCGCCGGGCTGTTATTGTATAGGTTTCGCGTCTTTTCTACATTTTGAGGCTAGGCCTCGCGAGGTAAATCCGAATTGGCACTAATTGAAGGCTGCAAGCACGAGCTCGAAGTCGTTATCCCTTACGAAGCCGTGCAGGCCGAGACAGACAAAGTAACCAAGACCTTCCAGTCCCGGGCGAAAATTCCCGGCTTCCGTCCTGGCAAGGCACCCGCTTCTCTGATCCGCAGAAGTTTCGAGAGCGATATCCGGCAGCAGGTGCTGGAGAATATTGTGCCGAAGTTTTTCGATGCGCAGGCGAAGGAAGAAAACCTGACGGTGGTCGGCACCCCGAATATCACGGACGTGCACTTCCATGAGGGCCAGCCGCTGAAGTTCAAGGCGCAGTTCGAGGTTTATCCCGAATTCACCCTGGGTGAGTACACCGGCGTCACTGTTCCCTACAAGGAACCGGTGGTCACCGATGAGGACATCGACAAGCGGATTGATGAGATCCGTGAGACGAAAGCGCAGATGATCAACGAAGACCCGCGTCCGCTGGCTGACGGCGACTATGCGGTGATTTCGCTCGAAAGCATCGCGGGCACGGAGGAACCGATCAATTCCGATGAAGTGTCGGTGCTGATTGGCGGCAAAGAGACCATGGAGGGCTTCACGGAGGCACTCACGGGCGCTTCGCCTGGCGACGTCAAGGAAGTGCAAGTCACCTATCCCGAAGATTACGGGCAGGAGAAGCTCGCCGGCAAGACGGTGACGTTCAAGACCGAAGTGAAGGGTCTCCGGCGCAAGGAACTGCCGGAAGTCACCGACGAGTTCGCGCAGGATCTGGGCGATTTCCGCACGGTGGACGAACTCCGCGAAGCCATCCGCAAATCGATCTTTGCACAGCGCGATCAGGAAGCCCAGCGCATCACCAAGGACGCCATCATGGACAAGCTGGTGGATTCCCACGAGTTTGCCATTCCGGAAGTATTCGTCGACAGGCAGATCGAAAACCGTGTCCGGCAGCGCCTGGAAGCTCTCGCGCAGCAGGGTGTGGATCCCAACTCCCTGAACCTCGATTGGAGCAAGATTAAGGAAGCGCAGAAGGATCAGGCGGCGCGGGAAGTCCGGGCTTCGCTGATTCTTTCGAAGGTTTCCGAGCGTGAGGCCATCGTGCCCACGAACGAGGAAGTGGACCGTGAAGTGGAGCGGATTGCCCGCCAGGAACGGGAGCCCGTACCCGCCACGCGCAAGAAGCTGGCGGAGAACGGTACGCTGGACCGGATCGCATCCCACATCCAAACGGAGAAGACCCTGAACTTCCTGTTCGATAAAGCTGTCAAGACCGCGGAATAGCCGTCACCTGATTCCCAAAGACAGGGTTTGTTCTGGGGTGACTTCGCGATATACTTCGAAGTTCCTGCAGTAGGAGTATTCACCAATTTGGAGGGCTGAGGCCATGTTGTTATCTACGTTTGCCGCATTGTTACAGGACGCACCCGCATCTAGCGGCGGTCCCGTTAAACTCATTGCCGGTGGTCTGGCGGTGGTTCTTGTCGTGATCATCATCCTGCGCCGCAAAAGCGGCGGCAAAAAGAAAGACGAAGACGAGTTTTAGATTCACCGGAAGCGCCCTCAAAAAGGGCGCTTTTCTATTTCCGAAAGCGGCGGCGTAAGGATATGATTGTTCCTTGCATCTGCTTACTCTTGCCTTCGCCGCAGTCGGGTTGCTGCTCTTCCTGATCCTCGTTCTCCGCCTGCACGCTTTCCTTGCTCTTCTCCTTGCCAGTATTGCCATGGGACTCGCCGCGGGGATGTCTCCCGCTGCTGTGATCAAATCCGTGCAAAGCGGATTTGGTGACGCGCTCGGCTTCATCGCCGTGGTGGTTGGTCTGGGTGCCATGATTGGTGCCTTTCTCGAACACTCCGGCGGCGGGAGGGCCTTGGCGGATGCGCTGCTGCGGTCCTTTGGCCGCGAGCGTGCAGCGTGGGCGATTTTCCTGGCAGCATTCATCGTTGGCCTGCCGATCTTCTTTGAGGTCGGGTTCATGATCCTGGTGCCTCTGGCTTACTCGTTGACCCGCGAGGGAAAGCGTTCGCTGCTGTTCTACGGCATGGCGATGCTGGCCCCGCTGACGGTGCTGCATGCGCTGGTTCCGCCGCATCCGGCGCCCGCTGCGGCTGCCAAGCTCCTGGGGGCGGATATGGGGCATGCCATTGTCTACGGCGCGCTTCTGGCGATCCCTATGTCGATTGTGGGCGGCATCCTTTACGGGCACTGGATTTCAAAGCGTGTTTTCGTACCTGTCCCCGCGAATGCGCCCAAACCACCCGAAGAGCTTCCCGGCCACAAAGCGCCTTCTCCTGTCGCTGTGGCATTCCTGTTGATCCTGCCCGTGGCTTTGATCCTTGCCGGGACGGTGTGGGACAAGGTCTATATCTTCGGCTTGCTCGGCCATCCGTTTGGGGCTTTGCTGGTCACTCTGCTCGCTGCCATGGTCATGCTGGGCTCTTCGCGCGGCTTATCGCGGGATGAACTCACCAATCTCGCCACCAAGTCCCTCGCGCCCGTTGGTTCGCTGCTCTGTATCATGGGCGGCGGCGGGGCATTTAAACAGATCATCGTGGATAGCGGGGCAGGGAAGCTGGCCGGGGAAATGCTCGCGCAGACCCACATTTCTCCCATGCTGGTGGCTTACCTGATGGCTGCCGCCATGCGTGTGGCGCAGGGCTCCGCAACCGTGGCGATCATTACGGCAGCCGGCTTGATGGCACCCCTCACCAAATCTATTCCGAACTACCACCCGGATATGGTCTATCTGGCTCTCTGCTGCGGCGGCACGTTGCTGTCGCATGTCAACGACGCCGGATTTTGGATCGTGAACCAATACTTCGGAATGACGGTCCCGCAGACGCTGAAGAGCTGGACTGCCATGAAGATGATCACGTCCCTGGTTGGCATTGCGATTCTCTTGATCGCGAACGCACTTATTTACTAGTGCGTAGCGGCCCCGGTTTACTGCTCTCCGCGGGAAGCTTCTGTTGGGTGGTTTTCCGCCACTCTTCCAACGGGGGCGCGCCGTTGTCCTCGAAGTACTTCGTCAGTTCCTGATGCAGCGCATCGCGCTGGTTCTTATAGGCAGGGTCGTCGAATACACTCTTCGCTTCCCCGGGGTCTGCCTCCAGGTCGAATAACTCGGAAGGATAGCCCTCTGCCCGTTCGAGATACTTCAGGTTCTTGGTTCGAAGGCCGCGTACGTGTGCATATTCGAAATACAGACGGTCCCGCCAGGGTGGATTCTTGCCGCGCAGGAAGTCCGCATAACTTCGCCCCACACGCTTCGGGTCCTTCGGCGCGGTTACGCCAAGGTAATCCAGAATGGTCGGGAAGTAGTCATAGCTGGAGATCATGGCCCCGGCCGTCTGCCCGGCGCGGATCTTGCCGGGGTGATTCCAGATCATGGGAACCCGCAGACTTTCCTCATACAGGTTGAACGGTACAGTTCCGTTGCCCTTGCCCCAGACGCCGTGGTGGCCGGCATTCCAACCCTGATCCGCTGTAAATACGATGAGCGTATCCTCGCGCAGGCCGAGTTCTTCCAGCCTCTTGACCACCCGGCCGACATTGGCGTCGAGCGCTGTAATCAACGCGGAATATGCGACCTTCGGCTCGCGCTTGCCATGCATGGATTTCAGCCCTGCGTTCTGCCACGGGCTGACAGGGGAATCCGGAAAGCAGCTGAGTTTAGACTCGGCGTAAGGCTTGCGGTACTCCTCCGGTTGGTAGTCGTAGGGCGTATGCGGCGCATAGAAAGGCACCAGCAGATAGAAGGGCTGATCCGCCTTCTGTTGATTGAGAAAGTCGATCGCGAGATCACCGGTGATATCTGTCTTGAAACCCGGAATCTTGCGCTTCACACCGTTCACCACATATTCGGGGTTACGGTAAGTGCCGCCACCGCCGGGAACGCTGGCCCAGTAAGTGAACCCGCTCTGGGCTTTGTCATCATCGCCCATGTGCCACTTACCAGTCATCCCGAGCCGGTAGCCGCTGCTGGCCAGGAGTTCAGAATAAGTGGTGTGGCCCGCGAGCCAGCGTCTGCTGGTGGGGCCGAAGCTGTCTTCCGGTTCCAGCCAGTCCTGCACGCCGTGCGTTGAGGGCATAGTGCCGGTCATGTAGGTCATTCGGCTTGGGGAGCAGACTGGCGTGCAGGCAAAGGCGTTCAGAAACTTCATGCCACCTTTGGCGAGCGCATCAATGTTCGGAGTTTGGATCTCCCTGCACCCGTACGCACCCGTAGCCCATGCGCCATGATCGTCCGTCATGAACATCACGACGTTCGGCCGCTTGGCGGCACCCCGCAAAAGAGGGGCTGTGCCGAGGGCCGTCAGGACTTGTCTGCGCGAAAGGGACATCGCGTTACAGCTTAACTCTTCTTGGCGAGAATTGCTGTCAGAACTTTTTCGGTCAGTTCGTCAATCATGGTGGGAAGCGCGGATTCGAGTGCGATCGTGACCGCGGCACGCACCTGTTCGGGGTCAATCACCACCACTGATTTCGGCGGACCAGAGAGTGGTTTCGGCGGTTCCACCGTCTTCGCTTCTCCCTGGAAGCGGCCGATCGCTTCGAGCAGGAGAGTCGATTCAAATGGCTTTTTCAACAGCCCGTCAGCCCGGCAGCGTTTGACTTCTGCTTCATCCACGGGTTCAACGGCACCAGCGGTAAGGAAAACCGGCGTACTGCCCATTTGTTTGACAAAAGTGCAGAGCTGGTAGCCGGAAACCTCAGGCATGGAGATATCGGCAATGATGATGTCGGGCTTCGAGTCTTCGAGGCGCAACATCGCGACGCGGCCATCGGAAACGGTAATGACTTCGTGGCCCTCGTCGCGGAGGATACGTTCGCCCATGCGCTGGGCGTGCGGACTGTCATCCGCCAGCAGAATCCGGCTCATTGCTTGGCTGCGTCCGGCTTGGCTGCTGCGTCGGGCTTGGCGGTATCGGTCTTGGGCGCGTCGGTCGCTTTGGTGTCCACGGTCTTGGCCGAAGGCTTGGCGGGCTTCTTTTCCTTGACCTTCTTGACCTTCTTGCCCGGAGGCAGAGTGTGGTTGGTGGGCAGCGGCTGTTGCGCAGGAGCCGCAGCTTCCGGCTTTGGCGCTTCTGCTGGCTTCTCGCCTTCCTTCACGGTGGCGGTGCTGCCAGCGGCAGGGGCGGTTTCGGTTCCGGCGGGCTTGCCTGCCGCATTGCCCTTCAACGCGTCGGGAGAGGCATCAAACTTGGAGGTGTCGCTGACCGTGCCAGCGGTGACATCGCTGACGCCAGCGCCGCCGCCAGTAAGCGCGGTACCCTCATTGCCAGCCGCAGACTGCGGCACGCTGACGGGGATTGGCGGCTTGAGCGCTTTCATCACGGGGTCACCATTCAAGCTGGCCCGATAGGTTTCGGGACGTCCAGTGATCAGGCCCATCGCATTTGCCATGAAACCGGGCTTCTTCAGTGCATCCAGATCTGCCTGCATCCGCTTCATCGCGGCGGGGTCGGCCTCCGGCACAGGCCGCTTCATGGCCTGGAGGCGCGACTTCGATTCATCCACATACTTGCTCAGCGGATAATCGTGCACGATTTTCGTGTACGCATCGGCGACCTGGTTCTCGAAGCGGTCACCGCCCATGCGGTTGTAGGAATCCGCCAATTGCCAAAGCGCTTCGTCGGACTGGCTGTACATCGGGTACTGCTGCGTCACAAACGTCAGGCGGTTGGCGGCGGCCGGGAAACTGCCCTTCGTGTGATAGAAAACGCCAGTGCGAAACTCCTTCTCGGCGATCACTTCCTGGGCGCGAAGCAGATTGTCCTTGGCCGGCTTGACGAACTTGGAATTCGGGAACTTGTTCAGTACTTCGCGGCACTCGTCTTCGGTGCGCTGGGCTTGGCCGGAATCACGGTCAGCCTTTTCCATCTGCTTGTAGTGAATGCCGCAGATACGGAACTGTGATTCCGCTGCTTCTTCCATGGCGGGATAGAACAGGATGAAGTCTTTGTATTCAGCTTCGGCCTGCGCGAGGCCATGAGAGCCGCCTTCACGGTACCAGCTGTCGGCGATGGCCAGCTTCGCTTTGGCGAGAAATTCGCTGGTGTCGTACGTGTTGATCAGCGTGTTGAGCGTGAGGCGTGCAATTTCATAGCGGCCGTGCTCAATATCTTTGACCGCGCGGTCGAACAGCACCTTGTCGGGCTGCAGCGTGTCCTTGGTGATGGGGTTTTCGTATTTCTTCTTCTTGAAGATGCCGAAGCCCGAGAAGAGCATGGCCAGGGCAAGCACGCCCGCTGTGAGTGGGATCTGGATTCTAAGCCGCATTGTTTGCCGTTCGGTACTCTCTATGTTCTTTCGCCTGCGTGCAGTTGGACTTCCGGTATTGTATACGACCCGCAACTGTCCGCTTTTCATACTCTTGCCAGCAAAGCTTCGCTGGCGGTCTGTTGTAATTCCTTCACGGTTGCCGCAGGGTTGGCACTGTGGAACACAAACGAACCGGCCACCAGCCAGTCGCAGCCCGCACGCACAATATCCGCCGCGTTCTTCGTGCTCACGCCGCCGTCGATTTCGATTGAAAAGTTGAGCCGCCGCTGTTCCCGCAGGGCAGCCAGCTGCCGGATCTTGTTGAGGGAATTCGGAATGAACGCCTGGCCGCCGAAGCCCGGGTTGACGGACATCACCAGCACAAAGTCCACAAAATCGAGAACGTCGTCGAGCGTGTTCACCGGGGTCGCGGGGTTGATCACCACGCCCGCCTTTGCGCCGTGTTGCTGGATCATGTGCAACGTGCGGTCCAGATGACGGCAGGCTTCCTGGTGCACCGAAACCTGATTCGCACCCGCGGCGATGAACATGGGGGCGTACGTATCCGGGTCCTCAATCATGAGATGAACATCGAAGATGAGGTTGGAAATCTTGCGGATCGACTCGACCACCGGCGGACCGAAGGTCAGGTTGGGGACGAAGTGGCCGTCCATGATGTCGATGTGGAGCATTTGCGCTCCGCCCTGTTCGACTTTAGCTATGTCTTCGCCAAGGCGTGCGAAATCGGCGGAGAGGATCGAAGGAACGATTTGCACCATGGTTGGGAAACCTTCAGGATATCAGCTTTTCGGGTGTTGAAGCACTGCGGCGAAGAAGCCATCGCCGGGATCGCGGCCTGGCAGGCGCTGCATGGTTTGCAGAACTCTGGCACCGGAGCGGTTGATGATCTCCTCATTCTCCTCGCGTTCCAGTGAACAGGTGGAGTAGACCAGCCGTCCGCCGGGGGCGAGTGCATCCAGAGCATTCTGCAAAATCGCCTGTTGCCGGTCGGCGAGATCAGAGATATCGTCGTATTTCAGGTTCCATTTGATCTCTGGATTCCGCGCGAGTGTGCCGGTGCCGGAGCAGGGCGCATCCACCAGAATGCGGTCGAACTTGCGGGAAAAGGGCAGGGGCCGGGTGGCATCCAGGGTAAGTATAGGAATCCCCAGAGGTGCCAGCAACCTGGCGCGGCTAAGGTGCAGATCACTGGCAATGGCCCGGACTGGTGTTTCGAGCGCCTGCGCCGTCTTATTGCCCGGCGAGGCGCAGAGATCCAGAAACGACATGCCGGGTTGTAACTCCAAAAGAGGCACCACGGCCTGGGAGCCGATGTCCTGAAAGCGGTAGCTCCCCGGGTCGCCAGAGGCAAGCTTGTAGCACCCGGGGACATCGGTGGCTTCCGCACCATCAGGGGGAACTCCAGTGCCTACCCGGATGAAACGTTCCGGCGTGGCGAGAGACGCTTCCGCGATGCGAACGGCCGTCTCTTTGCCATACTGCCTGGTCCAGCCTTCGAAGAGCCAACTGGGCGTGGAAGCGATCATCGGCACGTCTATTTTTTCGCGCAAAGCCCGCCGCAGTACCGCATTGACGAATGGTGCCGCCGACTTGCGCCCGGCACGCTTCACCAGTTCCACGCCATCGTTCACGGCAGCATGATCCGGTACGCGTGCCAGGAAACGCAACTGGTACAGCGACATTTCCAGGATCACCAGGACTTCAGGGTCCAGCGACTTCGGTGCCCGGTTCGTCATCTTCTGGATCAGGGCATCAAGTTCTCCCCTGCGCCGCAGGGTGCCGAACGTGATTTCAGAAGCCAGGCCTGCATCTCTGGCATCCAAGTGCACAGATTTGGCTTGGAGGGCTTCCGCAGACCAGCTGCCGCGGTCAATAGCGAGCAGTGCTCCGAAAGCTGCAATGCGCGCGGGTGCAAGTGTCATCCAGTCTTCATCATTTCATGGTTGCGCGCGAAGCAGTATTGCGTTAGATTAGATTTAGATCTAAGTTTAGAATGAAGTCTAGAATTAGTCCGGTGGCAGCGTCTGAGCTGATCACACGGGCATTCCAACAGAACGGTGTCCGTCCCACGCCCCAGCGCTACTTTGTGCTGGAGCATCTGCTGTGTCATCCGGAGCACGCCACGGCCGATGAGCTTTGGGCGTCGATCAACAAGCGTCATGCGAAGGCATCGCGCGCAACGGTTTATAACACTTTGAATGCCCTCGTGGGGGCTGGATTGGTCAAGGAGTTTGCGCTCGACGGCAAGGCGGCCCGCTATGACGCCAATCTGGAGGCGCATCATCACTTTGTCTGCGATGTCTGCAACACAGTTGAGGATGTGGAATGGTTTGACATCCCGCTGCCCGCGGCGCATGATGTGCGGTCGCTCGAAGTGGTCTTCAGAGGAGTTTGCGCCAAATGCAAATAGCTGAAGTTCCGGGCTGGTCCGTGCTGGAGGGCAAACTCCACAGAGTTTACAGGTTTCCCGATTTCGTGTCTGCTCTCGCCTTTGTCAACAGAGTCGGTGAGGCGGCCGAAGAACTTGGGCATCATCCCAACATCGCCTTCACGTGGGGGCTGGTTGAGATCACTATCTTCACTCACTCCATCAATGGGCTGAGCGAAGCAGATTACGTTTTAGCAGCAAAAATCAACGCACTTCCGTAGTTGAATTCTCAGGAGAAAACAAAAAACATGCTTGGAGTTGGACAGAAGTTTCCTGCGTTTAATGTGACGGCGACCGTATCGCTCGACATGAAGAAGGCCTTTGAGCAGATCACCGAGGCAAGTTTCCCCGGCAAGTGGAAGGTCTACTTCTTCTGGCCGAAGGACTTCACCTTCGTCTGCCCCACCGAGATCGCCGCCTTCGGCAAGATCAATGGTGAGTTCCTCGACCGTGACGCCCAGGTTCTTGGCGGCAGCACGGATTCCGAATTCGTGCACCATGCCTGGCGCACGCACCACGCAGACCTGAAGGACCTGCCGTTCCCGATGCTCGCTGACGTCAAGCAGGAACTCTGCAAGGCGCTGGGTATCCTCGATCCGAATGCCGGTGTGGCACAGCGCGCGACGTTCATCGTTGACCCGGAAAACGTGATCCGCTTCGTTTCCGTCAATGACCTCTCGGTTGGCCGCAACCCGCAGGAAGTTCTGCGCGTTCTGGACGCTCTGCAGACAGACGAACTCTGCCCCTGCAACTGGAACAAGGGCGACGACGTTCTCAAAGTCTGAGCGAGGCTGGACATTTGAGCGGGGCAGGGAAGCCTGCCCCTTTTTTATTGGAAAATCATCATGGAAAAACTCTTAGCACTCTTTCCCGATTATGCGCGGGATATCAAACTCAATCTGCAAAATGTTCTGAAGCAGGAAGATCTAACACCGCAACAGACCTGGGGCACAGCGGTTGCCTGCGCCATGGCGGCACGTGATCCGCAACTGACTGAGGCAATCTTCTCCGAAGCGAAACAACATCTCTCTCCCGAAGCTCTCCACGGGGCCAAGGCCGCTGCCGCAATTATGGGTATGAACAACATTTATTACCGCTTCCAGCACCTCAGCGGGAATGAACGCTTCACCCAGATTCCAGCGCGCCTGCGTATGCAGGTCATTCGCTCCCACGGCACAGACCCGGTGGATTTTGAGCTCTGGTGTCTCGCGGTTTCAGCAGTCAATGGCTGCGGCAAATGTATTGAAGCGCATGAAGGCGTTCTGAAGCAGAAGGGAATGACCGAAGAGGTCATGCTTGCTGCAATCCGGATCGCCAGCGTGATCAATGCGGCTGCCTGCGTGCTCGATACCGAAGCGGCAGCAGGCTTGATTTAAACTTCGGAAATGGCTCCGTCCGGTACGTATCTGGCCCCTGTCCGCAATGGCGTGATTCAATTTCCGCCGCCTTTGAAGCAATGGTGTCTGGATGCAGGGTGGACCCTGTTTCGGATTCTGGTGGATGATCAGGACCGTCTCACACTGGAGCCGGTCGGGGCCGACAATCCCATCGATCCGATTGAGGACGAAGCGTACGAATCGAGCTTTGATCCAGAGGGACGGCTCTGGATTCCCGCTGAGTTGAGAAGTTACGTCGGGTTGAACGATCAGTCAGTCATGATCCGCGTGGAGGAAGGTGTGATTCACATCTTCCTCCGCAAGATCTTCAAGAATCTTGGTTTTGGGCCTGAGCGGGGCTGACAACAGAGGATGTGACTGCGCTTACGCATCAAACAGATCATCGACGGTCTGGGCTGAAAAGATGCGAAGTCCGGCGGCTTTGATCTGTTCCGCCGAAAGCCCCTCCAGGCGGGATTGGGTTCTGGCGTTTACGGGGCCGAAGCGTTGCTCGATCAGGCTCAAGAGCATCTCCAGCCTGCCCTTTTCGAGACCCTTTTCCATGCCCTTGGCCAGACCCTTTTCCATGCCCTTGGCGAGGCCCCGCTCAATAAACGGCAGCACGAATTCGTTCTGCATGATGTCTTCAGTGATCGGCATTTCCACCTCCCTCTTCACTTCATCCCGCAACTTGCGCAGGCCAGCCAGGATTGTTAAAAGCGCTCACGCATCAAACAGATCATCGACGGTCTGGGCTGAAAAAATCCGAAGTCCGGCGGCTTTGATCTGTTCCGCCGAAAGCCCCTCCAGGCGGGATTGCGTTCTGGCGTTTACGGGGCCGAAGCGTTGCTCGATCAGGCTCAAGAGCATCTCCAGCCTGCCCTTTTCGAGACCCTTGGCCAAACCCTTTTCCATGCCCTTGGCGAGGCCCCGTTCA
>CAIXXM010000106.1 GCA_903923395.1 uncultured Acidobacteriia bacterium
CACGGCGAAGCCTTCCCTGGACCGTGTTTTTGACGGCCTGGCCATTATCCCCGCCAAGACGGGGCAGCAGTTTTCCGCCTCCGCCGGACCATTTTCCGTTGTGGAGTACAAGCCGGCTTCCTACGTGAAGCTGGCAAAGAACCCGAACTTCCCGTTTCCCGCGAAGCTCGATTCCATCCGGATTGATATCCAGCAAAACCGGGAGATTGAGATTTCCCGTTTTCTGAAGGGCGAACTCCAGATCATGAGCAACCTGGAGCCCGAAGCCTTTGACCGCGTGAAAGCCGCGAACCCGAAAGCCGCGCGCAATCTGGGTCCGGCGTTGAGCAATGAGTTTCTCTGGTTTAACCAAGCCCCTGCCAGAAACGTGGCGGAGTATAAGCGGACCTGGTTCCGTTCCGCTGCCTTCCGGCATGCCATCAGCGCCTCCATTCACCGCGACGATTTGGTGCGGATTGTATACAAAGGCTATGCACATCCTGCCAGCGGACCGTTCTCGCCAGCTAACCAGTTCTGGTTCAACAAAGCTCTCAAGCCGCATGCTTTCGATGCCGCGGCCGCAGCGCGTTTTCTGAAAGAAGACGGCTTCACCAACCGCAACGGCGTGTTGTTTGACAAGGCCGGGCATGCGGTTGAGTTCTCTCTCATCACGCAGGCGGGCAATAAGGTCCGGGAACGTATGGCCGCGCTGTTGCAGGATGATCTCAAGAAAATTGGCATCCGCGTCAATATCGTTCCCCTGGATTTCGGTTCGCTGATTGACCGGATCATGAAGACTCTGGATTATGAGGCCTGCCTGCTGGGCTACGGCAATGTGGATATTGACCCGGTGGAACAGAACAACGTTTGGATGAGTTCCGGGCCCTTGCATGCCTGGTGGCCCGCACAGAAGACACCCGCGACGGATTGGGAAAAGGAAATCGACAGCTTGATGCTGGCGCAGACGGCCGATGCCAACCGGGCCAACCGCAAGAAGGCTTTCGACCGCGTGCAGCAGATTGCTTATGACCTGGAGCCGATTATCTATTTGGTCAACCGGGACTTTCTCTCCGCGGTTTCGCCTGCCGTGAAAGGTACGCAGCCGGTGGCTGTGGCCCCGCAGATCCTCTGGAACGTGGAGCGCCTGAGCATTGATTGACGCCGCACCGGTTTTCGAGTACACCATCTCTGCACGCTACGGTGGCGTGACCGTCTTGGATCAGATTCAGGGCAGTTTGCGGAGCGGGGAAATCGTCTCGCTGGTCGGGCTGAGTGGTTCCGGCAAGACCACGCTCTCCATGTCTCTGCTGCAGTTGTTGCAATACCGCGGGGGTACGGTTTCGGGCTCCATCCGTTTGCATGGCAGGGAACTGTTCGGGCTTCCGGCGGGCGAATTGCGCAATGTGAGGGGCAAAGAGATTGGGTATGTCCCGCAAAGTCCCACGGCGGCGCTGAACCCCAGACTGCGGATTCAAACGCTGCTCGATGAAACCTGGGGTGCCCACGCGACAGGGAAACCGCCCGCTGGTTTTTACGAGGAACTGCTGGGGAGTGTCAGTCTTCCCGCGGATGCGGAATTCCGCCGGAAGTATGCTTCCAGCTTGAGTGTGGGACAGGGGCAGCGGTTGTTGATCGCGCTGGGGATACTTCACAAGCCCGCGGTTTTACTGGCCGATGAACCAACGAGTGCGCTGGATGTGATCACGCAGAGCCAGATCCTGAAGTTGCTCAGTGAACTTGCCCGGCGCTCCAACATGGCGATGCTGTTTATCTCGCATGACCTGCAAGCCGTCGCGTCATTCAGCAGCCGCGTTGAGATCTTGCACCGGGGCCGCGTTGTGGAAACGGGTGCACCGGCGGAGATCTTCCGCAATCCGGTGCACCCGTTCACGCAAGAACTGGTGCGGTCCCTGCCCCGGGGCTTCTGAGGAACCGCCGCACAACAGGGCGCGGTGCGATGCTGCTGATTTAGACGATCGGCATCGGGTCCACGCCGTCTTCGTAGGAGGGGATGGCCATCGTTCCGGGATAGGTGCCGGGCGAAAGCTTTGCCTGCTCCAGAACTCCGCAACGGGCGAGTTCGAAACGGTTCCGGACACCCAGTTTGTGGAACAAACGGAATAGATAGATCTTCACCGTGCCTTCCGTGATGCCCATTTCCGCGGCAATTTGCTTGTTGCGCAAACCCTGCCGGAGCAGCGTCACGATTTCGCGTTCCCGCGGTGTGAGGGATGCCGCGCGGCGGGTCTGCTGCACTTCCCTCGGGCTGCCGAAACCGATCTGCAGTTCGCCAGCCGCGACCTTGCGCAGGCATTCGACGAGTTGTTCCGGGGTGGAGGTGCGCTGCACAACGCCGCGCACTCCGAATTCGAGCGTCTTGAATACCAGATCGAGCGGCAGTTGATCTGCCCAGAGCACCACAGGACTATCCTGCAGTTGCGCATGCAGGCTGGTCAGGGTGCTGAAGGTTAAACCGGCGGTGATGTCCAGGAGGATTAATTGCGGTTGTGCGGTGGCGGCCATCGTTTCCACAATATGGCCCTCCGCTTCCAGGGCAGATGCAGCAGCCGTAATCCGGAAGCCGCTCTGGCGTAGTACTTTGTCGAAGCCCTGCAACAAGACGGGCTGGTCACTAAAAATTGCGATCTGGGTCATAGTCTCTCCGGTTCCTCAATACCCACGCAGGGTTTCATGTCTCCCCACGCAGTTGTTTCGGCCCGCCGCCGTGACCCAGCAGGAATTTTTTGTCGTGCAATGGAAGGGTACCGCCTCTGTCGGGCGGTTTCTAATCCCGGACTGCCAGCCTTTTCAGGCCTTCTTCACTTCTGCTGCACCCGCCTTGATCTTGCGGGTGCGGAACTCATACTTATCAATCCGCATGGCAGCCGTACCGTTGGAACAACGGACGATCCTGCCTTCCGCCACCAGCTTGAGCGGAATTTGATTCTCCAGGCGGGCCGGCCAATCGACTGACACCTGTAACAGCTTCCCCGGTTCCAACTGTTCTCCGGTGGTGAACAGAAGCCCTTTGCTGCTGATATTTAACGTTTCGCTGGAGCCCTGTCCCGAAAGAAACGGGAATTCGAGCGTCTGATAGGCAACGGCCAGACGGCAGGGAAACCGCGCTGACATGCGCCGTTCTGCTGCTCTGGCATCTTCATCCAGAGCTTCCGCCGCCAAAGCCGCGGAGATGGATTGTTTCAGATTCGCCGAATCAAGATCTTCAAAACAGAAGAAGTCATGCGCTCCCTTGCGGACAGCGTTGACGGCCACATCGCGGTCGCGCGTATGGCATAACACAATGACTGGAACGTCCGGGGCGTGTTGCTTCAGATGCCGCAGGGTTGCCAAGCCCTGCCCATCGGGCAGGAAGAGATCTGAAATGATGAGGGCGAATGAGTTTTCCTGCATCAGGCGGAGTCCGTCAAACAGACTTTCCGCGCGCAGCCACTCGAAGTCGTCGGCAAATTGGGCCCGAACGGCCGTTTCCGTCTTCTTCGCCAGGGCGTCGTCACCGCTGATCAGCAATAAGTTGCGCTCTAACATAGCTTATCCGCGGCCGGCCCCCCTGCATTCGTGAAATTGCGGCAAGAAAACTTCCATTCCAAAAGCTTACACAAATTAGCACTCAAGTTAACAGTGCAGGTACTCAGTAAATGTCTGGTTTCCTTCAAGAATCCCTCCGAAAGAGACCGCCACTCTGTTTTGGTGGCACTACGCCTGCGATTTTCTGCGCCAGTTTGATCATGTGGCGCCCGAAATCGGTATCGGTTGGATATTGGTACTTGTCCCTGGGTCCGTGCGCAAGGCGGGCGTAATCGTTGGGCAGGACGAAATAGACCGGCATTTCGAACATCTGCTGGATCGATTCCTTCCAGAAGTCCTGCGGGCCACTGTGGTTGCGGTTCAGGATGAGCCGGATCCTGCTCTTGTCAAACCCCCTGCTCGAGAGAGTTTGCAAGACGGTTCTGGTCTGGAAAAGCGCCAGAACATCTGGCGATGTCACCAGATAGAGATCATCAATGTTTTGCAGAAATGCCCAGTTCGAAGGGTTCAACTGGCGGCCGAGATCGACGCAAACGTAGGAATAGTTCCTGGCCATGAAGCGAAATAGCGCTTCCACGCGCCAGGGCTCCATGAGACTTTGCGCAGCGCTCTGCGGCAGGTTCGGCGCACCGGCAAGCAGGTCTACGCCGGCCTCTGTCGCACAGACCAGATCACGCCAGGAACTGGTATTGACCCGCCTGACCTGTTCCAGGGCATCATAAACGTGAAACCGCGGGTTGGAGCGCAACAAACTTGCGGCACCGGCAGACTGGCAGTCCAGGTCGGCGATCATGGCCCGGACGGGCTTGCTGGCCGCCTGTGTGATCGCGGAGGCAAGGTGGCAGAGGATGGTGGTGGCACCGCAGCCGCCCTTGGCGGAAAGAAACCCGAGGACTTGTCCGCGCTGCGCCGCCGCTGCCCGCTTGGATTCCAGAATCGCGGCCGTCCTGTCGATCGCCTCATACATGGCCGGACGCAGAGGCAGCGCAAGAAACTCAGTGGCACCGGCCCGCAGAGCCCGAATCATTTCCCCAGGGTCTTCAGTGGGGTGAAGAGCCACCACCAGCGGAAGATCATTGCCACGCCTGGCCTCCGCAATCCACGCCGCCGGAGCAAGGGAGAGACGCGCGGTCTCCACGAAAAGCACATCCGGCCTTGTCTTCTCCAACGCGCTCGCGACTTCTATGGGAGAAGCCGAGGGAGGCAAATCAAACAGAACCGTGGACCCGATCTCAGAAAAGACACCGTAGAGTTGATCCCGGATGGCAGGGGAATCCGCAACCACCGCGATTTGCAGAGCCGCGCCGGAGGTCGCGAACTGGTCCGCCGGACGCCACGCCAGGCCTTCGTCTTCTCGTATCGGGGATTGTAACTGGGTCTCCATCCGCTAGTGCGCTTAGTTCATTAGTACCACCGAAGAAACGCCAAATATAGGTTGTCTTTCGATAGGAAATCGGGGTTCTCTCTGCTCCTATTGACAGAAACCACTTAGAAGTGGTGTTATTTGGCTAATGTCTCTGGTACCCCGTTGTATCGCCGAACTCGAGCCCTATGAGATCAGCCGCACGCCGGATGAAATCCGCCGGGAATTCGGTCTGGGGCGTGTGATCAAGCTCTCCTCGAATGAGAATCCGCTGGGGGCATCGCCCAGGGCTTTGCAGGCGATGCAGGAAGCCTTGCAGGGGGTGGGCAGCTATCCCTCCGGCGGAGTCCGCCTGCGGGAAGTACTGGCACGCAAGTTCGATGTCAGTCCGGCAAACGTGATCGCGGGCAGTGGTTCGGAAGGCATCATGTCCAACATCATCCGCACGTTTCTTTGTGATGACGATGAGGTGCTCACCGCGGAGGGCACGTTTATGGGCTTTCCCGTACTGGCCAAGTCCCGCGGTGTGGTTTACAACACCGTTCCGCTGCGGGACTGGGCTTTCGACCTGCAGGCGCTGGCCAATGCGGTAACGGAAAAGACCAAAATCATCTATCTTGCGAACCCCAATAACCCCACGGGCACGATGTTCACCCGGCAGGAGTTTGACGCCTTCCACTGCCGCGTGCCGGACCGGGTCCTGATCATCCTGGACGAGGCCTACTTCGAATATGCGGCGGGCAACCCGCGCTATCCGGATTCCATGCATTACCGCTATGACAACGTCATCACCCTGCGCACGTTTTCCAAGGCTTACGGACTGGCAGGCGCGCGCATCGGTTATGGCTTCGCGCATGAGGAGTTGATCGCCAACCTGCTCAAGGTCAAGCTTCCGTTCGAACCTTCCGGACCCGCGGAGGCTGGCGGCATCGCGGCCCTGGATGATTTGGAATTCCTGCACACCACACTCGCCGTGAATGCGAAGGGTCTGCGTCTGGTGACAGACGAACTGCGGCGGATGGGCGTTGAGACTGTAACATCCGAAGCGAACTTCGTGATGACGGTCTGGCCCGATGCAGACCGCGCCCGGGAGGTCTATGGTGCCCTGTTGCGTCAGGGCATCATCACCCGCCCACTGCGCGCTTTCGGTATCCCCAATGGATTGCGCATCACCATCGGCGTGGAGGAGCAGAATCAGATGCTCCTCGAAGCGATGCGGAAAGCGGTTCTCGAACCCGCGTCAACTACTCCGCAGCTGGCGAATCGCTGAGGCGCTGCCAAACAGCACGGCCCACGAAGAACGGACCCATCGACGCCATATGGTGTGAGGTCTGCTGCGTTTTGCGCATCGCCTGCACGCACGCGGAGAGCGGAAACAGCTCCTTGCCAATCAGGCCGATCACGAAGTCATTGTCGTTCTTATCGAGGCCAAAGCAGGCCAGGCGGACATCAAGCGCGAGGTCTGCTTCGCCGAAGGCCTTGCCGATGCGGCCGTGTTCACTGAGCGCGGCACGCTGTACATCATCCGGCAAAGTGTTGAACTCCCCTTTACGGCGCAGGGGATACCAGACGTGCCACTTCCAATCGGGATCTGTCACCACGCGGCGGGGACGGTCGAGCAGCCACTCTTCCAGCTTCGGCTCATAGCCAATGGAATACGTGCGGCCGAGCATGGTGTATTCCGGCTTGGCTGTGAGGTTGGCGAATTCCGGGCCGCGCAGCAGCGGGCGCACGGCATCGACGAAGTGATTCGGATCATCACTCCAGGTCAGCAGGCCCACGCCATGCGCATCATTCGCATCTTCATACAGCACGGCATCGAGTCCGGAGTCATCCAGGATCTCAATGAGACCTTCCATATCCATGGCGTCGCCAAAGGCGAGAAACTGCATGAACAGACGGCGGTCCGAGGTCTGCTGCTGGCCTTGGCGCATGCCGCCTTTTTCGCGTAGATCGAGTTGTTCCACGCTTTTACTTTACCGCCGGGGCAAGTTTACGATCCAATCTTCGAAACGATGAAGGGCGTGGTGGTCGGCTGCGCTGAGCCGCCTTCCGGTTCCACGGAAACGGCGACGGCGACCGGTTGCTCCAGGGCACCCTGGCGGACATAGACAGCGGTGGCATCGGCTTCGGCCTGGAAGGTACCTTGCGGGACGGGCTTGCCATTGGCCGGGATGGTCCACAGTTCGAACGCGCGGCCCTTGTCGAGCTTGGGAAGATTGGCCGCAATGAAGACCACACCCTTTGTGGGGCTGACGAAGACGCGCCCGCGGGCAGGCTTTTCCGCTGTGCCGAACGAGACATCCTTCGCGGCAGGGTCATTCAAAACAGACAGGGCCTGTTCCAGCCGGGCTGTGTCTTCTGCCTGTTTCTTCGCGGGGATGGCAACCGCCAGCAGCATGATGGCCAGAAGCGCCGCCAGAGACCACCCAAGCTGCCAGGCGTTCCCCTTCACCACCACCGGGTTGACCAGTGCGAGAACCCTCTTGCGCAGACGCTTTGGCGGATCTTTGAGCTCAACGCCGCCCGAAAGCACTGTCACCAGGCTGAGGGCCTTGCGGACACCAGGCACACAGTTCGCGCAATTGGTTTCCAGATGCTCGCGCAGCTCGCCGGATTCCGAACGGTCCAGCGTGCCGAGAGCATAAGCCCCGTATTGTTCCTGCAGTTCTTCACAGCTCATGCCGACACCACCTGTCCGATGTCCTCACGCAACAACTGGAGAGCCGAACGGACCCAGGTCTTGACGGTGCCCAGGGGCTGTCCAAGACGTTCTGCCATCTCGCTCTGCGAAAGGCCCTCGTAATATGCCAGTTCAATCACCTTGCGCTGATTGTCAGTCAGTTTCGCGAGTGCCGCGCGGATCACGCGGGCGTGGTCTGTATTTAGAACCTCGCGTTCCATATCGACAAAAAGCGAAGGATGTTCTCTCACATCAAACTCATACGAGTTCCGGTCCATTCGGGATTGCACGGAACGTATGTAATCGATCGCACGGTTGCGCGCGATGGCAAGAAGCCAGGGGCCAAGTGCGCCTTTTCCGGGCTCAAAAGCCTGCGCGCGGTTCCAGACACGGAGAAATGTTTCCTGGACCAGATCTTCCGCCACGCCACTATCCCGGACGATCGCGAGGATCACGGAATAAGTGAGCCTGCCGAAGCGGTCATACAGATCAGCCATGGCCTGGGGCTCCCGCCGCTGCAGGCGCCGGGCTAATTCTTCGTCATATTGCCCGCTCATTTCGAGAGCAAGCAGTATTCCTGTTATATCCACGCAGCCTCTTCCTTCCGGTTCACCATTATCTTAGACCCGGGCTCCGGTCTTTTTCTCTTGACTTTCCGGGATACCAACTCTATATATGAATCACGCTGCGGTTTCGCGCCGCAGATGTCGAATTGGGAGAATCACTTCGACGCAGTCTCCAACCAAGTGGGGCCTTTGTGCCTCCCGGAAGTGAGCAACGTGGTGCGGAGGCCCTTGGGAAGCCGGGGGCCTTTCGCTTTTTGATACGTATCTAAAAGCGCATACGTGCAGCCGGTCGTGCGCAGATTGATCCGCGAGGGGTTCTATAAATCTGCGTTACCGCCGGAAATCACCACCCCGACGCGCTTATATTTTGCAGGGAGCTTGCCGTGCAGAACCGCCGCGGCAGAGACCGCTCCGCTGGGTTCCACCACAATCTTCATGCGTTCCATGAGGAACCGCATGGTTTCCATGATCTCCTCTTCAGTCACCAGCAGAATATCTTCCACCAGTTTCTGAATGATGGGGAAGGTCAGCTTGCCGGGCGAAGGCGAACGGAGACCGTCGGCGACTGTTTCGGGCGGCGGAATCGTCACTCGTTCGCCCTTGCGCAGAGACTGCCATGTGTCATTGGCCAGCAGTGGCTCCGCGCCGAAGATCTTGATATCGGGCTTGGCTTCTCTCGCGAAAGTCGCGCAACCGGAGACCAAGCCACCCCCACCAACACAGACGACGATCGCATCCAGATCCGGCACGTCTTCCAGAATTTCGAGCGCCGTTGTGCCCTGGCCCGCAATAATCATCGGGTGGTCATAGGGGGGAACGAGAATGCCGCCGATGTCCTCCATCACCTTGGCAGCGATGGCTTCGCGGTCGTCGGTCAGCCGGTTGTAAGTGATGACGTTGGCACCCAGATCCCGCGTGGGCTGCATCTTGGCCTTCGGTGCATCTTCCGGCATCACGATGGTCGCCTTCGCGCCGGCGTGCTTTGCGGCAATGGCCACGGCCTGCGCGTGGTTGCCTGAAGAGTAAGCCACCACACCCTTGCGGAGTTCATCGCCGGTAAGGGAGAGGATCAGATTCGAAGCGCCGCGAATCTTGAACGCTCCGCCGCGCTGCAGGTTCTCGCACTTCAGAAAGACTTCCATCCCGGCGCGCGAATCCACGCTGCGGGAGGTCATCACGGGCGTCCAGCGTGCCAGGGGACGAATGCGGTCCGCTGCGTCGCGAACCATGTCGGCTGTAATCAAAATATCCTCTCAAGAAACACCGCGCAAAACGGAGTACGGCGCGGACTCTTTCCCTCCTTTTGGAGGGTGCCCGCCGCACCCTTTGCGCCCGGAACGAAGTTAGTTGGCTGTTTCAAACTGCAGCCGTGCGGCCTGGTTATACCGGAGACGGTCCTTGTACTCCTGGTAGAGAGTGCCGAAACCTGCCCAGTAATAGCCAAACACAAAGAGACTCAGGAACGGCAGCGACGGATAGTTGAACGTCGTCACGGCGAAGTAGCACATGTAAAGAAAGTACGTTCCCACCGCGATTTCAAAATAAGGCAGCCAGCCGCTCTTGCGCTTGTACTTCTTGACGGTCATGCGCTTCTGCTGGGTGCCTTCGATGGCATACTTGGGCGTCCGCACAAAGCCGCTCTGCACACCGAAGAGAGCTTCCAGAACCGCGCGCGTGTTGATCAAAGTCAGGCCGATCCCCGTGGCCATCAGCATCGGCAGCATCAGAATGGAACGCTTCCAGTTCTTCGGATGCAGTTCCCTTTGCGCGATCACATAGAACGCGGAGATGGACCAGAAGGACGCCGCGATGAGAGGCAGATCAATCAGCATCATCTGCCAGAAGCCCATGTAGAAACGCACGATCATGACCGGCAGCATCAGCGCGGAAACAACCACCATTAGCGGGTACGAAATATTCGGAGTCAGGTGCATGAAGGCTTCGAGCTTCACGCGCCAGGGGATATCGGCCTTGGAGAGCTCCGGCAGCAACTTTTTGGCCACCTGCGTGAGCCCCTTGGCCCAGCGGAACTGCTGCACCTGGAAACCGTGAATTTCCACGGGAAGTTCCGAGGCGCAATGCAGGTCAGGAAGGTAAACAAACTTCCAGCCCTTCATCTGCGCGCGGTAGCTGAGGTCAGAGTCTTCGGTGAGCGTATCGTGTTGCCAGCCGCCAGCGTCATCGATCATGGAAATGCGAAGAATGCCGGCCGTGCCGTTGAAGTTGAAGAAGTAACCCGCTCTGGACCGCGCGCCATGTTCCAGGATGAAGTGGCCATCGAGGAGAATCGCTTCTACCTCCGTGAGGAAGTTGAAGTCGCGGTTCAGGTAACTCCAGCGCGTCTGCACCACGCCGACCTTCGGGTCAGCAAAATGGTGGATCGTGCGCATCAGGAAGTCTGGTGGAGGAATAAAGTCCGCGTCGAAGATTGCGGCGAACTCGCCGGTGGCTGATTTCAGGCCTTCTTGCAGGGCTCCCGCCTTGAAGCCGTGGCGGTTGGTGCGGTGCAGGTAAACAATGGGGTAACCCATGTTCTTGTAGCGTTCGCAGAGTGCTTCGGCGAATTCGTGCGTGTCATCCGTGGAATCATCCAGGACCTGGATCTGCAGCTTGTCCTTGGGGTAATCCATCTTGATGGTTTCTTCGATCAGCCGTTCCAGCACATACCGCTCGTTGTAGAGGGGTAGCTGGATGGTGACGCGGGGCAACTCGGCGAAGCGCACGGGAGGCTCTCCGGTGGCCTTCTTCCGGTGCTTGAAGTACAGCATGATCGTGTGATACCGGTGCAATCCGAAGACGGAGAGCAGCAGCAGAATGCTGAAGTAGGGCACGAGCATCGCCCAGTCAAACCAGGACAACTGGTGTATGCCTGCGAACGTATCGTCGAAGAAAGAACGCACGACACGTTCCGCCGAAGGGGAAGTGGAGGCGAGGGCGGGAATGAGCGGGAGCGGGATCATCATCCGGTCAACATCTCCTATTCTATCGCCGAACAGGGTCCGTGGCATGGTTGCAAACGCAGCCCGCCTCTGTTGCGGTACTATAAACTAGCAGATTCCGGGTGACTTGCGGCGTTTTTGCCCTGTTTTTTGCCGGTGCAGCCGGACCAAAGAGCTTGAAATACGAGGTGGAATGAGTAAAGAAGACAGCATTGAAGTACAGGGAACGGTTTTGGAAAAGTTCCCCAGCGGTTTGTTCAGCGTGCAATTGGAGCAGGAACGCGTCGTGCTCGCGCATCTCGCCGGCCGCCTCCGCCGCAATCGAATCCGTGTTCTCGCCGGAGACAAGGTGACGCTCGAACTTTCCCCTTACGACTTGACCAAGGGTCGTATTACCTTCCGGCACCGCTAGTCCCAGAATGGCGGTCACACGCCAAAATAAAACTGTTCTGAAGCGGGCTGTTCATCGCATCACATTGAATATACGTACGTTAGCGTCCATTTCCCGACTTGCTGGCTGTACTACTTCTATGCCTTTCGGCCATACAATGGGGCCAAGATGACGGACCGCAACAAACCTACCGGCTCACGCCCGCGCAAACAGAGCTCAGAACCCGCCGTGGATCTGACTTCGGTTCTCTCGTCCAAGGTCGTTGGACAACCGAACGTAATTGACGCGATCGTTCCCTATATCGAAATGTTCCAAGCCGGTCTTTCCCCCGAAAACCGGCCCGTTGGCGTATTCCTCCTGCTCGGCCCCACGGGCACCGGCAAGACCAGAACCGTGGAAGCACTGGCGGAGGCCATCCACGGCAGCGCGAAAAACCTGCTGAAAATTGATTGCGGCGAGTTTCAGATGGAACACGAAGTGGCGAAACTGATCGGCGCACCCCCGGGTTATCTGGGCCACCGTGAAACGCAGCCCATGCTTTCGCAGCAGAAACTCACGGCTGTCACCAGTGAACGCAGTCCGCTGTCTTTGGTTCTGTTCGACGAAATCGAGAAGGCTGCCCCCTCTTTGACGCGTTTGTTGCTCGGCATGCTCGACCGTGGCGTGCTCCGCCTGGGCGACAATTCCGTGGTGAACTTTGAGCGCAGCGTGGTCTTTCTCACCAGCAACCTGGGGGCCCGCGAGATGTTGCGCGAAATCAGTCCCGATTTCGGTTTTCAGCCAGCGGGCAAACCGATTCCGAAAGAGGAACTCACCGGCAAACTCCAGAACATCGCCATGGTGGCGGTGCGGAAGAAGTTTTCACCGGAGTTCGTGAACCGGATCGATCACGTGATTACCTACCAGCCGCTGGATGCCGGCAGCTTTGATGCCATTCTGAATCACGAAATCGCGGCACTGCAGGATCACGTGAATACACGGTTGGGTCCGCGTTGTTTCAATATCGAAGTTCTCTTCGAAACGCGGCAGTGGATTATTGCCAAAGGGACGAGTCCGGAATATGGTGCCCGCGAACTGAAGCGCGTGATCCACAAACATCTGACCCAGCCTCTGGCCACGCTCGTCGCCAAGAATCTGGTGGAACCGGGGTCGAAGGTCATAGTGGATCTTGCCAAGGATGGCGAGTCGCTGGAGCTTCGCATTGCCGGGGACAGCGAAGCCGCGGTGAACACGCACCCCACCGTTCTTCTGGTGGACGATAATCACGATCTGCTCAAGTTTCTGGAGCGTCTGATGGCGGAATCCGGCTGGCGGCTCCTGGCGGCCGAAACTGCTGCCGCGGCCAAGAAGCTGGCCGCGAAACACAAGCCCAATGCGGCGCTGATTGATTACATGCTGCCGGACCAGAATGGCGTCGAACTGGCGCAGTTCCTGCGGCGGAGTCAGCCGAAACTGCCGGTTATCGTGATGACCGGATCCATGCTCGCACCAGAGGAGGAAGCGCTCTGCGAAGAGTACGATTTTCCTGTGATCCGCAAGCCGTTTCTGGCAGTGGATGTGATGAACCAGATCCGGACGCGCCTCGCTGCCAGCCGTGCCGCCGCTGGCCGATAAAACCCGCTCACAATCGTCATCGATATTTGACGATTTCATGAGGAACGCGCTACTATACAAGTGCGGGGTGGAGCAGTCTGGTAGCTCGTTGGGCTCATAACCCAAAGGTCAAAGGTTCAAATCCTTTCCCCGCAACCAAGCACTAATTCCCTTTTTCCAACTCAAACTCAAAACGGCATGCGGATCTTCGCGTGCCGTTTTTGCGTTTGGTTGGCATATCGCGGGGAGAATCCTTTCCTCTCTGGGAACCCACGCTTCAGGTCGTCCGCCAGCCGCGCGAATCTGGTTCTTCAGGTCGGCGGGAAACTGTCCGTAAGTGTGGGAAATGAGTGTCTCTCCCGCCCACGCGGCGGTAAAATCGGGAGAAATGAAAAAGGCACTCCTGCTCTTCGCTCTTGGACTCCAACTCATGGCTGCCCAAAGTGTCCCGTCCGCCGAAGAGATTCTTACGAAAGTTGCAAATGCTTACCGGTCCGCACAGAAGTATCTGATCGTTGCCAACGCTGGCATGGAATTTCCGGGGGGCACGCAACCCAAGTCCGTGAAGGTCACGCTGGCTGTGGAACTGCCGGACAAGATACGCCTCGAAGGCGACGGCAGCGCCCTGCGCCTGGGCGGGTTCAACGGACCAGTCGCCATCGTGTCAGATGGTGACGCCATTTGGATCAGCGACACCGCTTCGAAGAAGCACTACAAAAAGCCCCGCACTTCTGCGAAAGGCACCGTTGGTACCGTCGATGGTTCGGAACCCAGCCTGGACCACCCGGAGCAATTCGTTGCCACCTACCACTACTTCAACAACGCCAACTACCAATCGCTCCTCGACAAGCGCCGCAGTTCCACAGTGACTGGAACCGAAACGCTGTCGCGGGATGGCGGGAGCGTGGAATGCTATGTCGTGCAGAGCGACAGAGGAGCCTACGCGGAGAAGAAAGCAGGGTCGGACCGCCACACGGTTTGGGTTGATCAACGGACCTATGTGGTTTGGAAAGAGATCCGCTCCACCTTCAGGGGTAATGGTGTGGAGGAGCGAACGGTCACTGACATGACTACGGTCATCCTGAACGGCAGCCTGCCCAAAGACGTCTTTGTGTTCCAGCCCACACCGGGTTCCACACTCGCTGCTCTTCCCCAATGAGCGAGTTCCGAAACTTGGCGCGCCGCGCATTCTGCCTGCCGGGAAAATGCGTTACCATCGTCCCTTGACAGGAGATTTATGACTCGCAGAGAACTGATTCAATTCGCGGCGCTGGGCGCAATCACGGGCTCCCTGAAGGCAGCAGGGGCACCCTTTACACTTCCTCCTCTTCCTTACGCCTATGACGCATTGGAGCCCTACATCGACGCGCAGACGATGCAGATCCACCATGACAAGCACCATCAGGCCTATGTGGACAACCTGAACAAGGCCGTGGCTTCTGATTCCTCACTTGCCGGCAAGAGCCTGGAAGAATTGGTTTCTAACCTGGATGCCGTGCCCGCGGCAGTCAAGACCGCCATCCGCAACCAGGGCGGCGGCCATTACAACCACAGTCTCTTCTGGAATACGCTGACCCCGGCCTCGAAACAGAAAAAGCCCTCGGGCAAACTGGCAGCGGCGATCAATTCGACCTTTGGCAGCCAGGAAAAGCTCGAAGACAGCTTGAAAGCCGGTGCTACGGGCGTGTTCGGCAGCGGCTGGGCATGGCTCTCGCTCGACAAGACCAACAAGCTGGTTCTGGGTGCCGGCCCCAATCAGGATTCTCCGTTGTCCTCCGGCCTGAAGCCGCTGGTGGGGATCGATGTGTGGGAACACGCGTACTACCTGAAGTATCAGAACCGCCGCCCGGAGTATCTTGCCGCCATCCTCAAAGTGATCAACTGGGATTTCGTTTCCGCCCGCTACGAAGAACTCTCCAAGTAACCACTTCCAGGCACATGCAGGGCCCGGGTGCGGGTCCTGCATGTTGCGTACAGAGCGCCGGAGGTTGAGGAATAATACTTTGTTGAAGAACTTCTCCAGCGCGCCGCTCTGTATCCTGCTTGCGCTCCAAACCCTGACCGCCCAAACCACTCCAACGCAGGTGAATGGCGGAGGTCTCACGGGCTCTGTTTCCGGTCTGGGGTACATCTCAAACAACATGCCCGCGCCGCCGCCCGGTTACGGTTACGGCATCAGCTTCTACGAAAACTCCTGGCCACTGGTGCAGGTGCCGCTCGATTCCTTCCAGATTGGACTCCCTTCCACTTGGATTCTTCCCGCCAACGCTGGTTATTCCGGTGCTGGAAAGCTCTGTCCGCCGAATTCCGTTTCAGCGCAGAATGGCTTTGGCAACGGCAATTACACGAGTTTTTTCCAGACCATCGAAGGCAGCATGGGCTTTTGGGGCAGCACGAAGTTCCCCTCGGTTACTCCGAAGTACCGGGCGAACAGCACGCCGAACTGCTACACCACGGAGGTCTCCTCGCAGGGCTGGAATTTCTATGGCAGCCCCTTGCCGGATAGTTCCATGGGTATCGCCCAGCTCAGCAACCGGCTTCTGGTCGCTCCGGACGGATTGCCACTGCAGCCTGGACTCAATAACCAACTCCTGGGAGTCGCATGGATGGCGATGCCCTTCACCGGCTATACACAAGGCTCCACCGAAACCTATACGATGACGAGCTTGTTCCAGGCGCCAAAAAACCGGTGTCTCAATAGCAGCTCGCCCGATGCTTCTCTGTTCGCCGGAGCCGCCTACATGGCCAGTTGCGATGTTTCCCAGCCGGAGATCTGGTTGCTGCAAGTGGCGGCACCTGGCTATTACACACTGCAAAGTCAGGCATCCCAGGCGGCCAACTTCTGTCTTGAGGGAAATACCGGCGTCTCCTCCGCAATCCATGGCGGTTCACCTTACATGGCCCCCTGCAATGGTTCCGCGGGCCAGTTGTGGGCGCTGCGTTCCTCCAACGGTGCTTATCAACTGCAGACGCAGCTATCCAAAAAGAACAACTTATGCCTGGAAAGTAATGATCCGGATAACGGGATTGCTCCCCGGATGAATCCCTGCGGGGCCTATTCCGGTCAGCTTTGGACCTTCACACAGCAAATACCGGCGGGACAACCACCGGTGGGGAACAAGAGCTGGACTTTGTTCCTGAATTCCTCGAATTTCAGGGGTCCGGTGGAATATTTCATCCCGGATGGTTGGGAGATTCTGGCCGCCAGCACGCCGGCTTCGGCGGGGCGCGGTCTCGATACCCTGCCAGGCGTTGCGGGAGGCGGCGCGATGGAGTTCAATACCGTCCCGATGATGTTTTCCAAGGACTCCACAGGCACCGTCTACACGAGAATTCCGCGGATTCAGTTCCCCGTCGATGCCAGCGGGTCCACCATTCTGATGCAGGATGCGACTTTCTACTCCGCAAACAGTTTGTTCGCCGGGGCGGCAGCATGGTTCGCCGGAGGTGCCGCGCACACTGGCCCATTCTCCACGTCGGCTGCCTGGACACCGACGAACTGCACCGTGAACCCGCTGGATTTCGGCCAATACCTGACCGCTGCCGATCCGAACACCCGCATCGCTCTCACTGGTCTGGACCAGACCGTGCAAACCAAACTCTTTGACAGCGCCACATGCAAATGGGGCCTGCAGTGGACCGGCAAACAGGACATGACCGCCAGCGGGATGGCTGTTCTGCCGGAGTATTACCAGCAGAACGGCAACACCCGGACCGTGGTGCCTGCCGCCGCGGTTCCCGCCTCCACCGGACTCACTTCAGCGACCTTCCGGCCGGCATCCAACAATGGCCCCTACACGGCAGGAACGCCCGGTTCCACGGCATGGGCCGCGCCCGGACCCGTGCTCGGGCCGTTTTCAGCGGTGCTTTCCGACGGCAGCATTCTCACCTATTCCTGGTACCGCTTCATTGACCAGCCCGTGTTTCAGCACCTGAACCTGAGTGACGCCGCGAAGGCTGATTTGCAGAACATCGCCACGAAGATTCACCAAAGCTGGCCAACCAACCGGGACTACATGGCACCGCCGTCTTCCGGCACTTTGCTTGCGCTTGACGCTGCCCTTCTGGTCACGCCTCCCGCTGGCCTGGAGGCGGGGTACGTTCCCGTGGTTACCCGGCAGGCCAAACCCACAATCACCAGCGTGACCAACGCGGCCAGCGGGGCGGCAGTGATCGCGCCGAACACTTACATCACCATCAAAGGCACAGATCTGGCCCTGGCAGACAGCAACCGGATCTGGCAGGGTGATGACTTCGTCAACGGCAAGCTGCCTGCGTCGCTCGATGGCGTCTCCGTGACGGTCAATGGCAAGGCGGCGTTCGTGTATTACCTGAGCCCGACCCAGATCAACATCCTCACGCCGCCCGATGCGATGACCGGAGCGGTTGCCGTGCAGGTCACCGTGAAGTCGGCGGTGAGCAACGCATTCAATGTGGGCACGCAAAACGTGGCACCCTCGTTCTTCACGTTCGGTGGAGCTTATGTCGCGGCAACGCATGCCGATGGAAGTCTGCTGGGCCCGGCAACGTTGTACCCTGGCTCCACCACTCCGGCGAAACCGGGCGAAGTCATTGTTCTCTACGGCAATGGCTTCGGGGCGACGTCACAGGCTGTGGTCAGCGGCTCACCCACACAATCGGGAACACTTTCGCCGCTGCCGGTGGTGCAGATCGGCGGATTGACCGCAACGGTTCAGTTTGCAGGACTCATTTCGCCGGGGCTGTATTAGCTCAACGTGTTGGTTCCCTCCGGCGCACCGAACGGAGATCTTGCCATTCGTGCCACAGTCGGGGGCATTTCCAGCCAGGCCGGTGTTGTGGTGAGCGTGTTGCAGTAACGTCGGAAGGGTGATGACACGGCGAAGCATTTTGGGCTTGGTGCCCGCGCTCTTGCAGGCCTCTAATCCGGAACTGCCGGATCTCCAGAGCGTTCCCCCGGATCTGGTGATTCCCCCGGTGGCTCCAGGCCCGGCTGCCCCGGGCAAACGCGTGCGTCTCACTCTGCCGGATTACCAGGGAACAGAGGTTCACCACCTGCTCTATCTGCCCCCGGATTGGTCGCCCCGCAAACGCTGGCCTGTGATTGTGGAATATGCGGGGAATGGCAATTACCGCAATGAATTTGGGGATGTTTCTGACGGCTCGGTGGAAGGCTCCAGGCTGGGTTTCGGCGCTTCCGGCGGCAAGGGGTTTCTCTGGCTGTGTCTGCCCTTCGTGAATCAGCGGGATGGGGTCAACCAAGCGCTTTGGTGGGGTGATGTGGAAGCCACCGTCGCCTATTGTCGCCGGGCCGTGGCGAGTGTATGCAGGGAGTTTGGGGGTGACCCGCGCGCGGTGATTCTGGCCGGTTTCTCCCGGGGTGCCATCGCTTGCAACTACATCGGTCTGCATGATGACTCCATCGCCGGGCTCTGGCGCGCCTTCATCCCCTACAGCCATTACGACGGCGTAAGAACCACCTGGCCCTATCCTGCCGCCGACCGGGATTCTGCCCTGGCGCGCCTGCAGCGACTGCAGGGCCGGCCGGTTTTTCTCTGCCAGGAAGTAACCGTGGAACCCTCCCGCAGCTATCTGGAAGCAACCGGGCTGGCAGGTTCCTTCACCTTTCAGCCCGTTGGCTTCCGCAATCACAATGACGCCTGGGTGCTGCGGGATGTACCGGAGCGGCGCGCGCTGCGAAGTTGGCTCGCGCGGGTTCTGCGTTCGCCGCGATGAGCGGTCAGGCGCTCAGGCGTTCCCGGGTCTTCCGCACGTTATCCGTATCTTGCGTCGGGGGAGCTTCGAACTCAATCGCGACGGTGGAGATGAGCGGGTCCGGGGCCTTTTCGGGCAGTCCGGTGATCTTCAATTGCAGGTCGGTTTGCTGGATTTTTAGCTGTACATTGGAACCATACAGCTTCGCGGAGAGCGCCTTCGTTGGTATCCCCGCCAAATTCAACACACTGCCCGGCCAGTAGTAGCTATGCACAAAGAGCGTGTTCCCTTTGCGTGTGAACTGCGCGAACTGGGACCGGGTGACCTTCACTCCAGGGTCTGTATCGTGCACCAGCGGACCATGCGAATTCACCCAGCGCCCCGCGGCGCGCAGGCAATCGATTGTCGGTTCGGGAATGGATCCATCGCCGCGCGGGCCGATGTTTAACAGGTAGTTGCCGCCATCCTTGGCACAGGTCAGCAGGTTCCGGACCACGGTCTTCGGCGATTTCCAGTTATCGTCGTTCGCGTGGTAACCCCAGCTGTCATTGAGGGTCATGCAGGATTCCCAGGCGCGCCCGCCCGTTTCGGCGACAATGCGCTGCTCCGGCGTAGAGAAATCGCCGCGCAATCCGTTGCGGTCATTCACGATGATGTCGGGCTGTAAGTCGAACACCATTTGGTTCATCTTCACGGATTCCCAGCCGTGCCAGTTCAGCGGCCAGTTCACGTCATACCAAAGCACGCCGATCTTGCCGTAATTCGTCAACAGCTCGCGGATCTGACCGTGGATGTAATCGACGAAGCGGCGGCGGGCAGCCTCATCGGTGGCGCAGCGTGCACCGTCGGGATGATGCCAGTCCATGAGCGAGTAATAGAAGCCGGGTGTAATTCCCTCCGCGCGTGCGGCCTCCACAAATTCCGCCACCAGATCGCGGCCCGGGCCCTGCTTTGGTGCACAGTAATTCGTGAGCTTGGAATCAAACAGGCAGAAGCCTTCATGGTGTTTGGTCGTCATGACCATGTACTTCTGACCCGCGGCTTTGGCGAGCTTTGCCCACTCGCGGGCAGCGTTCGGTTTGGGTTTAAATTGCCTTGCGATGAGTTCGTATTCGCGGACGGGAATTGCCTCGCGTTCCATGACCCATTCATGCCGGCCAATCACACTGTAGAGACCCCAATGGATGAACATGCCGAAGCGGGCATCATGCCACCACTTCATTCGTTTGTCTCTGGTGGCTTCCTGTTTGGAATCGAGCGGTGGAGGGTCGTTCAATTTCACGACCGGCTGAGCAGCGGCGTACCGGGCCGCGAGCGGAGCGCCCATCAGCGCTATTGCGTTTCGACGGGAGATCATGGCCACAGCATACGCCTGTGAAAAACCGGGTGCAAGCGTACTCTTTATCGATTAAGTGAGAGGCAGTCTGCGGAAACCTCTCACGGGAGTGTCGCGGTATATTGTCCACTGAAGCCGCTCGAAAGACTCACCGTGCCGGTTCCTGACTGCGGCGTGCCCTTCACCAGGAGTGACCCACCAATCGTTCCAATCCCATACCCTCCTGTGGCCAAGGTCTGCGTCAGCGTAAACGCGAAGGAACCCGTCACATTCGTCAGCACCTGCCCGGCAATCGGAAAAGCATTCGCCGGGGAACTAATCGTGGTGAAGGTGAACGTGGATTTCCCACTTAGCGTGCCGTTGAGGAACTTAAAGGGTCCTACGGTTGCCGTATAAGTGGTGTTACCCGGGTCAGGATTCACAAAGATTGCCAACTGCTCCTGGGGATACCCAAGGGACGAAAAGGTGAAGTACGAAGTAAGCTGTTTGAACGGTGCTACAACCGGCACGGCAATGGTCAGTGCGCCTTGCACGGCGCTTCCGCCGTAAGAAGCAATGATGTTGACGGTCTGCGTGGCAGTCACTGTAGCCGCTGTGACTGCAAACGTCCCGGAATCAGCGCCAGCGGGAATGGTCAGCGTAGCAGGGACGGAAGCATTGGTGGAACTGGATGACAACATCACGATCGCTCCACCAGGGGGCGCAACGCTGGAGAGAGTGACGGTACCACTCACTGTACCGCCCGGAAGGACCGAATTCGAAGAGAAAGTTACTGCCTTCGCCTGCGGCGCAGTCGCTGGACCTTGCAGTGGAATCACGACGCCCGCAGGTGTCTGCAAGCCGCCCACAGTGGCGCGAAGTGGTATATCCCCTGCACCAAGTCCGTCAGGAACTGTCAGGTTGATTTGATAAAGCCCGGGGCTGGAAAGACCCACATAATCCAGAGTTACATTGGCATTGTTGATAACAAGACTGACGGGATTGTTGGCGGGCGCCGAGCCAGCCCAATATCTTCCCGGGGGAATGGACGGACTGGTGGGACCGAAGCCCAGACAGAATAATTCCACAATGTCACCAGCCTTGGCTGAGACGGTCGGGTAGCCGAGCGAGGTTCCTGTGGGGCCAAGGATGTCATAAGTTCCCCCTCCATATGCGCCTGTCCCATCGGACCGGAGGATAATGCCGGCCACATGCTTCGAATCCAGGAGGCTGAATGTGGGGCCGAACTGGCCCAGAGTCACTGTGCTGGTGGCGGTACCGGCGGCTGTCCTTACCACTACGGAAACAGGTCCCGTCGCAGTATCGGCCGGAGTTTGAAGGTTAATCTGCGTGGGACTGACGAACCATATATACGCCGCCTTTCCATTGATGGAAACGCTGGTTCCCACCAGGGTAGTTGGAAAGTCTTGATTCCATAACTTGGTGCTGGTGGCCAGGTTGGTCCCGTAGATAGATATCCATTCGCCCGGCTGTATCATGGGCGAAGTACTGTAAAGCGGAGTTACTCCGCCAGGGTTAATGGTGGGTGCCTGAGCCCAGGCGGATACTGCCAGACAAGTAAGCAGAATGCCGGTAATACTTAGGCGTTGCGCGACTGGCATTTCGAAAGTCTAACGCATCATTCGTTTCGAATTTATAACAAATATCGAGTGTTTTCCAAAGTTATTAGCCGGTATATCACGATAGAAATCAGCCACGCCGAAGTAACCTACCGCCACATACGGAGTTCGCGGTAAGGCTGCTGCGCCCACTGTTCGGCAGCGTCCAGCACGGCTTTTGAGGCCCGGCGGTGCTTCTCTTTCCGGTCATCGCGGAAGCCCGCCTGCCCGGTGGGGTCTTTGGAATAAGAACCCATCACGCGCTCGAAACGCCTTGGCTGGATGCCCAGAAATGCAGAGGCTTCCAGAATTCCTTCGCTGTTCAGATCCGCATAATCCATGACCTTGCACTTACTGCGGTCATGGGCGGCGTCGAAGGCTTGCCGGGCGGCACGGCAGAAATCCCCCTGTACATGTGCGGCATACACTTCCGGAGACATCCCGGTGATGTCCCACCCGAAGAGCTGTGCCGCCCTTGGCGGATCCTTTTGTAATTCCATAAAGCCGCCGCCGGGAAGATTCGCCACGATCACTTCCACCGGATCGCGCACGATCATGAGGAACGGAACCTCCGGCCACCACTTCCGCGCGGCCTCGATGCCAAGGGTGCAGATACTCGGCAGTTTGACCAGCAGTTTCTCCGGCTCTCCGGTCTTGTACCTCGCAAACAGAGAAAACATTGCTTCGAGAGCCTGCCTTCGCCGCCCGTCCCAACGTGCTTTCAGGTAGGCGGAGGTCTCTCCGTGCGAGGGATAGAACAGATGATTCGCGGCCAGTGGCTCAGAAACCACGGAGACGCCCTCCGCAGTCCGCAGCGCATTCGCCAGCAGCGTGGACCCGCAGCGCGAAACATGAAAGATCAGCCCCGAAGGCCGCACCGGCGCACTTGCCGCAGCCGTTCGCAGGACCGTGTCGAGATCCGTGGTGATCTCACGCGCGGGCGGAACCTGCTCCCGCAGGCGCTGCATGGTGTGGACCATGAACGGATCTGTCAGCGGAGTATCGCCGAACTCCATCCACCGGACATTCGCCTTCGGGATCAACGTGGGGCGGAGTTGGATCTCGGTATGGACCGGCAGCCAGCCGCGGTCTGGATATTCGCTCATGCCTCATCTCCTACCGGCGGGATGAAGGTGACCACGCCCTTGCTATCCAGCACGGCAAGGAAATCCTGCAGTTCCTCCAGGTCATAACCGTCATGAAACGCGGCGAAGAACTTGTTCACGGAACAAGGCGCATGGTCCTCCAGGAAATACAGGAGTTCCGCGGCATCTTCGGGAAAGTAGACTGCTTCACCGCCAAATTCCACCTGAATCACTTCCGGTGCTGCGGATTGTACACGCAGCTTGCGGGGAACCGCCATCACCACGCGCCAGGCCTGCGGCAGATCCACGTTCCAACGCACGCCAGGGAGTTCACGCGGCATCGCATGGCTGCTGCGATGTTCGGCGAAGCGTTCGAGAAGGCCCGGTCTACCGACCTCGGCCCACACGGCTTTCTGCAGGTGCTCCAGATAATTCGCCCGCGCGCCAGGGCCTTGGAAACGGGGTACTGCGGATGCCCAATGCGGATCTTTGGCAATCCGGTCTGCGATGAAGCCCCAGAGTTCGCCGCCGGAGGGATTGTGTATTTCCAAGGCCAGGATCGCGGCACCGGGGCCTGTTTCCGCGCGCCAGGAATAATGCGCCGGGAGATACAGGGCGTCACCTTCCAGCAAACTGATGGTCCCGGCGCCCGGTCCGAACTCCCAGGAACTCCAGCCGGCGGCTTGCAGCAGGATGATCTCGGCCCCGCGACCCGTGCCGCCAGAGGAATAGTCCGCCAGTGAGACCGGGCACTCCAACAGACGCTCCCAATGGTGTGCCAGCAGGACCGCTGCCTTCGAATCCGCGGGCAAGAGTCCGGCAAAGCGACCCGGGTACCCGGCTGACTGCAGATGTTTTTGGCCGAAATATTGGCCCAGAAACTCAGCTTCCGTGAAGGGGCTCAAGACATCTCTGGGCAGCAGGCATCGCATAGGGTGGAGCTCAGGACAGCCCGGCTAACTCAACCGCGGTTGCTTCCCGTTCGGAAAGAGGCACCTGCGCGAGGATGGCTTGCAGCACGCGCTGCTCCAGTTCGCTTCCCGATTGGGCCTGCATCCCCCACCGTCTGGCCAGTTCCTGGATGACGATTCCTACCCGCACCCGGCGTTCTGCAATGGCACCAAAATACCGGCGTGCCTCCTCCAGGTCCGGACCTTCGGGCGGGAGTTCCTGCTGTTCGGCCACCTTCCAGACCGCTTCGAATTCCCGCGCCACCAACCCGGGGGGCACTGGAAACCGGTAGAGTGCGTCCAGTTGCGTGAGGACCTGGCGAGATAGATGCGCCTGCAACGCGCCTGCTAACTCCGCTGGTCCCGTCAGCCGCTCCACCTGCATGACCGAAAAATCGACTTCAGGTAAGTCAGAAAGTTCCGTACCAGTAAGTTCCACAACGGCACTGCCGGACTCTGCACCGCTAAGCACCTTGCCGCCAACCGCGACAAAGCCCTTACGCAATTGTTCGTCACAGAGCTGTGCAACCACGCGTTGCAGGGCATGAGCCCTGGCGGAAGCCCCGTATCGCTCTTGAAGCATGTCACTCGGAATCTGGCCCGCTGGATACTCGGGAAGGCGTACCGTCCGGTTCATCTGCTGCAGATATTCGGCGATTGGATTTTGCAACTGTTCCTCAGGGATCTCAATCGAAATGGTCTTGCCAACAAAAGGCTCCGGCGCGGGCGCAGCAGCAAGTTCGCCATCCGCAATCAGTTTGAAAGCTACCGTGATGCGCAGGCCATGGAAATCCCTGCTGGGCGCGCGGCCCTTGTGAAGAATACGGGAATCGAAGAACACGGCCCGGTTGGGCAAAGGCAGAATGGCGGCTTCGATCTCCATTTTTTCGTCGTAGAAGACCGTGTCTCCATCCCAACTGCGGTCCCATTCCCCGTGCGGGTAGTAAAGCAGCGTATAACTGCCGGGGCGCGAATCATCCTGATGCGGCTCGCCGCCCTGGCCGAAGGTGTGGCCGTTGGCGTAAACCCGCAGGAGCTTCAGCCGGACCCCCGCGAGAGCTTCACAACGGGGCTTCGCCTCATTCCAGATCGCCTGAAAGACTGGTTCCTGTTCGAGATCCAGCTTCCAGAACCTGTGGGTTCCGGTCTTGTTGGAGGCGTTGCCGAAATACCAGCCCTTGCCGTTGCAGACCGCCAGCGCGGCGCGGTGCGCATCCGGGGCGGCAAAGTTCTCCAGCACTTCGAAGACAGGCTGCATTGTTTCAGACATCGGCACCATACCGGATGAGATTTTGTTCGGCCTTGATCAACAGGTGCAACAGGTCCTTCTCTCCAGCCTTCGTTGCGAGATCAGTGGCACGCCGCAGGTCGTAGAGCACTTCCCGAAGCTCGCTATGGCGGATGAGGCTCTGCATCCATGTTACGACTGCAAGCCGTACACCACGGGTCACCGGATTTACCTTGTGCAGGGTACTGGCGGGGTAGACGAACGCCTCACCAGCGTCGAGTTTGATTTCGACGGGCCCGGAATCCTGCATCACCACAAGTTCGCCACCGTCATACGTTGCCGGAGGACGAAGAAAGACGGTCATGGCGAAGTCGGTGCGTTGTAAAGAACCCAGCCCGCCCATTACTGCACCATCCACGTGATACCCGTAATTCATGCCAGCCTCGTAGCGGCTGTAGAGAGGAGCATAGACCTTGGCGGGCATCACGAAGTCCATCAGCGCCGAATGTCGCTGGATGGCGTGGAACACGGTGCGGTCTAGTTCGGAGGCGTCTGTCTTCGTACGGTCCAGTTGGAGGTTTTGCTTGACGTCACGCGCAGGACCACCTGCGGTGGCTTTGCCATCAGCAAAGACGCCCGATTCTATAGCCCTACAAATTGATTCTGCGTCTTGATGGGAGAGTAAGCGGAACGATTTGAAGTTCATCTGTACAGTAGGGGGCTTGGTAAGCCACAGCCAATTGGCAATCGACGCCCGTGCTATCCAGCCCGCCCCACGAGACAAAAGGGCTTTTATTGCTTGGAGCGGCGGCGACGCCACGCGAGAGCACCAGCCAGAGCGACACCAGCAAGGGCGGACGTGCCGGGTTCCGGTGCGGATGAGGTAGTTGCGTCGGTTGCGAAGCTATAGTTGGAGGTGTAATCTTCGGAATCATAACCGATGGTTAGATTTCCATCACTCCCTACAACCACGCTGTTGCTAATGGGAACTCCTTCCACACCTAAATTCGCGAACAGAGGGCTCGAGGTATTCGCACTATCAAAGATCAAAAAACTACCTTCAAAGCCGCCCAAGGGTATGAAGGAAAAGTTGATGGTCCCGGGAGTGAGACCCTCAAGCTCGAAGTATTGGTTTAGCTCCTCGCCGAGCCCGTTGACCGCGGTGGTGCCAGCGGGCAACACGGTCGGGTTGTTCTTGTCCGTGCTGAACGCACTGGTCGCCGTGAAAGTGGTTGCGCCAGCCGGTACGGCGGCAGCGGCGGTCAAACACGTTGCGGCTAGCAAACCTTGGCCTACTTTGAGAACAGATTCGACATTTTGCATGTCCGTCATGCTAGCAAGACTGCTTCCCTAGAGGCAACAAGTTGGTGTGGGGAAGTTTGGGAATTTCTTGGGCTTCTCGTCACTTCGACCGGCGGCGGCGCCACGCGAGGACACCAGCCAGAGCCGCACCAGCAAGAGCGGTCGTTCCAGGCTCTGGCGTCGCAGAAGAGTAGGTTGCGTCCGTGGTCAGCGAAATGGGATTACTGTAATTACCATCGAACCAGTACTCGAACGTCAAATTGCCGCCGGAGGGCACAGATAGGCTGCTTGTAACGTTGTTGTACGTCGAGAAGAGAGGGGTCGAAGTGTTCGCACTGTTGTAGATGTAGAAATCACCTTCGAAGAAACTGCCGTGGGTGAAGGTGAAATTCAGCGTATCCCCGGGGGTGAGGCCCGAGAGTTCGAAGTATTGAAATTCTTCCCGGGTGTAACCCAGATAGTCTTCTCCCAGCATGTCCACCTCGGTCGTACCAGAAGGCAGGATTGTGGGCGAGTTGTTGTCGCTGCTGAACTTCGTGGACTGCGTGAAGGTGCTGGCTGCCGCAGGAACCGCAGCGACTGCGGTCAGGCAGGTGGCTGTCAGCAGGCCTTGGCCAGCCTTCGTCAAAGTTTCATTCCATTTGGTTGATTGCATCACGTTCCTCCAACGAAGTAATTGCCTTGGGAGAGATTATCAAATTGCACCAGCCTGAGGCAAGTATATTCGGAGATTCTGCATTGAAACCTGTCAGCCGTGCTGGTATCGGACGAAAGCCGCTACGCTCCAGGCTTGCGCGATGCAGCCACGCGCCTGGTGTGGTGCGTCACCGTCGAAGATCTCCGGCAACTGGCCGCAGCCGGGGCCATCCATATATTCACTCAGGGACCCGGTGACTTCGCCGGTTTCAAAGCCGAAGTTCCTGGCGGAATCCAGATAAAGTCCGATGAGCCAGGGCCAGACAGTCCCCTGATGATAGGCACGATCCCTCTGCTCCGGGCCACCTTCGTAGCGCCCAATGTATTTCGGGTCCAAAGGGGCCAGAGTCCGCAGGCCGACGGGCGTTAGCAACTCCCGGGAAACAAGCGCAAACACCCGGGTAGCGTGTTCGGGCTCCGCGATGGGATAAGTCAGTGCCATCGCCAGGATCTGGTTGGGGCGAATGGAAGCGTCTCCCAAGAGATCGAAATAGCAGCCCTGCTCCGCATTCCAGAACTTGGCATCGAAACTGGCCTTGGTATGAGCGGCTGCGTCGTCTTCGCCCATGATCCGTAACGCGTTGTACCAGAGCGCCTGGATCTCCACGGCTTTGCCTGCGCGCGGGGTGGCTGCGGTATCCATCCACGTGAGTTGCGGACCGGCTTCGATGAGCCCATCTTCGTCCTCACGGATGCCGTAACGCGTTCCGGCCCGGTAGCCCTCGATGATCTTGCGAAGGGCCGGAAAGACAGACACCTCCATCCCTTCGCGGTCGCCGGTCGCTTCGATGTATTTCTGTACCGCCTCAAAGTACCAGAGCGATCCATCGACGGTGTTGTACTCCGGAGCCTCCCCGGAATCCGGAAAGCGATTCGGGATCATGCCGCCGTCCACATATTCGGCGAAGGTGTTGAGGATGGATTTCGCATCTTCATAACGACCGGTGGCAAGAGTCAGACCGGGAAGAGCGATCATGGTGTCGCGGCCCCAATCGGTGAACCAGGGGTAACCAGCGATAATGCTCTTCCTGCCGCCCTCGCGGGTAACGATGAACTGGTCTGCCGCGCGGTGTTTCGAAGCAACCGCAGGTGCCTCCGGTTCCGCGGGGCCCACGGACGCGGTGATCACCGCCATCCTGTCCAATTCAAACGCAGCTTCGAAGGGGCAGAAGAGATCTTCTTCATACTCCAGTCCACGTTCCTGCTCACGTGGATATTGGAAGTGCAGATACCATTGGCCAGTGGGCTTGACGGAGGCGGCGTTGGATTTGAAATGGAGTTCCGGCAAGTCGGTGTAGGGGTGGATGATGGCGGTATCGCCATGTATATCTACATGCGGCCGGAGCGCATCGTTCTTATGTGTGGTGGAGTGATAATCGCGGAAGGCGATCAGCGGGCGGACGGTGAGAAGACACTGCTCGTCCGGCTTTTCGAGCAATTCCCACTCGACGATCACCGCGTTCTGGCCCTGCAACATGCGGACGCGCTTTTCCAGCACTGCGCCGCCAGCTTCGTAGCGGAAGACAGGGCCGGGGTCCATGCGGAAGCTGGTCATCCGCTTGAAGCCTTCGGGGTGCACCGTGCCGGGGTAATAATTCGCGGAAAGAGGGAATTGCCGCAAGCCGACCCAGAGCACCTCTTCGTACTTCGAAAGCAGCAGGTGGCGTTTGGTGGGTGGTTGCAGCGCGGCGGTCAGCAGCCCGTGGTAACGGCGCGTGTTGATGCCGGAGACCGTGGACATCGCAAAGCCGCCGAGCCCGTTCGTCTCCAGCCACTCGCGTTCATCAGGTTCCATATACCCGCACTGTAGCAGGAATTTCGAAAGCGTCTGTTTTACAAATGGAAAGGGCGGACAGCCGAAGCCACCCGCCCGAATGGTCCTGATTGGGGAATAGAACTAGAGCGTGTTGCGTTTGCGGCGGTAAGCCAGCAATGAGGCCGCGGCCAAAACCACCAGGCCGAGGGAAGCAGGCTCTGGCGCAGACGAGGCGGTAACGTCCACTTGAAGGTCGTACGACGAATTGTACGTGTTTCCAGTTCCGAAGATCCCGGAGTTGGGAACTCCGGATGCGTTCTTAATTTCTGTGGTGAAAGTAGACCCATCGTTGACCAGGGTATACAAATTCGACGTGCCAACCGGTGCGTTCGACAAGGCCGTCAGTGTGAAGGTGAAGAGAGTGTAAGTGCCTGCACTTCGAGAGACCGAATCACTCATTCCGAAATCATAAATCCCACTTCCGGCAGATCCATTCGTGGTGATGGTCGGGGTAGTGGTGTAGAGGTTTCCTGCCGTGAAGTCACTGACAGAAAACTCAGTGGGATCAAATCCCAGAACTACCTGTGTTACGGTAGCCGAAAATGAATTGTTCGCCACGAAGGTCTCCGACACTGTGATGCTGGAACCCTGCTCTACCGTGGCAGGTCCGGTGATCTTGTAATTGCCAAGAACGTTGGCGGATGCGCTGCTGGCGGTGATGGCGATTGCAGCGAAGATGAGGAGACTCGACTTAAATTACATTATTTTCCTTGAGAGACGTGATCATTGGGTTGATCTCATAACGGTACTATTACCCACTAAGATTCTTAGTTTAGTACATGTGTCGTAACAGTTCAATCGCGTCGCAATAAGAGGAGTTGGCATAAAAAAAGCGGGCCGCCGAAGCTACCCGCCTGATTTGGAACCGTGATGGAATGAACCGGACTTCTGAGGAACCGCCGCACAACGGACGACTTCGGGCCGCCGGAACGCTGCGGTTCCTGATTGATATTGCGGGCGCGGCCCTCGCGCCTGTGCGGCTTCTAAGTATTCCCCGGCAACACGGACCTGGGCGGCAGCGAATGCTTGTTTGTGATGAGGCCGCCCCGGCCTTTGCCGCCTAGCGAGACTGGCGTTTGCGGCGGTAAGCCAACAGGGAACCAGCGGCCAACAGAACAAGGCCTGCGGTCGCGGGTTCAGGTGTGGCAGCGGACGTCACATTGATCTGAAGATCGACGGGCGAATAGTAGGTCGTGCCGAGCCCATTGAGCGGAGTTACGGCGGTCCCGCCGTTCGATACCCGCGACGAATACCCGGCGCCGTCATTCACCAGCGTAAATAGATCTGAATTGCCCGTTGGGGCATTCGCAAGTGCTGTCAGTGTGAACGTAAAAAGGCTCACCGCCGTTCCGCCAGTGAGCGAAACAGACCCTGCAGTGCTGCTCGCACCAAAATCATAGATCCCAGAACTCGGGGAGGTGTTCTTGTCCGCAGTGGAGGATGAGAAGATGTTGCCCATCTGGAAGTTGCTGACGGAAAATACCGTTGGATCAAAGCCGAGAACTGCTTGGAACTGGTCCGCATTCTCGGTCAGGGGAACGAACTTCTCTGTGACGGTGATGCTGGAGCCTTTCGCCAATGAGTATGGTGCGGTTCCAGAGGTCGTGACCTGGAAAATATTCGCTGCGGCACCGAAAGCGCTGCTGGAACTGAGTGCCGCGAGGCAGGCGAGTATGGAGGAGTGAAGAAGAGTACGTTTTATGCCGGAGGAACTTCAGAATACCAAAAAAAGGAGCGCCGAAGCGCTCCGTTTTTTACGACTCGGGAAATTACTACAGCTGGTTCAGATCCACGCCCGTGAAGAAATACTTCAGTTCTTCCGCAGCCGTTTCCGGTGCGTCTGAACCGTGCATGGAGTTGCGCTCGATGGACTCCGCGAAGAGCTTGCGGATGGTACCGTCCGCCGCGTTGGCGGGGTTGGTGGCACCCATCACTTCGCGCAGCTTCTTCACGGCATCTTCCCGTTCCAAAGCCAGCAGAACCACAGGGCCTTCCGTCATGAACGTGACTAAGCTGTTGAAGAAAGGCCGTTCGCTGTGAACCGCGTAGAAACCTTCCGCCTGGCTCTTGCTGAGCTTGGTCATCCGCATCGCAACGATACGGAAGCCATTCTCTTCCACAATCGCGAGGATCTTACCGATGTTGCCGTTCTTGACGGCATCGGGTTTGATGATTGAAAACGTTTTTTCCATAAATTCTTATTTCCCGAGAAGGGCTTGCATCTTCTCGCCCATTTGCGCAGGGGAACCGCAGACGGTGATGCCGGCGGCTTCCATGGCCTTGATCTTGTCTTCAGCAGCGCCCGAACCACCCGAGATGATGGCTCCGGCGTGGCCCATGCGGCGGCCCGGAGGTGCCGTTTGTCCCGCGATGAAACCAACCACAGGCTTCTTCACATGCTTGCCGATGTATTCCGCGGCCGTCTCTTCCGCGCTGCCACCGATTTCACCGATCATGATGATCGCGTGCGTATCGGGGTCGGCGTCGAAGAGCTTGATGGCATCGAGGAACGTGGTGCCGATGATCGGGTCACCGCCGATGCCGATACAGGTCGACTGGCCGATGCCTAACTTGGTCAACTGTCCCACGGCTTCATAAGTCAACGTACCGGAGCGGGAAACCACGCCGACATGACCCGGTAAGTGGATATGTGCGGGCATGATACCGATCTTGCACTTACCCGGCGAGATAACACCAGGGCAATTCGGTCCCACCAGGCGGGTCTTCGGCTTGGTCTTGAGGAAGTTCCAGGCCTTGACCATGTCAATGGCGGGAATGCCTTCCGTGATGCAGATGACCAGTTCGATACCGGCATCCGCCGCTTCCATGATGGCATCCGCCGCGAAGGGCGGGGGAACGAAGATCACGGTCGCATTCGCGCCGGTTTCCTTCGCTGCCTTTTCCACCGTGTCAAACACAGGCAGGTCAAGGTGCGTGCCGCCGCCCTTGCCCGGAGTCACGCCGCCGACAACCTTCGTGCCGTAAGCGATCGCCTGCGTGGCGTGGAACGTGCCTTCTTTGCCTGTAAAACCCTGCACCAGCAGGCGCGTATTCTGATCTACCAGTACGCTCATTGCTTGCCTCCCCCAACTGCACCCAAAGCGGCCGCGACGACTTTTTCCGCCGCGTCCTTCATGCCGTCCGCGACGGTGAAGTTGAATCCGGATTCTTCCAGAACCTTGCGGCCCTGTTCCAGGTTGGTACCTTCCATGCGGATGACAATCGGAACCTGAATATTGAGATCACGTGCCGCGGCCACCACGCCATTGGCGAGGGTGTCGCAGCGCAGAATGCCGCCGAAGACGTTGATCAGCACGGCCTTCACCGCGGTGTCAGAGAGCAGAATGCGGAAGGCATTCTTGATCTGTTCCGCGTTGGCACCGCCGCCGACATCGAGGAAGTTCGCCGGCGAGCCGCCCGCATACTTGATGATGTCCATGGTGCCCATCGCCAAGCCCGCACCGTTCACCATGCAGCCCACGTTGCCATCGAGCTTGATGTAGTTGAGGCCGTACTTCGAAGCTTCCACTTCGAGCGGATCTTCCTCATAGATGTCACGCAAAGCCGCCAGATCTTTGTGGCGGAACAGTGCGTTGTCGTCGAGATTGATCTTGGCGTCGAGCGCGTAAACCTTGTTGTCCTTGGTGAGGATGAAGGGGTTGATTTCGGCGAGGGTGGCGTCGCTTTCAAGGCAGGCTTTCACCAGCGCCTTCATCGCGGCCACTGCGCCGTTGACAGCCGGTGCGGGAATGCCGATGCCGAACGCGAGCTTGCGCGCCTGGTAATCCTGCAGGCCGAGACCGGGGTCAATCGTTTCCTTGAGAATCGCGTCGGGATTATCGTGCGCGACCTCTTCGATTTCCATGCCGCCCGCTGCGGAAGCCATGAAAATCAGGCTGCTCGAAGCGCGGTCGAGAACGATGCCGAGGTAGAGTTCTTTCTCGATCGGCAGCATCTCTTCGACGAGCAGGCTGCGAACGAGCTGGCCTTCCGGGCTGGTCTGGTGCGTGATCAGCGTCATGCCGAGAATCTTCTCCGCTGCCGCCTTCACTGCATCCAAATCGCGCGCGACTTTGACGCCGCCGCCCTTGCCGCGGCCGCCGGCATGGATCTGCGCTTTCACCACAGCGCCGCCGCCCAGCTTCTCCGCCACTGCAACCGCCTCTTCAACGGTCAACGCGACTTCCCCGCGAGGCACGGGGACGTTATATTTGGCCAGTATCGCTTTGGCCTGATATTCGTGTATTTTCATGGGTGTTTTAGTGCGCTGCGTTACTATGCTGAAGTAGCGGTTGGAAAAGATCTTTTCCACCTCTCTTCAAAGTTCCAACTCTACCATGACCCTTCTTGAAGCCGTTCATTCTGCCGTTGAGTTTCAATCTCTTGACACTTCCCAGGCCGAGGAAGTGATGCATGCAATCCTCGCGGGAGAGTCCTCTCCAGCGCTTACGGCTTCCTTTCTCACAGCGTTGCGGATGAAGGGGGAGACGGTGGAGGAGTTGGCCGGCTTCGCGCGTGCGATGCGGGCTGTGTCGGAACCTCTGCCGGTGAGTGCGTCGTGCCGGCCGCTGCTGGATACCTGCGGCACGGGTGGCAATGGCATCCCGGTTTTCAATGTCTCCACCGCGGCGGCTTTCGTCGCTGCAGGTGCGGGCGTTCATGTGGCGAAGCATGGCAACCGCTCCATTTCGAGCAAGTGCGGCAGTGCGGATGTGCTGGAAGCTCTCGGCATCAAGACGGCGGTGCCCCCGGCGACTGTTGCGCGGGAAGTGGAGGAAGCCGGCATCGGGTTTCTCTTCGCGCCCGCCTTCCATCTGGCCGTGAAACATGTGCAGCCGGTGCGTCTGGAGTTGAAGTTGCGCACGGTGTTCAATTACCTGGGAACACTCAGCAATCCCGCCGGTGCTGAATTGCAACTGGTTGGCACGGGCTCAGCCGCGGTCGCAGAAAAACTGGCGAATGCCCTCGTTCTGCTCGGTTTGCAAAGGGGCTTTGTGGTCAGCGGGTCAGATGGTTTGGGCGAGGTGACCGTTACTGGACCCTCCACCGTATTCTCCATCGCCAACGGGCAAGCGGAGAAACTGACTCTCACACCCGCGGATTTCGGTCTGCCGGTTTCTCCCCTGGAGGCGCTTGGCGGCGGGGACAGGGAGACCAATCGCGCCATTATCGAAGCGGTGCTGGGCGGGGAGACGGGTGCGCGACGCGACATCGTCGTCATGAATGCGGCTCTGGCGCTGATCGCCGCGGGGAAAGCTGCGGGCTGGCACGATGGTGCCCGCTTGGCCGAGGCCACCATCGATTCCGGTGCGGCGCTCGCCAAGGTTCGCCTGCTGGCCAAAGTCAGCAACGCGATCTAAGACGGCCGCGCTGAGGGCGGTACGAGTTCCGCCCGGCAAGTGGTCTTTCGGGTTTTCGTCGTTACTTCCAATCGAGCACGAGCTGCACAAAAGTGCCGAGTGGCACTGCGGTCGGGCCCTTTGCCAGGAACGGCTTGGCGTCGTCGTACCAGGCGGTGCCGGCGATATCCACGTGGACCCACGGAGTATCTTCCACGAATTCCTTCAGGAACATCGCCGCCGTGCAGGCTCCGCCCCAGCGCGTACCAATGTTCTGAATGTCGGCATAAACGCTCTTCAGTTGCTCGCGGTATTCATCGAACAGAGGCATGGGCCACATGGAATCGCCGGCAACCTGCGCCGCTGCCATCCAACGGCCCAGCAGTGCGTCATTATTCGTGAAAACACCAGAGGCGGAGGGTCCCAGGGCCACGGCAATGGCACCGGTCAGCGTAGCCGCATCCACCATGTGGGTGGCGCCCAACTTCTTCGCGTAGGTAATGGCGTCGATCAGAATCAAGCGGCCTTCTGCATCCGTATTCAAAACCTCCACGGTCTTGCCGGAGAACGATTTGACGATGTCGCTGGGGCGCACGGAAGCGGGTCCAGGCATGTTTTCCACGGCGGGAATGATGCCAGTGACGGCCACGGAAGGCTTCAGGCGTGCGATGGCTTGCATGGCGCCAATGACTGCCGCACCGCCGCACATGTCGTACTTCATCTTTTCCATGCCGTCGGCCGGCTTGATGGAGATACCGCCGGTGTCAAAGGTAACGCCCTTGCCGATCAGCGCAATATGGTCGGCAGATGCGGCTTGCGCGGGACGGTATTCGATGACGATCAGCGCCGGCGGAGCGGCACTGCCTTGTGCCACGCAGAGCAGGGAGCCCATGCCGAGCTGTTCCATGCGGTGGCGGTCCAGAACGTCGATCTTGAGGCCTTCGGCTGCGGCCATCTTGCGTGCCCGCTCAGCCAAAGCCAATGGATTCAATACATTGGGCGGTTCCACGGCGATGTCGCGGGTCAGGTTCTCGGCCTCACCCAGCACGATTCCCCTGGTGAGCGCGGCGGTGTTTTCCGGTGTGAGCGCGGCCACCACGGTGACCGTCTCCACGGTCTTGTCGGCCGAGCGGTCCGTCTTGAGAGCGTCGGGTTCCCAGTTGCCGGTGATCAGACCCTCGGCTGCGGCGGCGATGGAGGCTTCCCCATCGAAACCAGCCGGCAGGACCACAGCGAAATTCTTGAGGTTTTTCCCCTTCAGGAAGCGCAGTGCGGCTGCCACCAGTTTCTTGAGCAATACGGGGGTGAATTTCTCTTTCTTGCCGCCGCCCGCGATCAGGACGCGTTTGGAATCAAAACCTGCCAAGCCATGGACCAGAGTGAATTCCAGGAATTTTCCAGACACTTCCCCGGCTTCATACAAAGAGGGCAGCGCCGCAGCGACGGCAGCATGTTGCTCTCCGTCCCAATTCACAATCACCACAGCGTCGGCCGCCAGCGTGGCGGTGCTTCTCAGGTTAACTTCCATCGAAAATCCTCTCTCTATGCTCGCTTCCACATTCTCTCAAGATACAAACCGCTGCCGGTGCCGCGTGGTTTAACGGGCATCGGCCCGCGCCTTGCTGGCCCGAACTGCGGCCCGCGCTTCGGCCTCGCTGGATTTGGCGCGCTCGGTCTCCCGCTTATCGTAGTTCTTCTTGCCCTTGGCGATGGCTATTTCGCACTTGATCTTGCCGTTTTTCAAGTACATGCGGACGGGGATCAGGGAAAGGCCTTTTTCGCGCACTGCCTGAAACAGCTTGTCGATCTCCCGCCTGTGCAGCAGAAGCTTCCGGCTCCGCTGGGGCAGGTGGTTGAACTGATTTCCATGGCTATATTCCGCAATGTGTGCGTTCAGCAGCCAGGCCTCGTTCTTGTCAATTGCGGCGTAGGCGTCACGCAGTTGTACCTTGCCGGCCCGGGCTGCTTTTACTTCTGTTCCGGTCAGAGCCATGCCGCACTCATACCGGTCAAGCAGAAAGTAATTGTGGCCCGCCTGGCGGTTATCGCTGATCAGCCTGTTTGCTTCGTCTTTGGCGGCAGCCACGGAATCCTCTCATGTGTTCAACAATTCCCTCAACGGCTGAGCCGGGAATTGCGTCACATATAACGATGATAGACCAACAACCCCGGATGCGCCGTCCTTTGAGCCGGCCGGGGCAGGACCGATAACATGCGCCGTTTCAATCAGATACTTGCGCCGTGCCTGGTATTCTTGCTGCTCGCGCCCTCCACGCCGCTCTACGCGCGCACCAGAAAGGGCGACAAGTTCCTCGCGCAGGCGAAGACGGCGGAGACCCGCAGTGACTATGACAAGGCTCTTGGCTTCGCGGAACAGGCAGCGGCGGAAGACCCCACGGACGCGGCGTACATGATCGAACTGCGCCGTCTGCGCTTCCTCGCCAGCACCTATCACGTGAAGCAGGGCCAGAAGATCCGCTCCGCAGGGAAGATTGAAGAAGCACTCGCCGAGTTCCAAAAAGCCTACGGCATTGACCCCTCGTCTGATATCGCGGTCCAGGAAATCCAGCGCACGAAGGCGATGATTGAGCGGAACAAGAATGCTGCCAATCCCGAGGCCGCCGCGAAACCCGCACCTCCTCCCGGCGGGCTCACCGAGGACGAAAAAAGCCTGACCCCCGCCGATCTCGCCCACAAGCGGGCCATCGACCGCGCGGAATCCATGCTGGCCATGCCGGAGTTGCGCCCGCTCAGCCAGGACCCCATCAATCTGAAGATGTCGAACAAGCCGCGGGTTCTCTTTGAGACCCTGGGCCGCGTCGCGGGGGTCAACGTTCTCTTTGATCCGGAATATGACTCCCAGCAGCAGATCCGCACTCAGAGTATTGACCTGGTGAACACCACGCTGGATCAGGCGCTGGACCAACTCGCCCTGACCTCGAAGTCCTTTTGGAAGGCGCTCTCCCCGAACACCATCTTCATTACGATGGATAACGCGCAGAAGCGCCGGGAATATGAAGAGCACCTCGTCCGCATCTTTTACTTGAGCAACGTGACCACGCCACAGGAACTGCAGGAAATGCAGACCGTGCTCCGGACCGTCATCGATGTTTCGAAGGTCTTCCCTTATTCCTCTCAGAACGCTCTGATCGTCCGGGCGGAAGCTGACAAAATGGCGCTGGCCGAAAAGATCATCTCTGATCTCGATAAGCCGCGGTCCGAAGTTCTCGTCGATGTGATGGTGCTGGAAGCCAGCAGTACCTATATCCGGAATCTCTCCTCCACCATTGCGCCTGCCGGTCTGAACGCCACCGCCACCTTTACGCCGCGATCCTCGATTACGTCCGCTGCAACAACGTCCTCCTCCAGCACCACCACAACCACGACTTCGACCAGCAGTACCTCGACTTCGGTGCCGCTCTCCCAGTTGGGCCACATCTCAAGCGCGGACTACGCCATCACCGGATTGCCCAGTGCCACCCTGCAGGCGGTTCTGACGGCCTCCGGGACGAAAATTCTGCAACACCCCCAGCTGCGCGGCGTCGCGAATCAGAAGACGAGCCTGAAAATCGGTGACCGCGTTCCGACTGCGTCGGGCAGCTACCAGCCTGGCGTTGGTTCCGTGGGTGTCAATGCCCTGGTCAACACGCAGTTCACCTACCTCGACGTCGGCGTCAATTTCGAAATCACCCCGTTTATTCACGACGGCACCGAGGTCTCGCTTCATTTGGATATGGATGTCTCCCAGGTGAAGGACCGCATCGATATCGGCGGCATCTCGCAACCGGAAATCGCCCAGCACAAAGTCACGCAGGATGTCCGTCTGCGCGAGGGCGAGATGAGCATTATCGGTGGCCTCATCCAGGAACAGGACTCAAAATCCAAAGCCGGCATCCCCTGGCTTTCGAGCATTCCGATATTCGGCCACCTCTTTGCGACCGACAACATTGAGAAAGACCGCACCGAACTGATTATTGTGCTGATTCCGCATATCATCCGCGGACCGGATGTGACGGAGAGCAACCTGAAGTCCACGGCCTCCGGCAATTCCACGGTCTTCAAGGTCAGCTATGCGCCGCGGAAGACCGCGCCCGCTGTGGAAAAGAAAGATGCGGCAACGCCGGCGGCGCCTCCAGCAACTGCGCCCCCCGCAACTGCACCTCCCATGGCTGCTGCACCCGCACCGGCATCCACTGTTATGGCCGCGCCGGGACTGGCACCGGCTATGGCTCTGGCGCCGCCTGCCACCGCGCCGCCTGACAACACCAGCCCCTCCATCAGCGGACCCGTCCGCGTGAGCTTTACGCCGCCAGTTATGGAGGCCACTCTCGGCTCCACTGTCACCGTCACTCTTTATGCGGAGAACGTCACCGACTTGGCCGGAGCCGGCGCGCGGCTGCAATTCGATCCCCGCTTTCTGCGCGTCCAGAATATCGTCGCGGGAGACCTTCCTCAGAGGAATGGCTCCCAGTTGCAGCCGCAAAAGAACATCTTGAATGACACTGGCACCGCCGATTTCTCGGTGAGCCGCAACCCGCAGGACCCGGGCGTTTCCGGTTCCGGCAACCTGTTCACGGTGGTTTTCCAGGCGTTGGGGCGGGGCAATACGCAGGTTTCGGTGATGAACCTCGCTGTTCAGACTGCTTCCAGGCAGCCTGTAAACGTGACCGGACCACCACCGTTAGTCGTGAATGTGAAGTAAGAAGATGCCTGGTCGAAACTCCAGAAGCGGAATGACGCTGATTGAGCTGGTCGTGGCGTTCACGATTCTGCTCATCCTGACCTCCATGGCTGTGCCGATGGCGCGGTCGAACGTCCGGCGTATCAAAGAGCGGCAATTGCGCGAAGCTCTGCATGAGATCCGCAACGCCATCGATAAATATAAGGACTTCGCTGATGGCGGCAAACTCGGGCAGCTCAAGCAGGATTCGCAGGGCTATCCCGATACGCTCGAAGCTCTCGTCGAAGGAGTGAAGGGCAGCGGCACGAATGCTGACACCAAGCTGAAATTCCTGCGGCGGATTCCGATGGACCCCTTCACCAGAAAGCGCGAATGGGGGCTGCGCAGCATGCAGGATGACCCCAAGAGCCTCGGCTGGGGTGGGCAAAACGTGTTCGATGTATATTCGAAAACCGATGAAAGGGCGGCAGATGGCACACCTTATTCCGAGTGGTAAAGCAAACCGCCGCCGCTTCGGCTTCACGCTGATTGAGCTGATGATCGTGATGACGATCATTGTGATCCTGATCTCCGTGGCCGTGCCGGCCTACCAGAAGGCCATCTTCCGCGCGAAGGAAACGGTGCTGCGGAACAACCTCTTCACGATCCGCCAGGCAATCGACGAATACACCTACGACAAGCAGAAGGCTCCGCAAACCCTGCAGGATCTGGCGACGGAACGTTATTTGCAGGACGTGCCCAAGGACCCGATCACCGCCCGCAATGACACCTGGAAGCTGATTATGGAAGATGCAGGACAAGCTGTGAGTCAATCTGAACCAGGAATATTCGACATCCGCTCAGGATCGGATAAGATAGGGCTAGATGGAACTCGCTATTCAGAGTGGTAAAACTCACAGGACTTCGGGTGTAGCCCGATTTTTGATGCTGGCCGCCGCGATGGCGATTGGGGCGTTCGCCCAAACCACCGTGCCGACGTGCACCACCGCAGGCGTTGCCGCCAATGTACACCCGGAAGGCTTGACCGAACTTCTCGGAGCCGTCTCCTTATACTGCACAGGTGGAACAGCAGGTGCGACCGCCAATGTGACTGCATTTGTTGGACTGCAGAATGCGACCATCACCAACAGTCCAAATAGCAATGGCAGTCTCGGTATTTCGGTTTCCATCAGCAATGGTGCCGGCAGCTACCAAGCTTCGGCCAGCGCCTTGGTCAATGGCACCCAGACCATGGTTGTACAGGGTATTCTTTACACCATCCCGACCGGTGGTATCACCACCCAAATCACGATCACAGGTATTCGAGCCGCGATTGGCAGCACACCTAACCTCCAAGTGGTCTACGCGAACGTCGGCGGTGTGGGTATCAACGTTTCCAGTGTGGCTCCTGTGCCCCTGGGCGTTCCCGGCGCAACCGGTTCCGTCCTCACTTCCTACCTCAGCGGTGGTGTTCCCTGTAATGGCTCGCCCCTGCCGTCTCTAATCGACTTCCCGGATTTCCTCGCTGCGGGAACGGCCTCTTCCTCGTTGCGCGTCACCGAAGGTTATAGCGATGCGTTCACGAATCTCGACCAGAATTTGGCAAACGGCACTCGAATTGTCGTCTCGCTTGCCGGATATCCGACCGGTGCCCGCGTGTTTGTTCCGGACACACTGGTGGGCAGCTCAGGCACGGGGCCCACTTCCACCGGCGCTTTTGGAACCTTTGCTCAAGTTGGTTTCTACAGCCCTGGCAGCGGCACCGGGCAGTTGCTTCTCACCCGCGTGGACCAGGCGGACCAGTATGGTGCCGGCGGCAATCCGGTCCTCTATGCCGCTCCGTCCGCGCCATCAAGTTTCCCTAATATGACGGAAGTGATTCTGAAGAACGGTGCAGCCACCGTGACCTATCAGATTATTGAAAGCGCGCCCTCCATCCGGGAAAGCGTGCAGATTCCGGTCTTCGTCACGGCTGGCCCCACTGCCTGCACCACCGTCGTCCAACCCACCATGAGCGCCAAGATCGGGCCAATATCGACAGTCGCCATTGCGGACTCCACGCAGCCGTTCCCGCGTTTCGTTTCCGCCACGGCCGCGTCGGACTGCAGTGTGATCGGTGACTGTTCCGCCTCTTACTTCCCGACTCTCAATGTCAGCACAACGGCGATCACTCTCAATGGATCGGCATACGGTTCTCCCCAGTTGCAGGCGTTCCAGGTCAGCAACTCCGGCCAAGGCTTAATCAGCTACACCATCTCGGTCGCGTATCCTGCTGGAGCGGCAACCGGGTGGTTAACGGTAACACCTGCCAGTGGTTACAACACCACTGGTGTCAATGTGTCGGCGAATCCCGGCACACTGCAGCCAGGGGCGTATAGTGCAACCATCACTGTCAACGCCGGGCAATACGGACTGCAGACCATCGCTGTCACCTTTAACGTCGGGTCCCCGGGCGTGACGATCCAAAGTATCGTCAACGCAGCTACGTTCCTGCAGGGTGGACCGCTGACGGCTGGCTCGATTGCCTCGCTCTATGGTTTGAACCTGAATGGCAAAGTTGTAACCGTGAGCTTCAGTGGCGTCCCTGCGACGGTCTTCGGTATTTACCAGCTCAGCGGAAATAACGGACTTCAACAGCAGATCAATCTCCTGGTTCCGGCGAGTCTGGCCGGGCAGACTTCGGCCAATGCAGTCGTGAATGTGGATGGTGTGCTCAGCAATACCTTCCCGGTTTCTCTCGTGCAGAACTCGCCCGGCGTCTTCAATCCGGGCATTCTCAACCAGAATTACTCCGTGAATACTGCTGCTGCGCCGGCGAAGGTCGGAACCATTATCTCGGCTTATATGACAGGTCTCACCATTCCGCTCACCGGTCAGGTCACCATCAAGATCGGCAGCACTGATTTTCTTGTTCCGCAGTACGCCGGGGTTGCACCCACTCTCACCGGCGTCCAACAGATCAACGTGCTGATTCCCACGGCGCTTCCCTTTACCGGCAACCAGGCGGGCTTCCAGGTTTGTATTCCCTCCCTGGATCCGACCCAGCGGCTCTGCTCTCCTGCCGTTCCGCTCTACCTGACGCAGTAATCTAAACAGGAAATGCAGGCGGATTTCGATCCGCCTGCAACCTTTATGAGCCACGCAGGGTTAAAGCGTATTACCATAAACACTCCTGTCCCGTGCGATTACTCAATCCCATCACTGCTGCCCTTGTGGCGACCGTCGCCTACGCTTCCACCGTGGGGAGCGGTGCACCCAGCCCCAATGTGGCCCAAGGGTTCATCAATGCATATTTGCGCGGGAACTTCGCGAACCTGACGCTACCACCCACTACGGATGTCACGTCGTTCGGCAATCCGGGCTTGGTGCAGGAATTCCAATCCAAAGCCAACAGGAACCTCAATTTCGCCCTCGTCAAGCCGGACCCCAACGCGCCCGTCAGCAATACGGACACGCTCCAGGTGTTCGACACGATGTACACCGCCTACGGGAACATTGGACCCAATATCGCGGGCTACCCGACGATCGATACCACCACCTGCCCAAGCAACCTCTACGGCAACTGCACGTACCAGCTTTTCACCAAGAACTACGCGATTTTCGTCTATACAACACCCGGCACCAATACCTACGACGTCAAAGACCCTTACTATACCGAGTGGAATAACCAGGGCGGTATCTCCGGGAACCTTGGCCCGGCCAGCAGCGCCACCACAGCGATCGCCTCTGTCTCCAAGCTGAGTGGAAATTATCAAAATTTCGTATCCGGCGCGATCTTTAACTACAACAGCACCACCGCATCGGGCGGAACCGTAGCCAATACCTACAGTGTCTTCGGAACCACCTACGCGGCTTACTCGGCAGCGGGCGGTCCGGCAGCTCTTGGTTTTCCCATAGCGCAGGAAATCGTACTCGCTTCCGGGCTTCACCGCCAAGTTTTCGAAGAGGCCCGCGTAGAATGGATGCCCGGAAATCCAGGGCAGGTCATCTTTCCCGTTGCCGCCGTCGCCATCACCAACGCGGCAGCTGGCCTGAGCATGAACCTCGGTGATACGGCCACCCTGACTGTCACCACCACCGATACCACCGGAAATCTGGTCACAAACCGGGCAGTGTCTTGGAGCGTGAGCAATGGCCAGGCTCTGAGTATTCAGCCCAACGGCTACTCTGCCACCATCAAGGCGATTGGCAAGGGTGTTTCGAATGTGACTGCAACCGCTGAGGGCAAAACCGGTGTTTCGCTTCTGGTTCGGGTGGCCACGCCCTGTTGTGATATCGGCGAGGGTGCCCCCACTGCCGCCATCACCACTGCCTTCCAAGCGGCGGTAACCCGGAACCGCTTGAGTCTGGTCCTGCCGAATCCCACGCCGGTAACGCGTGCCAGTGGTGGCTACATCCAGCAATTCACTGCCGCCGCGGGAGGGACTGTTGTGATCAGTGAATCCGACAAATCCACTGTGGCCTACTCCCTCCTGGGAAATCTCTACACCGCATACCTTGCTTTTGGAGGGTTTGGAAATTCCCTCGGCTATCCTTCGACTGACGCATCGCCAGGCGGCACGCAATTGTTCGAAAGCGGCGCGGCCCTTGCGGGTTCGCCCGTGGTGTTGGTACCCGCCGCGATTACCCAGAAGTGGGCGACATCCGGCTACGAGAAGGGTTCTGTTGGCGCTCCCACCGCCGCCGCAGCCAGTTTCGTCAGCAGTTTGGCCACGGCAGGACAGTCGCAATCTTTCGCAGGTGGCACGATTTATGCCCTGACCAAGGGTGGTGCTTATCTGTCGTCCGGCCTGATCCTCGCCCGTTACGGTGCGCTGTCGGGTCCGGCTGGGTCTTTGGGTGCCCCGCTGTCAGACATCTTTGTTTCGGGCACCGCCACCCGCCAGAATTTCGAAAACGGCTATATCGATCTGCAAGCTGGTGCAACGGCTGCTGTAGAACATATCAATCCCCGCCAACCTGCGGTGACGGCTGCTCCGGCAAGACTCGCCCCCGGCGGTAAAGTCCATGTCGCCATCAGTGGCTTCGCGAAGGGGGCAACCCTCGCGGTATCGCAAACCGGCACGGCAACCTTTAATGTGAATGTCGCCGCAGGCACGTACGCCTGGGATATTGTGATTCCTTCCACGGGCACTCCCGGCACGTTCACCGTCTCAGTGAAGGACACATCGAGCACAGACACTGCATCGGCCACTTATACCGTGGTCAGTCTACCTTCTTTGGCACCTTCGTTTACTGCTGTTTCCGGTGACCGCCAATCGGGCGCACCAGGTGCCTTGCTCCCCTTGCCGCTGACGGCGGTCCTCAAAGACATCAACGGCAATCCACTGGCCGGGATTCCGGTCTTTGCTGCCGCCTCCCCTGGCACCTCCGTTCAAGCCGCAGCCTTCACTGATGCGAACGGTATTGCCACTGCAACTGTGCGCCTGCCGCAATCGGGCGTCGCAATCGTCTCCCTGACGTCAGGTGGCAAAGTGGCGTCATTCAGTGCTGCCACGGTGGCGGTTACTGTTCCTGGCGTCCCCGCGTTATCGCAACAGGATAACGGGACGATGGTCGACACTGTCGGCCAGACGCTCGCCAATAAGGGATCTCAACTGACGGCACTCGCGGAACTCATTGCCTATTACCAGAACCAAGGGGCGCTCGCGGCACCAAACGGCATCGCCACTCCCCAATTGCTGAACACCTATCTCACCGCCAACGGTGGTTATGCAATCTCGGATACCGGCGATTACATCGCGAATCCCTGGGCCGCCACTGCATTTACGGGCCTTCGCGGGGGAGTTTCCGTCGAAACGCCCGCCTTGAGCCGCCTTGCCGACATCATCGCTGCAGGCAATCCCGCGCTCATTGGTATTACCCTCACTGTGGATGGCGCTCCAGGCGGCATGACTTATGCTGTCGCGAATGGTATCGCAGCCGATGGAACTGTTCAAATCCTCGATTCCGCGTTCGGACAAGGCTCGCTGGCCAATTACACCAGTGGATTTAGTTCCGCTGCCGGCCACAATATCTCCGGCTCTTTGGCCTCACTGATACAAATCAACACCAGTCTTATCAGCCCGAGTGGCTTTGTGCTCGCCGCTCCTCTGGCTTCTGGGGCTGCTGCGGTTGGTCCAGGCGAAATTTGTGGACCTGCGCTGAGCCTATCCGACGTCTATGTCCCTGGCGCTACCGCCCCTGCTACCGTGGGCGGCGTGCAATTCCTTGCCTGCGGCGGGGTACAGTCCGCTTACCAACTCACCTTCATGGGTGCCACTTCGGCAGCGTCAGTATATGACCTTACGGCGTCGAACTCGCAGCCCCTCCAGCCCGCAGCCGGTGCCGCCTACTCGGCGACGCGGGGCAATGCCGGACTCACACTCACCCCGCAATCCCTGGCCATCTCTTCCGTCGTCAATTCGGCCACATTTACATCAGGACTCACAGCAGGCGGCTTGGCGACGATCTTCGGTGCCGGATTAACGGGCTCCTCCGCGGCCCTGCCCACTATTCAGGTGGGCGGCAAGAGTGCCTACGTCTACGCGGCATTCCCCTTCCAGGTGAACTTCCAAGTCCCGGCAGGTCTACCCGCTGGAAGTACGCAACTCACTCTCAATGGAGCGTTGGGGCAAGCAACGCAGTCCATCACGATTGCTCCCACCGCCGCGGCGATCTTCGGCGTTGGCGCATCCGCTTCGGGACTCCCGCTCGGCGCAGTGGCAAACCAAAGCGGCACGCTGAATAGCTCCACCACGCCGGCGCAGCGTGGAGAATACATCGTTATCTATTGCACGGGCCTCGGCGCGAAAATCGCGCAGGGCAGTTACCAAGTGGCGCAATCTCCTGTCAAAGCGGTTCTCAATGGAGTGGAGGTGATCCCTGCCTACGCGGGTGTGTCCCCTGGTCTCATCGGCGTGGATCAAATCAACGCGCAAATACCGGGTTCGCTGCCTCCCTCGCTGACATCCACTCTGCTCCTGCGCCAAAACGGGCAGGATTCCCCCGCAGTTCAAGTCTCGATCCAGTGAGTACGGTTTTCACATGAAATTTCACTCATAATCGTGATGGAAAACTTGCAACCGACGCAAAGAACATCTAGGATTAGGTTATCGAGGCACGTTGTACCGTATCTGGATGTCCAAGGATAGGTCTAAATCTTGACTTGGACGGCGAGATACGGTATCAAGGTTCTTGCTGTAACGGATTTTTCGATCTTGCACTTCGGGTAGCTGGCACGCAGTTAAATAAAAAGCTGGCACCCAACGAGTTGTACCGCCTAGGCCAACCGCTCCCTGGAAGGTCGGCAGTTCAGTCTCTCCGCCCGACACGGAGAAGTTCCCTAAGGTAGTACGAAGAGATTTCGTTGTAGTTGAGGCTCAGGTAGAGAACTTCGACCAATTCACAAGAAGGACATTCACAAGGAGAAGAAATGGCTAATTTTAAGCTTTACAGTGTCGCTGCCGCAGCCCTCGCTTTCGCGGGCATTGCCAGCGCACAGACCGCCCCGAGCTCTTGCACAGCTAGTGCACCGTTCGGCGCGAACATCATCCGCGCGGAAGGCACGACCGAACAGGTTGGCGAACTCAACGCAGTTTGCACCGCCGGCCCCGGCGGCGCGACCAGCTTCCAGGTTCAGTTCCCTGCGAACACCACGGTCACCAGCAAGGTTCTGAGCACCTCCGGTAGCAACAACACCGTTGATGCGTTCATCGCCTTCGGCACCACGCCTACCTCTGCCACCAACACTGTTCCTCTGGCCGCTACTTACTCGGTCGTGAACGGTGTGGTTAACACCTCCACCCCCAACATCGTTACGTTCTCGGTCACCCTGCCTGTGGGCGCGGTTACCTACATCCAGTTCGGTAACCTCCGGATCAACGCAAGCGCTCTGGGTGCTGCTTCTTACACCCCGGTGTCGGCGAACCTGTTCAGCATCAACACCGTGGTTCAGACCAGCGTCTCCACCGTCGTATCCTACGTCCTCAGCGGCATCACAAAGGCGACCGCGAACGGCTCCACCAGTGCTTCCTCGACCACCTCTCTCACCAACCCCGTGGTTTGCACCACCCGGTATGGTTACACCAGCTACATTTACTATGCTCACTTCTCCGAAGGCTTTGCGCAGTCCTTCAAGACCGCGTATGGCTCCAGCCTTGTGGTTTCCGGCGGCGTCACCAGCCCGAGCCCGAACACCACCGCTACTGGTGTGCTCGGCAGCGAAGTTAACAACAACACGGAAGGTGGCGTTGCAGCTAACGCTCTCTCCGGCGGCGTGACCTCTGCTACCCGCCTCGCAGTGACCCTCACTGGTCTGCCCAACGCAACCGTTTACCTGCCCCTCGTGATCAATGATGATTCGTCAACGACCAATGCTAATACCTACGTCGGTCGCATCTCCATGATCAGCAACCCCACGCTCCCCAACAGTCTGCAGGCCACCGTTTCCGGTACCACCTCCAGCAACTCCCCCGACAAGGGCGGCACGGCCGCAACCGCGCTTCCTGCTGTTGGAACGATCGGCACTCCGGCGTTCGCTGCCTTCACGCCCACCAACGGCACCGTGACCGCGTACTACGAAGTTCTGTACTCCACCGCCTCCGCTGTCGAAAGCTACACGATTCCTGTTGCTGTCTACTACAGCGCCAACAGCATCGCTCCCGCTGCGACCGCAACTGGCGTCCTGGTCTCCTTTGCTCCGACCGGCACCACCAACGTCCCGAACTTCGCTGCCAGCGCCAACTCCGCGACCTCTGCCAGCAAGTTCCCGGGCTGCACCACGACCCTGCTCTTCCCCTACCTCGTGAACGCTGCTGGCTTCGACACCGGCCTCACGATCTCCAACACCTCGGTTGATCCCTTCGGCACCGGCAACCAGAACGGCGCTTGCACCCTGTACTACTACAATGGCGCTGCTGGTTCCGCTGGCAACACGGTTTCGCCCTCGTTCACTGTGAACGCTGGCACCACCTATGCCAACCTGATGTCCGTCCTCAACCCCGGCTTCACCGGCTACGCGATCGCCCAGTGCACCTTCCAGTACGCACACGGCTTCGCCTTCATCACCGACGGCTTCGCGAGCCCTGGTCGCGGTCTGTCGCAGGGCTACCTCGCCCTCGCGATCCCCGATCCCAACCAGAACTCCCGCAGCAGCTTTGTTGCCCCCACCGGCAACACGGAAAGCCTCGGCAACTAACTTAGTTAGTTGACTGGTAATTAAGAAGGGGAGGAGCTTCGGCTCCTCCCCTTCTTGCTTGTGCTCTTATTACTTTCCTGCTATTGCTTCTCAACCGTCTTCAACTGAATCACAAAGTTTTGATTCAACGGGGAAACCTCCAACACAATCTGTTCCGCCACCAGCTTCGCCCCCTTTTCCGCCCGCAACTTCAACTCCGCCTTCGAGTTTCCGTTAATCGTCACAGTCTGAGGCTCCACCACCAAACCTGGAATCGGCACAGTACGATATCCCAACTTCACAACAGCCACACCGGGCAGGTTGTTGATCAGCGTCACCGTTTGGGCCGGGCCCCCGGGTTCCAGATCCACGATATTCCTTGATATCTGAACGCCCTGCTGCAGCTTCTCAATCGATGGGGCACTGCCAGGCATACTGAAAGCGGGCGGCGTTCCATTGCTCTTCTCGCCTTCCTTGGCGGTTCCAAAGGGAGTCTGCTTCAGCAGATCGCGGTCCATGTACCAATACCACTTCCCGTCAATGAGTTTCCAGGATGACAAGGCGGGAATTTCGAACTGTTGCGTGGGGGCTCCCGCGAACGTGACGGTTGTCTTTGTCAGCGTGATGACCCGTGCGCGCTTCCCACCATCCAGGAACTCGACCTTCGAGATCTTGAAGCCCTCAATCTTCGGCTTGTGGGCGTTGTAGTAATCGTCTTTTGATTCATCTGCAACAAGCGCTTCTGCCTGCCGGAACTTGCTCTCCAACTGCATCTGCAGGAACTCTTCGGCGCGCTTCCGCAGCGCGGCCTCGGATGCAGATATCGCGGGGGTCTGAGCACTACAAGTCAGGGCAAGAAGAGGCGGTGCAATCCAACGTCGGTTCATGTTACTAATGTAACCGGATTACACCGCCCTGAGGCGCTACTTGCGCAGGAAGGCACCAATCGAGCGCGTTGCCTGCCGCAAACGGTGCTCGTTTTCAATTAAAGCAAACCGCACAAAGCCTTCCCCCATGGGTCCGAAGCCGATGCCGGGCGAAACTGCCACCAGCGCTTCCTGCATCATGAGCTTGCTGAACTCCAGTGAGGTCAAATGCTGATAACGTTCCGGCAGCGCAGCCCACAGGAACATAGACCCCTTCGGCTTCTCCACGTGCCAGCCGCCTCTTCCCAGGCCTTCGATCAAAACTTCCACACGGTGCTGGTAGATATCCCGGATCTTCTTCGTCTCTTCTTCGCACTCACGCAGAGCAATGATGGACGCGATCTGGATCGGCTGAAACACCCCGTAGTCGAGATAGCTCTTGATCCTCGCCAGCGCGGCAATCATCTTCGAATTACCCACGCAGAACCCAACCCGCCATCCGGCCATGTTGTAGCTCTTGGACATGGAGAAGATCTCGACACAGTTCTCCTTCGCCCCCGGAACCTGCATGATACTTGGCGGCACATAGCCGTCAAACCCCAAATCCGCATAGGCAAAGTCGTGCACCACCAGAGTGCCGTGCTGCTGCGTCAGCCGCACCAGCTTTTCCAGGTACTCCAGATCCACGCAAGTCGTTGTCGGATTATGCGGGAAGCTGATCAACAACATCTTGGGCGGCTTGGGCGATTCCTTGTACAAAGCCTCCAGCCGATCCAGAAAGACCTCCGGCGTCGGCATCGGCAGCATCTGCGCATGCCCTTCGCTCATGATCACGCCGTACTGATGAATCGGATACGCGGGATTCGGTGACACCACAACATCGCCAGGTCCAATCGTCGCAAAGAGCAGGTGCGCCAGCGCGTCCTTCGCCCCCATGGTCACAATGGCTTCCGTCTCGGAATTCAGGGTCACGTCATAATTCCGCAGGTAACGCTTGCAGATCTCCTCCCGCAACTTCGGAATCCCCTTGGACATCGAGTACCGGTGATTGTCCGGATTGTTCGCGGCCTGCACCAGCTTGTCGACCACCACCTGCGGCGTGGCTCCATCGGGATTTCCCATGCCGAGGTCAACGATATCCTGCTGTGCTGCCCGTGCTTTTGCCTTCATCTCATTGAGAACGGCGAAAACATACGGAGGCAGCTTTTGGATACGGTAAAACTCGTCAGTGATGGACATAAGAACTATTTTGCCATCTACCCTAAATCCTTCTGAGAAAAACCCGGCGCGGAACCCACCAAAGTAATGATTGAAACTCCTGATTCTGACGCCGTACTATGATCCGGAACCCTTCGGCATAGCGGTCGTGGCCACGGGGCTGGCCACTTACATGGCGGAACATGGCTGGAAAGTCACCGTCCTCAGCGGCATGCCAAAAACTCCGCAATGGGAAATCTTCCCTGCTTATCGCGGCAAACTTCTCGAACGGGAAGTCCGAAATGGTGTGGATATCGTTCGCACTTGGATCTATTGCCCCCGGAAGCCACGCTCCGGCCGTATGAAGGCTTGGCGGCGAATCCTCTCGGATACCAGCATGGGCCTCGCTCCCCTCGCTGCGGCGGGTGCGCTGGACCGTCCAGATGTCATCCTCGCCATCTCTCCCCCCCTGCAAACCGCTGCCGCCGCTATTGCCCTCAAGCGCCTATGGAATTGCCCCTTGCTGACGTGGGTGCAGGACATCGTTCCGGACGCTGCCATGAGCGTAGGAATGATGCAGGATGGTCTAGCCATGAGGCTCGGGCGCGGACTGGAGCAATTCGTCTACCGCAACTCCGACCAAATCGGCGTCCTCTCGGAGGGTTTCGCCCGCAATCTGCAACTGAAAGGCGTGCCGGAAGAAAAACTGCGTCAACTCACCAATTGGACCGATCTCACCGCCTTTGCCGGAACTTCACGGCGGGAAGAATTTCGGGAACGCCTCCACGTCCAGCCAGATGACTTCGTCCTGCTCCATGCCGGCAGCATGGCCCTGAAGCAGGATCTCAGCAACGTCATCCACGCCATGCGGATGCTGTCCTCCCGGCCCAACATCAAAATGTTCTTCCTTGGTGACGGCATCTGCAAGGGAACGCTCCAGACCGAGGCGCTTGGCCTTGGGAACGTCCGATTTCTCTCCACTGCGGCACTGGCCGAATTTCCAGACATGCTGCGCGCCGCAGACCTCTTGATCCTGAATCAAGCCCCGAATGTGGTCGAAGCAGTTGCCCCCAGTAAACTCCTCAACTACATGGCCGCCACCCGTCCCGTCCTCGCGGCCTCAAATGCGATGAGCGAAGCCGCGCGGTTGATCAACTCAACGCACTGCGGCGTGGTTGTAGACGCCGCACAGCCAGCGCAACTCGCCAGCGCGATCGTCAATCTGCAACAACGCCCTGACCTTCGTGCCAGCTACGGGAAGAACGGTGCCATTGCCGTCGCAGAACGATTCTCCAAGGACCGCGCGCTAAGCAAATTCGACGCGGTACTCCGCAACCTGGCCGGAGCACGCCAATTAGCCATTCCCGTTGGCTCCGTCACTAAACAAACGCGTGCCGCATGAAATTAGACCCGCAGCACCGCAAGCCGCATCCAACACACAGCAGCGGAAGTTCGGTCTAGCCGCCGCGATTGCACAGAAGGGTTGACCTGTTCTGCCCGATTCGCTATTCTAAGGATTGGCCTTTTCATCAGGGCCGTCCACTCGCGTCCCCATCGTCTAGGGGCCTAGGACATCGCCCTTTCACGGCGGTAACGAGGGTTCGAATCCCTCTGGGGACGCCAACACATCCTAACCACCTACCCTCATAGAGGGTAGACCTCATAAGTAATCTTCCACCGAATCTTCTCACCCGGTTTCACCTGCAGCCGCACGTAGGCTTCTGGACACACCGTCGACGGAATGGACCAGAACACCAGCTTCGACAGCGCCCGATCTCCCACTTGCCGTACGCCAAACCCTGCGGTACGGCTCTCCACCCGTATGTCGTACTCTTCCACGCCGCTGCCAAAACCTGAGAACTCTCCATAAGTGGATTTCCCCGCCTCCAGTTCCGCCGCGTAATGCAACTCTTTTCCCTCCACTACTAGACCTGGATTCTCACGGTCCGGCCGCGGCACAAAGGGAAAGCGCACCACAAACTCAGGACCCGTCTTCCGGCCGTCCAGCATGTAGAAGTTGTGATTGTAGACGTCCGTATCGATTACGGACTTCCCCAAATTCCTCAGCTCATGCTCAATCGAAAACCCATGGGCCACCAAACGGAGTACCTTGCGATACACATAAGTTCCCGTCAGCGTCTGCTCGAATAAGATCGAATCGCCGCTGCGCCTTACCTTCCATGACCCGCCATCCTCCACCGTATAGGTTCGGAAGCGGTCATACGGCTTCTCATCCGGACGCTTCAGCCACCCCACCCCTGGCTTGAGAAAGCGCCCACCCACCGGAGCCGTCGCATACCCGATCTCCCCAAACTCTTCGACCGGACCCTGGATCGCATCGTGCAGCGTCGGTTCATACTTCTCGAACCATTTCCCAAACAGCTCATGCGTACCGTTCGGCAATTCAATCCGCAGCGACGAAATCGCACCGCTCCAATCAAACCGAGTCCCCCGGTAATACCCCTTCACGGAATCTGGCAGTAGAACCGTGGCTTGTATTGCCTTGTTGGAAATCTTCACCGAAGGAGCATCTTCCGCACCGAAAGACCTCAAAACCAAAACGAGTGCCAGGAGCATACATCGAAACATGCCCGGCATCGTATCACCCAGAAAGTCTTCTCCGGTCAGGCCGCTGCCTTCCTGGGCATCCCTGACGCCCAACTGCCCGTAGGCAACCTCCGCTGGCACGAACCGCTTCCACCGAAGCCCTGGGACAGCGTCCGTGATGCCCTGCCATCGGCTCACCGTGGCCCCAACACCCTCACGGCTAACAACGATGCCGCCGCCCGAGTGTCCCAAGAGGACTACCTCTACCTCAACGTTTGGACCCCCGAATGGCCTCCCAAGAGTGAGCTTCCCGTACTGTTCTGGATTCGCGGCAGAGATAACAACGCCGGCATTACGGACGGTATCGGAGCAGACGGCTCCGTGCTTGCATCGCATGGATCGTACTACAGCTCGCTCGATCAAATTGCCGCCCTGCGATGGGTCCGGGAAAACATCACCCAATTCGGAAGTGATCCGGAACGGGTCACCAACGCCGGTCAGTCCGCCGGTGCTCTGGATGCGGGAATATTGATGACCTCCCCCCTCGCCGCCGGACTCTTCATCATTCCCCCATGTGAAGCAGAGCTGCGGAGGGCCATCGGAAGGTTCTACCGTGACTTGGCGCCTGCAGAGTTGCAACTCTACGGCTTTGATGGTGCGCCGCCCCTACTGTGACCTGTTCACGCGGTGGCTGAATAAGTACCAACTCCAGTAAGAGCGGCGCGGTGACCTTGACTGTCGCAAACCTTGCCCGTTAGATTTGATCTCGCTACGGGAAAGATCCCCTGGCCGACAATCACGATGCCAACAGATTCCTGCTGCCGCGCTCGCGCCGCTGGTGCAATTTTCGCCGCGAATAGCCAATCAACAGCCCTAGACTGGTTCCCAGTTCCCACCAAGTCCCCGGTTCTGGCGTGGCGGCAGCGGTCCCAGTCCCCACCAGGAACACGGTGTCGTAGAGCGTTGTATCTGTACTTCCGTCCGCAAAGCCACTGTTCTGATCCAGATGCAAGGTTGTCAGCCCCGTGGGTGCCAGCGTCAACGTCGGGTCACCGCCAACCACATCGAGAGAAGTAAAGGGCGTCGTCCCGCTTAACACCGCCGCCCCGCCATACGAAAAACTTTCCTCACGCTGACTGGAATCACTGTACTGAATCACCACAGACAGCGTGCCGGACGGCCCAAACCAAAAATCCCCATACTGCGAACCAACGATCAACAGGTAATTCCCATCCGGAATACCGCTACCCACGTCAAGCAAACTGTAGGTGGAATCACCCGCAGCCGCTACGTTTAATCCCGAGGCCCCGTCGACCTGCGGCGCCACCCATCCGCCGGGATATCCCGATCCATCCAACACGATTCCGAGCGTAATCTCCGTGATGCTACTCCCCCAAGCCGGCGAAGTCACCAAAATCATCGAAAGCAAACAAAGTCTGTGCAACATCCAACCTCCTCGTTAGCAGAAGACGAAATTTCCGGGCAGGCACCGCCACTCCAAACACAATCTCCCGCCCTGCGATACAATTCCCGCGTGATTCGCCTCGTCGCACTCTGCGCCCTCATCCCCCTTCTTGCCACCGCCCAAACCACCCGCTGGACCGAACAACAAGCCAATGACTGGTACGCCAAACAGCCCTGGCTCGTTGGTGCCAACTACATCCCCGCCACCGCCATCAATCAGCTCGAAATGTGGCAGGCTGATTCCTTTGACCCTGCCCGCATCGACAAGGAACTCGGCTGGGCACAGAAAATCGGCATGAACACCATGCGCGTCTTCCTGCATGACCAACTCTGGCAGCAGGACGCCGCCGGTTTCCAGAAGCGCATGGATCAATTCCTCAAAATCTCGAAGAAACACGGCATCCGGCCTCTGTTCGTACTGTTCGATTCCTGCTGGGATCCATTCCCAAAACTGGGCAAACAACACGCTCCCACCCCCGGCATCCACAACTCTGGCTGGGTCCAGGGTCCCGGTGCCACTGCACTCATGGACCGCGCGCAGGAAGCCCGCCTGGAAACCTATGTCAAAGGTGTTGTCGGCGCTTTCGCGAAGGACGACCGCATCCTCGGCTGGGATCTGTGGAATGAGCCGGATAACACCAACGGCTCCTCCTACGGCAAGCAGGAACCGGAAGGCAAAGTGGCGCGTGTTGCGGAGCTTCTGCCCAAGGTTTACGCCTGGGCACGCACCGCCGCACCCACGCAGCCTCTTACCTCTGGCATCTGGAATGGCAATGACTGGTCAGAGAAGGCACAGCTCACGTCCATCCAGAAAACCCAGCTCGAACAGTCTGACGTGATCTCATTCCATAACTACGACAATCCAACGGAATTTGAGAAGCGCATCACCTGGCTCGAAAGACTTCACCGGCCTGTCATCTGCACGGAATACATGGCCCGCGGCAATGGCAGTTTCTTCAGCGGCTCACTCCCGGTGGGCAAACTCCATCACGTCGCCATGATCAATTGGGGCCTGGTGCAGGGCAAGACCCAAACCCAGCTGCCCTGGAATTCCTGGCAGAAGCCTTACACAGACCGCGAACCCTCTATCTGGTTCCATGAAGTCTTCAAGACAGACGGCTCAGCTTACATACCGGAGGAAGTGACTTACTTGAAGAGGATCACGAAGAAGTAATTACTTACAACAGCGGGGCAATCAGGGCGTGGTACACCGTCTCCAGCGTGGCTTGCGGTGTTACCACGCCCTCGATCGGCAACCGCAACAACCCGGCGGGAGTGAAGGACGCCCCATATGTGTGACTTACCAGATGCATGAGCTTCTCCGCATCCACACGGGTCTGCTCGTGGAACTTCACGTTCAGGAAGTTATGCCGCCGGTCAATTACCTCAATACCCAGTTTCTCCGCCGCGGCCTTGATATTCGAATAGAACAGCAGTAACACAATCTCATTCGGCACTGGACCATAACGGTCCGCCAGTTCCATCGCAATCCTGTCAGCATCCGCGGGAGTTGCTGCCTTGGCAATCTCTTTGTATGCCCGCAGCCGCTGGTTGTCGTCCGTAATGTAAGTGGAGGGAATCCGCAGATCCAGGCCCAGATTCACATTCGAATGAATCTCCGGTACAATCTCTTCCCCGCGCAGTTCCCGCACCGCTTCTTCCAGCATACGGACATACATATCGAACCCAATCGCATTGATCTGCCCGTGCTGTTCGCCGCCAAGCAAGTTACCCGCGCCGCGTAACTCCAGATCCAGAGCTGCAATCTTGAAGCCAGCCCCCAGGTCACTGAATTCTTTCAAGGCTGCCAGTCGCTTGCGCGCAATATCCGTCAGTTCCGAATCTTCAGGCACCAGCAGATAGCAATAAGCGCGCCGGTTGGAACGCCCCACACGCCCGCGAAGCTGATATAACTCCGAAAGTCCGTAGCGCTCCGAATTCTCGATGAAGATTGTGTTCGCCATCGGGATATCCAGGCCATTTTCCACAATCGTGGTGCAGACGAAGAGATCAAATTCGTGCCGCATAAACTGCAGCATCACCTTCTCCAGTTCCGCCTCCGCCATCTGCCCGTGACCCACGCCGATCTTGATATTCGGGAACATCTCCTGAATCATCGCCGCCCGCTGCCAGATCGATTCAATACGGTTATGGACGAAATACACCTGCCCGCCCCGCAGTATCTCCAGCTCAATGCCGGACTTGATTAGATCTGGTCCAATCGGCGCCACCACGGTATGAATCGCCAGGCGGTCCTTCGGCGGCGTTTCAATGACTGACATATCGCGCAGTCCGAGAAGTGACATGTGCAGCGTCCGCGGGATCGGCGTTGCGGACATAGCGATAACGTCCACGGCCCGGCAAACTTCCTTCAGCCGTTCCTTGTGCTTCACGCCGAAACGCTGCTCTTCGTCAATCAGCACCAGGCCCAGATCTTTCCAAACCACGTCCTTCGAAAACAGCCTGTGCGTGCCAACGGCAATGTCGATCTTGCCATCCGCCAGGTCCTGCAACCCGGCCGCAATTTCTTTGGAATTACGGAACCGGCTGAACATCTCAATCCGCACGGGGAAGCTCTGGAAGCGCTTCTTGAACGTCTCGTAATGCTGGAAAGACAAGACCGTCGTCGGGGCCAGCACCGCCACCTGCTTGCCATCGCCCAGTGCCTTGAAGGCCGCCCGCATCACGACTTCCGTCTTGCCGAAACCAACGTCTCCGCAGAGCAAACGGTCCATCGGCTGCGGACTTTCCATATCCCGCTTGATATCCCGGATCGCGTTCAGCTGGTCTTTGGTTTCTTTGTACTCAAAGGCATCCTCAAACTCGCGCTGCCAGTTGCTGTCCGGCGAATACTGGAAGCCCTCGGCCATTTTGCGTTCGGCATAGAGCTTGATCAACTCCTCGGCCATGTCGCGCATCTTGGCTTTGATGCGGGTCTTGGTCTTGATCCAGGTCCCTGCACCCATCTTGTCGAGGACAGGTTTGCCCTCGCCTGCGCCGCGGTACCGCTGAATCAAATCAATACGTGTCAACGGCAGATACAACTTATTGCCGCCCGCGTATTCGATCAGCATGTAATCGCCCTTGGCCTCACCCTGCGTGATCTCCCGCAGCCCAAGGAACTGCCCGATGCCATGCTCCGTGTGGACCACGTAATCGCCGGGCTTCAAATCAAACTGGTCAGCCGAAAACGTCGCCAGGTGACTCTTCCCCGGCTTGGCCACGGTCTCCGGCGAATCAAACAGATCCTCCGTCCCGAAGATCGTCAGCCTGGCATCCGGGAACACTACGCCATGCGCAATCGAACCCAGGATCAACGAAATCGGCGCATTCGAATCCTGCGTGCGCTGCTGCAGATAATCCGGCGCACGTTCGCCGCCGAGATCAATCTGGAAGGCAAGCTTGTATTCCGCAAAGACGTCAGAGAGCCGCTCAATCTCGCCTGTGGTTCCGGCGAAGAAGGCCACCTGGGAACCGGCGTCTACCTGCGAGCGCGCCTCCGCAATGGCTGCCTGCACATTGCCGTGAAACACCATGGCAGGCCGGGTGGAAACTTGAATATCATCCGCGGAAGGCAATCCCATCGCCAGTTCGCGCAATTCAATGCAAGTCGAACCAGCCGCTCCAGCCAGAAACTCCGTCCACTGGTGAATCGCCGGCGCGGGGTCCACCGCCACCTGCTTGCAAGTCTCCCGCAGGCGAATCCAGTAGCGGTCCGCCGCGCCTCGCACCAGCTCGGGCTCATCCACCAGCAACAAGGCACCGGGTAGTAACTCCAGCAGGGAATGGGCCTTCGGATACAACACGGATGAGATCATCTCCCAGCCCGCGAAAGTCTCGCCTTCAAACGGCAAGTCCCGCCGGTTGGGGCTGTTCTCCCGCAAGTGCTGCACCATCCCGTTCAGCAGACTGCGCGTCTTCTGGAATTCACTCAGCGGACCCAGCCGGCATTCCTTCAACTTGTGTGTGGAACGTTGCGACGCAGGGTCAAACCGGCGGATCGACTCCACCTCATCGCCAAAGAACTCAATCCGCACCGGCTCTGGATCTTCCGGAGGAAACACATCCAGAATGAACCCGCGCAGGGAGTATTGCCCCACCAACTCCACCGGGTCCTGTTTCGTATAGCCGACGCTCTCCAGATGCTGCACCAGGTCTTCCAGAGGAATCTCTTCCCCCGTCCGGACGGTCTGCTCCAGCTGCCGGTAATGCGCCGCACTCTCGAACTTCTGCACCGCCGCATGCACCGCCGCCACTGTCACCGGAACCTTCTCCGCCGCCAGTCGCACCAGTGCCGTGGCCCGCGTCTCCAGAAGCTCCGCATGCGGACTCATCGCCTGCCCCGGCAGCACATCGAGCGCCGGCAGCAGCAAGGGCTGGCTTTCAATATTCAGCAGGGAGAAGAAGGATCGCAGCGCCACCGTCAGCGCTTCGGCTTGCTTGTTGCCATCCACAACAATCAGCTGCTGCCGGCCCGTTTCCTTGTAGAGCAATGCGGCATGCAGCGCCTTCGCCGTCAGCGTCAACCCGGAAAGCCGCAGGTTTGCGGACGCACCAAGCCGCCCGAGGAGCGCCAGAAACGCCGGGCCACGGCTCAAATCAGAGAACAAATGATGCGTATGAACGTTCCGCAAAGACACTCTGAGTGTACCGCCCCAGGGAAACAAGCCGCATAACGGACGCTTTGGCACCTGTGCGGCTAACAAAACCCCGCCCACTGGCGATAGAATGTGGACCTTACCTATGAAGTTCCCCGCACTGCTCGCACTCACCGCCCTTGTGCTTACCGCCGCGCCGCCGAAACTCCTGCCTCCCGCCGGAGTCCCGGTTCCCGAGGCCGAACGCAAAGAGCTCGAAGCCACCCTCACCCAGTTCGAGGCAAAGCTGAAAGCCGTTCGCGCCCACCCGCGCAGCGCCGATGCCGAGGTCTACTACAAGGCCGTCAAATACGCGCTCGAAGGCGGAGAGTTTTTCAAGGCTGACGAAATCGCCCACGCGAAGGAACTCCTGCGCACCGGCATGGACCGCGCGGATTCCCTCGCAAAGAAAGACGCGCCGTGGCTCAAGGCCACCGGTCTTGTGGTCCGCGGCTACCGCTCCAAGATCGATGGCTCCGTGCAGCCCTATGGCCTCTATGTGCCCGCTTCCTTCGCGCCGGACCGTCCACACAAATGGCGCCTCGATACCTGGCTCCACGGCCGCAGCGAGACTCTCAGCGAAGTCAACTTCATCTGGAGCTCACAGCGCAGCGCCGGTGAATTCCAGCCGCGCGACACCATCGTGATGTTCCTCTATGGCCGCTACTGCAATGCCAACAAGTTCGCCGGAGGCCTGGATCTCTTTGAAGCCCTGGCTGACGTCAAGACCGATTACCGCATCGACGAAAACCGCACCCTTGTCCGCGGCTTCAGCATGGGTGGCGCAGGTACCTGGTTCATCGCCTCACACTATGGCGATGCCTTTGCCGCCGCCGCGCCCGGTGCCGGTTTCGCGGAGACCTATGAGTACGCCAAGGTCGCCGACAAGGCTGCCAAAGACCCCTCCATGAAACCCACCTGGTGGGAAGAGAAGCTCTGGAAGCTCACGGATGCCACCGTCTACGCCGCGAACTTCTTCCAATTGCCCATCGTGGCCTATAACGGGGAGATCGATCCCCAGAAACAGGCTGCGGACATCATGGAACGTTACATGGCCGAAGAAGGCCTCTCGCTTTCCCGCGTCTGGGGACCCAACACCGCGCACAAGTACCATCCCGATTCCAAGATCGAGATCAACAAGAAGCTCGACGCCATCGCCGAAAAAGGCCGCGATGAATGGCCGAAAAAGGTCCGCTTCACCACCTGGACTCTGGCCTATAACAAGATGCGCTGGGTTGCCGTGGATGGCCTCGACAAGCACTGGGAACGCGCCCGCGTGGATGCGGAAATCGTCAACGACCACAGCGTTTCCGCCAAGACTGTCAACGTGTCTGCCCTGACCTTCGAACTAGGCTCCGGTGCCAAGATGCTCGACCCCGGCACCAAAGTCACGGTGACTCTGGATGGCCAGACCCTCACCGCGGGCGGACCCATGACGGACCGCTCCTGGACCGCTCATTTCCGCAAGACCGCAGGCAAGTGGGCCCTCGCCACGGGCAAAGACGAGACCCTCGCCAAGCGCCCCGGCCTGCAGGGTCCGATCGATGATGCGTTCCTCAGCAGTTTCCTCATGGTGAAGCCCACCGGCACACCGATGAATGAATTGACCGGCAAGTGGGCCAAAGCAGAAGGCGACCGAGCTATCCGCGAATGGCGCAAACAGTTCCGTGGCGATGCCCCCGTGAAAGATGATTCCGCGGTAACTGATGCCGATATCGCCGCGAATAACCTCATCCTGTGGGGCGACCCGCAGAGCAACAAGATCCTCGCCCGTATCGCGGCCAAGCTGCCCGTTCAGTGGACTGCGGATGGTGTCAAGCTCGGCGGCCAGTCCTACCCCTCAGCAACGCACGCTCCGGTGATGGTCTACCCCAATCCGCTGAACCCGAAGAAGTACGTTGTTATCAACAGCGGCTTCACGTTCCGCGAATTCGCTTACACCAGCAACGCCTGGCAGGTGGCGGAACTGCCGGATTACGCGGTCGTCGATCTCACCACGCCCCCCGGCGATAAATGGCCCGGCAAGATCGTCCGCGCAGGCTTCTTCGGCGAAAAGTGGGAGCTGCTGCCCAACGACGGAAAGTAGTACTTAGATTAAATCCTCCCAACGTTCCGCAGCGGCATAGCAACTCATTGGTCCATCGGGGGTTTTGAACTTCGGAAGGGGGAACTGCATGAAGTTCCGGATTCTTACCACGCTGTTCGTTTGCTGCGGATCACTTCTGGCGCAGGGGCTGCAGGATATCGCTGCCCAACTGCCTGTGAGTGACCCTATCTGCCCGAGATTCCTCGAACTCAAAGACTTTTCCGGGGGAACCGGTGTCACAATCCCGGCAACGGCTTCCCCGCAGGCTCTGCATGCCGCGAAGCTTGCGGCCCTCACCCGTCGCGTGGAACTCGCCGGCCTTCCCCCGGTGCCGGGCGGCAGTCGAACCGGCGGTACAACAACCCTCAATAACCTGGGCTTGGTCGATAAATATCTGTTCAGTGCCATGGCGGATGCGGGCGTGGAGCCTGCTGACCAAACCACGGACTATGAGTTCATCCGCCGCGTCACGCTTGATCTGACTGGCCGCATCCCGGACCCCAATACCGTCCTCAGCTTCGTCGCCTCGAATGATCCCAACAAGCGAGCCGGCCTGATCGATCAGCTTCTCGCAAGTCCCCAGTGGGTGGATAAGTGGACGATGTTCTATGGGGATCTGTTCCGCAATAATTCCTCAAACTCCCAGGTCCGCCGTTATACCGATGGCGTGGAAGCCTTCTATCAATATCTAAAAGGTGCACTGGCCGCGAACAAGCCCTACAACCAGATCGCCACGGACTTACTCACCGCCACGGGCGACAACAGTTACACCACCGGCACCTTGAATTATCTTGCCGGCGGCGTCGCGACAGGCGGCCCCATTCAAGATATCTTTGACCTGCAAACCGCAAACGCTGCCAATGATTTTCTGGGGATAACACATCTCAACTGCCTGCTGTGTCACAACGGCAGAGGCCATTTGGATACGCTCAGCCTTTGGGCCTCCCAGCAGACACGCGTCAATGCCTGGGGTATGGCATCCTTTCTTTCGCACACTTACACCAACAACACGCGCGTGGACCCCAACGTGGTTACTCCTTATTACTGGGGCATCACAGATTCCTCAACACATGCCAGCAAAGATTATCCCCTCAATACCACCACTGGGAACCGGCCCCCGCGCCAGCCTGTTGGCACACTAACAAATATTCCGCCCAGTTACATCTTTACCGGCGAGACGCCGAAGTCCGGCGAGAACTACCGCGTTGCCTTCGCCCGCATGATTACCTCCGACCCCCAATTTGCCCGGGCGGCGGTCAACTATGTTTGGGCCTACTTCTTCGGTGTGGGTCTGGTGGACCCGCCGAATGCCTTCGACCCCCTTCGGCTGGACCCTGACAATCCGCCCCCCGCTGGCTGGACTTTGCAGGCATCCAACCCGCGGTTGTTGAATGCCCTCGCGCAGGCCTTCGCCCAGAATGGCTATGACCTGAAGTGGCTGATGCGTCAGATCGCGAACTCGCAGGCATACCAGCTTTCCTCCAGATACGACGGCCAGTGGAACGATGCCTGGGCCAGTCTCTACGCCAGAAAATTCGTACGACGTCTCTGGGCGGAGGAAGTGCATGACGCAATCGCAGTCTCCAGCCGCGTCGTCCCGAGCTATACCCTCGCCAGCCCTTACGGCACCGTCAGTTATGCCATGCAGTTCCCGGAGACTGTCGCGCTTCCTGATGGAGCCACCGGGAATATCTCCGGATTCCTCGACGCCTTTCTAAGAGGCAACCGCGATGACCAGCCCCGCTCCGGTGAAGGCTCCATCCAACAGGCCTTGAACCTGATGAACGATACGTTCCTCATCAACCGTACGACGCCTGCGGGAAGTGCCGCCAGTCCGCTGCTTACGGCCGCACTGGCACAACCGGACGCCACGCTCATCGACACCCTCTTCATGGCGGTGCTCTCGCGCCACCCCAGCGCGACGGAACTTTCCATCGCGTCTGGCAACCTCGCGGCGGCCACCAGCCGGACGACAGAAGCGCAGAACTTGCTCTGGAGTCTCTACAACAAAGTCGATTTCGTCTTCAATTACTGAGAGGCTGATATGACCGGACAAGACCAGTTCAATAAGTGGATCGCCAAGTATCAGCGGCCCGGGAGGAGTCTGAGCCGCCCGCATTTGTCCCGCCGGGCTTTCTTCGAAGTTGCCGGTGCCGGACTCGCCGGTTCCTTTCTCCTGGACAACAAGGCTGATGCCTGTACTGTTCAAACCTCTCAGAATGTAACCACGCAAAACAAGGCGAAGAATTGCATCTTCATCCTGCTTGCGGGCGCACCAAGCCACATCGATACCTTTGACCTCAAGGTGGTCAACGGAACCACGCCCGCCGCCATGAACCCAACCATGATCAACGGCATCAACTGGCCCGTGGGCCTGCTGCCGAACATGGGTAAACAGTTGAATAACATGGCGATTGTCCGCTCCGTTCAGCCCTGGGCACTGGTACACAGCCTGGCGCAGCGCTGGACACAGATCGGCCGAAACCCCTCTGCCGCGCTCGGTGACATTGCGCCTAACATCGGCAGTATCGTCGCCATTGAGAAAGCCGCATCCCGCACCCCCGGACAAGTCTTTCCCACTTTCATTGCGCTGAATTCCGCCACCGCACCAGGCAATGGCTATCTGCCAGCCACTTATGCACCGTTCCGCGTTACTCCCGCGCAGAGCGGGATTCCCAACACCTCCAACCCGCTGGGGCAGAGCCGTTTCAACGACCTTTGGAGCCGCGTTCACCAACTGGATGACCCGTTGCGGATTAACTCCCCTTTGGGAACTCCCGCGTCCGATTACGATGAGTTCTACAACTCCGCCCAGCAGATCATGTACAACACCGCAGTCCAGCAGGCGTTCTCTTACAGTTCCACGGATAAAGCCCGGTACGGCGATAATTCTTTCGGCAATGCGTGTCTCGTCGCGAAGCAGGTCCTCGCTGCCAATCAAGGCACACGCTTCGTCCAGATCACTTTGGGCGGCTGGGATATGCACCAGGATATTTATGGCCAGCAGGATCCCAAGGGGAATAACCTCTTCACGCTCTGTCCCGTGCTGGACACCGGTGTCGGCGCGCTTCTGACAGATCTTGCGGCCAGTGGCCTGTTGAGCCAGACACTCGTTGTGATCGCGGGCGAATTCGGACGAACTGTCGGCCCTGTCACTCCCGCGGGCGGGCGCGACCACTTGAACCAGCAATCCATCGTCTTCGCTGGCGGAGGAATCCATGGCGGCAAGGTCATTGGGCAGACAACTGCCGATGGTTCAGATACCGCTGATTTCGGTTGGTCCCGCAACCGCTATGTGAAGCCCGAAGATATCGAGGCCACAATTTACTCAGCTCTCGGCATCAACTGGACCACCGTCCGCTGTGATGACCCTTTCAACCGCGGTTTTGAATATGTACCGTTCTCGGAGCAGAACCTATATGGACCGATCAATGAGCTTTGGACGTAAGATCACGCCGTTCTTCTTTCTCTTGACCGCTTCCCTCAGCGCTCAGGTTCTGTCCAATGCCAGCTTGAACGCGAAGTACTTCATGCGGCATCTGCAGTTCACCACGGATGCCACCGGCAATGTCACGGACGCCCGCAGTATCACGGGCACTGTTACCTTCAACGGTGCCGGAGCATATTCTTTCACCGGTCAACAGGTCACAGGAACGTCCGTGCCCCTCTCATATACAGTCAGCGGGCAGTACGCCATGACAGCGGGGGGCGTATTGACACTTACCAATCCGCAAAAGGCCGCGCTGCAGATCAATGCGCGTTATTCCAGCGAAGCCGTTATTGGTTCCAGCACGGAAGGCTCCGCCAATACGTTTGATTTCTTGATTGCCATTCCCGCGCCCGCCGCCGGGCAAACCCTGGCTTCCATCACCGGTCCCTACTTCGCGGCTGACTTCGAACTCACCGGTGCTTCCATGTCCCAAGTGCGGAATTCCTTCGTTTCTTTCACGGCAGATGGCAAGGGTAACCTCGCATCGGTCACGGCTCTCGGGCATGCCGCGAATCTGAGTGGCTCTGTAATGACGCAGTTCGTCACGGGTGCCAATTACGCGGTGAATTCTGACGGCACGGGAACCCTTGCTTTCCCTTTTGGCGCTGGACAAACTCAGTCCGGGGCACTGCTCAACAGTGCGTCCAGGTCATTGCAGGTATCCAGTTCAGGGAACATTGTTATCGCAGCAACGGCAGGTGCTCATGACATCGTCATCGCCGTGAAAGCCATCACCGGCGGAACCGCAAACAATGCGAGCGTGGCCCAGAGTATGTGGTTCGCGGGCCTTCGTGCCGATCCCAAGGGCGGTCCGTCCGCCTTCGCCGGTTCCCGCCGCGCTGGAGCAGCAGCCATGGTATCTTCCCGCAGGCTCAACTATCTTGGTGCCACCGCAGCCCTCAATGAGACCGACAGTGTCCCGTTTACAGTAGCCGCGGACGGCTCGGGTTCGGCCGGATATTCCAAACTCGGACTCGGGACAGCCGGTAAACTCATGGCTGTCTCCACCACGGATACGCTCTTTGATCCCACCGGCTACGAGATCGGCTTCGCCATGGCCGTCCCGGCGCTTTCCGGTCCGGGCGTGTTTATCAACCCCCTTGGCGTCGTGAATGCCGCCAGCGGTGCCCCGGCGCTGGATGCCATTTCGCCCGGTGAGTTCATTGCCATTTATGGATCGAATCTCGCGAACTCCACGGCTGTCGCAGCGCCTCCTTACCCCAAGACGCTGGTCAATGTTTCGGTCACAATCGGCGGCATCCAGGCCCCGCTGTATTTCGTCAGCCCCGGTCAACTCGATGTTCTTGTCCCCTATGGCGTGACGGGCTCAACTGCCGCCATCGTGGTCACCAGCAACGGGTCTCCCTCCAACACGGTCACGGTTCCCTTAGCCAACACCTCGCCCGGTATCTTCACGCTGGACAGCAGCGGCAGCAATGACGGCGCGATCCTGCATGCCGATTATTCGATCATCACGGTGGCCAGCCCTGCTAAAAAAGGGGACATCGTTTCCATGTATCTGACGGGCTTGGGTGCCGTGGTGAATCCTATCAGCGACGGCTCCAGTGCGACCGGTGCGGACGCCGCCAAGACCCAGATTCAAATTCTGGTGGGCGGAATCCCGGCGACTGTATATTACGCCGGGCTCTCCGCCCTGCCAGGCCTCTACCAGGTCAACTTCCAAATTCCGGCGAACCTGCCCTTCAGTGGTGAAACTCCCGTGGCGATCCTCACCGCGGAGGCCTTTCACGACCAGGTCACTATCGCAGTGCAATAGCCTTATGTCCTCCGAAATCGCGGGGGGCCGCTTCCATATAGGAGCGCATTTCCAGTCAAAGAGCCAGGCGGCCAGTTCCCTACGACGCTGTCCGCCCTGCCAACTCCATCAAATTCGTCAAATGCTGCGGCTGGTAGATCTGCTCACTCCACCTCTCCGCATCATCGAAATGAATCCCTACAAACCACCCAATATCCTGAAACTTGCAGTAGCGTACCCGCCCCGCGAATTCCTGCTCTCCCAGATAACTGTGGATACGCGTTCCCTCCGCAATCTCCTCATCCAATTGAACGCAGATGCCATGCGCGGAGATATCCTCCAGCACAGCTTCCGCCCTCTCCGCACCCTGCCACGAAATGCGGACAATATCCGCACATAAATAACGGCTTTCCACGCGCCTGTCTGTCATGCACTACTATCGGCGTAGAATGAGCCGTGGATTAGGTCGGACAGCTGTAAAAAGGGTGGTATGGCTGTGATCTAAGACAAAAAGGCCCAGTTCGGATCGCTCCGCACCGGGCCTCTCGTGCATCCACCTTCGCAGGGAATCTTACAGCGCGCCGTCCAGCAGCTTCTGCAAATCGCCCTTGCCAACCGCGCCCACCTTGGAGCCGACCAACTGGCCGCCCTTGAACAGCAGCATCGTCGGAATGCCGCGTACTTGATAGCGCATCGCGGTCTGGCCATTTTCATCGACATTCAATTTGCCAATCTTCGCCTTGCCGGCATATTCGTCAGCCAATTGATCCACAATCGGGGTCATCTGCCGGCATGGGCCGCACCATACCGCCCAAAAATCAACCAGTACGGGAGTCTCAGACTTGAGAACTTCGGTATCCCATGCTGCATCAGTGAATGTGAGAGTGTTTGTTCCTGCCATAATTTGTTTACTCCGTTTCAGTTCTATTAGAGCCCTGCATCAGCCCGCAGGATGCAACTTGCGGTACAACTCCGAGTACTGGAGCGCCGACGGAGCCCACGAGAAATCCTCGCGCATGCCCTTCACCATCATCTTCTCCCACGCTTCCCGGTCCGCAAACGCGCGGAGGGCGGCCCGGATGGTCTCGAGCAGCGCATAGCCGTTGTAGTCGTAGAACTTAAAACCGGTTTCCCCGTTGATCGTATCATCCAGACCGCCCGTTGCCCGGACGATTGGAACCGTTCCGTAACGCAGGCTGTAGATCTGATTCAACCCGCACGGCTCATACAGGCTCGGCATCAGGAACATATCGGCACCGGCTTCAATACTGTGCGCCAGTTGATCGTTGTAGCCCAGCCAGATCGCCACTTTATTTGGAAACGCGTGGTGCAGGCGGCGGAAAAGGTCTTCATAACGCGATTCCCCATTGCCCAGAGCCACCAGATACACATCTTCTTCCGCGAAGATCTTCCAGGCCGCCTCCGCAATGAGGTCAAAACCCTTCTGGCTGGCAAACCGTGACACAATGCCCAGCAGCGGCTTGTCGATGGCCTGCTCCGGCAGACCCATTTCTTTCAGCAGCGCCGCTTTGCACTCCCGCTTCCCGCTCAAATCCTCCGGCGTATACCCGGCGCAGAGTAACTTGTCCGCGGCCGGGTTCCAGCGGCTGTAATCCGCGCCATTCAAAATCCCGGTCAACTGCCCTGATCTCGCCCGCAGCAAACCTTCCAGACGGAACCCATACTCGGGAGTCTGTATCTCCTCGGCATACTTCCGGCTCACTGTCGTAATCGCATCACAGAAGACCAGCCCCGCCTTTAGCATGCTCACTGACCCGTAGAACTCCACCAGATCCGGCCGGTACAAACTGTCCGGCAGCGAAACCTCATGCATCTTGTTGCGGGGGAAGATTCCCAGATACCCCAGGTTGTGGATAGTCATCACTGTCCGCGAGCCCAGATACACCGGATTGACCGCCGCCGCTGCTTTCAGATAAACCGGCAGCAGTCCCGCCTGCCAGTCATGCCCGTGGAAGATATCGGTGGGGAAGAGCAGCCGCGCAATCTCCAGAGCCGCCTTCGCCAGCACGCCATAGCGGATGTGGTTGTCACCGAAGTCGCCATACTGGTCGCCGTAGAGACCGTTGCGGTCGTATAGACCGGGATGATCCACGAAGTAATACATCACTCCGGCGGATTGCAACTCCCAGACACCTACTTCATAGATCCCGCCGCCCAGGCTCACCGGCAGAACATCAATCACGCGCCGTGCCGGAGCCGTCCTCGCACCCTGGTAGCGCGGAATCACCACAGCCACTTTGTGACCCAGTGCCGCGAGCGCTGCCGGCAGCGCACCCAACACGTCCGCCAGGCCTCCGCTTTTCGCGTAAGGGCTGGCTTCCGACGAAACCATGAGAATGCTTAAGGCAGTCACCATATTGAGGATATCTTGCGAATCGTGTTGCTATTCCATTGCGGTGATAAAATCAGGGGAATCTTGCGTCAACTTCTGCTTTGCTGCACTCTTCTGTCGGCGGCCCTGCTTCCGGCACGGGCGGCGGAAACCGTTCGTCTCGATACGAACGAGAATCTTTTCATCGTCATGGCCGCCATCAACATGTGCGGTTATGATGCTGACGTCAATTCCCCCAACAACAGCCCCATCCGTGCGGAACTGCGCCGGGTCCTCGCCGCACAGAACATTCCCGTGCTGGCGGAAATGAAGAGTTTCTACAAGCATCACCAGAAGTACGATGCCACGGAAGACCTTTCGCAGTACATCTCCCTGGCGCTTTCCATCGGCCCCGCGCCGGATTTCGCCTGGCGCACACGCGATGTGGAAGTGCCGCCGGATGCCCTCGCGCTGCAGGATTTCCGCCCGCTGCTCGCCCAGTTCTACACGCAGGCGCACCTGCGCTCGCTCTGGCAGCAGGCCTATCCCCTGTACGAAAAGGAACTGGAGCGGTACCACTCCAGCATGCTGGAGATCAACACGGTCATTAATTCCTATCTGCGCGCTCCCAGCGGCGGCTATCTCGGCCGCGTCTTCCGCGTCTGGATTGACCTGCTCGCCTCGCCGAACCAAGTCCAAACCCGCAGCTACGGTGATGATGCCTTCGCTATCGTGACCCATGCCTGCATCCCGAAATCAGAGTCAGACGCCACCTGCACCGAACCGCCCAAGGTCTTTGACATCCGCCACGCCTATCTGCACTATCACATTGATCCCATTGTGATTAAGTGGGGTTTGGCGCTCGACACCAAGAAATCCCTCATCGACTTTGCCAAGGGTGCGCCCGCGCTTGACGAGCGCTACAAGAGCGATTACGTCCTGCTCGCCACAGAATGCCTGATCAAAGCGATTGAAGCCAAACTGGACAAGCGGCCGGACAACGTTTCCTTCGCCGCCCGCCAGGGCTTTATCCTCACCCCCGTGTTCTACGATCTTCTGGCCACCTACGAAGCCCAGCCACAGGGCTTGCGCTTCTTCCTGCCGGAAATGATCGATGCCATCGACCCCTCGAAAGAAACCAGGCGGCTCGACGCAGTGAAGTTCGACAAAACCCGCCCCGTCAGCACGATCAAGAATGCGAAGCCTGCCCCGCCCGCCCTGTCCCCCGCCGGCCAGACTCTGGCCCAGGCCGACGCACAACTGAAGAGCCGCAACATCGAAGAAGCCCGTAAACTCTACACCAAGGCGCTCGATCAAAGGGCCTCCGACGGCGAGCATGCGCAGGGCTGGTACGGCCTCGCGAAGATCGCTCTCATGCAGAACCAGCCGGAGAGCGCCTACAAGCTTTTTGAGAAGGCTTTGACCACCACGCCCGATGATTGGACCCGGGCATGGTCTTATGTATATCTGGGACGGCTTTCCAAGGCCGCAAAAGATCCTGAGTCCGCGAAGAAGTTCTACGGACAGGCATTGGCTGTCAAGGGCGAAGCGGCAATAGACGCCCGGCAGGCGGCAGAGAAAGAAGCCGCCGCCATTGCCAACAATTAATTCAAATCGAGTGAGGAACCGGGAACGATGAAAACATTTGCTCTGCTTACCGCGCTGGCGGCTCTCTGCATCCCTGCCTTTGCGCAGAAGACGCCAAAACCAAAGTCACAGAAGGAGGTGCAAGCGCTGCAGGCTCTCTTTTCCGCGCAAACGGCAGACGCCATTATCAAGGCTGCTGACGAATTGATCACCAACTTTGCTGACACGGATTACAAAGGTGCCGCGCTCCAAATGGAAGCCAAGGCCTACCAAGCCAAAGGCCAGAACGAAAAGGCCATCGTCTATGCCGAACAGGCACTCGACGCCGACGCCAAGAACTTCGATGCCATGAGCCTGCTCGCGAACATCTACTCCAGCACCACCCGCGAATCCGATCTCGACAAAAATGAAAAGCTCGCGAAGGCGGAAAAGTACGCCAATGACGCCATCAATGCCGTCAAAGATGCTCCCAAGCCCAACCCCCAGATCACTGATGAGCAGTGGAATGGCTACAAGGCAGGCGTGCAGGCCGACGCCATGGTCGCCATCGCCTCCGCCAACGTGATCCGCAAGAAGTACGATGACGCCAAGGCCGGTTACGACAAAGCCTATGCCACCAGCCCGGACCCCTATACGCTGATCCGCGCTGGCCGCGCCATGATGACCGCCGGCAAGTATGATGAAGCGATCGCCTACGACGACAAAGTCATCTCGGCCCCCAACGTTGACCCCAACGCCAAGAACATCGCCACCAAAGATAAAGAACAGAACGAAAAGCTGAAAGCAGCTGCAAAGAAGTAACTACGAATGGGAACGCGGCCGGGTTGTCCGTTGACGGGCAGCACTGTTACGGACAGCCGGGCCGCAGCAAACATGCCGGCAAATTTGGAAGATCTCGAAGTTGCTCTCGGTTATCGCTTCCGGAACCGGGACCTGTTGACGCGGGCCGTCACCCACAGTTCCATTGCCAATGAGATTCAGTCGAACGGCAGCGTTCCGAGAAATGCCCCTGCGGGCTACTCGGGCGATAACGAGCGGCTGGAATTCCTCGGCGATTCGATCCTCGGGTTCGTCGTCTGCGAATGGCTGTTCCACCGCTACCCCGCGTACAGTGAGGGGCAGTTGTCCCTGCTGAAGAATCACCTGGTCAGCGCGGCGCATCTTCTGCGCACGGCGCACCGTTTGGAATTGGGTCAATACCTGCACCTCGGCCGCGGCGAAGAAACCGCTGGCGGACGCGGCAAGCAGCGCCTTCTGGTGAATGCCGTCGAAGCCATCATCGCGGCTATGTACCTCGATGCCGGTGGGCTCGACGGCGGTGGCAAAGCCGTCAGTGATTTCATCACTTTGCATGCCATGCCGAATGATGACGAACTAGCCCAGCTCGCCGGAGCCGGTCCGCCGCATGATTTCCGCGCAGAACTGGAACGCCTGTCCCGCGATAAAAAGCTCGCCCGGCCCGCCTATGCGGTGATTGCCGAGATGGGTCCGGGCCACGCGCGGCAGTTCATCGTGGAAGCCAGAGTTGGCGAAGTCGCGGCTACCGGCAACGGATCATCGAAGAAGAGCGCGTCGCATGAGGCAGCCCGGCGGGTGTGCGTGATGCTGAGCGAACCGGGATGACCGTGGATGTGTACCTCGACACGGCGTTCGACCGGGAGCATGAACTTATCGCGGGTAAGCCTCTTCCGTTTCCAAGCGCCGCACTCCATCCCCGATTTTCCAGCACCGATCCCGTTACTTATTCGACTCCGCGATGATCTGATCAATCAGCTTTCGGGATACATGAAAATTTGTCCGCAGAAGCCGATTGAGAACTTCTTCCAAGTCGACAAGGCCGAAGGTGGCTGCGGTACGCAATACACCCAGTGTCCCCGTCACATTTATCTGTCTGCGTTTCGCTTCCCGCCGGCCATCCATTTCATCCATGATGATCTGGTCTGATGCCAACTCCAATGCGAGAAGAATGGCATCCTGTTCGCCTCGATCCAGATCTGCTGCCACAAGTGCGGGATCGGGTGCAAGACTGGGCGTTCGAACATCCAACCAGGCTGGTGGGTTCGCCATCCACCATCTGACCGACGCTGGAGCGCCAGCATCAAGCAATTCGAATTGGACGGACACCGGTATGATGATGCGGCCGAATAGAGCTGGCAGTAATTCGATTTCCCCAATCCGCACTAAGTAGTTGATCGGACCGGTGTCGGCAACTACAACCATGGTGGTGCGGTTCAAACTCCCAAGTTCCGAAACTTTTGGGCCGTCTGGAGTGCCACCGCCGTATCCTTTTCCAAGTCTTCCAGCGCGTAATGCGGCTCCACTCCGTGTGCATTGAGGAAAGCATGAACGTCCATGCGGGTTCGATATCCCAGCAAACGGCGGACGGCGGATTCTCCAAGGCGCCCGCTCCGGTAGCCTTCCAACGCGAGCGCCTCCAGCGCTGCACGCGACGGATCCTGTTCTGGTGCAATCACTCCCGCGATGTTGTCTGGAATCTCAATCGCAATTAGCATGAAAGGCTCTCCACTTGATTCTGCCATGAATCGCACCGCCTTCCCGCCGATTCCCCTTGCATCCACACCCCTATTTTTGACACAGTTTGATCCATGACCTTTTTGCAGCGGTTGCTCTGGACCGCTATCGCCCTCACCGGTGCCATCTGCCTCGGTGCCATCGCCACTTCCCGCGGCGAACACATCAACAGCATCTGGCTCGTCCTCGCCTCCGTCTGCACCTACCTCATCGGCTACCGCTTCTACGGCGCCTTCATCGCCGCCAAAGTCATGGTGCTGGACAACGCCCGCGCCACCCCCGCTGAACGCCTCGACAACGGCCACGACTACGTCCCCACCAACCGCTGGATCACCTTCGGCCACCACTTCGCCGCCATCGCCGGACCCGGCCCCCTCGTCGGACCCGTCCTCGCCGCCCAGTTCGGCTACCTCCCCGGCACCATCTGGATCATCGCGGGTGCCGTCCTCGCCGGTGCCGTCCAGGACTTCGTCATCCTCTTTGCCTCCGTCCGCCGCGATGGCAAATCCCTCGGCCAAATGGCCCGTGAAGAGATCGGCAAAGTCGGCGGACTCGTCTCCCTCGTCACCGTCCTCCTCATCATGGTGATTCTGCTGGCCGTGGTCGGTCTCGTCGTCGTCAACGCCCTCGCCGGCAGCCCGTGGGGCACCTTCACCATCGCCGCCACCATGCCCATCGCACTCTTCATGGGCCTCTATCTCCGCTACTGGCGCCCCGGCAAGGTCCTGGAATGCTCGGCCATCGGCTTCGTCTTCCTCCTGCTCGCGATCTTCGGCGGCCAGTGGATCTCGACCTCCCCCTACGCAGCCGCCTGGACCCTTCCGGCCATGACGATCGCCATCGCCATCATCATCTACGGCTTCCTCGCCAGCGCTCTCCCCGTCTGGCTGCTCCTCGCCCCGCGCGATTACCTCAGCACCTTCGTCAAACTCGGCGTCATCCTGATGCTGGCCGCCGGCATCCTGCTCGTCCGCCCGGAACTCCAGATGCCCGCGCTCTCCAAATTCGTTGACGGCACCGGACCCGTCGTCGCCGGCAAAATCTTCCCCTTCTGCTTCATCACCATCGCCTGCGGAGCCATCTCCGGTTTCCACTCGCTGATCTCCTCCGGCACCACACCCAAGATGCTCGCCAAAGAGGGCCACACCACCCAGGTCGGCTACGGCTCCATGCTGCTCGAAAGTTTGGTCGCCATCATGGCCATGATTGCCGCCTGCGTGCTCGACCCCGGCGTCTACTTCGCCGTCAACTCCCCCGCCGGACTCATCGGCAAGACCGCCGATGCCGCCGTGAAAACCATCAGCGCCTGGGGCTACCCTGTCACCGCGGACACCATGGCGCAATTGGCCCGCAGCGTCGGCGAAACCACTCTTTTTTCCCGCACTGGCGGCGCACCCTCACTCGCCCTCGGCATGGCCCACATCTTCGCCAAAGGCGGCGGCGGGGAAGCCGTTATTGGTTTCTGGTACCACTTCGCCATCATGTTTGAGGCGCTCTTCATTCTGACCATCATTGATGCCGGCACGCGCGTGGGCCGCTTCATGCTGCAAGACCTGCTTGGTCAGATCTGGAAGCCGCTCGGCCGCACCAGCTGGATGCCCGGCGTGATCGGCGGCTCGGCGGCAGTGGTCCTCGGCTGGGGCTACTTCCTCGTGCAGGGCGTGCTTGATCCGCTCGGCGGCGTCAACACCCTCTGGCCGCTTTTCGGTATTGCGAATCAATTGCTTGCTGCCATCGCCCTCGCCGTGGCCACTACTGTTTTGATCAAGATGCATGGCGCGAAGTACATGGCGATTACGATCCTCCCGCTCATCTGGCTGGTCACGGTGACGTTCAGCTCCGCGTGGCAGAAGATCTTCTCGCCGGTCCCCCGCATCGGCTTCCTCGCGCAGGCCGATGCACTGAATGCGGCGCTCAGTTCCGGCAAGATCCCGGCGGCGAAGGTCGCGGAGACCAAGACTATTCTGTTCAACGCCAACCTCGATGCCGCCATCTGCGGGCTCTTCCTGTTCCTGGTCACCATCGTCCTGCTGGACTCACTCCACGTCTGGTACCAACTCCTCACTGGCAGCAAGAAGCCAGTGATGACCGAAACCCCGTTCGTCCAAAGCAAACTCAGCGCGGAGGGCGTATGAGAGCCCTTTGGCGTTCCATCAGCACTAACTTGCTCGGGCTGCTTCGCGAGATTGGCGACCAAAACGCCTACCAGCGCCATCTCGCCGTGCACGGCGTGAAGCACTCCGGAGCCGAATGGCGCCGCTTCTCAGATGAACGCTTCGCCGCGAAATATAAGCGCGCGAAGTGCTGCTGAGGACGGCACAGCAGTTTGAGGAGGTGTCACCAAGGCGGTGGAGACTGCGTTTCATCCCCGGGGTCGCAGCTATATGGACTGTGATGGAAAAGCAGTTCTCAATGTAATTTATACTTTTGGTATGAAAACTGCAGTGTCGATCCCCGAAGATGTTTTTGCCGGTGCTGAACGACTTGCGCAACGGACGAAGCGTTCGCGCAGCGACATTTATGCCGCTGCCGTGCGGGAATACGTTGCCCGCCATTCCGGTGATGCGGTTACCGAAGGTATGAACTCTGTACTGGACGACATCGGCGCGAGTGGTGCCAACCCTCTTGTTTCGCTTACGGCACGGAACACACTGGAACGTGTTGAGTGGTAATCTCGCAGGGCGAAATCTGGTGGGCTGACCTTCCATCAGCGACAGGTTCGGGACCCGGTTTTCGCCGTCCTGTTGTCGTTGTTCAGGGCGATTCACTCAATCAGAGCCGAATTGCGACTGTCATTTGTGTGCCCCTGACGAGCAATCTAAAGTGGGGTGACGCTCCGGGTAATGTGGCTCTTCCGTCCCAAGTCACAGGGCTGGTCAAGGACTCAGTGGCCAACGTCGCGCAGATTCTTACAGTGGATCGGGAAGTCCTGACAGAATGTGCGGGTAAGGTTTCACGGGCGCGGGTTCAGCTAATCCTCGCGGGGATTGACGTTGTGCTTGGCAGATAGTTGCGTCCCCGTTGTGGACACGGTTCGAACATTTGGGCGTAGTCTACTGGCCAATTGGTGCCTGTCACGAAGGACTTGATTACCGTACGGGCCTTTTTTGAAAACCGGGTCCCGCTGGATGAGAACGAAAACAAGATTGTCTGTGGAGCCAGACTCTGTGCCAAACATGGCTCCTTCCCCACCCCCTCTAGCCCGGAATTCTCACCAATATTAGGCAAAAGGCCGTCTGATCTGGCATAACTGGTTTGTCTAGAACGAGTTGAGTCAGAGAGGAGAACGGCCTTTGCTATGACAGAGTGTATCCAA
>CAIXXM010000107.1 GCA_903923395.1 uncultured Acidobacteriia bacterium
ATCCGCGCCGTCTCCACCCGGCTCCTCGACGATGCCTGCGCCCCCGGCACCTATCTCGACGACAGCATCACCCTCCTCGCCAGCGGCTTCCGGAACCTCCATGGCGAAGAAGCCCACCAGCTCCTCCACCGCTACGAAATGCGCACCTCCCGCATGAAGGCCCGCGCGCTTGATGAATTCCTCAAGATCCGCCAGTTCTCCGAACAATACCCGCCAGCCGCCGAATGCACCATCGTCGACCCCTCCCCGTACGAGGAATCCAATGAGGAACAAACGAACCCAACGTTCCCCGGAAGCCCTTTCGCTCCAACACATACAGCGTCCGCCCAGCGCAAACCCCTCTTCGAATTCGCCCGCGCCGCCGCCGCAATTCTCGCCTTCTTCTTCCTGTTGGCCCTCACGCAACAATCAGCCAAGGCCTCCCCCAATATCCAGTCCCAGGTCCTGCCCTCCAAAGTCAGCGCCAGTTGGTTCGCCCACGAATACTCTAACTAAAACGCGTGTATCCGTGTTTATCCGGGTCCATCCGTGGCTAAACCTATGCAAACAATCTACTTCCTCGACCTCGATCTCCTAAGTATTCGCCGGCAAAACGGACCTCGGGGCGGCGGCGAATGCTTGTTTGTGATGAGGCCGCCCCGGCCTTTGCCGGCTAGCTGGTGCCCGTCGAACGCACCATTGCCCGGGGCGACCGGGACCCCCGTCCCATTTCGCCTCCCCCGCAACCACCCATCCCGCTTTTCCCACCATTCATCGGAAAACGGAACTTTCCCGCCCGCCTTTCGTTACTCTGAGACGGAAGCTTATGTCAACTAACGCCATCTCCGTCCGCGGACTCAAGAAGTCCTACGGCGACGTCGAAGCCGTCAAAGGTATCGACTTCGAAGTGAAATCCGGCGAAGTCTTCGGACTCCTCGGCCCCAACGGTGCCGGTAAAACCACCACCGTCGAAATCCTCGAAGGCATCCGCCAGCGCACCAGTGGCGTTGTCGAAGTCCTCGGCCTCGACCCCGACAAACAAAAGAACGCCCTCAAAGACCGCATCGGCGTCTGCCTGCAGGCCACCAACCTGCCCGATAAAATCCGCGTCAAGGAAGCGCTCGACCTCTTCGCCTCCTTCTACACCAAAAACATGGACGCCGACGGCCTCCTCAAACGCCTGCAACTCTGGGAAAAGAAGGACGCCTTCTTCTCCACTCTCTCCGGCGGCCAGAAACAGCGGCTCGCCATCGCCATGGGGCTCGTCAATGACCCCGCACTGCTCTTCCTCGATGAGCCCACTACTGGACTCGACCCCCAGGTGCGCCTCGAAATCCGTGACCTGCTCCTCTATCTACGCGGGGAACAACGCACCATCGTCATGACCACGCATTACATCGAAGAAGCCGAGAAGTTATGCGACCGCGTCGCCATCGTCGATTCCGGCAGGATCATCGCCATCGGCACCCCCAAACAACTGCAGGATCAAAGCGCCAGCCAAAGCAGGATAGAAGCTGAAGTCGACCGCTCGCTCTCCGGCATGGCTCTCCCGGACTGGCCCTGCGCCGGCAAGATCACACTCACCGATGACGGCAAACATCTCGAAGTCCAAAGCTCCCAGCCCGCCCGCACCCTGGTCGAGATGGTCAAGTGGATCGACGCACAGGGCTTCGGCCTCGTCGATATCTCACTGCGCAAACCTACTCTCGAAGATGTCTTCATTGAGCTGACCGGAAAGAAGTTGAGGGACTAATCCAATGACCAAAGCCTATATCAGTTTGATCCGGAATGAGATACGTCTCGCATTCCGGCAGAAGATCGTGATCTTCTTCAACTACCTGATGCCCCTGCTGTTCTTCTTCATCTTCGCGCAGGCGAACCATGCCGAACAGGGCGGCGTCGCTCTCGAAATCGTCGCCATGGTGACCGTGATCGGCATCCTTGGCAACGGCTTGTTCGGCGCGGGGATGCGAGCCGTCCAGGAGCGCGAAGCGAATATCCTCCGCCGCTTCAAAGTAACTCCCACCGGCCCGTTGCCCCTTCTGGTTGCCGCCGCAGTAACTGGCCTCGTCGTCTATCTGCCCTATGTGGCCCTGATGTTCTTCATCGCCCACGTGAACTACGGCATGCCCATCCCCGATAACATCGTCACCATCTTTCTGTTCATCGCAGTGGGTGTAACTGCCATCCGCGCGATCGGCCTGATGGTTGCCGCCGTAGTCAACTCCGTGCAGGAAAGCGCCATCATCATCCAGGTCCTGTATATCGGCATGCTCTTCCTTAGCGGCGCATCCTTCCCCACAGGCATGTTTCCCGCCTGGCTGCTCACCGCCACCCAGTTCATCCCCGCCACCCATCTGGTTACCGGCCTGAAGGGCATGCTGGTAAGAAATGAATCACTGATGGATGTAAGAGTCCAGTTCTTCGCCCTGATCGCGACCGCCGTCATCGGCACCTTCCTCGCCGTCAAACTCTTCCGCTGGGAGAAAGAAGAAAAGATGCGGCCCGCCGCGAAGTTATGGATCCTCGCAGTCCTCATCCCGTTCGTCGCACTCGGCGCGTGGGATATGAAGTCAAAGGAAAACATAACCAAGAGCAAGATTCTGGAACGTGACTTGATGCGCTCCCGCACCCGGCTCTTCCGCAATGCCCGTATCATCATTGGGAACGGCAAAGTCATCGAAAACGGCGCAGTGCTCGTCAAAGGCGGCAGGATTGAAGCTATCTACGAAGGCAACATACCTGACCCGAAAGACCTCAAGGCCGATACCGTCGAGGCTGCCGGCAAAACCATCATGCCCGGCCTGGTGGATATGCACATCCACCTCACAGCTCCCGGCGGCTTCATTGAGAACGCCAAGGATTATGACTACCAGAAAGGCATGGAGCACGCCCTCGCCGCCTACTTATACAGCGGCGTGACGGCAGTGCGCAGTGTCGGTGACCCGGAAACCCAGATCCTGAAGATACGGGCCAGTTATAACTCGGGTGAAAAGCTAGGCACGGAGTTATTCTCCTGCGGACCGCTCTTCACCGCCGCGGGCGGCCACGGCACGGAGTACTTCCGCGGCATGCCGGATAACATCAAGCAATCCCTGCTGGCCGAGTTCACCCGGATTCCAAAGTCAGCTGAAGACGCAAAGAAGATGGTGGATGGCTTGAAGACAGACGGCGTCGATTGCATCAAAGGCGTGATGGAATCCGGCGCGGGCGGCGTTGTCTTCAACCGTCTGGACCCACTGCTCCTCAAAGCCGTTGGCGCCGAAGCAGCAGCCGTCGGACTGCCGATGACCGTGCACACAGGTGACACCCGCGACGTCATGGACGCAGTGGAAGCACGCACCGCCGGTATCGAGCACGGCTCCTTCCAGGACCGTATCCCCGACGGACTCTTCCAAGCCATGGCCAAGGTTGGTATCTTTTATGACCCCACCCTGAGCGTCGCCGAAGCCTTCCCGCAGTTTGCCGCGGGCAACCTCGATCTGCTCAGCCGCTCACTGGTCATGCAATCCGCGCCGAAGGAGTTACTCGCCGGCACCAAACGCATGATCACTTCACCCGAAACCAAGGCCATTCGCAAATCCATCGGTGACTACCCCATCGATATGAATGTCGCCAAAGAGAACTTGCTCCACGCTCTGCGGAATGGTGTGCCGCTGGTCACTGGCAGTGATGCCGGTAACATGCTGGTCTTCCACGGCCCCACAGTGCAGCGCGAACTCCAACTCTGGGTGGAGGCCGGTGTGCCAACCGGTGTCGCCCTGCAGGCCGCAACCCTCAATGCCGCAAAGGCACTCCACGCAGAGAACCGCTTCGGCTCCATCGAGAAAGGCAAGGAAGCAACGCTCCTGATGCTCGATGGCAACCCGCTCGAAAACATCAAGGCACTGGAGAACATCTCCTATGTCCTCTTCAAGGGGGAACACGTCGACCGGACGGAACTCTTCAAGCAGGATAAGTAACAACCCCGCACTTACAGGAGGAGCCCAGCGGCAAAGTTCAAAACGCTGGGCTCCTCCTGTTTTTTTGGCAGCGTACTCCAGCCCACCCGGACGCGCGAACACTGATTTGCTACTGTAGCCAGAGTCAGAGGAGATAGTCATGAAGTCGAAATGGATGCTTTGGACCGGCGGGTTCGTTCTGGTGTGTGCAGCCGGAGTGCTGGTTGGCCAGGAAAAAGAGGACCGCACGCTGTTATCGCATGAACAGATGACGGCCATTATCAATGAGATCTCGGGCGAGCGCGCCATGCACCACGTGCTCGAACTGGTGCCCTACCAGTTCGTCCGGCCGCCGGCAGAGTATCAAGCCCACTTCCGCGAGGCGGAAATCATGGCGAAATTCGCCAGGGAATATGGCTTCAGCAACGTCGCCATCGAAGACTATCCCAACGGGCAAACCTATCAGCCTGTCGTCGGTGAACTTTGGACCACCACGCCCAAAGCAACCAAGCTGTATGACATCCATGACATCCCGGAAGCTCTGGCCTCCACAAACGCCAATGGAGATATCAGCGCCGAACTCGTCAGCGTCGGACAAGGCACCAACCTGGACTTCAAAGACAAAGACGTGAAAGGGAAATTCGTCCTCTCCCTGGCCCCCAGCGGCCTCAACCAGATCTATAACAGGGCCGTCGAGTTCGGTGCCGTCGGCGTCATCGGCATCAGCGCCATCGGGGCCGGCGACCGCGCCACGGATTACATGAACGCCATCGTTTGGACTACGGTAAACGCCAAGCCCAACACAGCGGCCTGGGCCGTCTCGCCGCGTTCCGCAAGAGAACTGGAAACCCTGCTGAACAGCGGCCAAAAGGTCACCATACGGTCCGTCACAAAGACGGAGCAAGTCCCCAACAAGCAGGAAATCGTTCATGCCGAAATTCCCGGCGACGGCAGCACGACGCAGGAAGTCGCCATCGGCGGACACCTCTTTGAGGCTTACATTAAACAGGGCGCGAACGACGACAATTCGGGCTGCGCACTCACCCTGGAGATTGGCCGCGCCTACCTGAAGCTCATCGCCGAAGGCAAACTGCCCAGGCCCAAGAGAACAATCAACTTCAACTGGGTGCAGGAAATCAGCGGCACGAACGCCTGGTTCAAAGCCCATCCGGAGAAACAAAAGGTTCTGATCGGCGATCTGAACTTTGACATGGAAGGCATCCGCCTGACGCAGAGCCGCAGCTTCTGGCTGCTGCAGCGCACCCCGGATACCTTTCCCTCCTACCTCAATGACATCGCCCAGAGCGTGATGGAATACGTTGCTGAAATCTCGCGCGAACGCGTGCGCTACCGCCGCACTGGCTACGGTGCATCGCAGCCTGTGGAATCGCCCAATGGCAGCACCGATGCGTTCTATATCAAGATCGACAAGCACTACGGGTCCAGCGATCACGTCACCTACATGCAGCACGGCATTCCCGCGGTCATGTTCATCACCTGGCCCGATATGTGGTATCACTCCTCGCAGGACACGCCGGACAAACAGGACCCGACACAGTACAAGCGAGCAGGCGTGGTGGGTACCGGTGCTCTGGTGGCTCTTGCATCCGGCACTGATGAGATGGCCGCGCGCATTCTGAGCGAAAACATCGGCCGTGGCCTTTCGCGGATGGGCGAAGCGCACACCAAGGGCCTGGGTTACCTGGCGGATGCGCACAGTGCCGCCGAACTAGCGGATGCTTACAAGGAAGCCAGAATCGCCATCCTGCACCAGGCGGAAGTGGAGAAGGGCGTCGTCAAATCCGCCAATGTGCTTTGGACGGATGTCAGCAAGGGCGGCCAGAAAACTAGTGCTTTCGTCCCCCTCATCGACCAGCGGGCGACCGGTCTCTTGAACGAAGTGAAGGCGGCTTATCAACTGCAGGCCTTGCAACGGGGAGTCCAGGCACCGGAACCGGTCATGACGGCCCAGGAGAAGGAAGCAGCAAGTCTGATGGTTGAGGCAGTGGCACCTGCGGGCGGCGGTGGTGGCTTTGGCGGAGGCGGCGGAGGCGGCGGTTTTGGTGGAGGTGGTGGCCGTGCTGGTGCGGGTGGTCCGCAACTCCCCACGGAGATGACGGCCGAATTCCAGATCCTTCTGGGACAGCACAAGACGGTCCTGGAGATCCGGGATTTCCTCTCCGGCGAATTCACTCCACTGCCGTTGTCTGAGTTGATGACAGTCTTGCGCGCGCGGGAAACGGCGGGTACGGTGAAGCTGGTGCCGAAGAAGTAGGCTGCCCCACCGAAAGAGAAGCAGGCCGCAGCGCCGCTTCTCTTTCGGCGGGGTGGTTCGGATTATTCGGTTGCTTTCGAGGCGATCTCCGCAGTTACCATCGCGAGAAACTCTTCGAAGGGAACCACACCCAGGTCAGCCTTGCGGCGGTGACGGACAGAGACCTTGCCCGCTTCCGCTTCGCGCCCGCCGATGACCAGCATGTACGGAATCTGCTGGACCTGCGCCTCGCGGATCTTGAAGTTGACCTTCTCCGGCCGGGCGTCGAAGTGCACACGCACACCGGCGTCCTTCAACTTGTCGACCACCGTCTGGGCATATTCGTTCTGCCCCGAAGTGATCGGGAGAACGGCAACCTGGACCGGTGCGAGCCAGGTCGGGAAAGCGCCTGCGTAGTGTTCCACCAGAATGCCGAAGAAGCGTTCCACCGAGCCGAACAGCGCGCGGTGCACCATGTAGGGCTGGTGCTTCTTGCCGTCTTCGCCGGTGTATTCGAGTTCGAAGCGCTTGGGCAGAGTGAAGTCGAATTGGACAGTGGAAAGCTGCCAGAGGCGGCCAATGGCATCGACAAGCTTCACGTCGATCTTGGGCCCGTAGAAAGCAGCTTCGTCAGGGATCACCGTGGCTTCGATACCCAGACGGTCACAGGCTTTGCGAAGCGCGCCTTCCGCCAGGTGCCACATTTCCGGTTCGCCATCGTATTTGCCGCTGGCTCCGTTATCCCAGGTGGAGATTTCGGCCTTGTATTGCGTAAAGCCGAACGTGTTCAGCGTGTCCTTGGCAAAGTCGAGACAGTTGACGATTTCGTCTTCGATCTGTGAAGGCATACAGAAGATGTGGGCATCATCCTGCGTGAAGCCGCGGACGCGCAGCAGACCGTGCATGGTGCCGGAGCGTTCATACCGGTAAACCGTGCCGAGCTCCCCAAGGCGCACCGGCAGATCGCGGTACGAGTGCTGGCCGTCCTTGTAGATCAGGATGTGGCCCGGGCAGTTCATGGGCTTGAGCTGGTATTCGGCATCGTCGAGTTCCATCACGGAGAACATGTTCTCCGAGTAGAAGTTCGCGTGACCGGAGGTCTTCCAGAGATCGCGCCGCATCACGTGCGGGGTGTAGACCAGGGAGTAGCCGCGCTTCAGATAGGCGTCGCGCATCCAGTCTTCCAACTGCTTGCGGATGATGCCGCCCTTGGGGTGGAAGAAGATCAGACCGGGTCCGGCAAGTTCCTGGATGCTGAAGAGATCGAGTTCCTTGCCGATCTTGCGGTGGTCGCGCTTCTTGGCTTCCTCGAGCTTGTGCAGGTAGTCGTCGAGTTCCTTCTTGGTGAACCAGGCGGTGGCGTAAATCCGCTGCAGTTGCTTATTCTTTTCGTCGCCCTTCCAGTAAGCGCCGGCAACGGAGAGCAGCTTGTAAGCCTTGATTTTCGAAGTGTTGGGGACGTGCGGTCCGCGGCAGAAGTCGATGAAATCCGGGCCCAGCGTGTATTCGGTGAAGGGGTCGTCCGCCTTTTCCGTGATGAGTTCCACTTTCATGGGCTCATTCATGGCGGTGTATTTCTCGATACCCTCCTGCTTGCCGATGAGGCGGCGTTCGAAGGTCAGCGCCTTGGCCTGCAGCTCGTTCATCTTGGCTTCGATGCGCTCCAGGTCTTCCGGAGTGAAATGGGTGGGGCGGTCGAAGTCGTAGTAGAAGCCGTTCTCGATGGGCGGTCCGATCCCGAGCTTGGTCTCCGGAAAGAGTTCGAGCACGGCGGCAGCGCAGAGGTGCGCGGCGGAGTGGCGGTAGACTTCAAGCGCCTCAGGGTCTTTGGTGGTGAGAATCTGCAGGGTGCAGTCAGCTTCGAGAGGCCGGGTGAGGTCGTAGAGTTGACCGTCGACTTTGGCGACGATAGCGGCATCCGCGAGGCGCGGGGAGATCCCGGTGGCGATATCCAAGGCGCTGGTACCGGGCGCGACGGACTTTACACTGCCGTCCGGCAGTGTGACTTGAAGGCTGCTCATATTGAATCTATTAGGTTATCAGTTTGGGGAAGGCAGGCAGCGCGGCACTGAACATTCAACCTATCGACACCAAGCTGTAAACGTTGAACGGCTAACTTGAGAGCAGCGATGACGCTCACATCCGCCCTTCGCAATCTTTTCACCAATCCACTGGAACATTTGGTCCGCCGCTGGAACTGGAAGGCAGCATTTTTCAGCTCCATCATCCGCGCCGCGATCTTCTTCTGCGCCAATTTAACGGCGGGTTGGCGCGCCGCCACGGGTGCGATGCTCGCGGAGTTCACTTACCGGGCAGCGACCAGCGGTTTCTTTGGCGCCATGACAGCGAACTTCCGCAAGGTGGAACCGGAATGGCAGGCCATGATCGCCGTGGTGATCCTCATGCCGCTGGCTTCCCACTCGCTCGAGTTTGCCCTGCACTATCTGCGGCACACGCCGAACCTCAAGGCGAGCATCATCTCATCGGTGATCTTCACCAATATCTCGACCCTGTTCAACCTGTACATCATGAGACGCGGCACGCTGGTTGTGGGCCGGGAGGGGAAGTCGTTCGGACAGGACATGAGGTCGATTCCGCGTTTGATAGCAGGGTTTGTCGCGGCGGGTCCTTTGTGGATCTGGCGTTCCATGCGGGGAACAGCCACGCGCCCGGAAGCGACAAGCATAGAGGCTTGAAGACACTCCATCTGACCAATGCCTGGCACGCCTCTTCCGGGGGCATCGGAACGTTCTTCAAAGCGCTGTTTCAGGCGGCGGAGCGGGAAGAACACTTCATCCGGCTGGTTGTTCCTGCCGAACGGACGCGGGTGGAGGACGTCGGGAAATTCGGCAGGATCTATCACGTGGAAGCTCCCGTGGCGATCTACAGTCCGTCGTACAGGATGCTATACCCGCCGAAGTATCTCGTGCCCGGCAGTATCATCGGGAGGATTCTCAACGAGGAACAGCCTGACCTGGTGGAGATCAGCGAGAAATACACCCTGAGTTATCTGGGTGGCCTGCTGCGCACGCGGCGTCTGCCCTGGGTGAAGTTCCGGCCCACCGTGGTGAGTGTGAGTCATGAGCGGATGGATGAGAATTTCGGGGCTTACATCCACAATTCAGAAGCCGCGAAGGCCTTCTGCCGCTGGTATATGAAAGCGATCTATTTCCCGCTCTTCGATCACCATATCGCGGTTTCCGAACATACCGCGGACGAACTGATCACCGCTTCGAAGGGCCACAAAGTCCAGCGGGGAATTTGGATCACGCCGATGGGTGTGGATTCCGCGCATTTCCGCCGGGACAGATACTCTCCGGCAAAGCGGCGGGCGCTGGCAGCGCGGCTGGGGACGGACCCGAACAACGCCATCCTGGTTTACTGCGGGCGGCTGGCACCGGAGAAAAATGTGGGCCTGCTGGTGGAAACGATGCGGCAGTTACCGCGGCAAGGCTATCATCTGGCCGTAGTGGGCCAGGGCATGGAGGAGCCGGTGATCCGGCAGGCGGCACTGCCCAACGTGACGCTGCTGGGCTTTGAAGGCGACCGCGAAAGGCTCGCGGAACTCTACGCCAATGCCGATGTCTTTCTCCATCCGAACCCCCGCGAACCCTTCGGTATTGCGCCGCTGGAGGCTATGGCATCCGGGATGTTACTGGTTGCGCCGGATTCGGGCGGAGTCACGACTTATGCGAATGCGACCAATGCGTGGCTGACCAAGCCTGCGGGGAGCGCGTTCGCCGCCGCGGTCCAAAGTGCCTGGATGAGCCGGGAGAGTGAGCAGATCCGCCGGGCAGCCCGCGCGACGGCGGAACGGTATGACTGGAGCGCTGTCACCGCCCGCATTCTGCAGCTCTACCGGGAACTGCACGAGCTCACGCAGGGCCGGAACGGCCACTCGTCGATTGCACCCCGCGCGCTTTCCACATTCGGGGATTACTTCGGCCGCGAAGTGCGGCCGGCCTCCCAGCCGGGCTCGCCGTTATAGGCAGACTCACTTCGGATGCTTGGCCAGTTTATGTGCTTTCAAATTGGCCTCGCCCAGCTGGCGTGTCGCTTCGGAGACGCCGCCCTCTGCATCCACCTTTGAGATGTCGACAGGCACCGGCGGGGGTCCGTCTTCGATCACGACCATCGCGGCGCGCGGGCATCCCAAGTGATAGCCCTCGCCCGGCTCCACGGAAGCCACAACCGAATCGCCGCTCCCTGGTGCTACGGGAATCGCAGCGGCGGTATGGCCTGCAGCTATAGTGAGCGATTCCGCCGCACCGCCGATCCGGTAACGGACAACCAGCGCCGCATCCGCAGGGCCTGTCCGATGGACCAGAAGTTCGCCCGGACGGCCACCTTCGCGATAAGCGCGGGAAATGCCCGCCGATATGTAGACCAGCGGCTGGGAGCCGCCGCGGGGATCCGTGTTGTTGGCGTATTCCTCGATATTCGTGTAGCCATCCCCGTCTGTGTCCTGCATGGCCGAGTTCTTCGGCAGCGAGAACTGTTCCTGCCAATAGTCCGGGATGCCGTCGCCGTCACTGTCGGCGGGTGAAGGCAGGGAATGGTAGACCTGCCAGCGGCCAGCCGGGGAGATGTCGGTCTCAAAATTGATGACGGCTCCGGAGCCGTGGCGGACGTCATTGACGATTCGGAGGTCCACCGCGTCGCGTGCCGGCAGAGTTGCTCCCGCCTCCGCAAGCACCGTCTCGAAGGCCTCCAGCGCACTGGAAGTGGTCACGGCAGGTGTAAGTACAGGGGAATCGCTGCGCAAACCCTCGGCGGGTTTGCCTTTGTGCGCATAGCCGATGGCCTGCCAGTTATCGACTGAGCGGGTCGGGTCGCCGTGGAGCACATTGCCCGCGGCATACAGCCGGTGCGCTTCAGGACTCATGAAGGTGAAGATGGTATGCGCCGCCGGTCCACCCTCCACTCCCGTGGAAGGGCCGGGCTTGTAGTAGTTATTGACCAGGTTCAGCTCCACGGCTTCGTTGCCGGTGTGAGATGCAAACTCCTTCCAGTCATAGATCACATTGTTGCGGAAATCGAGGTGGGGTGGCGGGGAACCTCCGCCGGTAGTGCGCGGATTGCGCAGGCGGTTGTGAGCGTACAGCGAATGGTGGATGGTCATCGCGCCGCCGGGCGTCTGCGAGCCGAACAGCGACCCCTCCGAATGCCGGTTGGGGCTCTGGTTGGGGTTGAAGTAATCCAGTCCTTCCGCGGCAATTGAGTACTGTGCTGTGACGCGGTTGGCCACAGTAAGCGTGAGGTTTTCGTCGGTCGCCCAGGAGGTGGAGACGTGATCGAGGATCACGTTTTCGAGATCGCCTTTGACGTTGATGGCGTCGCCCATATCGCCCAGAGTGTTGCTGCCGCGGCGGATGCGCAAGTGACGCACAATGACATTGGACGCTGCAATGCGCAGGGAACCGCCGCGAATGCAAATGCCTTCCCCGGGCGCGGTCTGGCCTTCAATGGTCAGATTCGGCTGCGCGATGACCAGGGCGCGCTTACTCTTCCCGCCCGTACCCAGATCGATTGTGCCCGAGACCGTGAACACGATGATGCGATTGGGACGGCTGACAGCATCGGCAAAGCTGCCCGGGCCGCTTGTGTTCAAATTTGTGACGCGGTACACGCTGCCCGCCCGGCCGCCGCTGGCCTGCGCGCCAGCACCCTCAGCACCTGGGAACGCCGGGATTTGGCCGAACAACGGCACTCCACAGAGCAGCAACAGAAGCCACCAGCCGGTCAGGCTTGCTTTCCGCACGGAGTTCACTCCAGAGACTCTTTACAGAACCACTTCTAGTTGCCCAGGGCCTGGGAAATCGCCTTTTCTGCCAGTGGCGCGATGGCTGCATAGCCGGCATCGTTGGGGTGCAGGCCGTCGGCGGTCCACTCTTTGCGCAGTGCCTTGGCGTCATCCAACATGGCGTCGTAGTAGTTCAGGTAGATGGCTCCAGTCTTTTCGCAGTAGGCCTTGATCCATTCATTCAAGGCCATGATCTTGGCCGGCGGGCGCTTCTCCGTCTGGTTGCGGTGGTAATCACAGACTGGCATGACGGAAGACAGGACCACCTTGATGCCATTGGCCGAAGCCAGTTCCGCCATGGACTGGAGGTTTTCTTCAATCGCCTCGAGCGTCATAGGGCCAGTGTTGCCCGCGATGTCATTCGTGCCCGCGAGGATGACGACGACTTTCGGTTTCAGGTCAATCACGTCCGGACGGAAGCGGATGAGCATCTGGGGCGTCGTCTGGCCACTGATGCCGCGGCCGATGTAGGGCTTGCCGGGGAAGAACTGCTCGAACTTCTTGCCCCACGCATCCGTGATGGAATCGCCCATGAAGACCACGCGGTTCTCACTGGCAGCGGGCGGCTGCACTTTGGTGTTGGCAGCGCGGTAGCGGGCCAGATTGGGCCAGTCGGCGAGCGTCTTGGCGTAAGTGTCGAGCTGCTTCTGGAGCTTGGGAACATCGACCTTTTCGGGTACGGCGTCCTGGCCAAATGCGATGGCGGTCAAACACAGCGTGGTGAGAAAGAGTTTCATGCGGGGTTGCCTCTACGAATAGACAGAATACTGCAAGCAGCGCACGCCGCAAAGTTTGTGCTACCTTGACCGCGTGACCAGACGTGAGATGTGCCTTGGCCTTGCCGCCGCCCCTGCCTTGATGGCAGCCCGTTCCCATGATGTCCGGATCGTGTTTGTGGAACACGAGTATCAGGAGTTTCTCTACCGTGCCCCCTACATGTTTGGCGGCCGCAAAGTGGACCGGGTGACGCTGCTCAATGTGCGTGTGGTGTTACAGGATTCCGGGGGCAAAGAGGTCAAGGGTTTTGCGTCCATGCCGATGGGCAACCAGTGGGCCTGGCCGGCGAAGACGATGAAATACGACGAAACCCTGGCTGCGATGAAGGATCTGGCCAAGCGGATTGAGCAGTTGACGGCCATGCACAGGGAGCCGGGTCATCCGATTGAGTTCAACCACATTCTGGAACCGCAATACCTGCAGGCTGCCGATGAGATCTCGAAGCGTCTTTCCGAGCCAATCCCGAAGCTCTGCACGCTGGTGACGGCGAGCGCGTTCGATGCCGCGCTGCATGATGCCTATGGCAAGGTTTTCCAGCGCAACGCCTTCGACTGTTTAACGCCGGAGTTTCTGGGGCGTGACCTCTCCCGCTATCTGGGCGATGAGTTCAAAGGGGAGTCGTTGCAGAAATACATCCTGTCGAAGCCGCAGAGCACAATCCCGATGTTCCATTCGGTGGGTGCCTCGGATGCGATCTTCCCGGATGAGATCAAGACGCACCTCAATGATGGATTGCCGGAATCCCTGCCCGACTGGATTCGGTACAACGGACTGACGCACCTCAAGATCAAGCTCAACGGCGGGGATTTGGCGAATGATCTGGCCCGTGTGCACAAGATCGACGAGGCGGCGACCTCAGTGCGCGATAAGGACTGGAAGTATTCGCTCGACTTCAATGAAGGCTGCCCGAATATCAACTTCCTGATGAGTTTTCTGGATCAGTTAAAAGCGAAATCACGGCGGGCGTTCGACCGGATTCTGTATGTGGAGCAGCCTACGGCGCGGCAACTGGTCGACATACCGGCCAACGATATGCATCTCGCGGCGAAGTTGCGGCCGGTGGTGATTGATGAGTCACTGACCGGGACAGACATGCTGGAGCTCTCCCTGAAGATGGGCTATTCCGGTGTGGCGCTTAAAGTCTGCAAGGGGCAGAGCCAGGCCGTATTAATTGCCGCTCTGGCGCAGAAGCGGAAGACCTTCCTGTGCGTGCAGGATCTGACCTGCCCGGGCGCTTCACTGGTGCATTCGGTGGAGCTGGCGGCGAGGGTGCCGGGAGTGCAGGGCATTGAGATGAACTCACGCGAGTATGTGCCCGTGGCGAATGCCGGCTGGGAGAAGAAGTTCCCCGGGATTTTTATGACGAAGGATGGAATGGTGCGGCCTGGTTCCATCAAGGGACCGGGCTTGGGGGTTGTGTAATTTTTGTCCGGTTTTTCGTTTCCTCTTCGCTTGTCTTGACTGAGGTGGCTCGGATGAATTTGGTTTGGTTGCGTTTGAGTGTTTTTGCCGCTTTGGCGGCGGGTGCGGGCCGGGCGGAGGTCTTGCTGGTTGGGACCGCAGATTACGCGGGCGGGATTTACTCGACGAACGCAGTCACAGGCGGGACTTTGAGCCCTTTCGCCTCCCTATGGGCTCCAATGGTCGCGAGGCTGCCGAATGGCGATGTGCTCGCTGGAGGAGGATCCAGCATTGTACGGTTGGATTCCTCTGGAAACACGCTTGGAACGTTTGCCAACGTCAGCAATGTCTTCGGGATCGCAGTAGCGTCCGACGGTACAGTGTATGTTTCCTATTACAACGCGTCCGACAATGCGCAGATTGCGAAATTTAGTTCGACTGGCACCTCGCTTGGAACGATCATTCCCGGATCTTCCGGAACTAACTCCTTCGAGGGCTTGGCCTTGGCTGCGAACGGCAACATCGTGGTCAGCAATTTTTATTCCGTATTGACATACAACAGCTTTGGGCAACTGCTTGGCTCGACGAATACCAGCGGCGGGAGCTTTAACGTCACGGTTGGCCCCGATGGAAATGTTTATTACACAACATCGTCCAGCTTGTTTGGCAACAATGCTGGCAATGCGGGGAATATCTATAAGTGCACCGGTTGCGCCACCGGCTCGGGAACGAGTTCGCTTTTCGCGTCTGACCCTGCCGCCGGCGACCTCCATGATCTCGTCTTTGATGGCAATGGCAATCTCTTCGTGGCGAGCAGAAGTGGAAATGATGTCCTCGATTTCAATGCATCCACAGGAGCCTACGAAGGCGTCTTCGCGAGTGGCAGCTATGTGGGACCCATCACCCTTGCTTTAGATAGTGCGACCACCCCGGCACCGGAACCCTCGACATGGACCTTGTTCGCTGGCGCACTCTTGACCCTGCCATTCCTCCGCAGGCGGTAGAATTGCATTTCGTCCATGATTCAGATTGACCGTAACCTGACCCCGGCCGCGCTGCTGCCGAAGATCGAAGCTCTGTTCACTGCTTCGGCCAAGAAGATCCGCTCGATTGAAGCGAACTGGAGCCCTGAAAAGGGCGCTCCGGTCTTCACCATACAGGGCAAATACACCAGCCGTGGCTGGACGGAGTGGACCCAGGGCTTCCAGTTCGGCGGTGCCATTCTGCAGTTTGATGCCACCGGGGAGAAGGAATTCCTGGAGATGGGCCGCAACCGGACGGTGTCTCTGATGGCACCGCATATCACCCACATTGGGGTGCATGACCACGGCTTCAACAACGTCTCAACTTATGGCAATCTGCTGCGCCTAATGAATGAAGGGCGTATTCCCGAGAATGAATTCGAGCGGAATTTCTATGAGCTGGGCCTGAAGTGCTCTGGTGCGGTGCAGGCGGCGCGCTGGACCAAGACCGCGACGGGCGGGTTCATTCATTCGTTCAATGGTCCGCACTCGCTGTTCGTGGATACCGTGCGTTCGTTGCGGGCGCTTGCCGTGAGCCACAAACTCGGCCACGTGCTGATGGGTGAGAACGATAAGAAGCATTCCCTGCTGGGCCGGCTGATTGAGCATGCGGCGTCGACGGCGCGCTATTCCGTTTACTACGGGGAAGGGCGCGATTTCTATGATCTGCGCGGCCGGACGACGCACGAAGCGGTGTTCAACACCACGGATGGCAACTTCCGGTGTCCGAATTCGCAACAGGGTTATTCCCCGTTTTCCACGTGGACGCGCGGCCTGGCATGGGCGATGTGCGGCTTCGCGGAAGAGCTGGAGTTTCTGCGGACGGTAGATGCCGCGGAACTGGAACCGTATGGCGGCTTCGCGGCCATCGAAGCGGTTTGGCGGAAGGCTGCGGAAGCGACCTGCGATTTCTATATCGAACACACGCCAACTTGCGGCGTGCCGTACTGGGACACGGGTGCGCCCGGGCTCGCGAAGATGGGCGACTGGGCCAGCCGCGCGGCGGATCCATTTAATCCCTATGAGCCGGTGGACAGTTCCGCGGCGGCGATAGGTGCGCAGGGTTTGTTGCGGCTCGGGAAGTACCTTGGGCATGACGCGTATATTCAGGCAGGTTTGACGGTCTGCGATACGCTCTTTGATACACCCTATCTGGATTCGAGTGAAGAACACCAGGGTCTGCTGCTGCACTCTGTGTATCACCGCCCGAATGGCTGGGATTACATTCCCGACGGCGGCAATGTCCCGCGCGGGGAAGCGTGTATGTGGGGCGATTACCATGCGCAGGAACTGGCGCTCTATGTGCAGAGGCTGGCGAAGAACGAGCCGTACCTGACGTTTTTCGGGTAGGATTGGGACGTGCTGCAGGAAGTGGAGTGCTTCACACAGAATGGTGATTATTCCAATGTCTGGAATAATCAGTCAGAATCAGTTGTGATTTTGGACACGCGACTGGTCTAGCCGCCTGTTGGGCTATGGCCGTGCCGGCCACGGAAGTGGATGAATTCCCACTGTTTCGGGAAGTTGTCTTTGCCTGGGCACGCGCGCCAGAATGGCGCACGAACATCAAGTGATGAATACTGATGGACCCAGGAACGTTCCGGCCTGAATAATCCACTAAGTTTGTGAATCAGACCACTACCGCCGGGCTGCCCGTATAAGTTCTTCGGCATTCCGCAGGGCTTCCGGCGTCAGGGTTTGTCCACTTAGCATGCGTCCGATCTCCGCGGTGCTTGCTTCCTGCGAGAGCTCTTCAATACGGGTTACAGTCCGGGACGCTTCAGCGTGTTTGCTCACGCTGTAGTGATGGTCGGCGAAACAGGCGATCTGGGCGAGGTGGGTGACGCAGAGCACCTGGTTCTCCGCCGCCAGAGCTTTCAAGCGCCGGGCGACGCCTTCCGCTGCGCGGCCACCGATGCCGGTATCGATTTCATCGAAGACCAGCGTCCGTGCCGGGCCTGCGGCCGCGTTGCCGACGAGGCAGGTCTTCAAGGCCAGAGCAATGCGGGAGATTTCGCCTCCCGACGCGATCTTGTCCATGGGCTTCGGGGCTTCGCCGGGGTTGGGCGAGACGAGGAACTCCACGCGGTCGGCACCGGTGTTGGACCACTCCGCGGGGGTGATTTCAATGCGGAAAACGGTGCGGTCCATGGCCAGGGGTTTCAGCTCTTCTTCGACGCGTTTGGAGAGGGCGGCGGCAGCTTTGCGGCGGGCTGCGGTGAGTGCCGCACCGGAGGATTCGCAGAGCTTCGCCAGCTTGCTCTGTTCACGCTTCAGCGCTTCCAGGCGGTCGTTGGCGGATTCGGCGGCTTCGAGTTTCTGTTCCACATCGGCCAGAAAGGCGAGGATTTCTTCGACGGTGCCGCCGTACTTGCGCTTCAACTTTTCGAGCGCATTGAGGCGGGCTTCCACTTCCTCCAGGCGCGCGGGGTTGGCTTCCAGCTTGCCGAGATAGTCACGCAGGGAATAAGAAACATCCTGCACGGCGATAATCGCGGGCTCCAAGGCCTGGCGCACGGGCAGGATGTGCTCATCAATGCGCACCAAGTCGTCGAGTTTTTTCGCGACGCCGCGAATGAGAGAGAACGCAGATTCGGGCGATTCATAGAGGGCTTCATAAGACGCTCCCGCGGCTTCGAGCAAGCGGCCCGCGTTTTGTTGAATGCGGCGTTCCGCTTCGAGTTCCGCGTCCTCCCCTGCCTGCAGACCCGCCTGATCAATTTCACGCTGCTGGAACTGCCAGAGATCGAGCATGCGGAGCCGCTCCTGCTCAGCACCTTCCAACCCGGCAATCTCTTCGGCGGATTTCTTCCAGGCCGAATAGTGCTCTCTGAACTTCAGACGCAGATCGCGGCATTGCGCGAAGACGTCCAGCATGGAGAGTTGCGCTGCGGGGTCAAAGAGCAGCTGCTGGTCATGCTGGCCGTGGATATCCCCCAGGTGCGGGGCGAGATCCTTCAACAGCGCCACGGTGGCGGGGCGGTTATTGACATACACGCGGCTCTTGCCATTGAGGGTGATTTCGCGTTCGAGCAAAAGGTCGCCATCTTCGTGATCGAAGCCTGCGTTTTCGAGCGCCTTCCACGCGCGGTCCCCTGCTTCGAAGAGCCCGGAAACACGGGCCTTCTGTTCGCCGGAACGGATCATCTCCGCCGACGCGCGACCGCCCAGCAGCAGCCCGAGCGCATCCACCACGATTGACTTGCCGCTTCCTGTTTCACCAGTCAGAAGATTCAGCCCCGGGTGAAAGCGCACCCGCAGATGATCGACGACAGCGTAGTTCTCAACAACCAACTCCTGCAGCATCCGTTCCGATTATAGGAAGCCCGGAGTTAGGATCAAACGATGAAGCTCATGGCACTGTGGATTTGCGTGGCAGGTTTGTCAGCGCAGGGATTGGAAACACGGGTTCCGGTTGTATTTTCCGGGGGTCATGAGACGAATCCGGTGGATCATGGGCGGCCTGTGGTGCTGGTGGCGGCAGGATTAAATGTGCCACCGGAAGTCTTCCGTGAGGCCTTCAGTCACGTGAAGCCCGCACCGGCCGGGCAGGAGCCGAAGCCCGGGCAGGTGGACCTCAATAAGCAGGCCCTGCTGCATGCGCTGGGCAAATATGGCGTGACGAATGCGTTGCTGGACCGGGTTTCCGACTACTACCGCTATAACGGGCGCGATGGAGAGCTTTGGCGGCATACACCGGCCGAAGCCTACGCTGCGTGGAAAGACGGCAAGGTGACGGGCATTGTGCTGACCAGGGCCGGGGCCGGTTACACGTCCGCGACGCAGGTGACGGTTGGCGGCAAGCCAGTGGCGGTGGTGATTCAGCTGGCATTCAGCCAGGAACTGAGCCGCAACGGTTCCATAGCGTCCATTGCGCTTCAATAGAAGGCATGCTCAGGTATGACGCGGTTCTGTTCGACCTTCTGACGGCGCTGTTGGATAGCTGGACGCTGTGGAACAACGTCGCGGGAAGTGCTGCGGAAGGGCTGCGCTGGCGGCGGGCGTACCTCAAGATCAGCTATGAAACGGGTGCCTACCGGGATTACGACGAATTGACCGCTGCAGCAGCGGAGGCCGTGGGGTTGCCTGCTGCTCTTGGCGCGGAACTCGCGGCAAGGTATGGAGAAATCCAGCCCTGGCCGGAGACACAGGAAGTTTTGCAGTCGCTCTCCGCGTGCGGGCTGCGGCTGGGGGTTGTGACGAACTGTTCGGAAAAGCTGGGGCGGCTTGCGGCGGCTCGCGCGGGAGGGCCTTTTGATGCCATAGTGACCGCGGAACGGGCCGGATTCTACAAGCCCGATGTGCGGCCTTACGGGCAGGCGCTGCGGGAATTGGGTGTACGGCCGGAGCGGTGTCTGTTCGTTGCGGGATCGGCCTATGATCTTTTCGGGACGGCGAAACTGGGACTCGACACCTATTGGCATGACCGTATCGGGCTGGAACCGCCCGCAGGGGCGCCGCAGCCGCAGTTTCATGAACGTTCCCTCGCCGGGCTGCTAAAAATTGTGCAGTGCAGTTGAAATGGGACTACGATATTCAACGGGAGATCTGAACTTTATGCCCGTTCGTTGTCTGGCTCTCGCGCTCTTCGCAACTACAGTTTTCGCGCAAACGACTGCGTTCACGATCACGAATCTGAATCTCAGTCTTTCCGTAGCGAACAACACTTATACAAACTACCTGACGGCAGGGTCAGGCACCGCTGTGTTTCCGGGCATCGGCAACGCCACCATCTCGGTTCCAGCATTCAGCAGCACACGCGACCGGGGACTCACCTGTGGCAACTATGTGCTGATGAACCTGAACTTCGCGTTCAATGCGAAAGACAGCATCAATGTGGCGCTGAATAGCTTATCCGCTGCCTTGGTGGGTGCGCAGCCTTTCAATGTCACCGGGGGGACAGGTGCCTATGCGAACGCGGGGGGCTCCGGCACGATGACGCTCGCGGTGGCGATTCCTACTGGTGTGGGTCCAGTGATTGTGACTGGAAGCGGTTCGGGGACACTGACGTCCACGCCTGCGGCGGTTGCGGCGATTGCACCCGAGGGGATTGTGCCTCTGTACAGCAGCGTGCCGATTATCCAGCCGGGCTCATGGATTTCCATCTACGGGACGAACCTGGCGAATACGACGGCAGTGTGGAATGGGGATTTTCCGAAGACGCTGGGGGGCGTGAGCGTGTTGATTGACAATAAGCCGGGCTATTTGTGGTACGTGAGTCCGGGGCTGATTAATGTGCAGGCACCGGATGACAATATTCAGGGCTGTGTGAATGTCACGGTAACGACGCCGAACGGGACGGTGAATTCGCAGGTGACGCTGCAGCCGCAGCAGCCGTCGTTCAGCCTGTTGAGCGGAAAGTATGTGGTGGCGGAGATTCTGACGCCGGATGGGTCGGGGGCGTTTGGCAGCTATGATCTGGCGGGTCCGGTGGGTGCGTTTGCGTTTAAGACGAGGCCGGTGAAGGCCGGGGAGACGATTGTTCTCTATGGGGTTGGCTTTGGGGCGACGGCGACGAAGGTGGCTGCGGGCCAGTTCCCCGCGGCGCCTACGCCAACGCTGCTGGTGCCGAACATAACGATTGGCGGTGTCACGGCGCAGGTGCAGTATTCGGGCTTGATTGGGCCGGGGTTGTATCAGATGAACGTGGTGGTGCCGCAGGTGCCGAGTGGGGATCAGCCGATTGTGGCGACGTTGTTTGCGCCGAATCCGCTGCTGTTTTCAGCGGATGCGACGCAGAATTGCAAGGATCCAGACCCGCAGGGGGCGGCGCCGGTGAATTGCGCGGTGTATTTGCCGGTGCAGTGAGATTACAGCTTGACGCTAGTTTAGGAGAAAAATCCGCGCACAGTCGATTCTAAGTGATGGTACACTGCATTAGATGCTACTGCGCTTTCGGTTTTCTAACTTTCGTTCGTTCAAAGATGCGCGGGAATTGTCTTTTGTCGCCGCGAACAAGAAGGATGATTCGCCAGGTGCGGTATACGTCCCGGAGATTGGCGAGCGGGTCCTCAATGTTGCCGCTTTGTGCGGTGCGAACGCTTCTGGCAAGACCAATGTTCTGAAAGCGCTGGAGTTCTTCAATCGCGCGATCCGGGATTCGCAGAGCAAGTGGAGTCCAGATGAAGGGGTGCCAATCTCTCAATTCACGGACACACGGACTTCGGATGCAGAATCCGGGTTCTGCATCGAGACGGTGAGCGGGGGCGTTGTATACGAGTATGGGGCGGGCTTCACGGGAAGCAGAGTCAGCCGGGAATGGCTCTATGCGTTTCCCCGTGGCCGCAAGCAGGTGTGGTTTGAACGCAGTGGTGACACGTTCGAATTTGGCAGATCTCTGGTAGGCGAGAACCGCCTGACGGAGAGTATTACGCGGCCGAACAGTCTGTTCCTTTCGGCTGCCCGCCAGAGTAATCACAAGATGCTGGCGGGTATTGCGTGGGACTACTGGTGGATTGTGGACGCCGGAAACAGCAGCGTTCTGGAGGCCTTGCGTGAGATCGACGCGAAGCGTTATCGCGCGGATACACTTCCCCACCTGGCTGCCGCCGACCTCGGAATTCGTGAGGTTCGCTTTCGTGAGTCGGGGACGAAGACCATTGCGGAGTTCCTGCATGATATCGAAGGAACGGAGCAGATTTTTCCGAACGAGATGGAATCCTCTGGAACCTTGGCCTTCCATGCGGTTCTCAGCCATTTGACGTCTCTTTTGGAGTTCGGCGGGTTGGGTTTGGTGGATGAGTTGGATGCCAGACTGCACCCGTTGCTTGTCCGGTATATTGTTAGCCTGTTGACCAATCCCAAGACCAATCCGAAACGGGCGCAATTGGTTTTCACCTGCCACAGTCCGTATTTGCTTGACCCGGAGATACTGCGGCGGGATTCCATCTGGTTCACCGAGAAAAGCAGGGAGGGCACCAGCAGACTGTATTCGCTGACAGATTTCAAGCCGCGGCCTGACCAGAATCTGCAGAACGCTTATCTACAGGGGCGGTACGGCGCGATTCCATTCATTGACCATGAGTCGTATGCCGGGAAACAGTAGATTCTGGCGTAAAACCGCAGAACGGGAACAATACAAGCGGTACTTGATCGTATGCGAGGGCCAGGTTACTGAGCCGGGTTACTTACGCGCCTTGCAACACCAACACCGTTTGCTGGTGAATCTGGAGATCGCCGGGCCAGGAGATCCAAGGCGTGTTGTGGAAGTGGCCATACAGCGAAAGCAAGGGGCAGAGCGGGCCGGCCGGAAAGACCCGCTGCTTTTGTATGACGAAGTTTGGGCCGCTTTTGACCGCGACGACCACACTCGATTCCATGAGGCTCTTCAGTTGGCCGGGAGTCATGGGATTCTTCTGGCGGTTTCGAATCCATGTTTCGAGTTGTGGCCCGTCTTGCACTTCGAACCGGTCAACGGACATGTCGCGAGAGAAAAGCTTCGACAGATATGCAAAGGCTGGATGCCTGGTTATGAGAAGCTTCTTCCCGCCAAGCAGCTGCTGGCTTACACAGATGCAGCGATCCAGCGTGCTAGATGTCTCGATGCGGGCACGCCGCACAAGAATCCATCCACGGGTGTGTATCAGCTTGTGGAATCGCTGTTAACGAACCGCGCTACTTCAACGCAGCCGTGAGCGCCGGGACGACCTCAAAGAGATCCCCGACGATGCCGTAATCGGCGGCTTCGAAGATGGGAGCTTCGGGATCGCGGTTGATGGCGACGATGGTCTTCGCACCCTTCATGCCGACGAGGTGCTGGATGGCGCCGGAGATGCCCACCGCAACGTAGAGCTTGGGTGCCACGGTCTGGCCGGAGCTGCCGACCTGGCGTTCCATGGGAAGCCAGCCGTTATCGCAGATGGGACGTGAGGCGGCGATTTCGGCGTTGAGGGCGGTGGCGAGGTCCTGAATGATCTCCAGGTTCTCTTCTTCCTTGATGCCGCGGCCGACGGAGACGATGACGTCTGCCGCGCTGAGGTCGACGGCGCGCTGGGATTCGCGGAAGAGTTCGAGCGGCTTGGTGCGGACCTGCGCGGCTTCGATCACCGGCGTGAAGACTTCCACGGGTGCGGTGCCGGCTTCGAGGGTATCGGCGCGGAAGGCACCGGCCTGGATGGAAGCGAAGTAGGGCGGGTCACCGGCGAACTTCACATCGGCATTGATCTTGCCCTGGAAGAGCTGGCGGATGGCGACCAGGCTGCCGTCTGCCACTTTGCAACCCGTGCAGTCACTCACCAGAACACGTTCCATGGCGGTGGCCAGTTTCGGGGCAAAGTCACGCACTTGGTAGGTGTGGGGGAAGAGCACGTAAGTAGGCTGGTGTTGCTGGATGATCTGCCGGAGCGCGAGGGTGTAGGCGTCCGGGGTGTAATCCGTCAGCAGGTCATGCTGCAGCACGTGCACCTTGGCAACGTTGTAGCCTGCGAGGGCATCCACGTTCGCGCCAAGCACCGCGGCATAGACCGGGATACCGAGGTCCCTGCCGAACTGCTGGGCGGCTGCCAGGCATTCGAGCGACATCTTGTGCAGAATGCCTGCACGCTGTTCGAGAACCGCAAGAATTCCGATCATATGACCCTCGCTTCAAACCGCAGCTTCTCGACCAGTTGTGCGACCGCAGTGGGCCCTTCAAAGATCTGGGAGCGCTTGGATTTTTCAGGCATGTAGATGCGGTCCACTACGACGGACGGTGTGCCGGTGGCTTCCGCGGTGACGGTCTTGATTTCTTTGGTGCGCGCCTTTTTGATGCCCATCAGGGTGGCGTAGCGGAGCTTGGTGGCACCGGACTGGATGGTCAGCAGGGCGGGCAGGGGCATTTGGACGTGCTGGAACCAGCCATCTTCGAGTTCGCGCTTGACCTGGATGGAGTTGCCGGTGACTTCGACGCTCATGATGATGGTGGCGTGGGGGATGCCGAGGACTTCGGCGAGGATGACGCCGGTTTGGCCGTAGCCGAAATCGTCGGATTGCAGGCCGGTCAGAACCAGATCTGGCGTTTCGCTCTGCAAGGCATCGCGCATGATGCGGGCCAGCGTGAGGGGATCGTACTCCGTGCCTTCTTCAGTTTCAATGTGGATCGCGCGGTCAGCACCCTTGGCCAAGGCTTCGCGGATGGTTTGGGTGGCGCGTTCGGGGCCGGCGCAAAGGACGATGACTTCGCCCGCACCGGCAGCTTCTTTCAGCAGCAGACCCTGTTCGAGCGCGTAGGCGTCCGGTTCATTGATCTCATAGGAAAGATCGGCATCTTCGATCCAGGTGCCGTCAGAGTTCACCTTCAGCAGGCTGTCCCTGGCGGGAACCTGCTTGATGGCGACAACGATTTTCATTGCAGATTTACTCCGTGTACCGCTTGAAGATCAGCGCCCCGTTGGTGCCGCCGAATCCGAAGGAATTCGTCAGCGCGTAGTCCATTTTCATGGGCCGCGCTTTGTTGGGGACGTAATCGAGATCACACCCGGGGTCGGGGGTGTCGTAGTTGATGGTGGGGGGCGCGATCTGGTGTTTCAGTGCGCAAACCACGATGCCTGCTTCAATTCCGCCCGCGCCGCCGAGCAGGTGGCCGGTCATGGATTTGGTGGAGCTTACCGCGAGCTTGTAGGCGTGGTCACCGAAGGCGCGCTTCATCGCCATGGTCTCGGCCTGGTCACCCAGCGGGGTGGAAGTGCCGTGGGCGTTGATGTAATCGATCTTTTCGGGTTCGAGTTTGGCGTCTTTGAGGGCGTTGCGCATGACGCGGAAGGCACCTTCACCATCCTCCGGGGGAGCGGTGAAATGGAACGCGTCGCCAGACATGCCGTAGCCGACTACTTCCGCGAGAATGTTGGCACCGCGGGCCTTGGCGAATTCGTACTCTTCCAGCACGAGCACGCCGGAGCCTTCGCCGACCACGAAACCGTCACGGTCCTTATCGAACGGGCGGGAGGCGCGGCTGGGTTCATCGTTGCGTTGCGAGAGAGCGCGCATGGCCGCGAAGCCACCGACGCCCATGGGCGTGATGACTGCTTCGGCACCGCCGCAGATCATGGCGTCGGCGTCACCGCGCTGGATGATCTTGAAGGAGTCACCGATGGAGTGGGCGCTGGTGGTGCAAGCCGTTGCGGTGGCGGAGTTGGGTCCTTTGGCCCCGGTGCGGATGGAGACATAGCCGGAGGCCATGTTCACGATGGTGGCGGGGATAAAGAACGGCGAGATGCGCCGGGGACCGCCCTGCAAGAAGTTATTGTGTTCGCGCTCAATGACTTCGAAGCCGCCGATACCGCTGCCGATGTAGACGCCGACACGCTCGGCGTTTTCTTCGGTGACCTTGAGGCCGGACATGGCGAGGGCGTCTTCCGAGGCGGCGATACCCATCTGGATAAAGCGGCCCATCTTCTTGACGTCCTTCTTGTCAATAAATTTAGTGGGATCGAAGTGCTTGATTTCACCGGCGAGACGGCAGTTGAAGAGAGTCGCGTCAAAGGCTTCGATGTGGGAGATGCCACTCTTGCCTTCCATGAGCGAGGCCCACGTCTGTTCCGTTGTGTCGCCAATACAGGTGAGCAGGCCGACGCCTGTGACCACTACTCTGCGGGGAGGATTGTTTTCCATTGTGATGCGGCGCCCCGTTAGGGACGTGGGTGGAGCGCGGAGCCTAGTGCCTCACGCGCTCCGGTCTTGCTGTCCATCTGATGACTGCCGGGCGGAAAAGAAGCTACTTCTTCGCCTTGGCTTCGATGTAGGTGACGGCGTCGCCTACGGTTGCGATCTTCTCGGCGTCTTCGTCGGGGATTTCGAGTTCGAAGGCTTCTTCGAACGCCATCACCAGTTCGACGATGTCGAGGGAGTCTGCGCCAAGGTCGTCCACGAAGGAAGCCTTGTTATCTACCTGGCCCTCGTCCACACCTAGCTGCTCTACGATGATGCTCTTGACTTTTGTTTCAACAGGCGATGCCATAACTTCCTCCACTATAGCGTAATGCGCACAATTCCGGGGACGAACGCGCAAAACTCCGATTCTACAACACGGGCAGCGTGCAAAGATCGGATTATCGCTATCGACATTGCGGTTGTACTCATTTCAATTCGAAATCCGCTGAACATAGGGGCGGCGGCGCGGGCCATGGCCAACTTTGGCCTGCACGATTTGCGCGTGGTGCAGCCCTACGAGAAAGCGTTTCAGGAGGCGGTGTCCGCGGTGGGCGGGGCGTCCGTGTTGCGGAATGCGCGTGTTTTCGATTCGGTGGCGGATGCGCTGGCGGATTGTTCGCTGGTGCTGGGGACAACGGCGAATCAGAACCGGGAGTTGCTGCTGCCGATGGACCGCCTGGAGACCGGGATGTTGCGGATCAAGCGGCACACGGGCAAGGCGGCGATTCTGTTCGGGAGCGAGAAGTTCGGGCTGTCGAATGAGGACATGAGTTCCTGCCATGCGCTGCTGCGGATTCCGACGGTGCCGGAGACGCCGTCGATGAATTTGGGGCAGGCGGTGGCGGTCTGCCTGTATGAACTGATCCGCGAGAGCGGGGCGGAGGAACCCATGCGTTTACCGTTCCGGCCGGTGGAGGGGACGGAGCTGGAGCAGATCCAGGCGATGCTGGGCGAGGTGCTGGAGATTTCGGGGTATACGAAGCAACTGACGGCGGAATCGACAACGCGGAAGGTGCGAATGTTCCTGCGGCGCTTGAAGATGACGACACGGGATGCGCCGCTGGTGCTGGGGATCTTGCGGCAGGTGCTGTGGAAGCTGCACAAATAAGGGATCGATAAAGAAATGGTGCCAGGCACCGTTTCTTTAGGGAATTTTTACTTCGACAGGAATTGTTGCGCCACAGGGAACCATTTCGCGGATTCGCAGCCGGGAGCCAGGTGGCCGCAGTTACCCTCCAGCGTCAGGATTAGCCCGTTCGAAGCCTTCGCAAAAGCGATGGCACTCAGGGGATTCACCATGTGATCCTGCGCGGCGGCGATGACCAGTAACTTCGGACCCGCAGGGGCTTTCAGTGGCAGGTTTTGGCTCAACATAGCCTGTAACTGGCGATACCAGTTATTCCAGTCGAAAGCCGTCTTTTCGGACTTTGCAAGCCAGGCATCGAAGTCGGCTGATGCAGCGTCTTTGGAACGGAATTCGGGGGTGGTCAGGGCGAAGTTATGGATATCCAGGACCGTCTTCAAATCCGGATGACCCTTGTAACTTCCACCGGCCCAGGCGGGGTCTCTTTCGAGCGCGTGCATCTCGGCAGTCCAGAGCAGCTTATCTATCGCAGAAAGGGCGGGAGAACCAACAATAGGGATCGCCAATTCCACTGCCGCGGGGTAAGATACCACCCAGTCAAACGTCTGCATGCCGCCCATGGAAATACCCATGACCGCGTGGAGTTTCTTGATGTGCAGCACCTCCGTCACCAGCCGGTATTCGGCATTCACCATGTCATGAATGGTGAATTTAGGGAACTTCATGCCGGGCTGTTTGGTGCTGTTTGAAGGCGAGGAAGAAATGCCGTCGCCGAGAGCGTCCACCAGGATCACGAAGTACTTCTCCGGGTCCAGCAGCTTGCCCTTCCCGACATAAGACTGCAGGTTCTCTGACGTGCCGGTGAAGTAAGTGGGCCAGAGGATCGCGTTGCTGGCGGTACTGTTGAGTTTGCCGAAGGTCCGGTAACCGATCTTACAATCCTGAATGACCTCACCGGAAGTCAACTTACACTCGCCCAAAGGGGCAAGTAACTGCGCGGGTGCGGAACAGGCACCCGCCAGAAGAATGAGCGCAATGAGATACCGCATAAGTTACTGCTTGCTGAGGCGCCTGTAGTATTCCGCCACGGCCTGGCCATAACCCGGCGGCGTATTCGCAGGCGTCTTGCTGCGGACGCCGCTGCGTTCCAGATCGAGCTTCTTCCGAAGCAGGAGTTCGATCTGCTCCACCTCACCGAGGACCTGTGCCTGGATGATGCCATCGAGGCGGGGATCATTGGTCTTGTGTTGCGGATCCAGTTGGGTTACGCGCTGCTGGAGATCCTGAATTTCGCGCTGCAGATCCTTGTCGCTGCCGGCTGCCTGACGGAGACGGTCCACGCCACGGACGATTTCACGGTAACCGCCATCGGTCACACCGGGGTTGATGATGGGGTTGCGCGGGTCGCCCTGGGTATTGGGGTATTCGATGGGGCCGGTACCGTAGCGGGGTCCAAAGTTGGTACCGCCGCCACCGCCGAGGGGTCCACCGGAGGCCTGCTGGCCGCCGCCCTGTTGACGTCCGCCGGCTTGCTGACCACCCTGCTGTTGTCCACCTTGTTGCTGACCGCCCTGTTGGCCGCCCTGCTGCTGGCCATTCTGCGCCTGCTGCTGGCCTTGGCCCTGTTGACGGCCACCTTGCTGCCCCTGGCCCTGCTGGCCCTGCTGGCCCTGTTGGCCTTGCTGGCCCGGCTGACCATTGCGCGCCTGTTGCTGACCTTGTTGCTGACCTTGTTGCTGGCCTTGTTGCTGGCCTTGGGCCTGCTGCTGCCCCTGCCTGCCTTGCTGGCCGCCCTGTTGACCCTGACGCTGTCCACCAGCCTGCATCTGCTGCAACTGCTTGCGCATGTTTTCCGCCTGCTGGAGTGCCTGTTCCATGGCCTTCTGTTTGGCATCGGAAGGATCGTGCCCGCCAGCGGCGGACTGCGCCTTCTTCATGTCATCGCGCATTTCATTGAGAGCCTGCGTCACGGGAGCTTCCCGCATGACGGCATACGCGCCCAAACCGCGCTTCAACGCCTCCGCCGACCACGTCATGCGCGGCTTGACTTCCGCCTGCTGTGACTTGCCGAGAGAATCGCGGATGGTCTTCGAAGCATCCGGCGCGGTGTTCTGCAGATCGCGCGCGGCCTGTTGCATCTTCTTTTCGAGATCGGCATACTGCTGGGCCATCTGCTCTTTTTCCTGCGCCATCTGCTGGCCGATCTTGTCCGCATTCGGGTTTTCCGCGCCGCCGAAGTTCTGGCGCATGCGGTTCTGAAAATCCTGCTGGTGCGTGGCGAGTTGCTCGGCTTCCTTGGCCAGATCACCCAGCTGGGAGCCCGTCTGTTCCTTGCGCATGCCCTGCAGCGTCTGCTTGGCCTGGCTCAGGCGTTCAGCCGCGCGCTGGGCCTCAGTCTGGGCCTGTTGGGTACCCTGCTGCCCGGGCTGCCGTGAAGAGGCGGAGTTGCTCATGTCACGGGTTGCTTCCTGCAGTTGGTCGATGGCGCGCTGCAACTGTTCATTGTTGCGGGCTTGCGACCCCTGCTGGATGCGCTGCTGTTGATCATTGCGGCCCTGCGCCTGTTGCTGCTGTCCACCCTGTTGCTGCTGGCGGCCCTGCTGTTGCTGTCCGGACTGTTGACCCTGCTGGCCGGACCTGCCGCTGCTGGCGGATTGCTGACCCTGCTGGCCTTGCTGCCCCTGTTGGCCTTGTTGGCCCTGTTGACCCTGCTGCCCTTGTTGTTGGCTCTGCTGGCCCTGCTGGCCCTGTTGGCCTTGTTGCCCCTGTTCACCCTGCTTTTGCAGTTGCTCCATCTCCCGCTTCAGCTGTTCGGCTTCGCGGCGCAGCATCTCCTGCTGCCAGCGCTGCTGGGCCAATTGCTGCGGATTCTGCGGCTGCTGGGCAAGAGCCTGCTGCCGGCGGGCGAGTTCTTCCAGTTTCTTCATCGCCTCATCGATCTGCTGCTGGCGTTGTTCGGCAGCACTGGAGGCATTGGTTTCGTACTGGTTCTTGTCCTTGTCGAGTTCGAGGTCGAAGAGGTTCTGCAGGTCACGGCCTGCTCCGCCGCCACCACCGCCTCCGCCCCCGCCGCCACGGCTGGTGGAGACCTGAATCTGACGCACGGTCGCTTCGGCACGCAGCAGGTGTTGCAGCGCCTGCTGTTCCGGAGTAAGTGCATCTTTCCAGTCCGCGCCCTTGAGCTTGTCAGAAGCGGGCGTCATCGCCTTCACGGCCGCTTCCATTTCTTTCACGAACGAGCTCATTGCAGCGTTCGCGCCTTCGAGCTGCCGGGCCTTGCTGCGGTCAATCAAGGACTGTGCCTGATCACGCAGCTTACCCTGCACGCCGGAGAGATACTTGGCGTTCTCAGCAACGGAGCCCGCTCCCTTATCGCCTTTCACCTGGTTCCAGGTCGCGGCAATGATTTCCTTCTGGCGCGCCGAGATCTGTTGTTCCTGCTCGCCGCCACCGCCGCCGCCACCACCGCCGCCCGATTGCTGCGATTGCGAATACTCATACTCAAACGGGACAGCCTCAATAAAGTAGATATCCGTGCGGGTGGTGTTCTTGCCGTCCTTCGCGGTGGCATAGAGCGCCACGATATCGCCGGGGACCGCCTTGAAATCTTCCATGGAAAGCAATGACGTGCCTTCCACCTTCTTGCTGTGATCTTTCAGGAGGTTGATGGTCTTTTCCGCACCGCCGTTGACCGAGTAATGCAGCTCAACGGATTGCAGCGGGAACTCATCCTCCGCAGTAACAACAACGCCAACTTCTTCAATGGGACTGACCTTCGCATCTTTGCCCGGGCGCGTGATCTTGACTTTCGGCGCACCGGCTTTGCGGGCCTCAATAAAGTAATCATCCGTGAGGCGGACCATTTCGCCGTGATCTTCCACAGCGATGTGATAAGTGCCATCGTGCTCCACGGGGATCTTCACCGTGGTCAGGTTCTTCACGGTGCCGGCCAGGTTGACGGGCTTGCCGGGGTCGAGCACCACCTGGGCACCGGTCAGTTCACGGTCTGTGGTGATTTCGAGCGTCGCTATGGTGCCTTCCACGGCGCGAAGATCGCCGCCGGGGTCTTCCACATGCGTGCCCATGCCGGTCCAGGAGGGGAAGTTATAAGTGACCTTGATGTTACGGATCGCGGGTAAGTCGACGGCACGCAGATGGAACGTGTTGCTCTTGATACCGCCCATATCCACGTAGTAATCCAGATCTTCCGGGATGGCGACGAGCAGGAAGCCGAAGCCGGGTTCGCCGGGCATGGCCTGCATGGGTGCTTCTTCCCACTTGGACGAACTGGCGTACTTCACCGCAAGGGTTGCTTTGGAGGGTTCAAAACCATTGGCGCGCGCGCTGATCATCTGGTCAGACTTGCGGCGGACCGCACCGTTGCCGGGCTTCACCACCACGTTGTAATAGGGCTTGAGACCCGCCTTGGGATTGCTGCCCCAGAGCAGAGACGTGCCGTAGCCCATGACGCCGGGGCCCCAGAAGGCGAGATAGATCAGCAGCATCGCAGCCGCGCCGGCGATGGAGGCAAAGCGGATGAAACCGCTGCTGGCAACGATGTCATCGGGCTGGGCCTGTTTGGCCACTTCGAGAGTATCTTCGGCGAGCAGAGGCAGAAAGGGATCCGACGGGTTTTGCTTGGCCTTTTCCGTGAAGGTCAGCAGGCGCTGGTCAAAGCCCGGGACGCGGTGTTCAATCTCCTGCGAGACCTTGCGGCGGTTCATGCGCGTGAGAGGCACCACGAGTCCGGCGGCGATGGCGGTGCCGATGCCGAGGAAGAGCACGAAGCGCCCGGCCAGCAGCATTGCCGGCGAGAAGGCAGCGGCAATGAGAGCGCCCACGATGACGAGGGTCAGCAGCAGCGCAGCGCCGAAGATGGCCGCGGCACCGCGCGTCCAGGCATAAGCGCGCATACGGCGCTCCAGCCGGTCGAGATATTGAGAGAGGCTTTCAAGCGGATTCATGCCGCCTCCTTTTTCACTACTTGAGGATCATCGGTGCCCAGATGCCGGTTGCCCAACACGGATTCTGCCAGGGCTAAAAGCAGAAGCGCAACCAGGACGTACCACCACAACTCGGACTTTTCGCCGGTATCCTTACCCGCGGCACCACCATCCTTCGTGGACGTAACGGGTGCCAAGCCTGTGTTCTTCCACAGTGTAAGCGTTTCTTCGGGGATCAGTGCAAAATCTGATTCTTTGCGGTCAGGATTCACCGCCGCAAGCTCTTCATGCCCGTTGGCGCGCTTGATATCCCAGAAGCCCTGCGCGGGGAACTGGAAGATATTCGCCTTCGCGGATTCCGAGAGGGTCAGGGCGCGTTTGCCATCGGGACCGATTACTTCCACGGGCACGCCTTTTTCGCGTGCGGAGCGCAGTTCCACATAAGCGCCTACCTTATACACGCCCCGGGAAGCCCCAATGCCGCCGATTTCATGCGTGGTTTGTTCGATGAAGGGAATCCAGACGGGCTGGAGCGGCAAGTTATTGGCGATGTTATCGAAGGCGGAGGCAAAGATCAGCACATGGCCTTCACCCAGGTTTTGATCGAGCAGCAGCGGTGTGCCGTCCGAAAGCCTGGCGGCGATGCGGACATCGCGGCCATTCTCCGGCAGCAGAACGCGGGCCGCGAGGAAGAACTCCACGCCATCCCAGTTAGTGCCGCGGGCGAAGGACGGATAGGACGCATCGACAGACGCGACGGTGAGGGAACGTTCTTTGTCTGGAGCGACAAAGTGGACACCGGCGACCTGGAGTCCGGCGACTGGAATCTTGCGGCCGGGGACAGAGTTCTTGCCCAGAGCAACGAGGATGGAGCCGCCCTTCTGCACATAGTCCCGGAGGTTGTTTTCGAGCTTCTCCGCCAGCGGGCCGGTATCTGAAAGGATGACGAAAGAGTACTTACCGAGATTGGTGTTCGCAGCCTGCGAAGTCGCGATGGGGTCCAGGGTGAAGGCTGGTTCGTTCGAGGCATCGAGAGCGGTGCGGATATACACCGTGCTGGAGGCGTCGGAATCGGAGTGGATGAGCAGCGCGGGCTTTGGATCTGCGCGTTCCACGGCGAAGTACCAGTGATCATCTTCGGGGAAGGCGTCTCCGGCGTCCAGGCGGATTTCGCCGCGGCTGAGTCCGTAGGGCGCTTCGAGCGCGAGGAATTCCACGGTGGCGCGGCCGTTGGCGGGAATCTTGACCGTCTTGGTTTCCAGAACTTTGCCGCCCGTAAGCAGGGAAACCTTCTTAGTGGCCTCTTCTGTGTTGAAGCCGGCGATGGTGGCGAGGGTGCGCACTTTGCGGGTATCGAAGACGCGGCTGGGGGCGTCCACGGATTCGATGGTCCAGTTGGGGACCATGTCTTTCGCAACGGGGAAGATTTCCAGTTTGGTGCCGTCTTCCAGCTTGAGGTCGGCAAAGCTGGCGGGCATGGAGGATTTCTGCAGATCCGTGAAGACGCGGGCCTCAATCGGGGTGTGGAGGCTTTGCACGGTGGAGCGCAGGATGCGGGAAAGATCGGCGTAAGAGCTGGCACCATCGCCGGGTTCCACGGCCTGGAGGGCACCGCGAAGCTCTGCTTTGTCCGTGGTCATGCCGGTAAGAAGGCGGGCATTGCCGCCGAAGGTAACTGCCTGGGCGCGGTCTCCGGTGCCTAACTTGGCAAGTTCCGTTAGTGCCGCTTCTTTGGCCTTGGCGAAACGGCCGCCCTGCCGCATGCTGAAGGAGTTATCGAGAGCCAGAATCACCGTCTTCGCACCGGTAGCTTTGGCAACCGCATCAGAGTGCACGAACGGACGCGCGAAAGCCAGCACCAGCAGAGCGACGAAGAGACAGCGCAGGGCGAACAGGAGAAGATACTTCAGCTTCCGGTGTTTGACGGAGCTCTGTATCCTCTGTTCAAAAAACATGAGGGAGCTGAAGGGCAGCGGCTTGGACTTATACTGCCGCAGCAGGTGCACATAGATCGGAATGCCAAGAGCGGCAATGCCGGCGAGGAACCACGGAGCGAGGAAACCCAACTACTTTCTCCTCTGGCGCAGGGCCAGGTATTCACGCAACCCTTCATCGAGGGGGCGCGAGCTATCCATAAACATGTAATCGAGGCCGGCGGCGCGGGCCTTGTTTTCCACTTGCTGGATGTGGTCTTGTATCTTGGCGCGGTATTCGCGGCGTGCGTAATCAGGGGAGACTTCCATGCTGATGGTGGAGTCTTCCATATCCGTCAGGAGAACGGGGTCGCGGAAGTTGGGGTTGATCTCCAGCGGATCGAGAACATGGAACAGAATGACTTCATTGCCGTGATAGCGCAACGGTTCCACGGCCTTCGCGATCTTAGCCGGGTCTTCATAGAAATCAGAAATCACAGCAACAATGCCGCGGCGGTGGAGAAACTGCTGGAAGTGAATAAACGGCTTCGAGAAATCCGTGCGTGTGCCGCCCTGCGCTGAAGAGATGGCATGCAGAATCCGGTGCATCTGTCCCTGGCGGGAAGAGGGTGGAATGTAATTCGACACGTCATCATCAAAGACAATGAGGCCGGTGGCATCCCGCTGTTGCGAAGACAGATAGGCGAGAGATGCCGCCACGAAGCGGGCGAAATCCAGCTTGGTAACTTTGCCGGAGCCATATTTCATGGACGCCGAGGCATCCAGCAGCACCAGTAACTGGCTGTTGGTTTCGCCGCGGAAGCGCTTTAACACGACACGGTCAGAGCGGGAGTATACGTTCCAATCCACATGGCGGAGATCGTCGCCTTCCACGTACTGCCGGTATTCTTCGAACTCCTGCGAGAAGCCGAAGTCCGGGGAGCGGTGAAGGCCCGAGACAAAGCCGTCCACCACGGTCTTCGCCACAAGGCTCAGAGGCGTGATGGAGGCCAGCATCGCGGGATCAAGAAAGCGCTGCATGTGAGTTTGGAGTTATCCCTTATTCGCGTGGTCCGGGTTTGACTTCGAGAATCTGCTTGAGCACGTCATCCGGGGTGAGGCGGTCGGATTCGGCGTGGAAGTTCAGCAGAATGCGATGGCGCAGCACGGGAGTATACAGGGCGCGGATATCTTCCACGCTGACGTGGTAGCGGCCTTTCATCAGCGCGCGGGCCTTGGCGGAGAGCACTAAGAACTGCGCGGCGCGGACGCTGGCGCCGTAGTTGACGTACTTCTTGACAACGTCCGGGGCCTGAGGGTCGCGGTGACGTGTGGCGCGCACGAGTTCCACCGCATAGCGGGCCACAGTCTCGCCGATGGGCGTCATGCGGACGAGCTGCTGGAAGTCAAGAATCTCTTCGGCGGTAGTTACTACTTCTGCCTTGGCGACGTGCGTGGTGGTGGTGAGGTCCACAACCTTGAGTTCTTCTTCGATGGGCAGATAGTCGAGCAGGGTATTGAACAGGAAGCGGTCCAACTGGGCTTCCGGCAGGGGATAAGTGCCTTCGAGTTCAATGGGGTTCTGGGTGGCGAGCACGAAGAACGGCGCGGGCAGTTTGTAGATATTGCCGCGCACGGTGCTGGAGCGTTCCTGCATGGCTTCGAGCAGTGCGGCCTGCGTCTTGGGCGGCGTACGGTTAATTTCGTCAGCGAGCAGGACGTTGGTGAAGACCGGGCCCTGCACGAAGGTCCAGGTGCGGCGTCCCGTGGTGGGGTCCTCTTCGATGATGTCGGTGCCGGTGATGTCAGTGGGCATCAAGTCCGGCGTGAACTGGATGCGCTTGAATTGCAGGCCGAGGACATCGGCGAGCGTTCTGACGAGCAGGGTCTTTGCGGTGCCGGGCAGACCGGTGATCAAGCAGTGGCCGCCCACGAAGAGGGCGATGCGGACCTGTTCAAGGACCTCATCCTGGCCGATAATCACGCGCCGCACCTGGCTGACGATTTGCTCGTCCACCTGACGGAAACGGGCAATGCGGGCTTTCAAAACATCCGGTTCATTCTGTGGGTTCAAGGTGGACATGTTTTGGGTTCGTTTACCTTTTCTCGGGTGCGGTGTTGCGGCTCAAATCGAGCAGCAGTTTTTGGGCCGGTTTGAAATTCGGGGCGGCTTCGAGTGCGGAAATCGCTTCCTCTGTAGCTTTGTCATTCTGGCCTGCTGCCTGGAAGGCCCTGGCAAGATTGAAGTGGCTGCCCGCCTGGTCGATCGGGTTCAGAGCGAGAATCACCTGATATTCGCGAACTGCCTCTTTGGGATGCTGGCCGGCCATGTAGAGCACGCCCAGGCGTTCATGCAGATTCTGGTCGAGCGGAGTGACGAAATTGAGGCGTTCCAGTTGCCTGGTGGCTTCTTCTTTCAGGCCTGCTTCGGCCAGAAGTTCTGCGTACTGCTTCACGGGCTCAGGATCATGACCGCCCTTTTTGGCGTAGATCGAATATTCCTTGCGGGCGCAGTCTTTGTCACCCTTCTTCAGACAGAGACGGGCAGTAAGTTCGTAAGCGTTGCCGGCTTCCACATAGTCGGGATACATGGCTTCGAGAGCGCGTGTCTTCTCGATCAGCTCATCGGGATTCGCGGCCTTGTCCGCGGCAGAGTTGAGTTCCTTGATCTGTTTTGTCCAGGACTCAAAGTTCTTGACCGGCGCGGCGGTTTCTTTTTCGATGTAAGCCAGGAAATCTTTGTCGAACTGTTCGGGTGAAATGCCCAGCTGACTCTTCACAACATCCACGGTGGGCTTGTTTTTCGCGAACTCATGCAGCATGTCCAGAATCTTGGTTTCCCCCCAGCGCTCTGAGATGTAATCACAGATCTTGCCGCCCTGGTAGTAACTGACTACAACCTGTGCCGGATAAGTGGGGTGGACGAAGCCGCGGTCGATATCTGCGATTGGCAGTAACTTCTTATCCCGGATGGCGATGATGACATCGGGCGTGACGCGGTCGCCCCAATCTGGCGATGCCTGGGTTTCTTCGTGCACCGCAATGCCTTCGGTAAACCAGCGGGGAATGCGGTAATTGGTCATCGCCAGGGTATACACGTGGCTCATTTCATGCCACAGCGTGCTGGCCCAGTGGAACTCGCCGGGCTTGCGGCCGGAGGGGGAATCCATGGCGATCACGTCATTGAAAGTGACGCCGAGGATACCGAGGCCGGGCATGCCCATGGTCCGGACGGCGAAGTCATCGTGGTTGGGATAGACCTCCACCTGGATGGGGCGTCCCAGATGATACTGATACTTTTTCTCGTAAGTGGCGATTGCCCTGAGCATCTCGCCTTCGAAGTAGGGGCGCAGTGCCTCTGCTTCGCGCTTATCGATCTTCAGGATAGTCTTGGGCGTGGTGTAAGTGACAAACCGGTCATAAGTATCCATGAGCCGGAGGCTGTTCACGGTTGGATTGTCCCGGTAGTGCTGTTCGTAAGCGAGTTCGAGTTCCTTGCGGGCTTCTTCTTCGCGGCCGAGACGCATCAGATTGATACCCAACTGGGAGTGCGCGGAGTAAAGATCAGGCTTGGCTGCAACGGCCTTGCGGTAATAGGCGATGCTCTCCTCATACCGGCGGTTGATGTCAAAGAAATGAGCGATGGTGGCAAAGGCTTTGCCATCCGCGCCGATCTTTGTCAGCCATTCCGCGGCGGGCTTGTCTTCCAGCAGTTCCACCGCGGCGTGGATCGCCAGCGCCTGCTTGGCATCTGGATTAACCGCGAGGGCGCTGTCGGCCGCGGTCAGGGCCTTGGGATTGTTGTTGTCTTCGAGGGCAATATAGGCGAGAAGTTCGTACGCCTCATACAGCTTGGGGTCCGTTTCGAGCGCCTTCTGCAGATTCTCCGTCGCTTTGCCTTCATAGCGGCCGGAGAGGATGCGGGCGATGCCGAGATTGGCGCGGGCGTTCGAGGGATCGATCTCCAGCGCCTCCGCGTAAAGCTTAAAGGCCTCTTCCGGATTGAAACGTTCGGCGAACAGGTCGCCCCAGCGCACGCGGTAGAGAGGATTTTTGGGGTCCGCTGCCACCAGGGCTTTGAACGCCGTGTTGGCACCTTCGAAATCCTGCTGAGCCCAGAGTTGCTCGGCCTGACGGTACAGGTTATCGGCCGCGCGGTTCACGGGAGTTTGCGCGAACGCGGCACCGCAGACGAGAACGAAGACCAACAGGGCGCGGCGTTTCACTTGTCCAGCGCCTCCTGGATTTGTGCCAACTGGAGTAAAAGCGCGGTCAGTTGGGCTTTGTATTGGGCCGGTTCCAGCAATTCTTTCTGGAACTTGAGGGCATCTATCTGGTTTTCGAGCTGTTCCTTCTTTGCAACAAGCTCTTTCTTTGCCGGGTCTTTCACCTGCGCGGCGGCGGAACCGTAGCGCAGCAGCGTAAACGTCGCGGCTTTGGCGGGGTCCTCCAGGATGGCGTGTTCCGTGGCCAGGCGCTTGTTCTCTTCGTAGAACTTTTTGGTCTTGGTCTGCGCGTAATTAAAGGCCTCTGCGGCAGAGATGGCTTCATTCTTATCCACGTCAGCAGCGTTATCACGCAAGGCTTCCACCCAGTAACGGGCGAAGACCGTGGCGTTCTTTTCCGTGCCAGACTTCGTCGCCGTGATGATAGTGCGGCCGTCTTTCTTCCACAGCGCTGTTGCGCCGCCGCTGGCGCTGGTCATGTTCACAATCAACTGGCGCGTGGCGGGGATCTTATTCAGCAGGGTGGCGAATTCCGAAGCCGAGATATCGGGGCCGGGGATATTGAACTTATAGTCAAAGCCGTCGAAGGTGCCATGGCCAATCAACATCAGCACGAAGGTATCTGCAGGTTTGGCCTGGCCGGCGATGCGGCCAAGGACACCCTCAATTTTCGCCTTCGTGGCGTCAGCGCCTTTCAACGTATCGATCACGCGGTCCGCGGTGCCGCCGGCACGCAGCATCTTGTCCGTATCGTTCGCCAGACCGGTGAAGCGCTGCTCGTAATCCGGCTCACCGCCCAGTCCGGCAACGGTGACAATGTACGTGGTCGAAAAGGCGGGGGCTGCACAGAGCAGCAGTGACAGAGCGAGTTTCTTCATACAACACCCCACTTCCGGCGCAGCAGCCATTCACTGCCCCGCAGCAACAGAGCAATCAGGAAGACCACAGGCATATCCCAGATATCCAGGTTCTCGTGTGCATTGATGCCCGCTTCCGAGATAGCGATTTCTTTCGTGAGGCTCCCGGCGTTGGAAGGCGTGTAATAAGTGCCGCCGGTATCGGCCGATAGCTTCTGCAGCAGTTCCTTGTTTTGCGAGGCCGAGAAGTTTTCCGCGACGCCGTCTTCGCGGCGGAAGGTGAGCGTGTCGCGGCCGAGATCAGCCTTTTCTTTTTTCGCGTTGAGTTCGATCACGTAGGCACCGGGCTTGTCGGCAGTGTAGTCCGTGGTGTAGACGCCAGGTTCAATCGGGTCTGGCGCAAGGGAGATGATTTCGCTCTGCCCATCGGGACGGACGACAGTACCTTCGACTTCCGCACCGGTCACCGGCATATAAGTCTTGTCGCGGACATCCACACGCAGCGGGAGGTGGCCATCATCGGCAAGCACCTGCTGTTTGGTGGAAGTGAGCACGGTGCCGGGGGTTTCCGTCACCAGCCAGCGGAGTAACTGATCCCAGAAGATGGAGTGGCTGCGGTCGGTGTGATCCTGCCACATCTTCCAGCGCCAGGTGCCTGCGGAAGCCAGCAGCGCCACGCGGCCGTGCCCGTATTTCTGGACTGCCAGCAGCGGAGAAGGCTTCTTGCCTTGCGGAACAATGTTCATCAACACCACAGCGCCGGGCTTCGGAGAACCGACGGTCTGGTAGTTGGCGACCTTGGGCATGTTCTTCCAGCGGGCGATGTTCTTCTCGCGGTCTTCTTCAATGCGGGTGATAGCTTCTTCGCGGCCGGCGGCGGTAAGTTCAACAACGGCCTGTTCCCGGACCCAGGTCTTCTCATTGGCGGAGATCCGCACGGGCAGCATTTCGGCCATGGGGGATGAGGCATAACCGCCTTCGGTCAGCGAAGTGCGTCCGGCAAGAAAGAGGACGCCGCCGCCGCGCCGGTTGGCGAATTCGCGGATGAGGTCCTGCTGGGCGGGTGTGAAGTAAGTGGCTTCCACGCAGCCGATGATGAGCCCGTCATAAACGAAGAGGTCTTCGGACTTGGTGGGGAAGCCGTCTTCGAGTTCCCTTGGGCTGGAGATGCCCTGCCGGTACATCTTGTTCTGCGTGGTGCGGACCATGCTGACGAGATCGAGAGAAGTATCGTCTTCCAACGCGCGGCGGATGAACTTATATTCCCAGCGCGGCTCGCCTTCGATATACAGAATGCGGGGCTTCTTCGTGGCCACGTTGATCAGCCGGACCAACGTATTGTTCTTGACGTTTTCCTCTCCAGCGACGGGATCAATGCCGATCTGCACGCTGTGCGGGCCAGCCTCACCGATATCAAAGAGCAGCGCTTCACTTTGTTCGGAGCTGTCGCCTTTGAGCGTGATTTCCTGAATGGCGAGCGGCTTGCCGTTTTCACGGGCGCTGAGCTTCACCTTCTGATTCGAGTAACCGTGCTGCTTGATGGCCACGCGGGCACTGACGCGGGAGTTAGGCAGCGCGCGGGCGGGAACGAAGGCTTCGACGATCTCGATATCTTTCGCGAAGTTCTCCGGACCGAAGCCGATGGTGTGCACCGGGACGCGGATCTGGCGGAGTTGTGAGATGGTTTCGCGGTCAATGCCGCCGGTGTTATCGCCGCCGTCAGAGAGCATGACGATGGCACCGAGGGGCATGGAGCCGGATTCCGCGGCAATGTGTTTCAGGCTGTCGCCGATGCGGGTGGCGTTGCCATCGGCATGCAGCGAAGCGGCATTCTCCACACGCACGGCATCCTTATCCATACCGTAGAGCCGGACCTGAAAGCGTTCGCTCAAGCCGGGCATCAGCTTGTCCTTCAGTAGAGACTGCGCGGCGTCCAAACGGGCCATCTTGTCCTGATCTGTGAGGCCCATGCTCTTGGAGTGATCGAGCAAGACGGCTACGACATTTTGCTGGGGCCGCAGGCGGGCAACAGAAATGGCGGGGTGCCAGACCAAAAAGAGGACCAGGGCAACCAGGGCGGTTTGGGCGAGCCAGATGAAGAGGGATCGCGCGCGACTGACGAGCGAACCGTGGCGGGTCATCTGCCAGTAGAGTCCGGCGGCTGCGGCGAGCAGGAGGAGGGGAATCAGCCAGACAGGCCACGGCGAGAGGAGGACGAGCTTGCCCTTCGTGAAGACCGCCGGCGGATATTTGAACAAAAACTCGAACATTGGGCTCTGCCTAAAAAATCATTGACGCCGAATTCCTGAAATTGTACTCTTGCCCCGCGACTGAGAAGGGAGACTGCTGGAAACTACTGCCAGAACACCGTATAGCCGCCGGTATAGAACCCAGACGCAGCGGACAGGGTTCCCGGTTTCTGAGGACCAGGTTTTCGGGGCGGAGAGCATGGACACGCGGACGCGGCAGGTGTGTGGAATGGTACGGAGATGTGGATGCGACAGCGCATAGGTTCCATCCGTTTTGCCAACTATAACACTTCCGGGGGGAAGTGCATGTAGGGTCTTGTAAACGTGTGTGAGGGGCTGGGTAAACTCGATTCGATGAGCGCACTGGCAGAACTTACGGTGGGGCAGCGTTACTCCAATACGGAGATTATGCAGGCGCTCGGGGTGGGGAATGCCGGGGGAATCCGGGCATGCAGGAGCGGGGACAGCATGCGGAGGATTGTTTTGATGACGACCTCCGGAAGGTTCCACAGTAGAAGTGAGAATCCGTACAATGACCACCTGACCGCAGATGTGCTGACTTATACAGCGGCAGGGAAAGATGGCGAACAGGCCCTGAGCGGGGTGAATCAGCGGCTGGCCGAACAGCGGGAACTGGGCTTTCCGATACACGGCTTCACTTTGGTTGCCAGCCGCCGGGATAAAAACGCCGGGGAATGCCGCTGGGAGTATCTGGGTCTGCTGGTTCACTGCGGGTTTCGCGACGTTTGCCTCACGCCGATGAGCGGGCATGGTGGGATTGACGTGTCGGCCCGGGCAGGGGAACGGCTTTGGATGTTTGAGAATGCGCTGGTGCAGGTGCAAGCGAAGCGCTGGAGGCATTCAGTAGGCCGCCGTGAGGTGGCGGAATTGCGGGGCAGTCTGGAACCCTATGCACAAGGTGCCGTGATCACCACAGGGCATTTCACGCGGGCTGCGCTGAACGAAGCCGGGGCCGGGGGAAAGAAGCCGATTCTGCTGGTGGATGGTGTTCGTTTGGCGAAGATCGTTCTGGATGAGGGTATTTCCGGGTACTAACGAACAGGCCTTCGGACCGCCAGCACCGTCGCGCCTAAATCCGCGCGAACCGGATCACGAAATGCGCGCCTGCCTTGGCCGGTTCCAGCCAGAGATCTCCGCCGTGATCCAGGACGGTCTGCCGTGAGAGGGCCAGGCCGAGACCGAGACCCTGTTTACTCGAAGCGGCGAAGGGTTGGAACAGGCCGGCAGCGATATCGGCGGGGATGCCGGGGCCGTTATCGCGGACGTGCAGCAGCGCGGCTTCCGGCGTAAGCTCGGATTCGATCTCGATCTTCCCACCATTCGGCATGGCTTCGATCGCGTTGCCGATGAGGTTCTGCAAGACCCGCTCGATACGGGCGCGTTCGAGGGGGAGTTCCACTGTATCGTCCACCCGTACAGTCACACTCACATCGTTCGTATCCGCCGCCGCAGTTTGGTTTTCCACCGCCGCATGGACGATTTCCACCAAGCGGCAGGATTCCGCGGGGTTGACGCGGCCGCGCGAGACATCCACCAGCTCCTGCAACATGTTCTGGATACTGCGTGAGGCGCGGTAGATATTGGTGGAGATGCGCGTCCTCTGGGCTTCATTGAGATCCCCATCCATGAGCATTTCCGCGCCACCGTAGATGGAGGCCAGGGGGTTCCGCAGATCATGCACGATGGAACTGCCGAGGCGGCTGATGGTGGAGAGCCGCTCCTGCCGGATGAGTTCGCGCCGCGCCTGTTGAATGGATGCGCACATGGTGTTGAACGTATGCGCGAGGCGCCCCAGTTCATCATCGCCGCCTTCGGGCACGTGCGTTTCGTATTCCTGGCGGGCGATACGCGCCGCGGCAAGGTCCAGCTCCTGGATTGGCCGCAGGATTCGCCGGGCGAGCAGGAAGCTCATGGCTATGGCAAAGAGGATGACGATCGCCCAGACGGCGACCAATCTGGTCTGCAGCGTGGACAGGCTTTGCCGCACGGAGTCATTCGAGCGGGCGATGAGCAGCTGACCCAGGGAGTTTCCATCGATGGCAGGCAGTGCGGTGCCCAACACGGCGAACTCCCGGTTCTCTGCCGCCCGGACACGCAGCAGACTGCCTGAACCGCTGTAGCCTTTGCGCAATTCCTGGCCGACCTCCGGGGGCGTAGTGGCTGCCACCAATGCATTGCCGGCGTAGAACAGGAAGTCACTGCCGGTGCGGCTCTTGAGTTCGCGGGTGACTTCGCCGGTGACGGGAAAGCCGGCAACCAGGACATCGAGCAGGACGGGACCGGAGCCACCTTCCGTATAAACCGGCGTGATGACGATTTCATAGAGCTGGCCGCCATGGACGAAGAAGCCCGCGCTCTGTGCCGGGAACTTTGGGAGAGCCTCGCGGACGGCCTCGATTTCGCCGCCCCAGGAATCATTCCCTCCCAGAGAAGCGATGACGCTGCCGTGGGGATCGCAGACCAGAAACAGGGCGCTGGTGTTGGAGATGCGGGACCAGATTTCTCCGGCGGTGTCGCGGATGGTGGCTTTGTCACGGGTGCCGAAAGCGGCGCGGACATCCGGCATGCCGCTCAGCACCAAACTGACGGAGCGCAGGGTTTCCGTTCTGGATTGCCAGACGGCCTGATAGGCCTTGAAACCGGTCTCAATCTCGCTTTGCAGGTTCTGCGACAGCACCGTGAGGGTCTGCTGGTGCACGAACCATCCGGTCAGTGCGAGCAGTCCAGTGATCGCGACCGAGGTGGAGAGCAGGATCTTCCACAAGAGCGAGAGTCGGCGGATCATTTTCTGGCACCCGGATAGTAATTCCTGTCGTCTGCTCCTTCGGGATATGGCTTGCCGAACTTATTCGTGTGGGAAACCGGAAGATAGCCGGCTTCAGAGACCGCAATGTTACCCAGAGTGGTGCCTTCGGCAGGAATGGTGACTTTGCGGGAGAGCCCTTGCAAGGCGGCCTCGGTGGCGCGCTCATGGAAGACCTTCATGGTGTAATCGCCAGGCGGAAGATCCATCTGCCACTGCCCGTCTTTCCCTGTGGTGGTGAAGTAAGGTGTTTCCAGAACCACGATCACCGCGCTCATGGAGGCATGAATGTTACAGAAGACGCGGACAACGCCGGGTCGGGCGAACTTCACTGTCCGCTTGGTGCCCGGGGGATACAGACCAACGTCAAATACCTGGCCGGAGTAATTGGAAAAAGCGTTGTGGAAGATAGGATCGTCATTGGGGAAATCAATGAGCGTTCCGGCCTGTACGGCGAGCACATGCGGCAGAAAGAGCTTGTTCTTTTGCAGCATGCGGGCGTGCTTGGCGGCTGGAGGAGCGGCTGGAGGAATGGGTGCGCCATCCACGGGGACAAAGGCAATGACCACGCCCGAGGCATCCGCTCCTTTCCTGATGGCGGAATCCCGCAGGGTAACCTTGCCGGTCACCGTTGCCGCGTGGGCGCAAAGCGCCGCTGCACTAAAACAGATAAGCCAGCGAAAGGTCATAGTGATTATTCAAACGGTTGCCGTTGAAGCGGTAAGTGGTGCGGTTTTGTGAAGCCTCAAAGGAGGCAAGGATATTCGGTGCGAGCTTATAGATAAAGTTCGCCGCGTAGGTGAAGTTGCGCGTGATGCCGCCGTTGGTGAAGAAGCCATTGCCCAGGTCCGCGGCGCGGTCATGTTGCTGGCCGCCGTAGAGATTGACAGTCCAGCGGGGAGCGGGGAAGATAGCCAGTTGTCCCCAGCCACCATAACTATGGATTGGGGTGGCAACACCGGGTGACGTGACGACGAAGCCCTGGCGGTCCGAACCGGTATTCGGGGTGTTCTGCCCCTTGAACCAGGCCCCGCTGAAAGCGGCGTATTTCGAGGGCTGCGCAATCCAATCGAGGGACGCAATATGGGATGGCACCCGGGTGCCGGAGACATGACTGGAGCTCAGGTGGAAACCCGGCGCGACTTCATACTTGTGGTCACCGTTCTTGTAGTAGAGTTCGACGCGGACTTCGAAGGCAGGCCGCCACTTCTCCAGCGTCGCGGAAACGGCGGCAGGCAGGGTAATGTCGTTCTCATAGGTCATGTAGAGGCCGCCCTGCGCGCGGAGACCGCTGGTTCCGTTGAAGCGGAAACGCTGCTCCACGCGGGCTTGCGGCCGCCAGTCCCAAAGATTGCCGGCAGCGGTGAGCGGCGAGATACCCACCTGGGCGAGCGAGGTTGGTTCCCGCGGCGCGAAGATGGGTTTGTCCTGCCCAACGGTTACGGTGGTGTTCTTCCAGGCGAGGTCCAGCGTGGCGACGCGGAGACGCAGCAACTGCCCGTTTGGCTCCTGTACGCCGCCAAAGAAATCCATAAAGATATTGCCGGAGGCTTTGCCGCCACCGGCGAGTTCGGGCCCGTCGAATTTGAAGCCAAGAGTGGTTTGGCGGAAGGAAGCCCCGCTGTTTCTTACGCCGGGATTCACGGCGGCGGTAAGTGGGTCCTGCAGGGTGCCGCCGTACTTGCCGTTGAGGAAGGAGTTGAACAGCAGCATGCCGGTGAACTGCACGGGAAACTTCTGGGAGGCCTCCACTTTGGTCTGTGCCTGTTCGTCGATGCGGGCTTCCTGGACATCGGTCTTCTCGGCCGTGGTTTTCAGGGCGGTTAATTCCGCGCGCAGGGATTGCACTTCGTCGTTCAGTTGTTTGTTTTGCTGTTCCAGGCGGTCCAGACGGTCGAGTAGTTTCTGGACATCGGGGCCGGTCTGGGCCCCCGCAAACGTTGCGAACACGAAGGGCAGGAGGAATCTCAATGGCATAGCAAACCTTCCAATGTACGCCGAACGGCGGCTGGAGAGTAGGGTTTGCGGAAAAATGCTGTTGCTCCGGCGTCATAGGCTTTGCGTTCGACGTCGGGGTCGCTGTCGCCGGTGATGAGGAAGACGGGGAGCTTTTCGAATTTCGCCTGCTGCCGGATCTTCCGGATCAGCGTCATGCCGGAGCTGGCCTGCCCCTTGCCGAGATCCTGATCAGTGATTACGGCGGAGGCACCTTTTGCATCCGCGAGGTAGCGAAGGGCTTCTCTTTCGGACCGCGCCGTGCGGCAAACCAAGTCTGGAATGGGCTCGAAAGCAATCTCCAGCGTTTCGGAGCAGGTCTCGCTGTCTTCAACAATCAGTACAAACCTCGGCATATGGAGACCTACGGCAGAAAACGGTAGCCAACTTTGTGGAGTGTCAGGAAGTGCCGGGGGGCGTTGGGATCGGCCTCTAGCTTTTGGCGCAGTTTCAACACATGTGCGTCCACGGTACGGGTGTTCGGGAAGGATTCATAACCCCAAACGGAGTTGAGGATCATGTCGCGGGAAAGCGGGCGGTCGGGGTTTTGCACGAAGTAGACAAGCAGGTTGTACTCGGCCGGGGTGAAGCGGATCTCTTGATCTTTGCGCGTGATGATGCGGCGGTCGAGGTCAATTTGGATGTCGCCAAAGCCGATCATCTTGGGCGTCTCAGCGTTGGAGCGGCGGATGACGGCGCGGATGCGGGCGAGCAGTTCGCGGGTGCCGAAGGGTTTGACCACGTAATCATCGGCCCCTGTTTCGAGCAGCAGGACTTTGTCGATCTCATCGCCCACGGCGCTCAGGGCAATGATGGGCGTGGTGATGCCGGACCCGCGCAGTTTCCTGCAGATTTCAAAGCCGCTGGTATCGGGCAGGCGCAGGTCGACCAGGATCAGAGCGGGGCGGGAAAGGATTGCCAGGTCGATGCCGGACTTGCCGTCGGCCGCCAAAAGGGGCCGGAAGCCCTCGCGCTCCAGCAGAACCGAGACGGTTTCGCGGAGGTTTTCATCATCATCGATTACCAGGATAGTCTGCATCAGCGGGGTTGCTCAAACCCTAACTTACCCTAAACACCAGTTGTGAGGTTATTGTTTCCAAAGGATTTACAACTATTTCACAGCCTGGCCACAACGGACAAACGGAAAACTTTCATGCTGGCAATGGGTTCGGAAACCCGTTGGAGACAGTATGCCGGGATGGAAATCGATAACAATTTTCGCCGCGATCACCGCTGCATTGGGAGTGGCGACAGTACGCGGGTATCACGAAGAGCCAGAGGCCGCTGTGCCCTTCGATGCGTCACTGCAGATGACGTCCGCGGTGAAGGCGATTCTGACAAGGAGCTGCGCGGACTGCCACGCGGTGACGAATCACCTGCCATGGTACGCGCACATCCCGCCTGCTTCCTGGATGGTGGAGAGCGATATCGCGCGGGCGAAGAAGGCGGTGAACCTGACGGACTGGTCCCACACAACGGGGAAAACGCCCGGTTTGGCGATGGGGTCACTGGCCGCGATGTGCGCGGATGTGCAGTCTGGCAGGATGCCGGATAAGAAGTATCTATGGATGCATCCGGATGCGAAGCTGAGTCCGGCAGAGGTGGATACGTTCTGCGGTTGGACGGCGCAGGAGATGGTGGGGGCGCGGAAGCGCAAGTAGAATCAGGTCTTCGTGCCGAATTCCTTTTGCAGCCACTCGAATGCTGCGCGCTGTTCGTCCTGTCCGGCGCGGCGGATTTGAGAAAGCAACCAGATCGACGTTGGCTTTTCGCCAGTTATGTTTTTCGCACCCTGATTGCAGGTGGAACACAAGGTGCGGAGATTGGAGAGTTCGTCTATGCCACCAAGGCTCTTGTCTTTGATATGACCTAAATGAAGTCGAACCTTCCTCCCGGTGGAGGGATCGATTTCACCAGGGGTGAGTCCGCACATCTGGCAAGTAAATCCATTGCGATCGAGAACTTCTGCTCTCAGCTTTTGGGATATTCCACGGGAGAATTTGATCCCGGGCTTTTCGGCTGGCAGTGCCGTAAGTAAGTACTCACCCGGTGCCAGATCGTCCGAATCGTGATGGGTAAGGATTGGCCAAGCTTCGTCTTCCCTCAGTTCGCGGACCCGTCTCGCCCATTCGCTAACGTCCTTGCCCGCAGCATCCCGAAGTTCCTTAGAGGTGACTTTTCGGCCAACGTTGGCTATGAGGAACTCTTTGAGCCGCTTCTTCGCACCGATTTTACGCACTCTTGAGCATCTTTTCTGCCACTGCCATTTGGCTTAGCAGCTGACGACCGATTAGCTCCGTATAGGCCGGAGGAATAGCTTCGTTGATTTCGTTCTTAGTCATCCAATCGATTCCCATGGCATCGCGAGCCGCTGCAACCGTGCAGTTGCCACCGCCAAAGACACCAACGAAATCTCTCCACTCATCAGTCTTACCGTAATGCGCTTTGCGCCGGTCGAACGTATGAACCAAGGGGTGCTTTTTGTGAGGGGGGGCTATGATTTCGAAATTGGCTTCGAACAGACGATGGCGCAATACCCGAAGGCCCGGGAACATGGTCCCACAGAGCACCACGGCGTCGATCATTGGCGCACCCTCAACATTCTCAATCACGTACGGAAGGCCGGTAGACCGCAAAATCTCTCGAACCGGTTCAATAAGTCTTGGCCATTCGTGCGCATTTCCGTTCCGTTTCGCAAGATCAGAGTAGGACTGACAAGGTGGGGAGGCATGGATGGCGTCGAAGGATGCGAGGAACTTCGGATCGAGCGCGAGGGCATCCGCCTGAATAAATTCGAACGGGTAGTTTTTCTGGGGGCTTAGGTCAACGCCCACCACGTCAAATCCCGCACGACTGTAACCCATGCCAGCACCGCCAGCACAGCAGAACAAATCAAGGAGACGAGGTTTGTTGGAGAGTGATTTCTTCTTCATTAGGAGAGGCGGGGAGACCTCAAACAAACTTCCACTGCAAATCCTCCGGCTCATCTATCATCCTCCAACGGCAGCTTTAATGGTATCGCGAACAAACAGCGAACATCAATACCGCTTTCCCGTACCGGGCAATACGACACTACACTCGTTTAGAACTTGATAGGCATCCTTTTCACCCAATTGCAGTAATCCTGTTGCAAACTGGAAGTCGTATGACAATCGCCATTGGCTCGGACCACGCGGGTTTCGAACTCAAACGGAATCTCATCGACATCCTCAAACATCAAGGGCATCAGATTGAGGACACCGGCACCAACTCGACGGACCCGGTTGATTACCCCGACTATGCGGAGCGCGTCGGGAACGCCGTCATTTTCGGACCGGCCGAGCGCGGCATCCTCATCTGCGGCAGTGGCGTTGGGGCCTCCGTTGCGGTCAACAAGATTCCGGGCGTCCGCGGCGGGCTCTGCCATGACGTCTACTCCGCTCACCAGGGCGTGGAGCATGACGATATGAACGTGCTCGTGCTGGGCAGCCGCGTGATCGGCGTCGAAACGGCCAAAGAACTCGTGCAGGCTTTCCTGGGTGCCAGGTTTACGAACGAGGAGCGGCACGTCCGCCGCCTGGCGAAGGTGACCAAGCTCGAAGCAAAGTTCTGCGACGGTACGAAGCAGTGAATTACATCCAGCGCAAGAGGGGGCTCTGAACGAATGCAAATCGGGATGGTTGGTCTTGGAAAGATGGGCGCCAATATGGCCCGCAGGCTCATGCGGGGCGGCCATGAGGTAGTGGGGTTTGACCTGAACCCGGCTGCCGTCGCGGCGCTTGAAGCAGAGGGAGCCAAAGGGGCCAATGACCCGGCTGCATTTATTGCGCTTCTGGAGAAACCCCGCGTCGCCTGGCTTATGGTGCCGGCGGGGGAACCGACGGAATCCATGGTCAACACCCTGGCAGGCCTCATGGAACCCGGCGACACGCTGATCGACGGCGGGAATTCGTTTTATAAGGATGATGTCCGGCGATCAGAGATGCTGGCACCGCAGGGCATCCACTATCTGGATGTCGGCACGTCGGGCGGGGTTTGGGGGCTCGAACGGGGTTACTGCATGATGATCGGCGGCGACCAGCAAACGGCGGCCCGGCTGGAACCGGTCTTTGAAACGCTCGCCCCCGGCAAGGGCAACATCCCGGAAACCCCGGGGCGCAGCGACGAGGGCAAGACGGCACAGCGCGGCTTCCTCTATTGCGGACCCAGCGGTGCCGGGCACTTCGTGAAGATGATCCACAACGGGATCGAATACGGCATCATGCAGGCGTATGGCGAAGGCTTCGACATTATGCGGAACGCGACGTCGCCGGATCTCGCCCCGAACCTGCGCTATGACCTGGATACGGCGGAAATCGCGGAACTTTGGCGGCGCGGCAGCGTGGTGAGTTCGTGGCTGCTCGATCTGAGTGCGATCGCCCTCAACGCCGACCCCAAACTCGAACAGTACACCGGCTTTGTACACGACTCCGGCGAGGGCCGCTGGACCATCAACGCAGCGCTCGAAGAAGCGGTGCCCGCTGAGGTTCTGACTGCTGCACTTTATACCCGTTTCCGCTCCCGCCAGACCCACACGTTCGCGGAAAAGATGCTCTCCGCCATGCGCCAGCAGTTCGGCGGGCACATTGAACAACCCAGTGAAAAGCCAATTGGAGGCTAGTTTGTCCGAAGAAAAGCCCGTATTTGAACAAGAGAGCGGACGCATGGCGGACCGCTGCATTATGGTGATCTTCGGAGCTTCCGGTGATCTCACCGCGCGCAAGCTGTTGCCCGCCCTCTACAATCTGGGCCGCAACAATTTGTTGCCGCGCGAGTTCGCCATCATCGGCTTCGCCAAGGATGACATCACAGAAGAGCAGTTCAAAGAGAAGGTGCGGAACAGCATCAGAGAGTACGCGGGCGCCCCGGCAAACTGTGACCTCTGTGACTGGCTGGCCGACCATGCCTACTTCCTGAACGGCGACTTCGGTGCCGTGGACGATTTCGCCCGCCTGAAGAGCAAAGTGGAGGAACTCGAAGCGCGCCACCACACCGGCGGCAACGTCTTCTATTACCTGGCTACGGCACCTGGATTCTTTGGTCCGGTGGTGAAGCAGTTGGGTGAAATTGGACTGACGGAAGAGAAGGATGGCCACTGGCGCCGGGTCATTATCGAAAAGCCGTTCGGCAGTGACCTCAATTCCGCCAAGGCACTGAACCAGGAGATTCTGGGCGTGCTGAAGGAAAGCCAAATCTACCGGATTGACCATTACCTGGGCAAAGAGACCGTCCAGAACATTTTGGTGTTCCGCTTCTCGAATGGGATCTTTGAACCGGTCTGGAACAGACGGTACATCGATCATGTACAGATCACCGTGGCGGAAACCGTGGGCGTGGAGAAGCGCGGCGGTTATTACGAGCGGGCTGGTGCGTTGCGGGATATGATCCCGAACCACGTGCTGCAGTTAGTTTCCCTGACGGCCATGGAACCGCCGATCTCTTTCGATGCCGATGCGGTGCGGGATGAGCAATCGAAAGTGCTGCATGCGATCCAGCCGATGATGCCGGAAGAAGTGCTGACCCGTGCCGTCCGCGGGCAATATGGCGAAGGCATGGTGGGGACGGAGCATGCCATCGGCTACCGGCAGGAACCGATGGTGGACGCTCACTCCAACACGGAAACCTTTGTCGCGCTGAAGTTACTGGTGGATAACTGGCGCTGGGCCGATGTGCCGTTCTATATACGGACGGGCAAGCGTATGCCCAAGCGTTCGACGGAGATCGCGATCCAGTTCCGCCGCGCGCCGTTCCGTTTGTTCCGGGATACGAGTGTGGAGAAGCTGACGCCGAATGTGTTAGTGATGCACATACAGCCTGATGAAGGTATTTCGCTCAGTTTCGGCGCGAAGATACCAGGTGCGCACGTGCGGCTGGGCGGAGTTACGATGGACTTCCACTACGCCGATTACTTTGGCACGGAACCCAGCACAGGTTATGAGAGGCTGCTGTACGACTGCATGATCGGTGATGCGACGTTGTTCCAGCGCGCGGACATGGTGGAAGCAGGATGGGGTGTGGTGGAGCCGGTTCTGGATGTGTGGAAGGCGCTGCCGGCGAGGTCATTTCCAAACTATGCTGCGGGAAGCTGGGGTCCGAAGGATGCCGATGACATGCTAAAGCGGGACGGGCGGGCCTGGCGGACGGAGTAGGGTGTAGTGATGCGGCTGGCTACTGCTGCTGTTTTTCTGCTCGTGGCGGGCGGTCTGCTCGATATCTCCGCCCAAACCCGACAATCCGGGAAGTGGAAGACCTTTCGGAATCGTGCCGGCTGGAGTATTCGTTACCCCAAGGGTTGGAGCGTTGCGAGTTGTCACCAATGCGACGACCCCGGGGATGACAATGCTTTTGTTGCTATAAGTGATCCGCGGAAAGACGGGATGATCATGATTGATCATTTTGTTGACAAACCGGCTGACCAGGGGATTGAGCAATGGCTCGGGGATCTGAAGAGAACCGTTAACTTGAATGAGAGAGTCAGTGAAGAATCGGTGATTCTCGATGGAGAGAAGGCTCTCCGCGTGATCACAAGAAATCTTGACGCGACAGAAAACGAAACCGTCTATGTCGTTCATGACTCGAAGACATTCGGAATCATGATTGATCGAAATTCCAACTTAGAGCTTTCGCGGCGGATTGTTTCGACTTTCCACTTCGAGAAGCGGCCGCGGTAAGAATTCGATGCATGATCAATCATCCTCTGAAGCATCGGATTTCCTGTAAGCCGTACGAGGGCCTCTCCGATGATCCAAGGGATAATCTTTGCGTCTTTACCGGGCTAACAGCGCTTGGAGTCCTTGAGTTGTCGCCTCGTGCGGGCAGCCCACCTGTTCTTAAAATCGCGGCTGTCAGGTGTCTGACCCGCGGTACTGAACGGATCCGCCGGATGTGAAGTATCCATGAGTTCGCCGAACTACTCGGGACCCGTATCAGGGCTCTTGCAGTTACCCAACCGTACAGTTCATTCGCATCAAGCTTCGCGCTGTCAGCGAGAACGACTTGGTAGGCCACGTGTTTTCCGGAACTCCGCTTCAAATTGCTGCAAGGGCGTCACACGGTCAGCCTCGACATCGGAAAGTCCTTTCTTGGTCCCTTCCAGCGCCTCCAGGTTTCCGTTCACGGTCAGCACCAGAGGATGCCCGCTGGTGCGTATCTGGTTCATGAAATCTGCCCTATTGCGTTTGAATTCGCTGAGAGACCGGATGTCTTTACTAATGTCAATCATGCAAGCCTCCTGCACTTAATTCGCACCAATTCACACTGCGGCATCTATGTTCACAGATTCGACAGGTTTCAGAAAGAGCTGAAAGTGGGCTGTTTAATGAAATGCCCTTGTCGGTCTACTCCATTCCCGCGCTGCTCGCCATGAAGGGGCACGCCCTGCACAAACGCAACAAGGGGCAAAGACGCTTACGACATCTACTACTGCGTCCGGAACTACGCTGGCGGGCATGAAGCTTTAGCTAGCCCGCGCTTGCCGTCCGATTCGTGGGCATGACAGCGGCCAAGCCGGGTACCAATATATTGCCGAAAAGTTTGGCAGCGCGGATAGTTACGGGCCTACCTGTGTGCGGCAGTTTGTCGAGGGCACACGGATTCTGGGGGAACGTACGGCTGATCAGTGGCAGCAAGACGCATTCGGCCAGATCAACGCCTGGCTCAGAGCTCTTGGCTTGGCGACAAATTCATCCGGGATCTGAAATGTGACGTCCATGACACGAAGTATCCTCATCTGGTCTGGAAGCACACCAAATGTCCAGCCACGCCGACCACCTTCGCCCCCGGAAACCGCCCGGTCTGCGTCGCGCGGTCGGTGATCCACGTCCGTGCTGGCGTCGCTTGCAGATTCGCGGCCAGCATCGCGGGGTTTTCGAGAATAGTGAACACACGGTCTCCGTACCACTGCAACTGGTTCGTCTCATCGAAGCGGGGCGCGCCGGCGTCATAGAAGCTGATCCGCTCGCCTTCCGGGGTCGATCTCGTGGCAAGAATCGCCATGGCGCGGATGGCGCTGGCATCATCGTGATTCGGTTGGATCGCGGCCACTGCGGAGAAAATGAGCGCGACGCAGGGCAGACACCACAACATCTTCCCCGGCATGATACGCCGCAAAGCGAAGCCCGACGCGGTCGCCAGCGCGGGGTACGCGGGCAGCAGATAACGCAACACAGGGTTCTTGATGACGGAACACGCCGCGAAGGCCGCCGCGATCCAACTGAGCAGGAGAGTGTTCCGCGTCATCCAGAGTCCGGCCGTGGCTGCCGGCAGCCACGGCCAGTAGGATTTCGCCAGCATCCACACAAACGTCAGCGAACGCAGAGGACTCGGTGAGGTGATGTCCCGCTCCAGAAACTGCTTGTGCACGGCCAAATAGAAATCGCCGTACGCGTGATAGAGAAACCATGACCAGAGCGCTGGCGGGGCGAATGCGATCAGCAATCCCGCAGCGGCGTGGAACAGATTCACGCGCCGCCGCGAGAGAAGCGCGTCGGCAAGGAAGACCCCGGGTAGCGCCAGACCGGCAAGTCCTCTGGTCATTTGCGTGGCAGCGGTGAAAAGTCCGGCGGCCAGCAGCCATCCGGCATGATCTTCTGCCTTCCGCCAGCAACAAATCGCGCACAGGAAGAAGAAGGCGAAGGGCACGTCTGTCATCGCATGTGAGGCGTACTTCACGAAATACAGGCTGGTGCCCATCGCAAACATCGCGAACATGGCCGCCGTTTCATCCCGGGATTCGCGCCGGGCCAGCCACCAGACCAAGAGAAGGGTCCCAAAACCGCAGGCTGCGGCTGGGAAGCGGGCGGCAGCATCGGTTGGACCGGTGATTGCAAAGATCACCGCTTCCATCCACGGCAGCAGTGGCGGATGCTCCAGCGCCGGGTAGCCGTTGCTCTTCAGGTGGAGGAAGTCGCCGCTGCGCCAGGCCTCTTTGGCGATGTGCGCGTAGAGCGCGTCGTCGTAACCGGGCAACCCGGAGCGGAACAGCGGCGCGAGAAAGAGAGCGGCAAAAGCGGCAAGCAGCGCGAAGAATGGAAACCGGGGCAATCTTTCTGATAACATAGAGAGGTTATGGCAATCCCCAACGTTAAGCGTTTCCGCGCCTTCTGCCCCACCTGCAATGATACTTTCTCAGTGATGGCCGTGCTGCCGAAGGATGCGAATGCTGACGCGTACCTTGCGGACGCAGTGGCCCGCCACGACCACAAAGCGTTTCAGGACATGAAGGCTTCCAGCTTTAAGGTCCGCGTCGGTCAGCAGAAACAGGTCAAGAAGAAGTAGTTTTCTTCTTTCCCTTTTCCGTCCATTTTCTCCGAATCCCTTGGCCGCGCCGGACTGGTTCCTGCGCGGCTTCTTGTGTTTCCCCCAATAAAAACCTATGCGAGTTCTGATTTCTGTCACCGACAAGACCGGTGTGATTCCATTCGGCCAGGGACTGGCTGCGCTCGGTGCTGAGCTGATCTCCACGGGGGGCACCGCAAAATTGCTGCGGGAAGCAGGCGTTCCGGTGAAGGATGTCAGTGAAGTGACCAACTTCCCGGAGATGCTGGATGGGCGCGTGAAGACCATGCACCCGAAGATCACCGGAGCCATTCTCGCGGTGCGCGGCAATGCCGGACACATGGCGTCGCTGGCAGAACATGAGATTCAGCCACTCGACATGGTGGTAGTGAATCTCTACCAGTTCGAAAAGGCGGCCGCACAAGCCGGTGCCACGCTGGAGCACCTCATCGAAAACATTGATATCGGCGGGCCGACAATGATCCGTTCGGCCGCGAAGAACTGGCAGGACGTAGCCATTCTCACTTCGCCGGCGGACTACGAACCGGTGCTTGCGGAACTCCGCGCGAACGGCAAAGTCTCGCGGGAGACCAAATGGGAGCTTGCGAAGAAGGCCTTCCAGACGACGGCCGACTATGACCGTGCCATCAGCGCCAGACTGGCTCTGGTGGGGAAGGAACCCGAACCGCTGCCCGCGGTTCTCGATCTCCGCGTTCCACGGAAGATGACACTGCGCTACGGCGAGAATCCGCACCAGGCGGCAGCGCTCTATTCCACCGGGGCGACCGGCATTGCGGGAGCGGAGCAACTGCACGGCAAGGAACTTTCTTACAACAACCTGGTGGATCTGGATGCCACCTGGCAACTGGTCTGCGAATTTTCCCGTCCAGCGGCTGCGATCATCAAGCACACCAATCCGGCAGGCTGCGCGGAACAGGACACCCTTGTAGATGCCTACCGCAAGGCGCTGGAGTGCGACCCCGTTTCTGCCTTTGGCGGGGTCATCGGCTTCAACCGGGAGGTGGATGCGGATACTGCGGCGGAAGTCGCCAAGCTGTTCGTAGAGGCAGTGGCCGCGCCTGGCTATTCACAGCAGGCACTTTCCATCCTGCAGGCGAAGAAGAACCTGCGTCTGGTCCGGGTGCAGAACGAAGCCAATGCCATGGTGCTGAAGAGCATCTCCGGCGGCTATCTCGCACAAACAGCGGATACCGAAAGCTTCGACCGCGCGCGCTGCGAGGTGAAAACCCTCCGCCAGCCGACCGATGCGGAGTGGATGACCCTGGAATTCGGCTGGAAAGTTGTGAAGCATGTGAAATCCAACGCGATTGTTTATGCGCTGGCAGGGCAGACCGTGGGTGTGGGTGCAGGCCAGATGAGCCGGGTGGATTCGGTGAACATCGGCGCGAAGAAGGCGCATCTGCCGATCGAGGGCAGCGTGGTTGCGTCCGATGCGTTCTTCCCGTTCCCGGATGGTCTGGAGCAAGCCGTGAAACATGGGGCCACGGCGTTTATTCAGCCCGGCGGGTCAGTCAAAGACCCCGAAGTCATCGCCGCTGCCGACCGTCTGGGGGTTGCGATGGTGTTTACCGGGGTCCGTCACTTCCGGCATTAGCCGCACGCCGCACTTCAATCCGAAGTTCGGATGTCAAATCATTGAGCCGCACGCCAAGGCGCCGGAGTTCCAGCAATGCTCCCACCTGGCGTGCCAGAATCTCCAGAACACGCACGTCTTCGGGCGCAATCTCGCGCGGTTCCCGGTCAATGACGCAGACCGTCCCCAGCGCATACCCTTTGGCTGTGGTCACCCTCGCTCCGGCGTAGAACCGGATATTGGGATCTTCCGTCACCAGCGGATTCAAAGAGAAGCGCCGGTCATTCAGGGCATCATTCACCACCAGCGGCTCGGGCTGCAGGATGGCATGCGCGCAGAATGCGATTTCCCGCGGTGTTTCCTGCACATGCAGCCCGGTCTTGGCTTTGAACCACTGCCGGTCCCTGTCGATGATGGAAAGCAAAGCAATCGGCATCTTGCAGGAACGGGAGGCCAACCAGATCAAATCGTCGAATGCCTTTTCCGGGATGGTGTCCAGAAGGTTTAGATTGCGAAGCTCTTCAAGGCGGTCCTCCTCATTCGAGGGCAGAGCTGCAGGGATCATACCTTGCAGTATAGACAGAAGTTCACTTCGGCTTTACTACTACTGGCGGCAGAACTGTAGCTTTCGCCATAGTTCCTCCGTCACGGTATTTCGCAAGCTTCGCGGCAGCCTTGGCTTTCGCTTCTTCGGAGATCTGTATATGATTCTGCACGGCAATTGCGCCACTGGTCTTTGCGAGACGGGTTGCCACGCCTTTGTGCTGGATCACGCTGGTCTTGCCATCGAGCAGTGCAACGCCACCCGTCACTTTGACGGTGAAGTGGTCTGCGTTGATCTTTGATTTTGCCAGCTTCGCGCGAATGTTGCGCTCAATTTGGGCGTCAGACAAACCGGCGCGCGATACCGGATGAGGGGCAGTCCCGGCAGCGGCCGGGAAGGCTGGAACAGGTCCCGCAAGTGCGACGGCCAGAACCAGCACAGAGAAGAGGTATTTCACCTAAGCGCAAGAGTAACTCCATTTAGGCCGGAATGGAATTACACCTGCGCAAATTGGGTTATATGTGGCGAGTGGCGTGCTTCACACAGAATGGTGATTATTCCAATGTCTGGAATAATCAGTCACAATCAGTTGTGATTCTGGACACGCGGCTGCCAGCCGCCTGTTTCGGGAAGTTGTCTTTGCATGGGCACGCGCGCCAGAATAGCGCACGAACATCAAGCGATAGATACAGATGGACCCAGGAACGTTCCGGCCTGAATAATCCACCAAATTTGTGAATCAGACCACTAGGCCATGGAGGCGGCGGCTTCGCGGACGCTGATCTCCGGCGGCGGTGGTGGCGCGGCAAACTCGGCGAGGGAATGCAGGTGCATGCAAAGTGATTGTTTCGCCGTCGCATCATCGCGCTGGCGGATCGCGTCCACGATTCTGCGGTGTCCGAGTTGGAGTAATTCAGAGGGCCCGACGGCGCGGATGCTCGGCTCGATGATCTGGAACATGGCCCGGTGGACGGCGGCGAACATGCGCTCGCACAAGCGGTTGCCAGCAACATTCCAAACGAGTTCGTGAAAGGCCAGGTCTTTTTCTGCGATGTCCGCGGCGCGGGTGGCAAGAGAAGCTTCCACTTCGAGCGAGGCTTGAATGAGCCGATCGACGTCCTGGTCGCTGGCGCGGGATGCGGCCATGGCGGCAAGCGCGGGCTCGACGATCAAGCGGGCTTCCAGGAGTTCCGTCATTGTGATGCCATCCACCAGGATGAGAAACTCCAGTGGCACGCCCAAAGTTGTGGAGGCATCCTGAGTTAGATAAGTGCCGTCGCCGACGCGCTGGTGCAGGACACCCATGACATCGAGCGCCTTCAGCGCCTGGCGGACGGAAGCCCGGTTGACACCGAACTTTTTGGCAAGTTCCCGTTCAGGCGGAACGCGGCCACCACGGTGCAGTGTCCCTCCCGAGATCATTTCCTTCATTCCGGCGACCAGTGTGTAGGTCAGGTCCGTGGTTTTACGCGGCGTCATGGCGCGCTCCTCAATTGATCGCGGCTAAACAAGGGGTTCCTGTTTTGCCGTGCTGACTCAAAAACACGCCAACTATATCACTGGTTCAGACGTTTGTGTATATTCTGTTTCGAAACCAGCATCATTTTTGTGGACAGAAGAGATTGCGGTCATGGTACGCGAGCGTATCCGGCGCAAAATGAGGCTGCCACCAGGCGTCTGTTGTATCAGGAGTCAGGGGTTTGTCGTCCGTTGCGCTTTGCACGATGGCACGGAAGTGGAAGTGATCTACCAGGCCGGTGGCCTGTGCCGCCTAGATGGAAGCGGTGGCGGGATCAGTAATGGCGAGCAGGTTGTCACCATTCTGTTCCTCACTGCGTGCCGCAAGATTCGAGGAGCCGGTGAGGACGGAAGGGTTGTCCGTATTGAAATCCACCACGATGAATTTGTTGTGGATGACCTGACCCGGGCCACCGCTGATTTCCGCATCAAACGGCGGCGGCACATGCCACGTGGTCGAGAGATACGGAGGCGGCTTTATGGGAAGATACGGCTGCAGTGGCCCGGGCTTCCAAGGTTTTGTTCGCTTTGTGATACATCGCCGAAACGGTGTAAGTGTAAGTGCCCGGTCCGGCGGTGGAGGAGAAATCCAGCCAGCAGAACTTCTGGTACGGAGCGGCATCAGTATCCGTCAACATAGCCTGCTTTTGGGCAGGGGGTGTTGCCGAAGTCACTTGCGTGTTGAAAGAGAGGCGGTTCTTCAGATAGAACGGCTTGCCTCCCGGTGGAGTGCATTGTATGGAGAAGCCCGCGAAGCCGCTGGCTGGCGCCTGGTCGAAGTTCATGGCGAGCAGCACAGAGCCGTCACCGCGTGTTGCGCTGACATGGAGGCCTTGCGCAGCCGCAGTCGCACGGGTCGCCGCCGGTAATGCGGAAGTTACAGTTTTCTTTGTGCCGGCCATTTGCGGGCTCCAGATTGGATTTCGATACTGCGTCCATCTGTATAGCGCAAATGACCGGAAATCACGTCATGAAAATTAGATGACAGTATCGACTTCGCGCACCCAGTCGGGACGTTTCAGTACCTCACGCGGCTTACTGCCATCGGGAGGACCAATGATGCCGTCTTTGTACATCATGTCGAGAATGCGGGCGGCGCGCCCATAACCCAGACGGAGCCGCCGCTGCAGGGTAGAGGTGGAAGCCTTGCCCATCTCCAGCACAACGCGCAGAGCTTCTTCATACATAGCGTCCTGCTCTGCGAGGGTTTCGCCTTCCGCGATCTCAGTCTCGCCATCTTCACTCGGCGGTGCGATGAGATAGCTCTGGTCGTATTCCGGCTGTGCCTGTTCCTTCCAGAAATCCACGACCTGGGCAATTTCGTTCTCTGTTACAAACGCACCATGGACGCGGATCAACCGGCTGGAGCCGGGCGGCAGGAAGAGCATATCGCCCTTGCCGAGGAGGTGTTCAGCACCCATACAATCGAGCACGGTGCGGCTGTCCACACGGGTGGCAACACGGAAGCTGACGCGGGCCGGGAAGTTCGCCTTGATGATACCGGTGATGACGTCCACTGACGGGCGCTGCGTGGCCAGGACAAGGTGCATGCCAACGGCGCGGGCCATCTGCGCGAGCCTTGTGACAGACTCTTCCACGTTACGGCCTTCCAGCATCATCAGATCCGCTAACTCATCGATCAGGATGAGCACATAGGGCAGCGGTTTCAGATCTTCTTTGGGAATAGATGCGGTGTCGTCATCTTCAAAGAGATGACGCGGCGCGGATTGCAACTCCGCTTGGAGCTTCCGTATCTTCTTGTTGTACTGGTCGATGTTACGGGCACCCTGTTCCGCCAGCAGACGCAGACGGCGCTCCATTTCGAGAACGGCGTTGCGCAATGCATTAGTGGCCTTGCGCGGGTCTGTGATGACGGGAGTAAGAAGATGCGGGATACCTTCATACATGCCAAGTTCCACGCGCTTGGGGTCCACCATGATCATGCGGACTTCATCTGGTGTGGACTTATACAGCACGGACATGATGAGCGAGTTAATCATGACTGACTTACCGGAACCTGTGGAGCCGGCAATCAGGACGTGGGGCATGGTTTCGAGCGCGGCAACTTTGATGCGGCCGTTGATGTCCTTGCCCATGGAAATGGTGAGGAACGACGGCGAACTCTGGAACTCATCGGATTCAAGAACGGCGCGGAGGCTGATGATCTCGCGGCGGACATTGGGGACTTCGATGCCGATGGTGGGCTTGCCCGGAATGCGTTCGATGAGGATCGATTCCGCCTGCAGGCCGAGGCAGAGATCTTCGGTGAGGTTGGTAATCTTGCTGTACTTAATGCCAGCTTCGGGCTTGAACTCGAAGGTGGTGACCACGGGGCCGGGGTTGATCTGCACCACGGAGCCGAAGACGTTGAACTCTTCAAACTTGGCCTTGATGGCGGCGGCGGTGTTCTTGAGTTCGATTTCGTCAAAGGCGGAGCGGGCCGGCACTTCGTTGAGGAAGGCTGTGTCCGGCAGTTTGTAGAAGGCGGGATGGCGCGGCGGTTCCTTCTTCGCGGGTTTGGGTGCGACGAAGGCCGGAGTCAGTTCCGCGCGGGGGTCCGGCGTGTTTTCCAGAGCACAGATCGGGATGTCCTGTTCGAAGGGTTCGGCGGGCTGTGCCTGGGCCGGAACTGCGGCGGTCTGCCAGGGCGGAGTATCTTCCACAGGAACTGTTTGGGTGGCAGCACGGCGCGGGGCGGCACGGCGGGTGCTTTGCGTGTCGTCAAAGAATTCGGCAGGGATGGGAGGTGCCGGCAGCGGGGCCACGGGCAGGGTGCCCAAACTGCGGCCTTGTTTGGCAGCCAGCTTCGCGGCTTTCGCCTCGGCCTTGGCGGCTTCCTTTGCTTCACGGGCGGCGATTTTGGCTTCGAGTGCTTCCTGTTTCCTCTGGGCGCGGAGGATGGCGCGCTCGCGGCGGGCTTCGGCAGCGCGGCGGAAGTAGTCTTTGATGGCTGCGTACATGCGGATGAAAGGCATCATCCAGAGATCGAGCTTCGCCAGGGTGAAGGCGCTGACCAGATAGGCGGAAAGGATTGCCGTGGTGACCAGGACGACGGCGGCACCGGTGGGGTTGAGTGCCTGGCGCAGTTCATCGGCAATCATGACGCCGGCGATGCCTCCGAGCAGGACGGTGTGGTCGAAAAGGCGCCAGTCCGGGAGGAGTGCGAGGGTGCCGCAGGCGGAGGCGACCATGACCACGCAGCCGGGCACTTTGAGCAAAGGGGTGGCGACGGCTTCGGAACGGATCCACTTGTAGCTCAGGGAAAAGGCGAGCAAGGGCATGAGAAAGGCGGCAAGGCCGAAGCTCTGCAAAGCCGCGTCAGCGACGTAAGCCCCATATTTTCCAATGAGATTGAGCGGTCGCGCAGCGGCATCCGTAACGGTGTTCCAGGAAGGATCCTGGGCGTGGAACGATGCCAGACTGAGCAGAAGCAACAGTCCTGACATTAGATACACGAGTCCTATCGCCTCGTTGAGGCGTGGATTTTGGGTAGGTTTTAAAAGCCTCATCCGGCTGGCGGTCGGAAGAAGCCAGAGCAGTTAATAGTATGGCAGAAATTGGCGCGGGGGAATCAGGGTTCGGCAGTTGACGGGGAAAAATACTCTTCGTAGAAGTCAGGATCAAAGCGGTTTGCTGCGCGCACAGATTGGAGTGGAATGATGACGACAAAATCGTCAGGAATCATCCCATCGGAAAATTTGTCGGAGTAGTCGATCATCTGCCTCACAGCAAGGGAGTCTTTGTCGCGATAGCCGCTTAGAATCGGGACCAGGCTGAAGAACTTTTCGGTAGGTTTGAGATTGGGGCTTTCAAATACGTAGCCTGCGTACCATTTCCGGTTCTCAAGGGTAATCGCAATCATGGTGTCCGTGTTGGCTGCTTCCAGCATCAAGAGACTGAGTGAGTCCCCGTGTTCCCGTATGGTCTTCGCACGCTCAAGATCGGGATTGAGGAATCGATTCCAGCCCCAAGCCCCAGCAACGGATAAGACTACCGACAGGACGAATGTTCCCAAGTAAGGAAGATCGGAAAACTGAGTCAGAAAAGGGCGGAACTGCCAGAACTGAGGGGTTAGTTTCAACAGACAAACGATTGCCCGCGCAAGGCCAAGCAACAAGGCCCCTGCGAAGGATGAGTGAAACAAAAGCCGGTAGCCATCGAGCATCTGCGCGCGGAACCGGAATTTATGACAGAAGGAGATGAACAGGTAGCCGGATAGCAGGGCAAGAACAAGAAGATTCGCTGGCACCGGTTAACGGCTTACACCGGCTTTAGGGAGATTTTTCACCTTGCGGCGCAGAGTCTCAAGATCTTTCTTGACACGCTCTGACTGCATTAGGGCTTTTAGATTTACCACCAGGCGGTCACCCCGCAAGGTAAGTTTCTGTTGCTCTTCCATACTGCCTTGATGATACACCCTCTTTTACTTATTCATCGCCCAGAAAAACACAGCAATCCCGGCCAAAATCCGGTAGATTGCGAAGGGCACAAAGCCCCGGCGGCGGACCCAGTGCATGAACCAGGCCACCACCGCATAGGCCACGAGGAATGACACAACGAAGCCAATCGCGAGAATGATCCAGCCGTGGGAATCGATATGCAGCGGAGCAGCGGCCTCAGCACCCTTGCCGCCCTTGAGGGTCTTCAGAAGGTCATAGCCGGTGGCAGCAGCCATCGTCGGGATGGAAACCAGGAATGAGAACTCCAGTGCTGCGGTACGGCTGAGTCCGGAAACCTGCCCCGCGGCGATGGTCACCATGGAACGGGATGTACCCGGGAAAACTGCCGAGAGGACCTGGCAGAGGCCGATCCAAACCGATTGCAACAGGCTCATGTGTTCCAGTTCTTCCGCAGCCGTGGCGAAGTTGCCGCCCCGCTTTTCGCCGAACCTGGCATCCACCACCCACATCACAATGCCGCCGACGATCAGCGCCGTTGCCATCAATTTCAAATCTTCCAGATGCTTGCCGATGATCTTGGTGAGCAGGAATGCCGGTCCGGCGGTGCACACGAAAGCAACGGCGGTCAGGCCAAGGGGATGGGTCAGCAGGGTTTTATCCCCTTTGACGCCCTTGGGAAAGGTTGCAAAGAAAGCGGTGATGCGCGTCCAGAAGTAAATCGGCAGGCAGAGGATGGCACCCAACTGGATCACGATCGAGAACATCTTCCAGTAGCCGTCCCCCAGATCCATGCCGAGCAGGGCTTCTGCGATACGGAGATGCGCGGTCGAACTGACCGGCAGGAATTCAGTAAGACCCTCGACGATGCCGAGGAGGACGGAAAGGAGATAGTCGTTCAACCCGTTAGGTTACCGCATTTGGGGGCGGATTTGGGGCATTTCACTGGTTCTTCACATGCCTTGGCTATCCTTGAAAGAACCGATGTCGAAAGCCAAAATCGTAGTTACTCTGGGTCCTGCAAGCGATTCTCTTGAAACAGTGAAGGCATTAATGCTTGCCGGGGCAGGGATTTTCCGGCTAAATGCATCCCACGGAGCCTGGGCGGACCATGAGCGCCGGATCGGCGTGGTGCGGCAGGCGGAAGCAGAATTGGGACGGCCCGCTGCAGTGCTGCTCGACCTGCAGGGACCGAAGATCAGACTGGGGAAATTTGAATTTGGAAAGGTGCAACTCGTTACCGGTCAGCGGTTTACGATTTCCACGATACGCACCTTGGGCAACTCGCAAAAGGCGTCTACCTCGTATGCTGCGTTCGCAACCGACGTGCGTCCCGGAGACCGGGTTTTGCTGAACGATGGCGCGGTGGTGCTCAAGGCGATCGAAAACGACGGCACGGAAGTCATCTTCGAGGTGATGCAGGGCGGTCCAGCCGGTGATAACAAGGGCATCAACCTGCCCGGGGTAAAGGTCAGCGCACCTTCCATGACCGAAAAGGACATTGAGGATCTCAAGAGCGGTCTGGCCGCAGGTGTGGATTTCGTGGCGCTTTCTTTCGTCCGCCGTTGCGCCGATGTGCGGGCGCTGCGTGAATTGATGGGCAATACGAAGGTGCCGATCATTGCCAAAATCGAAAAGCCGGAAGCTTTGGAAGACATTGATGAGATCCTCCGGGAATCGAACGGCATCATGGTGGCGCGCGGAGATCTGGGCGTGGAGATGTCGCTCGAAGCCGTACCTCCCATCCAGAAGATGCTGATCCGGAAGGCACGGAAGCAGAACCGCTTTGTAATCACGGCGACGCAGATGCTGGAATCCATGATTGAGAACGCGAACCCCACGCGGGCGGAAATCAGTGACGTGGCGAACGCGATTTACGATGGCACGGATGCGGTGATGCTCTCCGCGGAGACCTCCGTGGGCAAGTATCCGGTGGAAGCCGTGGCATATATGGCCCGCACCGCGGCGGAGGCAGAGAAAGGCATCAACCGGCGCGGCTTCTCCGAAAAGGGTCTACTCTCAGGTGGTTCTGATTCCGAAGTAGTAGCAGACGCGGCCTATCATTCCGCCAAACATGCGAACGTGCAGGCCATTGTGGTCTTCACACAGATGGGCTACAGCGCGCGTTTGATTTCGCGTTACCATCCGCCGGTGCGAATTATCGCGATGACAGATTCGCAGACCGTGATGCGGCGGTTGCTGGTGAATTACGGAGTGGAGCCGGTAATGGCACCGGCGGTGCAGACGACGGATGACATGCTGGAACAGATGAACTCCATGCTGGTGGAACAGGGCTATCTCCGCCCCGGTGACAAGGTGGTGTTCGTGGCCGGCCAGCCGGTGGGACGTTCCGGCTCTACCAACCTGATGAAACTGCACCGCGTTACAGGGTGAATCAGTGGAGAATCTGCACGTTGATACCCGCGGCTCCGGCACCCCTGTGGTGGTGCTGGAATCCGGTATCGCGGCAAGCAGTGTGAGCTGGGCGCTGGTGCGGGATGAGATCGCAAAGTTCGCCACCGTGGTGAGCTATGACCGCGCCGGTTTTGGCTACAGCGGTCCGCCGGACCACAACTGCACGGCTGCGGATGCGGCGCGGGACCTGGCCGCCATGCTGGAGCATCACATTCCTGGTCCTTACCTGTTGGTGGGGCATTCCTTTGGCGGCCTGATTGTGCGCCGTTATCAGCAGGATCATCCCGGGCGCGTTGCGGGCATGGTTTTGCTGGACCCCGTGATCCGATCCGAATGGCGCAATGCCAGCGGGCGGAAGAAAGTAATGCTGGGGCGGGGCGTGATGCTTTCCCGCCGGGGAGCCTGGATGGCGAAGGTCGGCATTGTGGGCTTTGCCCTGCGCAAACTGGTTTCCGGTTCGAATACGCTGCCGAAGATGATGGCGAAAGCGTCGGCGGGTCCTGGGTCCGGCGTGGCAGTCCGGCTTGCCAATCAGGTAAAGAAACTGCCGCGCGAGACTTGGCCTGTGATGGCGGAGCACTGGAGCAAAGCGCAGTCTTTCCGCACCATGGCCGATTATCTGGAGAGCCTGCCCGAATCCGTAACGCAACTGGATGAGCGCCGCACTCTGGGCGAGTTGCCCATCACCATCCTTACGGCGGAAACCACGGGTCCCGATGGCATTCGGGAGCATGCCACAGACAGCCGTCTTTCGAGGCGCGGACAGCACCGAATCATCGCCGGGTCAGGGCACTGGCTCCAACTCGACCAGCCCGCCGAAGTGATTGAGGCAGTTCGGGAAATGTGCGCTGTGATAGAGATGGGCGCACAATAGAAGTATGGTTGAGGCAGTGGAACTCGCACCGGACTTGGCAGTCCTCCGGGCGAGCATCGCGAATGTTTATTTCGCGGGTACGAGGGATTCCTGGGTTTTGATTGATACTGGCGTACCGGGCTGGGGGCCGAAGATCCGTGCCGCGGCGGAAAAGCGTTTTGGCGAAACGAAGCCAAAAGCGATTCTGCTCACGCATGGACACTTTGACCATGCCGCCTGCGCAATGGAACTGGCGAAGTTCTGGGAAGTCCCGGTTTACGCACACCGCATGGAGTTTCCTTATCTGACCGGGCAATCGGCCTATCCGCAAAAGGACCCCACCGTTGGTGGAGCGATGGCCTTCCTGAGCCGTTTCTTCCCCAGCCGCACGGTGAACATCGGCACCGTATTGAAGGAGTTGCCGGAATCCCATGAGATTCCCGGCCTCGCGGGCTGGAGGTGGATCGAGGCACCGGGCCATGCCCCCGGCCAGGTTTGTTTCTGGCAGGAGGCCGGGCGGATAATCGTTGCCGGAGATGCTTTGGCCACCGTTGATCTGGATTCCTGGCGCAAGCTGATTGCGTGGAAGCAGGAGATCGCGAAGCCGCCCTCACCGTTTAATTACAACTGGGAACTGGCGCGGCAGAGCGTACTTACCATTGCAGCGCTGAAGCCGCGGATTCTGGCCTGCGGACATGGAGATCCGGTTGCCGGTGAGAATGTAGCTGCTCAGCTGGAAGCCTTCGCGGGCAAGTTTGAACCTCCCAAACACGGGCGCTATTCCACGGAGCCGGCCCACACTAACGAAAACGGTGTGTTCTATGAACCACCGGCGCCGAAAGATAACCTGCCGAAGATAGCCGCCGGAGCAGCGGCGGGTGTGTTCGTGGTCGCTGGTCTGCTTTATAACAGGCGGCGGAAGAAACCGGAGTAAGTGGCGCAAGTTATCCAGACCAAGCTGGGCCAGGTGGAGTTCGAGATAGCAGGCTCGGGACCACCCCTGATCGTTTTCCATGGCTCGCCAGGCGGCTGGGATGGTGCGCTTCTTTGTGCGGAACAGCACTTACCCGAAGGCTTTCAAATCATCGGCTTCTCACGGCCGGGTTATCTGGGGACTCCGCTCACGAACAATGGCAGCGCGGAACAGCAGGCCGGTCTTGCGGCAGCTTTACTGGATGAACTAAGTATCCCGTCGGCAGCAGTCTACGGACTTTCCGGAGGTGGCCCTTATGCGCTGGCATTTGCGATCAACCACCCGGAGCGCTGCAGCGGATTGATTCTCGGCGCGACAGTAACCAAGCGGGATCCGCGGCCGGACTGGCAACTCCACTGCGAGACGGCCCTGCTGCACTTATTGGATTGGCTGGTGTGGATTCCAGGGTATCTTGCGCCAGGCTGGAAGTGGTCACGGATTCTCAGGGTCATCGCTCCGTTCTCAAGACGTGCCTCTGGTTATCGGAATGACGTGCAAGTGTTCAATCAACTACCGCCCTTTGCGCTGGGAAAGATATCTTGTCCGGTCCTGATGGTGCATGACCGCGAAGACCGCAATGCATCATTCGCGCACGCACGGGAGACCGCGCTTCGCATCCCGGATTGCCACAAGGTATTCGTAGAGGGATGTGGCCACATTGATGTGTTTGACCGCCCATGGTTCGCGAAACGATCCGCCGCTTCCTATTCTGATAAATTCTAGCCGTATGTCTATCGGCAGAAGGCGTTTTCTCAAAGCTGCGGCGGCTTCCCTGCCCGCGGCGGCACTGGCGCAAAGACCCGGCCTCGAAATCACTGATCACAGCGGTCTGGAACTGGGCTGGGCGCTCGACGAATTGCGCAGCGCGGTCCGCGGCAGGCTCCGGGTGGAGTTAGTGCGTGATCGTACTATGCCGCCGGAAGGCTTCCTGATCACTAAGCCGGCCGGCGGCGTCAGGATCGCTGCTTCTTCCCGGCTTGGCTTTCATTACGCGATTCTCGACATGGCCGACCAGGCGCAGCACGGGGGAGATCCGGAGTTGATCCCAGCGGGAAAGCAGGTGCCGGTCAATGCCGTCCGCAGCATGACGCGGGCCTTTGTCAGTGATGTGGAAGACAAGCCGTGGTTCTACGATAAAGACTTCTGGCGCGGCTATCTTACCAATCTGGTAACACAGCGCTTCAACCGCTTCAGTCTCACCCTGGGCCTGGGATATGACTTTCCACGCGGAGTTACCGGGGACTATCTACACTTCCCTTATCCCTACTTATTCGATGTTCCGGGGTTCAATGTCCGCGCCGTCCCTCTGGAAGACTCCGAGCGGGTTCGAAATCTGGAGGCATTGCAGTTTATCAGTCAGGAAGCAGCGCGCCGTGGACTGCATTTCCAGTTAGGGATCTGGACGCATGCGTATGAATGGACAGACAGCCCGAAGTCGCATCACCACATTACCGGTCTGACGCCGGAAACACATGGCCCTTACTGCCGCGCGGCCATGGCGAAGCTCTTGCGCGAATGCCCCGGGATTAGCGGTGTCACCATGCGCGTCCATGGGGAGAGCGGTGTTCCGGAAGGGAGCTATGCGTTCTGGGAAATGGTCTTCGATGGAATCAAGAGCGCCGGGCGGACCATAGAAATCGACATGCATGCCAAGGGCCTGGACCAGCGCATGATCAACCTTGGCGTGAAGACGGGCATGCCGGTGAAGGTATCTCCCAAGTTCTGGGCGGAACACATGGGACTGGGGTATCAGCAGGCTGCAATCCGCGAACTGGAAATGCCCAGGGAGGGTGAACTAAATGATAAGTACTTCAGCCTCAGCAATGGTTCGCGCCGCTTCATGCGTTACGGCTACGGTGACTTATTCCAGACAGGCAGGAAGTTTGACGTTCTCTTCCGGATGTGGCCGGGAACGCAGCGACTGTTACTTTGGGGCGACCCCGGGACGGCCGCCGGATTTGGAGAAGCAGCGCACTTTGCCGGTGCTTCAGGCATTGAGATCTGCGAGCCACTGTTCTTCAAGGGACGCCAGGGATCAGGCTTGCCCGGCGGACGCTGCGCCTATGCGGAGGAAGCGCTCAGTCCGAAATACGACTGGCAGAAGTATGAATATACTTACCGGGTCTGGGGCAGGCTTCTTTATGATCCGAAAGCAGAACCTTCCGGCTGGCAACGTTATCTTCGCCACCATTTCGGACAGGCCGCTGCGGAGACAGAAAGCGCTCTGGCGAATGCGAGCCGCATCATGCCGCTGATTACCACAGCGCATTTGCCTTCCGCATCGAATTTGGGCTGCTGGATGGAAAACTACACGAATATGCCCATAGTGGAAGGCAGCGCGGCGGTACCTTACAGCGATACGGTAACTCCGAAGCGCCTGGGTACAGTAAGTCCACTCGACCCGCAGATGTTTTCTTCCATCCAGGAATTTGTGAAGGGAGAGACGACGAAGTATTCGCCACTGGAAGTAGCGGACTGGCTGGCGGAGATGGCCGGCAACGCACTTCGTGATATCGATGCGGCGGGTCGCAAGACAGCGACATCCCCCGTATTCCGCAGGTTTGATGAAGATATTCGTATCCTCGCAGGCCTGGGGAATTTCTTCAGCTTCCAACTTCGCAGCGCGGTGTTCTACGAAACCTGGCTTGGCAATCATGACCCCCGGCAATTGGAGCAGGCTTGTATCGCGTACGGCATTGCCTGTGACTCGTGGCGAAGGTTTTCTGAGCGGGCAAAGACGATCTATCGGGCAGATATTACGTTCGGGGATACCAAAGTGCGGCGCGGACACTGGGCAGACCGGCTTCCCGCAATCGAGAGGGACTTCGCGGCAATGAAGGCTCTGGCTCCGGGCATACAAACGGCTGGAACAGGAATGATAGCCGGGCGGCAAAAACGTTCTGCGATGGAGATGGAACATTCACCCGCAGCGGAGTTTCAGCCGGGTAAGGCGTTGCTCATATCTACCCGCACGAAAGCCGCAACACTGCAACTGGTCTACCGCCGTGTGAATCAGGCAGAAAGATGGGTAACTGCTGCGATGCAGCGGGATGGCGGCAGCTTGCGGGCCACCATCCCGGCGGAATATACGAATAGTCCGTTTCACCTGCAGTATTACTTCGCTGGAGAGTCTATCTATCCGGGCTTTTCGAAGGGGCTGTCTTCGCAGCCTTACTACTTTGTGAAGAGGGCCACTTAGCCGCACAAGCGCGACCCTGTTGTTTACGACTTGGCTGCCCGTTGCCCAATCCGGGCGAGAGCAGTTTGTGCCGCCTTCGAGATACTGACGGCTGGCATGAGCCCGAAGCCGCGGCCGCCGGCTCCGGCCAGTTCGTCCGTGCTTGCAAGTTCCTTGAGCCGGGGTAAGTCACTCGCGTCTCCAGCGATGCCAAGCGCTCGGATTCCGGCCAGCAGATCCCCCGGTTCCTGGCGGGTCACCAACTTGCGGGCAATCTGCGGAACAGCTTCGTCATTCCATTGGATTAACTGATCCAGGGCCATCGAGGTAAGGATACCCCCGAGCAGTGCGATCTCCCGCAGAACCGGAGCGGAGGAACGGTCACGATAGCGGACCAAGCCCTCCATCGCGTTCGTCTGCACAAGAAGATCTTTGTCCTGGGCAGCTTTGCGGAGAGCATCAATGTACTCACGCTTCTCCATGGTTCCCAGTTCCCGGGCCGCAACCGCGCGCACCATGGCGTTGTTATCCTGCAGCGCTTCGAGTAACTGTTTGTCCGCGCCGGCGATCCGCAGATTCGAAGCGGCACAGGCTTGCACGCGCATATCTTCCAGGGCGGCCCGCATTGCCGTGACCACTTCCGCCGTCTTGACGCCCCGCAGAGCGAGACAGGCTTCAGTTCGCTGCGTCTGGTTCAATTTCGAATCAGTGAACCGTTCCAGATCGCCGGCGAGTAAAGGTGCGGCGGTCAACAAATATCTTGCGATTTTCATGACAGCTCCTGTAAGGTCTTGCCTGCGATGGAGGCCTGACGTGTATCGAACTTTGGATTCATTTCCAGTGCCTTCTTGAGATACTCACGGGCTTCCAACTTGCGGCCCAGAGCATTGGCGATCAGCCCGGCATGATAGTAGAACATCGGCTCAGGCGTCTTCAGCTTCATCGCTTTCTGCATCGCGGAGGAAGCTTCTTCGTAGCGCTTGTTCTTGTAAAGAGTCCAGGCCAGGGTGTCGTAAGTGTAGACATCCGCGCGAACTTTCAGCTCGTTCTGCGCATATTCGAGCGCACGGTCCAGGTTCCAGTCATGATCTGCGAAGATCATCGCGAGGTTGCGGTTGGCGGTCTCACCACCGGCTTTGCCAATTCGCTCCATGACGCCGATGAGTTCCTTCTGGTGCTGGGCTTCCGCGGTGTTGCCTTCCGCAGTGTAGTAGTCATAGAGAGCCGCGGCATAGTCCGGGAACGGAGTGATCGCAGCGGCGCGCTGCATGGAATCAATGGCGCCCTTCCAGTCATTCCGGGAGGCCCGCACCTTGGCGGTTCCAGCAAGTGCGGGATGGTAATTCGGAAAGTACTTGAGCGCCTGCCGGAAGGCTTCTTCCGCCTCAACCACCTTGCCTGCTTTGAGATAAACATTGCCCAACTCCACACTGCACCAAGCCGTGTTTTCCGCCATCGCGCTGCCGGAACTGATGGCAAGCTTCATGATCTTCACAGCGCCTTCAACATCTCCGCTGAGATAGCGATAGTAAGAGGCGCGGTTGTAACTCGCCAGGTCCGGACGGATATTCATCATCTTCTGATAAGCATCACCGGCCTTTTCGTAATCACCCAGTTCGATGTAGGCATCCCCCAGGGTTCCCCAGTTCCAGGAGTCATTGGAAGAGAATTCGGTGAGGGATTTGGAATACTCTGCTGCCAGCTTGAATTGGTGCCGTTCCAGGGCTACTTCCGTGCGAAGGCGCAGTGCTTCGTAGTTTTTGGTGTCCAGGGAAAGCACTTCACTGAGCACCTGCGACGCACGGTCGAGATAGCTGAAATCCATGGATTCGCGCACTTTTTGGATATAAGCCCCGGCTAGAAGATTGCGATAGTGCAGGTTCTCCGGCTTGGTCTTGATGAGTGTCTGGTACAAATTGATGCGCTCATCTGTCTTCAGGCGGGTGGTGCCTTCGGAGAGGATGCGGTCCTGAAAAGCGTCTTTCAAACGGTCGCCAGGCACGGATTGCGCGGAAAGGCCGGCGGCGAAGAGAAATGGCAGCAGAAGAGTTTTCATATGAATTGATTCCTGTTCAAGAAAGAACGGGGAGCGGCCGGAGATCACCAGCCGCTCCCTGTGGCTTCACTTACTGACCGGTCACCATACCCCGGCCGTTGGTGCCTTCAATGCCGCTGTGCTTGTAGCCGGCATGAGGAGGCGCGTGGAAGGGGAACACACCCAGCAGCGGAACGTCGTTCGAATTCACGCCGTCGCCCAGCTGGTTGTTGGGAGCAACGCCGTAACCCGGGACGAGAACACCGGCGAGTGCACGGAAGCCGATATCGACCACATCGTCAATCGGACGGCGTCCGCCGAAGGGCCAGCCGGCGTTATCGCCAGCCAGGGGTCCGAGGCGCTGTTGCTGAGCCATCGGAGTCGGAGGAATCGTCAGGTCGATGCGGGTGATATCCGGGACGAAGACGCCGAGGATGTCATTGCGGGGAGCGGGCGGAACCTTCAGGCCGAACACACCGTTGAGAATGCCCGACGCGAAGAAGGGATTGCCAATATACTGCGCGAATTGCTGGTCATTGGCAGGCTCGCTGCGGTTCCAGTAATCCTTCATGGGCAGCGGGATGAGAGCTTCCACGGTCAGCGGGTTGCCAACGCGGTCAATCTGCACATATTCGCCGTAGTTCACAGGGTCAGACGGGCTGGGGCGCAGAGTAACAATCTGGCGGAGGGTGGCGGCCCACACACCAATCTTGGCGTTGGGGTCCTTCGGGTCAGTTGGTACGGAGTTATTCGCCGTCAGCATGTTGATTGGCGCTTCAATGGAAATCAGGCTGATGTTATAGCCGGCGAAACCATCCACGGCGGCGGGCGCAGCCGCACCGGCACCAGTATCTGCCGCGCCGGCGAGAATCGGAGCAGGCGTGCGGAAGTTCAGCGTGTCAAAGGTTGCCGCGCTGTCAAAGTAGAACGCGTCATCACGGGGGCCCGCGAAGACACGCATGCCATTGGCGAGCGTAAAGACAGAGGGTTGGCCGAGCGTTGCTTCATAGTTCGGCGTGCTCTTCGGTCCAAGATTCGGAGGAGCCACGGAAAGGGGATGACCCTTCACGTCGGTGGTGTAGTAATTGGCAGTGCCGGTCTTCAGATTGCGGACGACAACAACATAAGTCTGGTACTGAAAGATGCCCGGATCATCAATGCTCTTCAAAGTGCCGAAGTAGCCGACGAAGGTCGGGTTGGGGCGCTGCTGGGTCTGAAAGACAAGATCGACCTGGATGTCGGCGTTGCCGTCAAGACCACGGGAATTGTTGACGTTGAAACGGTACAGGACACTGTCCGAGAACTTGTAGTAGCTCGGGCCGTTGTCCGGGGCTTGGAAGCCCTGGACGCTCATGCTCATAACAACGCGATCTGACTTGCCGGATTCGTAGCTGCGGAAAACGTAAAGGTCATTAAGATTCGCGGTTTGATCTTCGAGCACCAGAGGGCCGTTCCGGTGACTTGCAGCGAAAGCGGACGCAGTGGCCATAACGGCCAGCGCCACGATTCGCCTGGTGTGAACAAGCATTCTTTTTCTCCTTGTGCGGGCTGGCAGCTTGAATTGCAGCAGCCGTCCTCGCTCTTACTACGGTTTGCCCGCGGCGATTGGATTGAGGATGTTGTACGGAAAGCCAACATCGTGCAAACTCATGATTTGCCCCTTCGACGCATTGCCGTTGTGATCCTGCTCTGTGGAGTCTTCGCAGCGGGGCAGAACCGCGTCTTCGATGCCAGTACTCCGGGCCAGAAAACGACCCGTCTGAATGGCCCCTGGCGCTATTTCCCGCTCATGGAAATGCGCAATGCAGGGCCGGATGCGGGCGTGATTGCCAACGAGCAGGCACCCAAACGGAAAGTTGCGGAAACTGCGCTGCCTGACCCGGCCCACCTGGACCATGAACCTCCACCACCCGATGGGATGGAGGGCCATGAAGGACATATGCCCGGGGCGGACGGCGGAAAAATGGGCGGGCCTGCACACAAGGGCCACTCCTCAAAGGGTCCGCCACCTCACCATGGCGGCGGGCCTCCGATGGATGGGCCACCCTTTGAGGCGGAAAATACCATCGCGATTCCAGATGACACGGAAGCCGCATCGCCAGATTATGACGATTCCCGGTGGCGGCTGGCTGGCCGTCTGGAGCACGCTGGCTGGTACAGGCTCGTCGTGAAACCAGTTTCCTCGCACACAGCGGGAGCCCTGTCATTGGAAATCGTTGGGGCAAACCGCCTATGGGACCTCTATGTGAACGGTGAACTGCTGGCTTCCCATGACCACGAGTTCCAGAGGATCAACTTCGGACCGGAACGGGTTGGTGTGCCAATACCGCCCGGCGCTTATGACAAAGATGGCAACCTGCACATCGCCCTGCGTCTCGGGCAACAGACGCCGCGGCCGGGGTCTGAGCGGGACACACATATGATGTTGGGGTCCGCCGGAGCCATTGCCAACGATGTGAGTCTGGGGCGGTCGCGCGACTGGCTGGTCACCGTGCCGGATATCGTGCTGATCGTTTTCAGCGTGGTGATTTGCCTGTTCCTGACCAGGCTCTACGCTTCAGCACCGGAACACCCGGAGTACTTCTGGTTCGCGATGTACCTGCTGGTTTCGGTCGGTTTTTCCATCAACGATATCCTGCCCATTCTCCATCTGGAGGCCCGCTGGCTGGTTTACAGCTGCGTGTTTGCCGCCAATGTGCTTTCCGTGCAGTTTGTGTGGACCTTTTTCGGCCGGCGTCTGGGCTGGTATGCCCGTTCGGTCCAGGTGATTGCCTGCCTCGGCTTGTTGAGCCTGCTTTCTCCCAGGACGGAATTTGGCTCGTTCATCCCGACTTTACTGGCCCTGGGTTCCGTGCTGTTCGTGACCGTCAGCCGCTTGCATCATGGGAGCACAGAAGAGAAGGCATTTGGGGCAGTTCTGGTGCTGACCTTCGGACCGAGCGCGTTCACACTGGTCGTCACACTATTGCGTATCTTCAGGATTGCCGATTGGGATGGGAGTCTGGGGCTGCAACTGGGTCCCATACCAGTTGACCTCTCTGATATTGCGGGAATCCTCACACCCTTTTGTATGACGCTGGTTTTGGTTCGCCGCTTTGAACGCACACGCCAGGAGGAAGGCCGCCTTCGCCAGGAGTTTGAGGCAGCGCGTGGTCTGCAGGCTCTTCTGGTGGGACAGGCGACAGTTCCGGGGTTCGAAATCAGTGCGGTCTATGAACCAGCTTCCGAGGTCGGGGGGGATTTCTACCAGATTCTGCCTACCCGGAATGGCGGGGTGCTGGCGATTCTGGGGGATGTTTCCGGCAAGGGACTGCGGGCAGCGATGCTGGTCTCGCTCATTGTGGGCAGTCTGCGGCGGACGGTGAAGCAGTCCGCCGGCCCAGGGGAGATTCTGCAGGCGCTGAACGCTGAGTTGGCGGGACAGACCGGTGGCGGCTTTGTCACCTGCCTGTGTCTGGAGATTTCGCCGTCGGGTCAGGTGACCGCAGCGAACGCCGGACACATCCCGCCTTCAGTCTCTGGGAAGGAAGTTGCCGTGGAGAGCGGCTTTCCGCTCGGACTCGCGGAAACAGCCGAATACGAGGAGACAACCTTTAGCCTGCCGCCAAAGCAGGCACTTGTCATGATCTCCGACGGTATTCTGGAGGCCCGCGACCGCGAGGGGGAACTGTTTGGTTTTGACCGCCTGGCCGCGCTTCTGCGGAAAGACCCGACAGCACAGATCATCGCCGACACGGCCCGGAATTTCGGACAAGACGACGATCTTACTGTGGTCACCATCCGTCTGACTGGGGAGTAAAGATTCCAGAGAATTGCGGTTGGGCGCTCCCACTCTATGTGTGGAGGCGTTTTCTTTAATAGCGAATCTCGCTATTTTAAAAAACTGGTAAAATTAAATTATGCCCGCCGCTACTTTGGATCCTTTAAATAACGGGCCGTCGAATCCGCTGGCAACCCGCGTTGGAAGCTTCAAGATCACCCGTTTCGCGGGGGAGAGCGTCCGCGCGTACATCCCGGTGGATTTGCCGCCGGTGCCTCCACTGGTTCTGGAACACATGCATGTGGCGCTGGAACGGGCAAATCAGGGCGTCGGGCGGTTGGACGGCGTGAGTTCCCTCATTCCTGACATTAGTTTGTTTCTCTACGGCTACATCCGCCGGGAAGCTGTTCTTTCATCGCAGATTGAAGGAACGCAGTCATCTTTGTCAGATCTGTTGCTGTTTGAGAATGAGGAAGCGCCGGGAGTCCCCATGGATGATGTGCAGGAAGTCTGTAACTATGTGGCGGCGATGAACCATGGGCTGCAACGGTTGCAGGGTGGGTTCCCGCTCTCGTTGCGCCTGATGCGCGAAATCCACGGAATCCTGCTGGCCCAGGGCCGCGGCGCCTTGAAAACGCCGGGCGAGTTTCGGACCAGCCAGAACTGGATCGGCGGCACGCGTCCGGGCAATGCTTTTTTCGTCCCTCCGCCGCCCGAGGAGGTCCCGCAGCTCCTGAGCCGCCTCGAAAAATTCCTTAATGAGGAGTCACCGAAGCTCCCGGTGCTGATCCGGGCGGGACTGATCCACGTGCAGTTCGAGACGATCCATCCATTTCTGGACGGCAATGGACGCCTCGGGCGCCTGTTGATCTCTTTGCAATTGTGGCAGGAGAGGGTTTTGCGGGAACCCTTGCTGTATCTGAGCCTTTATTTAAAGAAGCACCGGGATATTTACTACAGCCTTCTGACCGCGGTGCGCAACGAGGGCCGGTGGGAAGACTGGCTCGATTTCTTTCTGGAAGGCATTCACTATACGGCAAATGAAGGTGTTTCGACGGCTGTCCGTTTGCAGACGCTCTTCCGGGATGACGAACGCAGGGTGCTGGCGATGGGCAAGGGTTCAGATCTGGGGATGCAAATCTTCCGCCATATTCAAGCCAGACCAGTCTTCAGTATTAAGACGATGTCGAAACTGACGGGCAAGACGTTCCCTACGACGGCCGCGGCGATCGGGAAGCTGGAGAAGATGGGATTGGTGCGGGAGATCACCGGGCGGGAGCGGGACCGGATCTACAGTTACTACGATTTCGTGAGTATTTTGAATGAGGATACGGTGGTGCGGGCTGCTTAGTTAGAGTCCGCATTGACGCTGGTAGGATGAACTGTCACACTCGGATCATGGTCCAGAAGATCGCTGTCACGCTCAATCCAAAGTCGGTCGCTGAACTCGACAGGTGGGTGAAGGAAGGGCGCTATCCCAACCGGAGCCGGGCATTGCAGTCCGCTGTTGATTACCTTTCAGAGCGGGAGAAGCGGAGTCGTCTCGTGCGCGAATTGAACAGGCTCGATCCTGTGGAAGAAAGCCGCCTTGCCGAGGAAGGTTTGGGCGACGCGTCATGGCCAACATACTAAGAGGTGAGGTTTACTGGGCAGATCTCAATCCGGTTCGTGGCAGCGAGCAGGCGGGGATCCGTCCAGTTGTGATCCTGAGCAATAATCTGTTCAACAAGCGGTCCGGTACTGTTATTGCAATGGCAATTACAAGCCAGCCGCAAAAAGCTGGTTTTCCCCTAACGACGGAATTGCCTGCGGCCAGCCTGCCGCGACAGTCTTGGGTCAAGATGTCCCAGGTTAGAACAATCTCGGTGGACCGAATCGGAAATCGGGTTGGAGAAGTGGATGAGCTCGACTTGAATCAGATCATTGAAGGGCTCAACGAACTCATCACTTAGGAGTCAGCGAACTACTCTGCCTTCTTCCCGCCCTTGACTTCTGCCTTCTCTTCTAACTTCTTACCCTCAGCACCCTTACCCTCAGCGGCCTTGCCTTCGCCCTCTGGTTCCTTCGCCATGCTTGCCAAAGCGGGTGATCCGGAGTCGACGGGTTGCTGTTTCGGGTACTGTGAATCCATTGCCACGCCGTGTTGGGCGTTGTACCGGCTCCCCTCAGAGCTGGTGCCACAACCGGCCAGCAGAAGCGCTCCGCCAACGGCGGCAGCGGCGAAAATGGAAACGCGCGTGTTGTTCATGACCTTTCCCATCATACCGACTCGTCTTACCCCGCGTTGACTTCAATTCTGCAACAATCTGAATCTCCCTTGCTGTGAACAACTTACCCACTCCTAATGGAATTTTATCTTGACCTGCCACTACATCTTGGGTCAACATTGCAAATGCCCCACAACTTGAGCGAAGCAAACACTTGCTTCGTCAGGCAGTAATACCACCCGCGGCGCTAGGGCCGGGCGCCGGCGGATTTGCATTTTGCAGGAGTATCACACTATGGGTCAGCTCACCGTTGATCTCAGCACCAAAGTTAAGGACTTCGAAGCCAAGTCCACCCCCAAACCTACTGGTACCGGAGTGAGCTTTCCACGGTACTTTACTGCCCGGCTTGAAGCGGGCAAGACACCTTACGACGAAATTCAATGGGAGACCCGTTCCGCCACCATCGGCAATGACAAGGGTTCCGTGATTTTCGAACAGCGTGATATCGCTGTGCCGGCCGATTGGTCGCAGACCGCCACCAACATCGTCGCCAGCAAATATTTCCACGGCAAGATGGGTTCGCCGGAGCGCGAACGCAGCGTCGGGGAACTCGTCCACCGCGTTGTTGACACCATTGCCGATTGGGGCCTGGAAGATGGCTACTTCGCAACGAAGGAAGATGGCGAAAACTTCCGCAACGAACTGGCGCACCTGATGTTGCACCAGAAGGCCGCCTTCAATTCGCCCGTGTGGTTCAACGTTGGCGTCAAGGAAGCGCGCGGTTACGGCTGGTTTTACGATAAAGAGGAATGCCGCATCAAAGGCCTGACCAATGAGGCCAAGCCGCAGTGCTCTGCGTGCTTCATCAATTCCGTGCAGGATTCGCTGGAATCCATCCTCGATCTGGCCAAGACGGAAGGCATGCTTTTCAAGTGGGGTTCGGGAACGGGTTCCAATCTTTCGAACATCCGCGAAGAAGACGCCATTCTCTCGGGCGGCGGCCGTGCCTCTGGCCCTCTTTCGTTCATGCGCGGTTTCGACGCCTTCGCTGGTGTGATCAAGTCCGGCGGCAAGACCCGCCGCGCCGCGAAGATGGTGATTCTGAACTGCGAACACCCGGATATTGACCGCTTCATCTGGTGCAAGGCGAAGGAGGAGAAGAAAGCCCACACGCTCATCGGCGCCGGCTACGATTCTTCGCTCGACGGCGAAGCCTACAGCTCGATCTTCTTCCAGAACGCCAACAACTCCGTCCGCGCCACGGACGAATTCATGCAGGCTGTGGTGGAAGACGCCGAATGGTGGACGAAGTCGGTTGGCAGCGGTCAACCCGTCAGGCGCTTCAAGGCGCGCGAGTTGATGCGCAGCATCGCGGAAGCCACCTGGCAGTGCGGCGACCCCGGCATGCAGTTCGATTCCACCATTAACAAGTGGCATCCGTGCAAGAACACCAGCCGGATCAACGCTTCGAACCCCTGCTCGGAGTACATGTTCCTGGATGATTCCGCCTGCAACCTGTCTTCGCTGAACCTGATGAAATTCGTGGGTCCGAACGGTCAGTTCGACGTGCCCGCCTTCCGTCATGCGGTCGATACGTTGATCATGGCGCAGGAAATCATCGTCGGCAATGCGGCGTATCCCACGGCGCAGATCGCGCAGAATTCGTACGACTACCGTCCGCTCGGCCTCGGCTTTGCGAACCTCGGCGGCTTGTTGATGAGCTTCGGCCTGCCCTATGACAGCGACCGTGGCCGCGACTTTGCCGGTGCCATCTCCGCCGTGATGTGCGGCCAGGCTTACCTGACCAGCGCGCGCATTGCGGGCTCCACCGGTCCGTTCAACGGCTATGCGAAGAACGAACAGGCCTTCCTCGATGTGATCAAGATGCACCGGGATTCCGTGAGTGGCATCAACCACCGCAATATCCCGAGCGACCTCTACACCGCAGCGAAGTCCACGTGGCAGGATGCCTACGAACTCGGCCAGCGCAACGGCTACCGCAACGGACAGGTCACTGTGATCGCCCCCACCGGCACCATCGGCTTCATGATGGATTGCGACACCACCGGTATTGAGCCCGATCTCGCGCTGGTGAAGTACAAGAAACTGGTTGGTGGCGGTGTGATCAAGATCGTCAACAACACGGTGCCTGCTGCCCTCGTGAAGCTCGGCTATTCTCCGGAACAGGCCGAAATCATCGTCAGCCACATTGATTCCACCGGCACCATTGAAGGCGCGCCCGGCCTGAAGAACGAGCACCTGGCCGTCTTCGATTGCAGCTTCCGCCCCATGAATGGAACACGCTCCATTCATTACATGGGTCACCTGAAGATGATGGCCGCTGTGCAGCCGTTCGTCTCCGGTGCGATCTCCAAGACCGTCAACATGCCGGAAGAGTGCACGGTTGAGGACATCATGGACACCTATATCGAAAGCTGGCGCATGGGCCTCAAAGCCGTCGCCATCTATCGCGATAACTCCAAGATGGTGCAGCCGATGAGCTCCGGCAAGTCAACCGACAAAAAGGCCGCTCATCCCTCGCAAACTTCCAAGGAAGTAGCAGCGCCCGCAGCAGAGAAGGTGGTTTACCGCCCCATCCGCCGCAAGCTGCCGGATGAACGCGCCTCCATCACCCACAAGTTCACCATTGGCGGCCACGAAGGCTACATCACGGTGGGCATGTTTGAGGATGGCACCCCCGGCGAAATCTTCATCACCATGGCGAAGGAGGGTTCCACCATCTCCGGCCTCATGGACAGCTTCTCCACTTCCGTGAGCTACTGCCTGCAGTACGGCGTGCCTCTGAAGTTCCTGGTCGACAAGTTCGGGCATGTGCGCTTTGAACCCAGCGGCTGGACTGGCAACCCTGCCATTCCCTACGCGAAGTCGATTCCCGATTACATCTTCCGCTGGCTCGGTTCCAAGTTCCTTGGGGCGGAGTATGCGCTGCAGAACGAAGCCGGTGCATCCACCATGTTGCGCCCGACGGAGAATGACCCGCAGGAGTCATTGCCGTTTGCCTCTTCCGTCAGTGACGCTCCGGCGTGCGCGGAATGCGGTGGCATCATGACCCGGAATGGAAGCTGTTATAAGTGCGAAAACTGCGGCGGAACGAGCGGCTGCTCCTAGCCTGAACCGTTCCAGAGACCGCGGGTTGTAAGACAGAGTTGTCTCGGCGCTCTTTCTTCTCCTTGAACCGTCCGGTGTCAAAGCCGGACGGTTTTTTTATTCCTATGCGAACCAACATCAAGCAGTTCATCCCCGTCCTGACCATGGGCCTGATGTCACTCATCAGTTACCTGGACCGTTCCACGCTTGCTGTTCTCGCGCCGACCATTCTCAAAGACACGCATCTGAGCGCGGAACAGTACGGCTACATCGTCTCAGCCTTCTCCATTGCCTATATGCTGGGCAATCCGGCCTGGGGTTGGTTGATTGACCGCTTCGGCACGCGCTGGGTCGCGGCCTGGGCAGTGCTGCTCTGGACGCTGGCTTCCACCGCGCACGCGTTCATCGCCGCCGGTGCCGCCGCCTTCGCGGGCTTCCTCCTGGCGCGCGCCACCCTTGGCTTCGGCGAAGGGGCTACATTCCCCAGTGGACTCCGGACGGCAGACCAGACCCTGCCGCCCCGTCTGCGCTCCCGCGGCATTGCCGTCGCCTACAGCGGTGGCTCGCTTGGTGCGCTGGTGACACCCCTGATCGTGACGCCGATCGCAGCGAGTTACGGCTGGCGGGCAGCCTTCCTGTTCACCGGACTGGCAGGGGCGTTCTGGATCATCCTGTGGTTGACGGTCAACAGCACACAGGCCGCCGTCCGCAGCGAGTCCGTTGTGCGCGGGTTCCTGAACAGGAACAGCAGTCCGGCACCCAGAGTGGTGGCCAGCGGCGAAACTCCGAGCTGGAAGGACCGGCGTCTCTGGGCGTATGTCGTGCTTTATGCCTTTGGTGCCCTGCCGCTCGCATTTCCCCTCTATGCGGCACCGATTTATCTCGCGAAGGTCATGCATCTGTCGCAATCCACCATTGGCCATCTGCTCTGGCTGCCACCGCTGGGCTGGGAGATTGGCTACTTCACTTCAGCGTGGATTTGTGACCGTCTCATCACACCGCGCAACATGCCTGCCTGGCTGGGATTATTCGCACTCATTTGTGGTGGTTCGCTGGGACTGGCCCCTTATGCCGGGTCGCTGCCGGCAGTGATGGGTTTGCTGACGACCACCATGCTGGGCGGCGGCAGCATCGTCGTCATCGCCGTGCGCTACGGGAGTAATGCATTCCGGGCACGGTCAGGGTTTATTGCAGGCACGGGGGCAGCATCCTGGTCTGCCGTGGTGGCCGTCGTGATGCCCTACGTGGGGCGGCTGTTCGACCAGAACCGCTATAGCTTCGCGTTCACACTGATTGCGGCATGTTCCATCGCAGGCACCGCCGGATGGAGATTGCTCGCAGGAGAGCCTGCCCTACCGCAGGATTCCGAGCGTCTGGGGTACTGAGGCCACCAGACGGCTTCCGTCAAGCAGAGCGACGGTTACATTTAGCACGATATAGAGGAGCAAAAGCAGAGAGGCCGTTCGGCGTTCGTGCAACTTGGCCTTGGCCCGAAGTTCCGAACATTGACGTGCAATCTCTCTCGCTTTCTCGGCAATATATCGCTCCGAAAGAGGACTCATGGAACCTATAGTACCGCAAACTCTTGACAAACGGTAGAGTCCGCACAAAATTATGCGCGGCTGTGTTTCGCCAGAATCCCATCCAGAATCTCCGGGATTTCAAACACCGCCCGGTTTTTCTGCGCCGCCACGTTCTTCACATACCCGGCCCGCAGGACTGGATCGAGCATCTTCCGCACGGCTCCAACCACGCCCGACTGGAAGCTCTCCAGTGCGATCCCCACACCCATCTCCTGCGCCCATTCCGCGTTGTAACGCTCTTGGGCCAGCGTCCACATGTTGTTCTCAATGATGACCGGAAGCCCCATGGCGACAGCTTCGCTGATACTTCCGGGCCCGGGCTTGCCGATGAACATGTCTGCAATTTGCATAAACCGGGGCACTTCTTTGGTGAAACCTTCCACATGCATCGGCACTCTGGTCTTCATCGCCCGCAGCTTTGCTTCGAGCTTCGTGTTCTTACCGGCGATGGCGATGATCTGCAAGTCCAGGCCGCTTGCATTCAAAGATTCCGCGATGGATTGAATCTTGGGAGACCCCTCGCCGCCGAACATCAGCAACACCGTGGGGAGATCAGTCCGCAACCCGAGCTTCCGGCGTTCTTCGGCGCGGTCCACTGGTGCCACATCGTAGAACTTGGGATTGAGAATCATCCCGCTGGTGCGGAAGACATGGTCCGGCTTGTGTCCCATGCCAATGGCCTGCCGGTAGGCCCGTTCGGTGCCGCAAATGAAGTACTGTTCCTGGTCTTCCTCAATCCAGAAGTGGGGCGGGAAATCCGCCATATCCGTCAGGATGGTGACCAGCGGCACACCCGGCATCGCGGACGCCAGGCTTTCATGCAGCGCCCGGTTGAAATTCGGAATCAGCGAGACCACCAGCTGCGAGGGATGCTCCGCCCAATATTTCTTGAGCAGCGCGAGTTGTGAGGGATGGTAGCCGCGGATCACCGAATGCATCACCTTCATCAACTGGAGTGAGCCGAGCGTCCAGCCCTTGCGCAGCATCAGATTGTAGAGGTCTTGCATGCGGATGCCCGTGATCTTGCGGAAGACATCCATCTCATCCAGGAGTTCCTGCAGATTCATCATCCGCATATTCCAGGGCCTTCCCTGCCGCCGCGTTACTTCGCAGAGCGCGTTGGCTGCACTGCGATGCCCGCCGCCTGCGTCAAAGAAGACCAGTTCCAGTGTGGTTTGCATCTCGTGGCCCAACTGCTTACGGTACAACGCCGGACGGGTTCTGCGCACGGCTTATAATTCATGAATGCGAAGTTTGGCGCTAATTCTACTTTCCGCCGCGGCTCTCGCCCTCATTGCAGGCCCTGTCATCCCGCCCGCGGGCCAAGCCTCCAATGACAATGTGTATCTCTCCGCAACGCTTCTGACAACCGAAGAAGTAAACGCAATCTTCCATTACGAATTCCCTGACCGCTTCACCGTGGTGGAGGTGAAGCTGACACCGCGCTCGGGTCCTTTGGCTGTAAAGCTGGACGATTTCATCCTCCGCACGGACAAAGACGGCGAGAAGGGTGGTCCCTTCCCCGCAACGCAAATTTTTGGCGAAGGGGCGCTGATCATCAACCAGCATCCAGATGATGACCAGAACCGCAACAGGCAGCAGAACCGCTCCAATGTCACGCTGCCGCTTGGCATCCGTCTGGGTAAGAAGAAAAAGAAGACAGACGAGCCGCCGCCCGTGGAGGCTCCGTCGCCAAAGCGTGAAGAACCGCCGCCTCCGGAACTGAAGGGCGAACTCAAGGCCCGCGTGCTTGCGGAAAAGACTACGGCAGACGCCATCAGCGGGCTGCTCTTCTTCCCTCTCGAAAAGCAGAAAGTCAAAGACCTCGAACTCCTGTACACCACGCCGGCGGGCAAACTCCGCCTGCGCTTCAAATAACTCAATGCTCGTTCAAGAACTCGATACTCCATCCCTGATCGTCGATCTCGACGTGATGGAAGCCAACCTCCGGCGCGTCGCCGATTATGCGAAACAGCATTCGCTCCGCCTGCGCCCCCACACGAAGACCCACAAGTCGATTGGTCTCGCGCGCCGCCAGATCGCGCTGGGTGCCGCGGGACTCACCGTCGCCAAGGTCACCGAAGCAGAAGTGATGGCTGCTGCAAACCCCGCGGATCTGCTGGTGGCGTACCCGGTTTTCGGCGCGCCCAAGCTCCGCAGGCTGACGGAGGTCGCCCGCAGGACGAAGGTGGCCGTTGCCCTGGACAGCCTCGCATCGGCAACGCCTCTCTCGGAAGCCGCCGTGATTGCCAGCGTGGATATTGGCGTGATGGTCGAGGTGGACGTCGGGCTGGGGCGCGTGGGCGTCCAACCGGCGGAGGCTTTGGCGTTGGCCCAAACTATTGCCGCTCTTCCGAATTTGCACTTCCGCGGACTGACCTTTTACCCCGGCCACATCAAGCAGCCCACCGAGGCCTTGGTGAAGGCGCTGTCTGACACCGTGGAGAAGCTGGTGCAGGACTTCCATGATGCCGGACTGCCCCCGGAAATCGTGAGCGGCGGGTCCACTCCAGCGCTGTTCCACAGTCACAAAGTCAAAGGCTTGACGGAAATCCGCCCGGGCACTTATATCTTCAATGACCTCAACACCGTCCACAGCGGTGCCTGTACTCTCGAAGACTGCGCCGCTTCGATCCTGACGACGGTGGTCAGCACGCGGCCCGGACACATGATCATTGACGGTGGCAGCAAGACCTTTTCGTCAGACCGGCTGACCACTGGTGCAGCGGGCCATGGGCGACTGCTGGAAGCTCCCGGCGCTTTCTTCCACAAGATGAATGAGGAGCATGGTTTCGTGGATCTCTCGAAAGCGGAACGGAGCTTCGAGGTGGGAGAAAAGGTCCGGGTGATTCCGAATCACGTCTGCGTGGCGGTGAACCTGCACGAACAGGTGTATGGTGTCCGCGGGGGTCGTGTGGAAGAAGCCTGGAAAGTGGACGCACGGGGCAAATTGCAATAAACTGCGCGGCTCTCCCAAAGTCTGCCAAGATCAAAGGGAGGATAACCACGTGGAAGAAGATTTCAACGCCAGCGACAAATGCGGCCGGTGCGGCTGCGCGAGGCGCGAACACGTGCCCGCCTGTGCCAGCCATCCGAAGTGCAAGGCGTTTTCGGACCCCAAGGCACGGAAGACCAAGAAATAAAAAGAGGCCGGATGCGCTGAGCATTCCGGCCTCTTTCAATTCTTGCCTCGCTGGAAAAGCGAAAAGCTTACATCTTGACGGATTCGACCTGAACCTTGTCACCCTTCATGCTGCCGGTGATGGTCACCTTGTGACCTTCATGGCCCTTCACGGCTTCGGGGTTGGCGAATTCGATGACCTTGTCACCGACGACGAACACAGGCGCTTCGCCGCGCTTGGTGCAGCCCGCAACACACTTTTGATCGGCTTCTGAGGACGCAGCGTGCTTTGCACCGCAATGCGCGTCAGAGATGGTGCCGCTCCAGGACTCGGCAAATGCAGATACGGAGAGGAAGAGACCGGCAACAAAAACTTTTTTCATAGATTTGACCTTCACAATGGACAATAGCCTGTTTCCAATACGGATGCAATGGCACTTCGGATGGAATCACTATAAAAAACGTACGGCGCAGCCCACTAAGAGACTGCGCCGTAAAAACATTTCAACTGTGCTGAAAAGCTAGGCCTGAGCCGCTGCTTTGAGCGCTTCCGCCTTATCGGTCTTTTCCCAGCTGAACGAGTCTTCCGTACGGCCGAAGTGTCCGAAGGCCGCTGTCTTCTTGTAGATCGGGCGGCGAAGTTGCAGGTGATCAATGATGCCCTTGGGCGTTAGCGGGAAGTGCTCGCGAACCAGCTTCGTCAGCAGGCTCTCTTCCACTTTGCCGGTGCCGAAAGTATTCACCATCACGGAGACGGGCTCCGCAACGCCGATTGCGTAGGCGACCTGCACTTCCACCTTGGTCGCCAAGCCGGAAGCCACGAGGTTCTTCGCGATGTAGCGGGCCATGTAGCAGGCCGAGCGGTCCACCTTTGTCGGATCTTTGCCGGAGAACGCGCCACCGCCGTGACGGCCCATGCCGCCGTAGCTGTCCACGATGATCTTGCGTCCGGTCAAACCGGTGTCGCCATGGGGTCCGCCGATGACGAAACGTCCGGTGGGGTTGATGTGGTACTTGGTTTCTGCATCGACCATGTCGGCAGGAACGACGGCGTCGATGACCAGCTTCTTCACGTCTTCACGGAGCTGTTCGGTCGAAACGTCGTCACCATGCTGGGTCGAAAGGACGATCGCGTCGATACGGGTCGGCTTGCCGTCCACGTATTCCACGCTGACCTGGCTCTTGCCGTCCGGGCGGAGATAAGGCAGCACGCCGGTCTTGCGGATCTTGGAGAGCTGTTCGGTAATACGGTGGGCCAACTGGATGGGCAGCGGCATCAATTCCGCAGTCTCGTCGCAGGCATAGCCGAACATGAGGCCCTGGTCACCGGCACCGCCCGGGTCAACACCCATGGCGATATCGGGGGACTGGCCCTGGATGGCGTTCAGAACGCCGCAGGTCTTGGCATCGAAACCGAACGCGGCATCGGTGTAGCCGATTTCAGCAATCGTGTCCCGGGCGATCTTCGGAACGTCCACGTAACAATTGGTGGTGATTTCACCGGCCACTAAACACAGGCCCGTGGTGACGAGCACCTCACAGGCCACGCGGCCGTAAGGGTCCTGCTCGAGGACGGCGTCGAGGACGGCGTCAGAGATCTGGTCTGCAACCTTGTCGGGATGGCCCTCGGTCACGGATTCAGACGTAAATAAATGCTTTTGCACTTCTGCCATGAATTCTCCGGTATGGAACGGACTCGGACGATGATCTGCAACCGCGCACTTGGCAGGATCTTCCGTTCGCGCAAGCGAATCTCTTAGTCTAGCAAAGTGAGGGTTGACCGAAACGTGACCGGGGCTCCGCAGCCCCTAAAAATCGCATTGGCAGCGCTGGTTCTCGCGTGGTCGTCAGAACAGCCACAAACCTGTCTCACGTACGGGATTCCCGTCAAACTCCGCGGCGAACTGACTCGAGTCAATGAGTATGGATATTGGGACTGGAGCGGAATCCTGCTGGACCGGCCAATTTGCACCATGGCAAACCCCGCCTATTCTGAGGACAGTTATGCGGGAATCCGGCTGCTTCAGGTCTGGCAGGGGGATACCGGCCGGGATATCCGTGAACTCGCAGGCGCGAAAGTGGAAGTGACCGGGCACCTCATGGACCCGCATACCGGCTATTGCCGAACTGGTGTCTGTCTCCTGAAAACGGAGATCTCCGGAACTGGGTTGACTTGGAAGCCAGCCAGGGAAAAGGACATTGCACAACCCCTCGCATACGACATTGAAACCAAGGCCGGAAGATACTTTTCGAAGCGAGCTTGGGATTCATTGACAGGCAAACCGTTGATTCCCGTGGACGAATACGCCGTCCATTGGATGACGGGTGGCGAAGTGGTTTATCTCGACTGCCGGGACGGCTATGAGCGGGCCGGGGCGCACCTGGAACCACCGCACCCCGTCATGACATGTGACGACCCCGGCGAACTTTGCGGCTTCAACGCTTTCGAAGGGACGGTTGCGCGGATGCATTGCGTCAAGAAGGACAAATAATGGATGCGCCTGCCGAGATGGGAGTGGGGCTGCGCCAGCGATCCAAAACTTGCGCCCCTTGCTCGCCTCCAGACTCCCGATTTGCCCCGCGCCCTTCCGTAACGCTATATTCAAACCTAGAGATTTCGTCTCATGGCGCAGGCAAAACACGAACTCACTCACCGGGAAAGGGAAATCCTTCACTCGGTCGTGCGCGCCTACATCGATGACGGGGAACCCGTCGGCAGCCGCACGATATCGCGCTTTCCCCACTTCAACCTGAGCCCCGCCACCATCCGCAACGTGATGGCGGACCTGGCTGATCAAGGCTATCTCGCGCAGCCGCACACTTCCGCGGGACGCATTCCGACCGAACGTGCCTTCCGGGACTTCGTTGCCGGCTTGCCCTCGAAGCCGCTCCCCTTCGCCGACCGCGAACGCATCACCAATCAACTCGGCTCCGCGGCGTCCATTGAACAGCGCGTCGAAGCCGCGTCCAAGATTCTCACGGATTTGACCCGCAACGTCGGCATCGCAGCCGCGCTGCCTTCCACCTCGCAGCAACTGGAGCACGTGGAACTCATCGCACTGCCGGACAGCCGCGTTCTGATCATCGTCGCCACCAGTGACAAGATGGTGCGCAACCGCGTCGTCACGCTGGACCAGGCGCTCACGCAGGATGACCTGACTGGCCTGCGGAACTACATCAACATCAACTTCTCCGGCTGGACGCTCGAACGCGCCCGGGCTGAAATGCTGCGCCGCATCGAACAGGAAAAAGTCCTGTACGATGCCATGCTGCAAAAGCTCAACCTGCTCTACCAAAAGGGTCTGCTGGTGACGGAAACCGGCCCGCAGATTTCCATGGACGGCACCAGTTGGCTGGTCGGCCTGGACTTGCATCTTACCCGCGAGCGCATGCGGGACCTGTTCCGCGCCTTGGAAGAAAAGCACCGCGTGCTGGCATTGCTGGACCGTTTCATGGAATCCTCCGGGCACGGCGAGGTCGCGGTTCACGTCGGGCTGGAAGAGGCGCATCCTTCGATGCGGGAACTTGCTCTAATAGGTATCACCGTCGATCTGCCAAACGGTTTCCGGACACGCGTCGCCGTGCTGGGACCCGTGCGGATGCAATACGAGAAAGTGATCTCGTCCGTTTTGCAGATCGGACGGACCTTTGAAACCATACTTTAAGAACACCGGAAGGCCCGTTTTCCGGATGTTACCCTGAACTATAGCCGTGAGTGTCGAAAACAACGAAATCCCAGTGGAAAACACCATAGAAACGCCCGTTGAAGAAACTGCCGCACCTGACAAGGCTGCCGCGGAAATCGCCCAGCTTCGTGGCGAGAGGGACGACTTGAAAGAACTGCTGCTCCGCCGTCAAGCCGAATTCGACAACTTCCGCAAGCGCACCGAGCGTGAGCGGACGGAATACGTCCAGTTCGCGGCCATGGATACGGTCAAGGAACTGCTGCCCGTACTCGACGACTTTGAGCGCGCGCTCAAGGTGGAATGCAGCAGTCCAGAGTACGTCAAGGGGATCGAAATGATCTATAACCGCATGGCCGAAAGTCTCAAGAAACAGGGACTTGAAGCGATTGATGCGGTTGGCAAACCCTTCGATCCGCACCTGCACCAGGCGATCGAACGTGTGGAAACGGCCGATGCCGCGGACAACACCGTGCTCGGCGAGTTCCAGCGCGGATACAACTTCAAAGGCAAGCTGCTCCGGCCCGCCATGGTGCGCGTCGCCGTACGGAGTTAAGAACGGATGGCTGTGGCAAAACGTGATTATTATGAGGTCCTGGGCGTAGGTCGAAGCGCCGGTGAGGCGGAACTGAAGAGCGCCTACCGCAAGCTCGCGCTGCAATACCACCCCGACCGGAACCCGGGCGATGCGGCTGCCGAAGAGAAATTCAAGGAAGCGGCGGAAGCCTACGGCGTTCTCTCCGATGCCCAGAAACGTGCTGCCTATGACGCCTATGGACACCAAGGAGTCTCCGGCATGGGCGGCGGCGGCGGCTTCGAAGGCGGCGTCGACCTCAGTGACATCCTGAGCCAGGTTTTTGGTTTTGGTGATGTGTTCGGCCAGTCCGCCGGCGGTGGACGCGGGGGCAGGAACCGCCCGATGAAGGGCGAGGACCTCCGGTTTGATATGTCGATCAGCTTCGAGGATGCGGCATTCGGCAAGGTTGCGGATCTCCAGATTCCACGGCTCGAAGCCTGCGAACGCTGCCAGGGCAAAGGTGCGGAGCCCGGTTCCGGCACCATCACCTGCCCGGCCTGCGATGGCCGCGGGGAACAGATCTACAGTCAGGGCTTCCTTTCCGTCCGGCGCACTTGCGGGAGTTGCAAAGGCGCGGGCCAGATCGTCAAGCAGGTCTGCACCACGTGCCGCGGCGAGGGCTACAAACAGATCCAGCGCAAATTGAAGGTGACCGTTCCGGCTGGTATTGCGGATGGCAACCGTCTGCGCGTACCCGGGGAAGGGCAACCCGGCGCCAACGGCGGACCCAGCGGCGACCTCTACATCTTCTTCTCCGTCAAAGAGCACCCGGTCTTTGAGCGGCATGAGAATGATCTTCATTGCACGGTGCCCATTAACGTCGCGCAGGCGGTTCTGGGCGACGAAATCGAGGTACCTTCGCTCGAAGGCAAGATCAAACTCACGATTCCCGAAGGCATTCAGAGCGGGCAGGAATTGCGCGTCAAGGGCAAAGGTGTGCCGGAGGTGCAGGGGCGTGGCCGTGGCGACTTGATTGTCCACATTGAGGTCAAAGTGCCCACCAAGCTGACCCGCGACCAGCGGAAGCTCTTCGAGCAACTGGCAGAAACCCTGCCGGTGAGCAATGAGCCCAATGAAAAAGGCCTGTTCGACAAGGTCAAAGATTACTTTATGTAGGAGGCCGCCCTTGCGGCTGCTGGCAATTGTTCTCGCGTTTTGTTCACTGGCTGGTGCCGCCGAGCGGGGCCTGACTCTGACGAACCGCGACTACAGATACAAGGCAAAAAACGGCGAACTCATCGGGTTCTATCCAGCACTCGACGCACCTGGCAACCCCAAAGCCGCCACGATGTTCAATGAGCGGATGCACCGGTTTCTGAATGACCGCCGCCAGACCATTGCCGCGGCGGACAAGAAGAACTTTCTCACCCTGCGGCTCAGCTTCACGCAGGCCATCACGTCCGGCGGCTTCATCTCCGTGCGGTTCGAACTACTCGCGGAAGAGCGCCAGATGGCTCATCCCGGCGACCAATTCTTCACGATCCTCTTCGACACAAAGAACTGCCGCGAACTGGAATTGAAGGACTTGTTCCTGCCCCGCACCGCCTGGCTCGACCGTCTGGTGCAGTATTCCCGGGCAGAACTGATGGGCCGCGATATCGGCTCCACTGATGACTGGGTGGAGAAAGGGACGGGAGCCAATCCGGGGAACTTCACGATCTTCCGGCTCAGTGACCGGGAACTGGAGATTACTTTCCCGCCGTATCAGGTGGCACCCTACTCTTCAGGCACGCAGAGAGTGGCGATACCGGTTGCGGTGCTGGAAGGGTTTCTGCGCCCGGAGTTGTTCTAGGGCCAGATCTTTCCCAACCGAAGAACGAATCCCTCCACAGGAGCCTCGCCGGCAATATTGTCGAGCCCTGTCATCACGTCGACTGATCCTGGCTTATAGACTTCGACCGTGCGGGATTCCGGGAGGATCAGCCAGCCCAACGCGACTCCGTTGTCGATCCATTCCTGCATCTTGGCGCGCAGGGTTTGGACGCGGTCAGAGGCCGACTTGAGTTCGATGACGAACTCTGGAGTGACGTGCCACATGGCTTTCTCAGGGACTCCAGTGAGGCGGGCATTTGAGACCCAGGCAGCGTCAGGGGAGCGCCGCGCACCATTGCGCAGGAATGAATTCCCGGTCCGTCACGGCAGATTGTTCTCCAGCCACCGCAGCCGCTCCAACTGCGCTTCCAACTCTCCCAGACCGCATTCCAGATTGATATACCGGAACCCGCGCTTCGCCGCCAAACGGGACAAGGACCCATCATCCGGATCCGGCTTCGCCTGCAGCACTACATTAAACGGCGACTGCTTCAAAATCGCGTAATCCTTGGGGTCCGTGCACAGGAAGAAGTTCCGCGGACGCCCCGGTTCTTTGATCGACGTCTCATCACTCGCCTCAATCTCACTCTTCACCGAATACTCGCGGTTATTGTGCAGCGCGACCAGACGGCTGCCGGGACCCGGCGTAATCCGCTTCATGAGCTTTTCCCGCTCGCGCTCCAGTAATTCCAGAGCCGGGCCGGGGTCGACATTCGGATTGAGATCGCGCAGGCTCTTCTCCGCACCAACACGGGAAAACATGCGGTTCGGGTCGACCTTCAGACCCGCCACAGTGACATAGCGGTCTTTGCCGGTCACGGAAAAAGCCGTGCCCTCATAGGCCTGCATGTGCAGATCCATGACTTCGCGCGCTGTATCTTCATTGCCGTGGATGAAGATGTACCGGCGCGGACTTTTCGCGTTATTCCGAACAACCTTGAACTCCACGCCGCCCAGCGTTTCGACAGGCTTGCGGTGAAAAATGGAAAGTCCGGTAAGCAGAAAGGTTCGGCGCAGCATTTCCTCAGTTTAGAACTGAGACGGAAATGGGCACGTCGACGTGGCTGATAGTGATCACCAACTTATGGTCTCCGTCCGTCAAAGGTGGTATTTCGACCTCTACTTCGACGATATCCGGATCATCAGCAATCTCCACCCGTGTGACTTTGGAATACTTTGTTCCAAAGGAAGCCCAGGCCGACGGGACACGGGCACCGCAGTTCAGGAACCGGGCGACAATGTGGTCGCCGGGAGCGACCGGACCGCCATTGCCCAGAACAGCCTGAAGAACAGGAACAAGACCTTGCGCAGCGATTGGACTGCCGCTGGCGCGCAGTTGCCCCTTCTCATCGAATACTTCAAGGAGCACGCTCTTGCCGCCGGGAGTCAGCTTTGGCAACCGGAATGAAATGTCGGGATACTGGAGACTGTCCACAGCGACGGGGGAACCGTCCAACAGCAAATGCAGGCTTCCCCGGCTCGCCTCCACCGGCAGCGTGCAGGTCAGCAGGGCACCGGGAACACCAGGATTCGGGCAAGAGACTCTGCCAGGGACTTTGCTGGCGAGATTGATCACCGTGACCGGCAGGTTGATCTTGACCGATTCCGGAGACCAGATCTGGACAGTCTGGGTAAAGATGTAAGGGTACGACGGAAGGGCACTCACCGGAATGACCAAATCATTTGGAGTCAAACCAAATTGATATTGGCTGAACCCGGCGCCCACATCCGCGATGAAGTGAAGCGGTACTCCCGTCGTTCCAATATGAACGGCCTGGGTAAGAACAGTTGAAGTGCCATCGAAGACGAAATCGAGCGAGGGCGGATCGAGGATGAAATCCGGCGTTCCGTTGCGCAGGAGAACGTCGAAGCTGGCACTTTCGGTACCGCCCCAAATGTTCATTTGCCCGGTCAGCGTGATTGTCGCCCGCCAGTTTCCCCACGCATTCTTGGAAGGATCAATCCCAATCTTCAGATCGAATGGCGTTGTGACACTGTTGCGGTCGATAGAAAAGCATGGCGGGCCAGCAATCTCAACACGATAAACGGCCGGTTGATCCCCAAACGATCCGGCAAAGCTGTGCAGCGGCACAGTGAGAACAAACGGTGCCTGGGATGGGTCTGAGACCACGGTGTAGAGAGGTTGCACGCTCAGCTTCGGTTGGGCCATACCAATGGACATTGGCAGCATTTGCAGCGCATTCTGCCTGCCGGGGGAGTAAATCCAGGGTGTGCGGACAAAATAACTTGTGGGCGAAAAGTCGACATCCGCAGGAGCAGACATCCACTGCACGTCACCCGCGCCTCTAAATACGGCCATCTGAGTACTGGAATCCGGGCTATCCACATGGAAGGACATCGGCCGGTCAGGAACACTCTTCCCGGGAAGCATCAGCATGGTGAAAACCAGCGCATCCACATTGATTTGCAGAGGTGCTGGTCCCTGAGACTCGAGATCAATCGTTTGCAGGGCCGGAACGTTAATTGCTGTGGCGGAGTATCTGCGGGGGTCATAAACCACGCCAGTCGTAACAAGCGAGAGCCGGCTTTGTTGGCGCGTACAGCCATAGACGGTGCCTCCATAGTTCAGATCATTCGCGGTAATGCCCCCATCGCTTCCCAGTTTGACCAGCCGGATGGCGGAACCAGGACCCACCCCGAAGGCGAGTGTGTCTCCATTGGGATCGGAGAAGACACAATCCACCTGATTCAGCTTGGGAACAAAGGTGGCCGAAGTGATCTGGCCCTGGGGCGAGAACATCATTAGAAACGGCGCAGCCACGCCCGCAGCGGGGTCCGGAGCCTGCGTGGAAACAGACACCAGGCGGGAAGAATCCCCATCCTGCGTGGTTGCCGCCAGAACTGTTGTGCCATCCACTGCCATCGCCAGGTCCCCGAAGGTGACATGCATAGCCGTATCAGTCGAATAATCGAACGCGGGAACCATCTGGGAATCAAAGCGGGAAACAAATGCGGTTTGACCAATTGGACCGCTCTTTCCCCCCGCGACTATATTTCCGGCCAGATCGCGGCGCAGAGCCAGAATTTTGCGGCCAGCGGGAAGAGTGACGGAAGGCCCGGCAACACCATCCGGGCTGAAGCTGAGGATGTCCGAATTCAACGTTGCTGCGAGGATGCCGGTGTTATCCGCATACAATGCCGTGATGCCCGGAACAGACAGGTTTCGCAACAATTGGCCCGTGGGTGAGAACTGCAACAAGCCAACGTTGTCTGCCCCCTTACACGCGCGGAAACCAACCCAAAGGGTGCCATCTGGTGCACCGACAAGCGCCGATGCCACCAGTCTGGTGTAACCACTGGGGAGCACGAGATCTGGCAGGGGGTTCAGTTGTTGATCAAAGTGGCTGACGCTCGACGTGCAAGTGAAGCCATTGGGGGAATAATCATTCGTGTAACTTGCGGTATAGCTGCTGCCATCCGGCATGACAGCAAGCGCTGAACTGCCTGCGTATGCAACATCCCGGAGGATAACGGTTGGAGAGAAGGGAATATCCTGCGCCAACAGCGGTGCGCAGAGCAGAACTGGCAGCATGGCATGCCGAGTCCCGCGAAATGAAAAATGGAACACGAACCTGTCTGGATGTTAACCCAAGTCCGTGTTCCATTTGGGAACAGATTACTTAATCGACCGGCGGCGCGGCAGACTTCCGCTTGCGCGGCGCGGCGGAACCAGTCGTCTTGCGGGGAGCACGCTTGCGCGGTGCCGGCGCCACGTTGCCGTTGACTTCCGGACCAGCCACCTTGCGGGCACCCTTCTTGGGACGCGGCGAACCTGCTGTGGGCTGTCCGGGGACAACCGGCTGGGGCTCTTCCACCTCTTCTTCCTCATCGAGGAGAATCAGCGGTTCCGGCTCCGGCACGGCAGGCGGATGGAACTCCGCACCCAGATGCACGATCAGCGTATTCGTCTCATCCGGATTCACCCGGACCACCGTCTTATCCTGCGCGTAATTCAGGAATTCGCTGAACTCCTGGAAGCCAAATGTCTTCCAGTCGAAAGCGGGAGATTCTTCCTTCACCCACGCAGCAAGTTCGTCGGCAGGCACACCATCTTCCATCTCGAGCCGGTGATTCTCCAGCACGTCGCGGAGGTAGGGCAGTGCCTCTTCCGGCTTGACCGTCTTTTCCGGCAGGCCAGTGCGGCGGCGCTGGATCATGTAGCGGCCTTCGCCACCAGTGACCAGAATCAGATCAGCCTTCTTGAGCTTGTCGATGAAGTCGGTGAACGAACCCGCACCGTAAGCGCGTTCGCTGAAGCTCGAATCGAGCTGCAACATGGTGGACTTCAAGAGGCCCAGTTGCGGGCGGACTTCGCGGCGCTCCAGAACCTGCAGCGCGCGTTCCACCAGCGGCATGGCCTGGATGAGGTCCAATGCCGGCGGGCGGTTCTTCTGCTGCTGTTGGGGCTGGCGGTCACCACGGTCTCTGTCGCGGTCGCGGTCTCTGTCACGGCGGTCATGGCGCGGCGGACGGACGTCCTCGGGCTTGAAGCCTTCCGGTACGGTCGGAATATCCGAACCGAGCGCGGCGAGATTCGGCTGAATCGCCGGGCGGTCATGCTGGTGGCGCGGCGGTGTGGAGGCACGCGACGGCCGGTCATCGAGCAAAGACTCATAGCTGATGAATTCGTGGCAGTTCTTTTGCAGGATGGTGCTGGTGAAGGCCTTGCCGCCCACCACGAACACCGTCTTGTCGTATTGCTTCAACTTGTTCACCAGCGCGATAAAATCGCTGTCGCCGCTGATGATGGCGAAGGCATTGATGTGATCGTGCGTGAACGCCATTTCGAGAGCGTCCAAGGCCAGATTGATATCCGCGCCGTTCTTGTCGCCGCGGGGCGACGGGTCGCGCTGGACCATCTGTACGGCATACTCGGAGAGCTGCCGTGTGGAGTTCTCGAGCTTGCCCCAGTTGGCGTAGGCGATCTTGGTGACGATCTCACCACGCTCCTTGAGTCCTTCGAGAACGTTTGATACATCGAACTCGCGCTGCAGAGTGGACTTGACGCCGATCTCGATGTTGTCGAAGTCAATAAAGACTGCGATCTTGAGGTGCTTTTCCATTTTCACCTTCCCCTGTCGGGGTGAATTTCAGGCCTGCACAGGTGCGCTGGCCGTACTGCCCGCAGCCACGCCTGTTGGCGCAGTCTGCGTTGTGCTTCGGACAAAGTTCACGATCAAATCCAAAGAGGCTCCAGGCTGGAACACAGCGGCGACGCCCTGCCGCTCCAATTCCCGGGCATCCTCATCAGGTATGATGCCGCCGACAATGACCCGGACGTCTGTCATCTCTCTCTCGCGCAGCAGTTCCATCACCCTTGGGACGACGGCATTGTGCGCTCCAGAGAGAATCGAGAGGCCGATCACCTGCACATCTTCCTGCAGGGCGGCATTGACAATCATTTCCGGAGTCTGTCGCAAACCAGTATAAATGACTTCCATGCCCGCGTCGCGGAGGGCTCTGGCGATGACCTTGGCACCGCGGTCATGACCGTCGAGTCCGGGCTTGGCGACAAGAACGCGGATTGGGGTCATGCAAGGCTCACTGGAACGAATATATCGCGGCGTCCGCGGCGGACGGGTAATCGGCATTTTTTGCTTAATTCCAGCGAGCTGAAACATTATCGGTACAAATAGCCACTCCAGTACCAGCACCTTTCTGAGAACAATTTGACATGACCGGTATCGAACAGTTGTCACGTTTGTTCTATAGTGGAGCTTGACCGAAACTGCCCGGCCGGGGCTGATTGTTCTCACATGCTTGAGGTTTTTGCGCTTACCGATCCCGGCAGAGTCCGGGCTACCAACCAGGACGCCTTCCGGATCTTGCCGGACCAGGGTCTCTATCTGCTCGCCGACGGAATGGGCGGCGCGCGGGGCGGGGAGCGTGCGTCGCAAATCGCGGTCGAAACCGTAGCCGATATTGTTTCGCGGTCAGGCCACAGGGATGCCGCCACTCTGCTCGGCGCCGTGGAAGAGGCAAACCTGCAGGTCTACCACGAAGCGGGCAGAAACCCCGCGCTCGAAGGCATGGGCACGACCCTCGTCGCCGCACTGGAAACAGGCAAGAATGATGTTGCCATCGCCAGCGTGGGGGACAGCCGGGCCTACGTGTTTGATGGCCAGAAGCTGAAAGCCATCACGCAGGATCAGACCTGGGTGCAGGAAGTGGGCAAGCCGCTGGGCCTCGATGACGAAACGCTCCGGAACCACCCGATGCGCCACGTGCTGACCATGGCCATCGGCGTCAACCATGCGGTGACCATCCGCTACTACGCGGTGCAGTTGGTGGAAGGCCAGATGCTGATGCTATCGAGCGACGGTCTGCATGGCGTGGTGGAACAGGGCGAGATCGAGCACATCCTCGGCATGGACGGCACCCTCCAGGAAAAATGCCAAACCCTGGTGAATGCCGCACATGCGATGGGTAGTCCGGATAACGTCACAATCGTATTGATACGACCAGTAAAGAATTAATATCCGGCGTGTTTATCGACGACGTTTTGCAGTGGTTCTCCGCGCTGCCAGCGTCCGAATTGCTCCACAAAAAAGCTCACAGCGTCCACCAGCCAGTCTTTTGTATGGTCCGCGGTGTGCGCTGACATCAGCACATTTGGCATGTCCCACAGCGGAGATTCCTGCGGCAGCGGTTCGAACTCAAAGACATCGAGCGCCGCGCCTTTGATTTGCTTGTTTTGCAGGGCGGCAATCAGCGCTTCTTCGTCAATCACAGGACCGCGGCCGACATTGAGCACCACGGCGTTCGGACGCATAAGAGCGAATTCGGCCGTGCTCAGCATGTGGTTGGTCGCCGGGGTAAGCGGGGCGGCCACGGCGACGTAATCGCAAAGCGGCAGCATTTCATGCAGGTCCGCCGTGGCATAGATCTTGTCGCAGAACTCATCGCCTTCACGCGGCGCAGGGTCGCGGCGCAAGCCAAGCACCTTCATCCGCATGGCTTTCGCGCGCCAGGCGATTGCGCGGCCGATATCACCGTAGCCGACAATGCCGAGCGTCCGGTACCGGATCTCCTCCACATCAAAAACTTCCCAGCGCCGTTCGGACTTCGCCAGATTCATCCGCGTGATGTCTTTCGCGAAGTACAAAATCCCGGCCAGAACAAATTCCCCCAGTGACTGGCTGAAGACGCCGCTGCCGTTGGTCAGAGGCACCGGGCTGGCGACAAGTTCGGGAAACAACAGCTTGTCCAGACCCGCATAGCGCGAGTGCATCCACTCAATGGGAGCGGTGTTGAACACCTTGATGACTTCACTTTGCGCACCGGTCCAGTTGAACAGGACGCGGGCCTTGGGCATATCCGGACCCAGTTCTTCGGCGGTCTTCGCAAGCAGAACACGGACATTAGGACCCAGTGCGGAGAGGCCTTCCAGCACGGTATCGGCGGGGTCGCCTAGAACGGCAATCGTGATATCTTCCATCAGCAGACAAGCTAACACACGATTCGAACTTCACGGCACGGAAAACCGTATAGGCTGGAGAGGAAGACTCCTGAGATGCCGAAAACAAGCCAGTCCGACCCGCGCCGCGGAGGAATATTGAAAGTCCTGCTCTTGATCGTCGTGGTTGCGGTAGCTGCCATCGTGATGGCCGTTGTGATTGTGGCGCGCACCATTCATGTGAAACAGGGTTCGATCGACCGTGTATCGATTGAAACTCCGGCGGGAACAATGAGTGTGCAGGGCCACAAGCGGCTGGACCCGGAATCGGTGGGGATTCCCGTCTATCCCAAGGCCTACATGGACAGCAAGCAGGACGCGGCTGGTGCGTCGTTCGAGTGGGATTCGAAGAAGGATGGCGAAGTTTCCGGCTTCACCGTGGTTGGCGCGGAGTATTTGACCGACGATTCTCCTGACAAAGTGTTGGCTTTTTACAAAAACAAGCTCGGCACCTGGGTGGTATCTTCCAAATCCAGCGGAGAGACACAGCTGGAATTCACTGACGGCAAGTGGAAACGGGTGGTGGCGATACGCGAGGAAAATGGGCGGACGCACATCGGAATTGCCTCCGTCGGAACGCCTGCGGGAAACTGAAGTGTGACCACTGAAGTTTGCACTTGCGGCGCGCGGCTGTATGAAGACTCGCGGTTTTGCCACCGGTGCGGAAGAGCCCTGCGGGAAAGTGATGCGGAAATGAACTTCACGGCAGCTCCACCGCCCCCGCTGCCGGTCATCACAATCACGCCCCTGCCCGGCGGAGACCAGCCGCTGGGGTTTGGCAATCCTCTGGCGATCCAGACGGCGAAGCTGGTGGCACCGGCCATCGTTCTGCTGTCGATTCTGCCGTTTCTGAGTGTTCTATCCGCCTTTGCAAGCGCGTGGCTGGGTGTCGCCCTCTTCCGCCGCAGGACCGGGAAGCCGCTGACACCCTCAAACGGCGCGCGGCTGGGCTGGGTCATCGGAGCCATCAACTTCGTGGTCTCTCTCATCCTGCTCACGCTGGAGTTCGTGACCATCCAGAAGGATGAATTGATCAAGGCGATGACGAAGTTCTCCCCGGAACTGGAGCCCGTGCTGCGGGACCCGGTCAATCTGGCAATGCTGATGGGTGCTGTGGTGGTCTTTATGTTCTTCTACTTCGTGGGAACGGGCATCGCAGGTGGTGCTCTGGCAGCGAAGGTGAGCGGCAACAGTTCGCGCAGCGCTGTTTAAGTCTTTGCTACAATCCGGCATTGCTGAATCATCCCGCCACTCCCTATATTTTGCCGTTCGCCATTTTCATGGCGGTTCTGGCGATCCAAAGCTGGATTCCTTTGCCGGCTTCTGTGCCGCCGCTGCTGCGGTTTGTGCTGCCAATGGCTGCGGCCTGGATGTATTCGCGCCCGGTGTTGAAGGGGCGGCCTTCGAAGCCACTGCTGAGTATCCTGCTGGGTCTGGCGGTGTTCGCGATCTGGGTGGGTCCGGATGTGGTGGCTCCGGCATGGCGCCAAACGGTGCTGTTCAACAACAGTATCGTCGGCCATCCTGCGGGAAACACGCCTCCTGCCGCGAAGAATGACCTGTACTTCCTGTTCATCCGCGTGGTGGTGAGTGTGATCGCGGTACCGATTCTCGAGGAACTCTTCTGGCGCGGCTGGTTGCTGCGCTGGCTGATTGGCGGGCAGGACAAGGATTTCCGCGCCATCCCCCTGGGGACTTACGCCGCCGGAGCGTTCTGGATCTCCGCGCTGCTCTTCGCCTCCGAGCACGGTTCGTTCTGGGATGTCGGCCTGATCACGGGCGTGATCTTCAACTGGTGGATGATCCGGACGAAGAACCTGTGGGACCTGATCTTGACGCACGCGGTGACCAATGGGGCTCTGGCGGCGTATGTGATTTTCTGCGGCCAGTGGCAGTACTGGCTCTGAATCAGGCGTGGAAGCAAACAGGCACCCGCTCTGAACGGAATTTGCCCGCATTCGTCCGCACAATCAGCTCCACAATGGCCTTTCGTTTGGGGACAGACGGCCGCACAAAACTTCGGCTTGCGTGTATCCAGAGTGACCTTGGAAAACTCCACCAGCGGGGTTTTCCAGTTCAAGCGCCCGCCGTGGTGAGTGTAGTAACTGGCGGAGATGATACTTACGGCAGCAATGCCGCCCCAAATCATCGAATGGCGAACGTAAAGGCAATATCTTCGCCGCACAAATCTACGCCTGCTGTTACACTTTTTCGGTGAGACGGGCTTGCTTCCTCATCTGGCTTTTATTGACCTGCGCCTTGCACGCAGAGGATACAGGTCGATATCCAGCAGTGCACCGCATCCTGAAGAAAGCCGCGCTTCTTCCCGATCCGCCCGCAGATAAGCAACGCAACCAACTTCGCACCTTTGAGTTACTGGTCCGCGCGGGCTATCTGGAGGAGGCGGAAAAGTTCTCCGAACGAGTGGGAGTTCACAACGACGGCTATCTTGCGGCCTATCTGCTCCTTTACGGGCAGGAGGCTCGGGCGCTCGAATTCATCCGCACCAGACCAGATCCCGTTGCCAGGACTTACAGTCTCTTCAAGCTTGCCGAGACTTACTGGGAGATGGGCAAGCCCGCTGGAGCAAGCGCCATGCTGGAAGAGGCTGAGGCAAGTTGTAAGACAATTCCGGACGCCGCCATCCGCCCAAAATGCATGGGGCGCAGCAGTTTCTCGAAGCGCCGCTTCGAGATGGAGTCTCCTCAGGTCACAGCGTTGCCACACCCTGTTTCCAAACCCCGTCCACAACCCACGCTCCCCTTCTATCCCGTCACACTGGACGGATACCGTGATGGCAAGCCCGGCTATTTTCTGAAGGCGCAAACAGAGAATGCAGGCTATCGGGAAGAACTCTTCTCTCTCGCGGGAAAACGCGATTTCGCAGCCGTCTTGCAGAGAATACAAACCGCGCCTGACAATGCCAGGAAGGTTCTGGCTGTCTCTGCGCTGGAATACATGTCCATCCAGAACAATGGCGAAGTCGCGCCGGATGGTATTGCCGCACTTCTCCCGGAAGATGCAGCTGATGCGACGCTGGCAAAGGCCGAAGCCCTGCTGGCCGCCGGAGTGGAACTTGCCAAGCGCAAGAACTCTGATGCCGCTCTGCATGGATTTGATCTGGCGCGCCAGGCACTCGATCGCGTGACTTTGCCTGACCTGCGTTTCGGCAGAGTGGTGGTGTGCGCGGAAATTGCTGTGCAGGAAGCGAAGGCCGGCTTGCGCGGCACCAGTGAGGAAACCTTCAGCAAAGCCCTGCGCTTCGCGAGGGAGATCGGTGTGTTGATTGAACCTGCCGCCGGTGCGAAGACCATGCCGGGCAAGCCGGCAGGGAAGCCCGTGATGTCGGATGCTGCACGGGAAATATTCATTCGGGCCCTGGCTGTAAATAACATCGGACAGGCAAGGAAGGCAGCGGAAGTCTGGCGCGGCGGCGCAAAGAGCATGGAAGGTGCGGTGGTACGTGCGTGGCTGGAAGCGAATCTGCCGGACGAAGCAGCGGCGTTCGCGGAAACGGTTCCAGACATCACCAGCCGGGTTGCGGAACTGCTGCGAACGGCCGCGGTAACTTTGGACACGCTGGGAGCCCCCACGCTGCTGGTGGATTTCTAATCATCCCGAAACAGATATAATAGGCCGCATGGATCGCAGAGAACTCCTCCGGCTCGGACTGGCCGCCGTGCCAGCCACCATGTGGGCGCAGCATCACCCCGAAGTCCCCGGCATGCTCCCCATGCTGGACGTGAGTTCCGCCGATTGGAAACCCGTATTCTTCAACGCTCATGAAAATGAGACGGCCATCGTGCTTTCCGAATTGATCATCCCCCAGACGGACACTCCCGGTGCCAAGGCAGCACTCGTCAACCGCTGGATGGATAAACTGCTCGCTGCCTCCGCGCCCGCGCGGCAGGCCAGTGTCACCGTGGCCCTCGGCTGGTTTGACACCTATGCGAAGAAAACGCAGAGTGCGGAGTTCGTGAAGCTGGCCCCGGCGAAGCAAATCGCCATACTCGAAACCGTTTCGAAGAACGGTGCCGACGGCCATCAGCAATTCCAGACCATCAAGAGCTTCACCTCAAGCATCTACTACGCCACCGAAATCGGCGTCAATGAATTGAACAAGGGCGGGCGCGTGCCCACTGGTCCGGGCTGCCCGGCGTAAGATCTCAACCACATGATTCAACTTACCGAAGCCGGCAAGCGCTTCGGCCCCAAAGTCCTTTTTGAAGAGCTGAACTGGCTCATCACCCCGAAAGACCGCATTGGCATTGTGGGCGGGAACGGCACGGGTAAATCGACACTGCTGAAAGTCCTGGCGGGTATCGACGGCCTGGATTCCGGCACGATTCAAGTGCAAAAGGGAATCCGTGCCGGCTACCTGCCGCAGGATGGCATCTCCCTTTCCGGACGCAGTGTGTTCGACGAGTGCATGTCCGTCTTTGACGACCTGCATGCGCTCGAAGCAGAACAGCAGGAACTCGCGCAGCAGTTGAGCGAACTCGATCACGCGAGCGGGGAATACGAAGTGGCGGCGGAGCGCTTCCACGCCCTGCAGGATCTGCTCCACGCCAAGGACGCCTACAATCTCGATTCGCGCGTGGGCGGAGTGTTAGGCGGCTTGGGCTTCCGCCGCGAGGATTGGACCCGGCGCGTGGAAGAGTTCTCCGGCGGCTGGCAGATGCGGATCGCACTCGCGAAACTCCTGCTCGCCGAACCCACCCTCCTGCTGCTGGACGAACCCACCAACCATCTCGACATTGAAGCCCGCGACTGGCTGGAGCACTATCTCGGCAACTATCCCAACGCCTTTGTTCTGATCTCGCACGACCGCTACTTCCTCGACGTCACCGTCAGCAAGATTGCTGAACTGTGGAACAAGCGCATGTGGATCTACACCGGCGGCTACAGCAAATACGAAACGCAGAAGACAGAGCGCCGCCAGCAACTGGAAGCCGCTTACGCCAACCAGCGCGACCGCATTGAGCAACTGGAAGCCTTCATCAACCGCTTCCGCGCGCAGGCCACGAAGGCCAAGCAGGTGCAGAGCCGCATCAAAGAGCTGGAGAAGATCGAGCGCATCGAACTGCCGCCCGATGAGAAGACGATCCACTTCCGCTTCCCGCAGCCGAAACCCAGCGGCCGCGTGGTGGCGGAGTTCAAAAACGTCTCGAAGAGTTACGGCCAGAAGCTTGTCTTCAGCGGAGCCAGCTTTCACATTGAGCGTGGCGACCGTATTGCTCTCGTTGGCGTCAACGGGGCGGGTAAGTCCACTCTGATCAAGTTACTCTCCGGTTCTGAACCAGTTAGTTCCGGGGAATTCACCACGGGCCATAACGTGGAGACCGATTACTTCGCGCAGGATCAATACAAAGTTCTGCCGCCCGATTCCACTATCCTCGACGACTTATCGTCCATCGCGCCGCGCGCCACCAATACGGAATTGCGCAGCATTCTCGGCTGCTTCCTCTTCTCGGAAGACGATGTGTTCAAGAAGATCGGAGTGCTTTCCGGCGGGGAGCGCAACCGCTATGCTCTTGCGCGCATGCTGATGATGCCTGGTAACTTCCTGCTGCTGGACGAACCCACCAACCACCTCGACATGCGCGCCAAGGATGTCCTGCTGACGGCGCTCTCCGAGTTTGAAGGTACAGTGGTTTTCGTCTCGCATGACCGTTACTTCCTGGATAAGGTGGCGACGCGCGTGATCGAAGTCGGCGATGGCAAGGTCACGCCTTTCCCGGGGAATTACGAAGATTATCTCTGGCGCAAGAGTGGTGCGGAAGCTGCCGCGCCCGCGCCCGTGAAAGCCGCCCCCGCCAAGGCGGAAGCCGTTGCTGCCGCCACAGAAAGCAGCGACGCCGAGCCCAAGCCCGGCAAACGCTTGAACCCCATCAAGCTGCGGCAGATGCAGGAGCGCCAGGAAGCGATCGAAGATGAAATCACGCGGCTCGAAGTGGAGATCGCGGATTATGAGCAGGCACTCTCAAACTTCCTCAGCGCGGCACAGTCCATTGAGACGGCCAACCAGTTGCAGGCCCGGAGAGATGATCTCGCACGGCTCATGACGGAGTGGGAAGAGATCTCAGAAACGATTGAGGCGCAGAAATGATCCACATCACCGAAGCCCAGGTGCGTGCGCACTTGACGATGGGCAAGGCGGTGGAGTTGATGGAGCAGGCCTTCGCACAACTCGCCGCTGGCACGGCGGTGAATCACCCCCGGCAACGCGTGGTGCTGCCGTCGGGGTCCATCCTGCATTACATGGCCGCCGGCGGACCGAAATACTTCGGCATCAAGAGCTATTCCACCAATCCGAAATCCGTTGCACACTTTACTTTCCTGCTGTATCGCAGTGAGGATGGCGCGCCCCTGGCAACGGTGGAAGCCAATCATCTTGGCCAGATCCGGACTGGTGCCGCGAGCGGCCTCGCCACCAAACTGCTGGCCCGCCCGGAGGCTTCCGTGTTGGGCGTGATCGGGTCGGGCTTTCAGGCGGAAACACAGGTCCACGCCATGATGGCCGTGCGGGATTGGAAAGAGATTCGGGTGTGGAGCCGCAGCGCGGAGAAGCGTTCCAGCTTTTCCCAGCGCTTTCCCTTCGAAGTGAAAAGCGCCGCAACGGCCCGGGAAGCAGTGGAAGGCGCGGACGTGGTGGTGACCGCGACGAACTCCAAAGAACCCGTGCTGGAATCCGAATGGATCTTACCGGGCACGCACATCAACGCGATGGGTTCCAACTGGGCCAGCCGGCGCGAGTTACCAGCCGACTTAGTGCAGAGGGCCAACTTGGTGGTGGTCGATGACTTAGCGGAGGCCCGCATTGAATCCGGCGACCTGCTGCTGGCGAACTTACCCGAAGAACGGTGGGTGGAACTGAAGAGCTTGCCCAGGAGAACTTCCGGCGAACAAGTTACTATCTTCAAATCGAATGGGCTGGCGATTGAGGATGTGGTGGCGGCCGGTTATGCGTTTGAGCGCGTTACGGCCCTTGACGCCGTGCGTTAGCAGTATTAGGTCACATCTTCCGAGCCGCGGTTGCATCCTGACCGCTTGACTCGACTTGTGCGGAACTATACAATCCGGGGCATGCTGAAACGCTCTGGATCTGTAGCGCTGCTCGGTTGGCTGATGGCGTTGCAGTCCGTCGCCGGCGAAGTGAACCTGGCCACCAATGGCAGCTTTGAAGATACCGGGACGCGAACGTCCAGCTTTCGGTTGAAAGATTTGAACGGGAGCGGACAAGCCTATTTGCCCGGCTGGAGTATTACCGCGTACCCCAACTTCCCTCTCGACTGTCTGATGTACTCCGGCCAGACCACCGCTTTGTGCAACAACCTGGGCGGGACCACCAATAGTTTGAATCCGGGCGGAGCGTGGCAGTTCTACACCTATCCCGGTGCATCACCCGATGGCGGGAACTTCCTTGGTGTGGATGGGGACCCGAATTATTCGGCGGCTATCAACCAGACCATCACCGGACTGACCGCGGGGGAAACGTACAACGTAGGCTTCTACCAGGCAGCAGCCCAGCAGGCCGGTTTCAGCGGCGCTACTACTCAGAAATGGAAGGTGACGTTTGGGGACAGCGTGCAGACCTCAGACGTGATGAACACGCCCAGCGAGGGAACCACGGCGTGGAACCAACAAAATCTCTATTTCGTCGCGACAGCCGCCACGCAAACCTTGAGCTTTCTCGCCCAGGGCAGCCCGTCAGGCGACCCGCCATTTGTTCTGTTGGATGGAATCTCGGTCACGGAGGGTACGCCAGAACCATCCAGCATGGTTCTGCTGTTGAGTGGTCTCACAGGTGTTGCGGTGATGGCGCGGCGGAGGGCCAAATAGTTCACTGCGGTGGGCCGGGGGATCAACAGACCAGCCCGCCGCAGTGACTGGGGATCATTTTACCGGCTGGCGGTCTGCGCCTGCGTGATGTGCGCGCGGCGGTTCTTCTGCCAGCAAGCTTCGTCGTGCTCTTCACAGACCGGATTTTCCTTGCCGTAGCTGACAGTCAGCAACTGGGCGGCAGGGATGCCACTGTCCACCAGGAAGCTCTTCGCACGGGCGGCGCGGGCCTCACCGAGGGCGATATTGAACTCGGCGGAACCACGTTCGTCGCAGTGACCTTCGATGGTCAGCTTGTAATCCGGATAGTCCTTCAGAATCGCGGAAAGAGTCTTGGCGTCCGCAGTCAAAGCGTTGAGGGCGTCAGGACGGATCTTCTGGTCGTTGTAATCGAAGTAGGCATCCTGGATGCGGTCCAGAAGGTCCTGAATGCGGGCCTTGGTGGCGGCATCAGGAGTCGCCGAACGGGCCACCACCGGAGCGGGGGCCGGAGCAGCAGGCGCGGGGCGCGGCGCGGGCGCAGGAGCCGGGGCTGGAGCAGGAGCGGCAGCCACCACAGGAGCAGCATTAGGCTTGGCAACGGCCACCTTCTTCGCGCAACCGGAGGCAAGCAGGCCAGCCGAGATCAGAATACAGAGGGAAACCTTGGGGGAATGCATGGAAATCCTTTCTCGTTCCTGATTGTATTGCATTATTCAACCTGTGGCATCTGGGAATCTGTATCCTTCCAGGCGCTGATCTTCAAATGCCGGCAAACCCAGCAAAGCTGCTCGTCACCAGCCACGGCCGCGTCACCACCACACACGGTGCATTTGCCTCCGGGGCGTGACATTTCGGCGGGCTTGGCGGTAACAGCCGGTGCCGGGGGAACTTCTGGGCTCTGCGGAGGAACGGGCGGTTTGCGTTTCACTTCCTCTATCTTACGGCAGCGGGCAGCGGTAGACTTACGCCGCCTGCCAGAGGTAGAGGACGGCCGCCGCGTCCAGCGACGATCCGCAGCGGGGACACTTCTGGCCGGTGATCACTTTGAGTTGTTTGCCCGCATACTCGACCGTACCCGGTACGGTATGGGTGCAGCTGGGGCAGTGGACGCGCGCGCCGACAGGGTTCTTAGAGGGGGTATTCATTGGTCTGGCCTCACTGGGGAAGACGCACGAACCCGGAATTTAGTTCTAACTTAGTTTTGGCGGCTGCCTGCAAATTTTTCAATCTTGCTGAGTTGCTTGTTCACCGTTTCTATTTCCTTGGGATCCGTGGCAACTTTCAAATAAGCCCGCAGCTGAGTAGTAGCACCATCAAGATCCTGCTTCTCCGCCAGAATCAAACCCAGCAGGTAGCCTGCACGGGGGTTCGCATGTTTCACATCCAGACGGATGACCTCACGGATACTCTTTTCCGCAGCAGGGTATTCCTTCAAGTTATAGTGCGCCACCGCGCTGCCGTACCAGGCCTGCGGGTAATCAATAGGGTCGAGCCGGACAGCACGATCCATCGCGTCCGCCGTGGAACGCCAATCTCCCAGTCGCATGGAAATGAGACCCAGCTCCACATGCGGCCCCACAAGTTTGACATCGGCTTCCAGTGCCTTCGCGTAAGCATCTTTCGCGCCTGCGGAATCGCCGGACTCACCCCGCGCCAGGCCGAGACGGAACCAGGCATCCGCATATTTCGGGTAAGACGCAACCGCCTTGTCAAAGCTCTTCAACGCATCCGGCAACTTGCCCTTGTTATAGGCCTCCACGCCCTTCTCATAGGCCTTCTTAGCGTCGCGCGGCGCGTTGTAAGAAGTCGCACTGACGGAAGAACCAACAACGCCTGCCAGCCGGTGCAGCACGATTGTGCCGACATTCGGATCATCCATGGAGCGGTGGCCATTGAGATGGACCACATCCGAACGGAATCCCGGCGCATTGGCCCGCAGTTCGCAGTTGGCCATGTCCGTTTCGAGCGAAATATTGGAAGAACCGAGTGGCGACGAGTTGCCGGAAGAGCCAAAAGGGGAGTTCCCGCCCAGTCCGAAGCCCCGTTCGGGACCAGTGGCGGCGCTGGCAGCATCCGGTAGAACGCCCTGCGCGTTACCCCACTCAAACGAGAATTGCCCCTTGCTGTCTGTGTAACCGGCTACGCGCACCGCGGACCCGCAAACTCGCTCTACCGCCACTCCCATCGGCAGCGGCGTACCGTCATCGGTCATAACTTTGCCGGAAAGAAAGATTGTCCGTTGCGGGATGTTGTTGGTGGTGGGCGTGGTGGTGGTTGTCGTCTTCGAAGGTATGGAAGGCAGAGAGGTAGTGGTGCTGCCCGTAGTGCCGGTAGTGCCTGTGGTTCCAGTGGTCTTGCTTTGGGCGGACAGGCCCTGGGAAAGTGCGCAGCAGCAAAGCAATGCAGCGGCGGCGGGATATCTTTGGAACTGCATCGGTTTTGGCCTCTCCCCGTGCGGCCTGATTGTGCCAATTATGCCACAGTGTGAAACCGGCGGCTATCCTATCCCGTGGCAAACGGTGCGTCGTATCATAGTGCCGGATGTCCACTTCACCGCTCCCTTTGCATCTCGAAGAGCTCGGTAACCGCCGGTTTTCGTTCTATCCGCCCATTCTTGGCGTGGAACAAAACGAGTGGATCTACAGCCGCGCCACCTGGTCTGAAATGCTGGTGATCAACGCGGCCAGCGGTGCGGAAATCTGGGTGCCAAGGCGCTTTGTGGGGGAAGTGTCCCGCGTGGACGAACCGGTGCTGATCGTGGGACTGACACGGGAACTGGAATACAAAGGCGGTTCAGTCATGCCGCATCAGCGCCGTGTGGTGGAAATGCCCCGCGGCCCCAGATTAGCCCAGCAGGAACCCGTTGCATCAGACCCCGCACCCGTAGTCAGCATCCGATTGGAACCCTCCCCAGATGTCAAGGCCGGTAAGATGATCGTCGTCTTTCTGGTGCTGGGCGTCGTGGCGTGCTCTATTATTGCCGGGGTCGCACGGAACTCAAAGGTGCGTCCGAAGAATGATTTCTCGCAGCTGGACCAAAGCTATCTGCAACTTAGCCGGAACGATGATTACTATTCCGTGGTGCAGAAGCTTGGCAGTCCCGCGGCAGATCATTCCAGTGTTGCTCCTGGAGGCCTGGCTTACCGGATACTGGAATATCCCGGACGGCACTTTACCGTAGTGCTGATGGGCAGGACCCAGGCAGAGGAGCGCTATCTGGGAACTTTGGATTCTACGCACAGGGTTCTGGATTCCGCGCGCTTTCCGAACGGCGGAGACGGCTCGGCAATGCTGCGGGCACTGCCGGGCCTGTAACTGCATTTAGATCAAAAGAAGAACTTCACACCGAATTGGATGTAACGCGGCTGGCCATAGGAATAGAGATCTCCAAAGCTCGTATTCAAAGCCTGGCGGAGCCGGAATAACTTGAAGCCATCCAGAGTCCGCACATCATACGCGGAGGGCTGGGAACCCCAGAAGTTAGCCGGCAACTTGACAGTAAAGAAGTTCAGCGGCAGGACGCCGTTGGTCTTCACTGCATTCACCGTGTTATTGATCTGGGTAAGTAACTGGTTCCCGGCATCACCAGCCGCCAAAGCTTGCGGCTGGCCATTGGCTGCCGCCCAGGTGTTGTAATCCGCGGCGGTAAGAGCGGCGGTGCTGGGAGCTCCCATCAAGTCCGTGCCACCTGCGCTGTTGGGATAGACGCGGAATACAGGGTGATTAAAGGCATTCAACAGGTCCATGCGGAGTTGGACACGCTTCTTGCCCTCTCCAATGCGGAAGTTCTTCTGGATATTCGCATCGAAGTAGCGGGCCCACGGTCCGCGGGCACCATCGAGCGAACGCGGTGCATTGCCCAGCTGCCCAATCGGAGGACGCGCGAACGCAGAGGGGTTGAGATAGGGCTGGCAACCATTGCCCAGCGGGCAGCTGGGGTCATAGTAAGGATTGATCAGCGGCACACCGGAGACAATGTCGGGCCGGGCAGTGTGAGTCAGATCTCCCAGCTGGTTGGAATCACTGAGAGTTGCCATGGCCGGCGGACCGCTGTTGAAGCGAATCACTCCCGAGACAGTCCAGTCGGCAACAGCAGCATTCAGCCACTTGGGAAGATTCGAACCGAACTGGCGACCCTTGCCGAAGGGAAGGTCCCAGATAAAGGTGTTGTTGATCACCTGCTTCTGGTCAAACAGCGAAACAGAGCGGTCATTCTTGCGGGTGCCACCCAGAGCAAGCTGACCATCCACACGCCCCACAGTAGCCACGTTCTTTTCACTGCCGGAATCCGAAGCATCATCAATGGACTTGCCATAAGTGTAGTTAAAGGTCCAGGTTAGACCCCGCGCAGTCCGGTGGACCATGCTCACATAACCTGCATGCCGGATACTGTTGGCCGAAGCGTCCCATAACTGCGTCAGACTGGAAAAACCAAGGTAAGGACTGCCCAGCGAACCATTCTGGACCGTGAGTATCTTGCCAGTGGCCGGGTTAATGCGTCCCAGCGGGTCATTAATCGCTGTGGTGGTGGATACGTTCTGGTTATCCTGCGCGTTCAAGAGACTGATGCTCTTGGGGTTGATGTTCTCATTGGCAAGGAATAAGTGCGTTCCCTTATTGCCAACATAGGCGATCTCCAGTGAAGTCCTCTGCGGAAGCTGGAAGCTCAGAGCGAGATTCCAGTTCTGCACATAGGGCGTGTGGAAGTTACTGGAGATGGCATAACCGCCGATGGATTGCTGGTAATAGAGGCTGTTCAGTGTGACGAGGCCGTTCGCGGGAACACCCGCGGCCCCGAAGATCGCCTGATCAGGAGTTACCTGCACATTCACCGGACCATTCTCGCCGAGGCGCAGGACGTAGGCCGGATTCGTTTGGCCAGTGGTCGGTCCGAAGCTGGTCGCGTTCGCGCCAAAGTCAGGATTGGGCAGACGCTTCTGGCCGGTAAGAGGTGCGTGGGCGAGTCCATAACCACCCTTGATGACGCCGTGGTAGAGGTTCAGAAGTTCCGGGGCATACGCGAACCCGAAGCGGGGCTCGAAATCCTTGTAATCGGCGGGGAACAGATAGCGGGAACGGCCCCCTTTTCCTGCAAAGGCAAAGGGAGGAACCAGCACCGAAGTCACGGTCGTTCCATCCTGCAGCTTCAAAGGCGTTGCCAGGTTGAAGGTCTGTGCCTGATCCGGCAGGAAGACGCCCTGGTGATCATATTTTTCCGTGCGCGGGTCTTGCAGGGAATAACGGATCCCCAGATTCAGGGTGAGGTTGGGGCGCACCTTCCAGTCATTTTGGACAAAGCCCGCGCCGGAGTTCCAGCGGTAGTAATAGGGCACCAGGGCACTGCGGATGGTGATCGCCGGGTTGCCGCCGGGCACGCCAAGCTGGAAACTGGCAAAGGAGTTGCCCCCGGTACCGCTCGAAGCACCGTTCGAATTGGTCTGCGTGGCGGCAAAAGCATACACACCGCCGATGGCACCATACAAAGGCGTCACGTTTTGCAGTGCGTGACTGATCTCACCGCCGAACTTCCAGGTCATGTTGCCTTTCGTCCAGGTAAAGGTGTTGCTGAGGTTGTAGCGTTCCTCCACATCATTGTTGTTCGTGGAGCCCTGACCTCCGATGTAAGGAAGCGATGGCACGCCGCCCGGCAGGATGCTGGGCAGACCAAGCTCGGTATTCAGATTGACCCCGTGGAAGGGATCATATTGCGGGGCAGTGGTACTGCTGAACTTACCGCGCGTGTAGTTGATACGCAGTTCATTGACCTTATTGCCGGAAACAATCCACGTGTGCGAGAGCAGTGCCTGCTGCGCGAAGCTGTATTCCGCACCGGCGCCGGTCGGGTCCGTCGGGGTGATCTGCGTCTTGATAACAGGCGTGGAGGTCCAGCGTCCAGTGAGTCGCTGTGTATCTGTCAGGGAATGATCAATCCGGATTGTATAGCGGGTTTCATCCTGAGAGAGGAGCCTGGGGTTATAGAGGTTAAAGACCGCACCGCTCGAACCAATGTAGTAATTGCCACCGGTCACGATATACTTCTGGGCCTTGAGATAGGTGCTGTCCAGCATGGACTGCGGAATGATATTACCCGGGAAAGGTGTATAAGTGCCGCCAGTGGGGATAGTGGCGTAAGTGAACTGGTTTCCATTCACCACATTGAACTGGTTGTAGATGGTGGCATCACCCGTGCTCTTCAGATTGAACCGTGCCGCGACGTCAGCAGGCAGTGTTCCGCTGGAGGTCACTACGGTATTGCTGTAATCCCCCTTCAACATATTGGCAGTGGGATTGAGAGCGTCCTGCGCCAGAAAATCCCTGCGCCAGTTGGGTTCATACGCGGCAAACCAGAAGGTCTTGTTCTTGCCGTTATAGACCTTGGGAATCCAAACAGGTCCGCCGGCCGAAAGCGAGCCCTGGTTGTTCTTGAGCGTTGCCTGGGAGCGGTTGACGGTAGCCAGAGTAAAAGGTGCGGCGGCAAAGGCCGGGTTGCGGTTATACCAAAGCGCCGTGCCATGGAAGTCATTCGTGCCGGACTTGGTGGAGACATTGATCACGCCTCCGCCAGTGGTGCTGAACTCAGCGGAATAAGCCGAGGTCTGGATGGTAAACTCCTGCACGGTCTCCGGTGTGAAACTGACCATCGTACGGCCATAACTCACACCCGTGTTATTCGCGCCATCGGCAAGAAAGAGTCCGCTGCCCGGGCGCCCGCCATTGACGCTTAAGTTATAACCCGGCACCGTCGCGTTCGAAGTAATGGCTGGATTCTCCGTGCCCGCATCCCCGGTAACATTGGGCTGGGTCACGGCAAGATCCAGCACGCTGCGGTTAAACAAAGGAATCTCTTGGATCTGGCGCTCATTCACTGTGGAACTGGTGGTTCCGGACTCGGTGTTGATCGCCGCAGCTTCCGCCGTAACGGTGATTTCTGTATTGACCTGCCCCGCCACCAGCTTGATGGTGAGATTCTCAACGTTGGCAGTATCTACTTTGACCGCATCCACGACGGTCTTCTTGAAACCCTGCGCTTCCACCGTGACACTGTAGGTCACCGGGTCAAGCGCCGTGACCGTAAATTCGCCGGAACCGGAAGTCTTGACCTTCGTCAATTGGTTTGTGCCGAGATTCCGCACGGTGATCTGTGCATTCGGAACAACCGCGCCGGATGGATCAAAAACGGTGCCGGTGATGCCGCCGCGGCTGGTTTGCGCGAAGGCGGAAATGATGCTCAGCAGCAGCAAGGCTGTGAATCGCAGGAACTTCATCGAAAGGACTCCTCATGGCCCCGGGCGGTTTGCGCGGGTGGACATAAACTATCGAGTCCCGGCCGCTGAGTCAAACGGGATGTTCCGCCAACCGCGTGTTCCGCAGAGTAAAACAACTTCCCAGTGCAACCGGACTGAGTTATCATCTTTGGAAATTGAACAAAAACCGTTTCATTCCCTATGCCGCCGGACTCACGGCCATCCTGCTTTCCGCCGTCGCACCGTCCGCGGAAACATTCAAACTCTCCGTCGCCTCCATCATGCGCGGGCCGCAACTTGTGGGTTACGAACCTTCACAAGTCCGCTGGTCCGGTGATGGGAAGCAGATCTACTTTCAGTGGAAGCAGTACTCTGACCCGCATGAGAAGGACATGGACACCTGGGTGGCCAATCCCGATGGTTCGGGCCTGCGCAAGCTGACGGATGACGAAACCAAGCTGGCACCGCCCACTTCCGGCGACGTGGCTCCGGATAAATCGCAGACCGTCTACACCCGCGATGGCGACATCTTTGTATACAATCACGCATCCGGCAAGACCGCACAGATCACGAAGACCACGGAAGCAGAGAGCAATCCGCGCTTCACCAAAGACGGCAACCGGATCTCGTTCACCCGCGCGAACAACCTCTATGTGATGAGTCTGGATGGCGGATCGATCGTGCAGTTGACGGATATCCGTGCGGGTGGAGCGGCCCCCGCAGCAGCGCCAACAGGGTTCGGCGGAGGCCGTGGCGGCGGAGGGGGCCGGACGGCTTCGACTGCGGCAGATGACACGCCCAAGGGAACGCCCAGCCAGGAATTCCTGAAGAAGCAGGAACGCGAACTGCTCGACATCATCAAGGAAAAAGCGGCGAAGCGGGAAGAAGCCGAGGCGAAGCGCAAGAAAGAAGCGACCCGAAAGCCGCTTACTCTGAGTGCCACACAGACTGTGTTCAGTCTGCAACTTAGTCCCGATGAGAAATACGTGATCGCTTCGATCTCTGAGACGGCACCTGGCGGGAAGAACTCCATCGTGCCCAACTTTGTCACGGAATCCGCTTACACCGAAGACATCCCTTCGCGGAACATGGTCGGGGATACGCAATCGCGTTCCCGTTTGGCGGTGATCCATGCGGAGAGCGGTGAGGTGAAGTATGTCGACGCCGGCATTAAGACAAAAGCGGAACCGCCCGCCGACCGGCCAGTGCGTCTAACCAACCCGATCTGGTCTGAAGATGGCACCAAAGCCGTGCTCACCGCCCGCGCGGAGGATAACAAGGACCGCTGGATTCTCGCACTCGATCCGGCGACAGGCAAGACGCGCATTCTCGCGACAGATCACGATGATGCGTGGATCGGCGGCCCCGCGCAGTTCGGGTCGGCCTCCATCGGCTGGCTCAAAGGAGACAAAGAGGTCTACTTTGATTCCGAGCGCACCGGTTACTCGCACCTCTACGCTGTTCCCTACGAAGGCGGCGAGCCCAGGGCACTTACTTCCGGCAAGTGGGAAGTGCTGGATGTGAAGATGTCAAAGGATAAATCAAAGTTCTATCTGCAGACCAATGAAGTCAGTCCGGCAGAGCATCAGGTTTATGTGATGCCCTCTGCGGGTGGCCCCCGGACAAGGTTGACGGCACAGGCAGGAAGTCACCAAATCTGGCTGAACCCGGAGGAGACTGCCTTTGTAGATCTTCAATCCTATATGACGCGGCCGCCGGATCTCTTTGTGCAGGAAGCGAAGCCTGGAGAAGCACAGAAGCGGATCACGACTTCTCCTTCCCCGGAGTTCGCACAATATCCGTGGCTCGATGCGCCGATTATCAAATTCAAGGCCCGTGACGGCGTGGAGGTTCCGGCGAAGTTATTCAAGCCCGCGAAGTTCGCGAAGGGCGGACCGGCCGTGGTCTTTGTCCATGGTGCAGGTTATGCCCAGAACGTGCATAAGTACTGGTCGTCGAATTACTATCGCGAGTATATGTTCCACCACATCCTGATGGAGCGGGGCTTCACTGTCATCGATGTGGATTACCGCGGTTCCGCAGGTTATGGCAGGGACTGGCGCACGGCGATCTATGACCACATGGGCGGCAAGGATCTGGATGATGCCGTGGATGCGGCGAAGTATGTTGTCGCTGAGCATGGCGTCAACCCAAAGAAGATCGGCATCTACGGTGGAAGTTATGGCGGCTTTCTCACTCTGATGGGGATGTTCACCGCGAGTGATACCTTCTCTGCCGGTGCGGCATTGCGCCCCGTGACCGATTGGTCACATTATAACCACGGTTACACCTCAAACATCCTGAACAACCCGCAATCCGACCCCGAAGCTTACAGGCGCTCTTCACCAATTTACTTCGCACAGGGTCTGAAGGGTGCGCTGTTAATCTGCCACGGCATGGTGGATACAAACGTCCACTTCCAGGACAGTGTCCGCTTGATTCAGCGGCTCATCGAACTGGGCAAGACAAACTGGAGCGTGGCACCTTATCCGGTGGAAGACCACGGCTTTGTGGAACCAACCAGTTGGACCGATGAGTACAGCCGGATTCTGGACCTGTTTGAGAAGAACCTAAAGTAAGTGCGCAGGAGTGTGGCGCAGTGCGGGAAGAGCAGGCTTGCGCAGAGCTTCGTTCACTGTCTCCAGTGAGCCGAAGAATCCTGCAAAAGCCTGCTGTAAGTGCCGGGGACGCCGCAGGGACGGCTGGAAATCCCTTTGGCGGAATTGATCTGACGCGGCAATCACAGCAACACCCATGGGGCGGTACTCATGCGTACCCTGCGCCCAGACCAGCCGGGCTTCCGCATCAATCCAAACAGCGAAGCCCATGCTTACTGGACAGGCACCAGTTCGAAGTGATGAGACCGGGGCTGTGCCGCTTCGCGCTGGGCACGCAGTAACTGGCGGTCAAGATTGTCGAGAGCATTCATCGCCGCAGTCTTGTCTTTTTCCGGAATATCCTTCAGCGGAACCTGTACCTGCCGCCAGCGGATGTTATGCGCCGTTGCGCGGTCCAGAGTAAGTTGGTGGACCAGCAATGCCTGCTTTAACATCGGCGTCGCGACGCGGGCCAGATTCACGCCTGCGGAGAGCTGGGCGGAAGTAAGTGCGAGGACCGCAGCGCCGTCGATCCTGAGTTCGTACTTTTCGCCACTCAAGCCGCGCACCTTGAGATTTTCCTGATCCAGGGCGGCAAGGAAGTCTGACGAATCGACGGCAAAGTTCAGCAGTGCATCCTGCGGATCCACCGGCATCGGCAGAGCGGCGTCCAGTTCGTCCCAGCTGATGCCGGCACCTTTGGCGAGATTGCTGATCTTCGTATTCTTCACGTCCGCTGTGAGTGCCGCGGAGTCTACATTTACATCAGTGACCAGCGATGGGGCATTCCACGACTTCAGCAGTCCTTCCGCCATGATGAGGTGACCGGGGGCTCCGGGATGGACGCGGTCTTTGATGATCTCGGCGGCCCGGATGGCATCGGCCTCCTTCGCCTTCTTCAGCATCTCCACCACGGGTGTATTCAGATCGGCAACGCCCAGCTTTTCCTGGCCGGCCAGTTCCTTGAGGAATTCGCTGTAGCGGATCAGCACCGCGTTGTAGCCGCCTTCGAAGAGCGGTGCGCGGGTGACGTCGTCGTAGGCGGACGGTTGGATGAGGGTGATCCGGCAATCCGGCTGGCGCTGTTTCACCGTGGCGACGATGTGCTTCATGCCGTCCTTGTACTTGTCGAACAGGGTTTGGTCGAGCGCCTTGTAGCCGCCGTCATTCATGCCGAGCATGATGGTCATGACGGTGGGTTTGTAGGGGAAGACGTCACGGTCGAGGCGGGTATCGATGGGTCCGCCGCCGCCACCGCCCACACGGTCACCGCCCCAGCCGGAATGCGTGAAGGTGACGTTCAGCGTGGGGAAGCGGGTGACGACGTAGGATTCGGTGAAAGTGGTGTAGAGGCGCTGATCCGTAATGGAATCGCCATAGAAGACGACACGGTCGCCGGACTTGAGACCGAAGGGCTGCTGTGCGAGAAGGGTACCGCCCAGAAGCAGCGCGGCCATTACGGAACGGAGGATTTGCATTGCTCTACAGGATATACGAAAACCCGATTTCGCGCGGCGCGGAGTGTGGGGGTGTAGACTAGAAAGTTCGGGCTGTAGCGCAGCCTGGCTAGCGCGCTTGCTTGGGGTGCAAGAGGTCCCGGGTTCGAATCCCGGCAGCCCGACCATTACCCTTCATAGACTTACAGCCAGGAAGTTTATTTCCAGAAGTGAAACGTGCACTTCTCGCGATGTGCATCGTTTTTAGTGCGACTGATCAGCCCACCGGGAGTGATCGCTCCAATCTCACATTCTCAGCATTAGGTACGTGAGTGCGTTCAATTTGGTGATGCTTGTTACACTATCGGGAATGAATTGGCGCAGGTGGTTCGTTCATTTACTGGGTAGCCTGTATCTAGTCTCGACACTGGGCTGAGGGGAACGCGCGGTGCCGGGAATTGAGACCACGCCGGAGAACTGAGGAGGAGAGCAGCAAAGCTCAAAGCAATGGAGTGTTTCATTTTCAATCCGCTTTCTGGAAGATCGCTTTCACATTGCTCTAAACGAAAGAAGGGAGGAGGTTACGACCAGGAACGGTTATGCGACCAGTTCCCGCAATGGGATCCTCCTACTGGCGAACCCTTGCAATAGTCTCCGAAAACTTGGTACGCTTCGGAACCTTTCGGCCGGGAGTCCTAATGACTCTTCAGGAGGGAACTATGACTGCTGCCTGCTCCATCTGCGGTGAACCTTTGTGGGAAGACGGGCTTTGTGGCGCGTGTCTGCTTGGCAGCGCGCTGGAGACCGATGCCCCGTCGCTGGCCACCGGGGTCTCCGGGTCCGCTGCAGAGGATGGGGCGGACGAGCTGGCGGTGGACAGTTTTGGCCCCTACACGATTGTGCGCGTCCTGGGTGAGGGTGGCATGGGCGCGGTGTATCTGGCCGAACAATCGGCGCCGATTCGCCGCGAGGTGGCACTCAAGGTCATCAAACCGGGGCTCGACTCGCGGTCGATTCTGGCGCGCTTCGATTACGAGCGGCAGACGCTGGCGATGATGAACCATCCCAACATCGCGCGCGTTTACGATGCCAGCCGAACCTCGAAAGGCCGCCCGTACTTCGTGATGGAGTACATCGACGGAGAACCGATCACGGAATATTGTGACCGCCGCCGGCTGAACACCCGCCAGCGACTCCAGCTTTTCCGCCCTGTGTGCCTCGCCTTGCACCATGCGCACTCGAAAGGCATTCTGCACCGCGACATCAAGCCCAACAACGTGCTGGTGACCGAAATCGACGGGGTACCCGTACCCAAGGTGATTGATTTCGGGATTGCGAAGGCGACCGACCAGCAGAAGTATGAGCAGATGGCCTTCACGCAGTTCGGGCACTTCGTTGGCACGCCGGAGTATATGAGCCCGGAAGCGGCCGATCTGGTGGGGGAAGGCGTGGACATCTCCTCGGATGTGTATTCGCTCGGCGTGATGCTCTATGAACTGCTGGTGGGCGCGGTACCCTTCGACGGGGCGAGCCTGCGCAAGGCCGGACTTGCCGAATTGTTGCGGGTGCTGCGGGAAGTGGAGGCGCCTTCTCTGCCGGCGAAACTCGCCTCACTGGGGCTTACGCTGGTTGACGTGGCCGCCCGCCGCGCTGCGACTCCTGTGACCCTGCGCAAAAGAGGTGAGCGGGGAACTGAACCTGATTACGCTGAAGGCGGTCCAGAAGGAGCGGGTGCAGCGCTATGACTCGGCGCGGGCGCTCAGCGACGATATCGAACGGTTCCTCGATTCCCGTCCGGTGAAGGCGTGCCCGCCCACGTTCGCCTACCGGTTTCGCAAGTATGCAGTGAAGCATCGCAGTACGGTTGCGGCAGCAGCGGCGCTGACTATCGCGATATTCGGCGGCGCGGCTGCGACTTTGTGGCAGGCGCGGACTGCGATTCGTGAACGGGCCATCGCGGTGGCGCAGCGCGCGGAGGCAATCACGCAACGAGCCCAGGCACTACGGGAGCGCGGACGGGCGGAGACGGAAGCGACGCGGGCTACCGAACTGGAGCAGCGCGCGCGCGACGGAAAACAGGACATCCAACAACTTGCCAATGCGATGCTCTTTCAACTGGACGACCAGTTGAAAGATACCGGGTCACTGGCTGCCCGGACCACGCTGCTCAACCTTGGCGTGCAGTACCTGCAGAAGGCGGATTCGGCGGACCCCAACCTGGGTGCGGCCTATTTCCGGGTGGCTGAACTGCAGGAGTCGCTGCGCGATACGGAGCGGGCGGAGGCCAGCTACCGGCGCAGTGCTGAGCTATTGCGGCAGAGGCTTGCCGGCGACCCGCGGAATATGGAAGCTCGACGGCTGCTGGCCTGCGACCTGCTCGGGCTGGCGAATTTGGATGAAACCTACGAAGGCCGCAATGCGCGATTGCGGGAAGCCGAGGCGCATTTGCGGTCTGTTCTCGCCGTGGAGCCGGGCAATGGCCGCGCCATGCTCGATTTGAGCCGGGTGCTGGTGGAGGAAGGGCAGCCTTGGCCAGTTTCGATGTCCGGGCGGCTTGGGTCGGGCGAGCGGAGCCCGGAAGAGGCAGTCCGGTTTGCCCTGCAAGGATCGCAGGCCGACCACAACAAACCCTCCGACCTGCTGGTATTGGCAGAGGCGCAAGAGGCAATGAGCAATTGGGTTCTAACGCAGCGGAATGCGATAGAAGACATCCACTGGTTGGAAGAGGCAGTATCAACTTTGGACGGGGCCACACGCCAGGAGCCTTCAAACACCAAGGCACTGGTCGGGTTGAGCGTAGCACTTCTCAAGCTCGCCCGGCATCTACGCGACCGCGATGAACAGGAGAAGTCATTGGCCGCCGTGAACCGCGCGGTGGAAACGGCTCGCCAGGCGGTTGCCATCGATCCGCAGAATCCGTCCGTTCGAATCCAGGCGGCGCGCAGCCTGGGTGATTTGGCGAATTTTTCCTCCCGCCGCCGCGGTATTGAACAGTATCGGGCGGCTTGCGCGGAGGTAACGCGCCTGTATCGCGAACAGATGGCAGCCCATCCAGACGTGGTGCAACACCGGGTGGACTTCGCGGGTTGGCTTCTAGCCCAGGGTGTCGTGGAGCGGGCAGCCGAGAATGGGCGGGAATATCTCAACTTCGCCCAGAAGGGAGTCGAAGAACTGCGTGAGGTGGACAGGAAAAGGCCGGGAGATCTCCGGATCCGAAGCATTCTTGCAGCGTTCCTCGATATGGTGAGCGAAGCACATGTGCAACTCCGGGAGTATCCGCAGGCGCGGGCGGTGGCTGAGGAATCGGTGGCGCTCGAAAGAGCCCTTGTGCGGCAATCGCCCGGGGCGGTCACTTCTTTGAAGCTAACGGCGGCCGAGGGTCGTCTGGCGACTGCTTTGAAACTGATGGGACAAACTTCCGCCGCCATCGAGCAACTCCGGGCCTCGAGCGCGATTTTCCGAAGCATGCGGGATCTCGTCAGGAAAGACCGGCTCGTGCTTTTCGCAGCGAGTATCGCTCAAGCGGAACTTGCATCGTTGTACGCCTCCCAGCGCAATTGGGCGGGGCAGTTGGCGGCCATTCAAGAACTCAGTGAAGTTCTGCATGCGAAATACGCGGAAAACCCCTACGAGCCGACCGTGGCAGTCGCTCTGTCGCGGAGTCTCTATGGCTCGCGCGACATTTGCATGCAAAGAAGCGAATTGGAAAAATCACTGACCTTCTCACGGCAATTGGTGGATATCGCCCAGAAGGTGGCGTCGGCAAATCCCCGACAGCCCTCCAGAGTATCGTGGTTGGAGGGGGCCCGAATTGGTTTGTTGTTCGACCTTGGGCAAGCTGGGCTACGTGATGAAGCTCTGGCCGTAAACCGCGAAGCCGCGGCCGCAATCGCCGGAAGGCTGGCTGGAGGCTCCTCCCAGAACGAAGTGGTAACGCGCAATGTCGATCATGCCGTGGACATTAGCCGGTCTTTTGCAATCCTGGACGAACCGGCCGAAGCCTTGCGCCTGGGTCTCCAGGCGATTCCGGTTGCCGAGCAGCTTGCAGCCAAAGACCCTAACAACCAAGCCTATGTGAACCGGCTCTTGTCCGTTCTCTTCGATACGGGCTCCAATGCCTGGTTCAGCGGCGATATAGGCAAAGCACGTGGACTGACAACGCGGGAGATCCAAATCCGTGAGCGCTCGCCAAGGACTTCGGAAGACTTCAACCTGTTAGCTCAGCGTCAGCAGCAACTCGCCTTTTTCGAAGAGCATATGGAAAAGGCAGCGGCGGCGCGAGAAGGGAAATCCGCGCTGGAGAATTATGGTAGGTCGTATGCCATCTCGGAACGGACCTTCGCGGAGTCGAAGGGACAGTCCCTGGCTGATTTGGAGAATATGAGATCCTTGCGCGTCGGCGCCGCGTTCACAATGGAGTTACTAGGGCAGTTAGACGCCGCGCGGAAATCCGCGCGGGAGGCGCTGCAGATCGCAGACCGGATTGTCGCGGCTCAGAATTCCGCCCCGAACCATGATCTTCAGAACATCACGCGGGCGCTCCTGTTCCGCCTCATGGAATTGACCGGCTCATCCGACGCTGAGTTCCAGCGGTTCTCCGGAAATTCCGCTGCCCTCACCCCGCAAAGCAAGCAGACGCTGATCGCCGAGGGTTGGCTCCAATATGTGACCATCGTCTGGCAGTATCCTGACAGAACCGTTCCGGCAGCAAGACGCGCCGTGGATGGATTCCGAGCCGTGTTGCGCGACGGAGGCCCAGCGCAGCAGAGAATTGACCTGGCCCGCGCCCTCTGCTCACTGTCCTACGAATCCCGATCAATGGCCCATTTCGTCCCGCCAGCCGAGCAGGTGACGTATCTGGAAAAGGCACGGCTGGCCAGCCAGGAAGCCTTGGGCATACTGGAGCCGCTCCGCGCGGCGGGCAAGCTTCCAGAGGTCAACCAGGATGACTGGACGGTCGCGAAGATCGGTCTCGCCTCATCTGAATCGAAGCTGGCGGCAGCGCGCGGCGCAGCCACGGTATCGAGCCGCTAAGCCCCTTGGAGAATTTGATGGCCCATTCCGGTGAACCCGCTTCCCCCACTCTCTACTCCGGCACCATGCTGACGGTCAGCCCCGACGCGGCCTTCCCCGAAACGCGCTGGACGATGATCGTCGCCGCGGGCAAGAAGACCCCGGGCCGCGACGACGCACTCAATGCCCTTTGCCAGACCTACTGGTATCCCGTGTACGCGTATATCCGGCGAAAAGGCCACGATGCCGACCAAGCCTCAGACTTGACACAGGACTTCTTCGTGCGTCTGCTGACGGGCAGCTTGCTCGAACGCGCTGACCCGGAGAAGGGCCGTTTCCGCGGATTTCTGCTGAATGCCGTTCGCTTTTCACTTTCCTATGCGTATGACCGCGCGACGGCTTTGCGGCGCGGCGGCGCGGAGCTTCCGTTTTCGTTGGACGATGCCGAAACCCGGTATCTACGGGAGCCCTCGCACGACGAAACGCCAGAGCGGATCTTTGAGCGGCGCTGGGCGCGGGCGGTGCTCGACCACGTGGTGCAGTCTTTGCGTGAGGAGTTCGTACGCCACGGTCGGTTGGACGACTTCCATCAGCTCAAGGTCTACCTGGTGGGGCAGTCCGAGGTGCCGTATGCGGAACTGGCGCCGAAGCTTGGGATCACGGAAAGTGCGCTGAAGAGCGGCATTCACCGTTTCCGGAAGCGCTACCGGGATCTGTTGCGCGCCGAAGTTGCCGCGACGGTGAGCGACCCTTCGGAGGTGGACGCCGAGCTGCGTTTCTTGTTGCAGGCGATGACGGTCAAGCGGGCCGGACAGTAAGCAGCAACTGCGGCCGGGCGTGAAAATCGTCGCCGCGGAATGGAGTCGCTGCGGGAAGCACGCCCTCCCGTAGACTCAAACAAGAATGAAGTTTCTTTACCTGCACGGTTTCGCTTCCTCCCCCGCTTCGCGCAAGGCGGTGTTTTTCCAGTCCCAGCTGCGGGAGCATGGCATCTCCCTCGAAATTCCTGCGCTCGACCAGGGTGACTTTGAGCACCTCACCATCTCCGGTCAACTCAAGGTTGCGGAATCGTATCTGGATGGTGGTCCGGCGGTGCTGATCGGGTCGAGCATGGGTGGTTATCTGGCGAGCCTGCTGGCGGCGCGGCATGCGGCAGTGCAGAGGCTGGTGCTGCTGGCTCCGGCGTTTGGGTTCGCGCCGCGGTGGCGCGAGATGACCGGCGAGGCGCGCTTCACCGCATGGCAGGACACTGGTTGGCTGGAAGTTTTCAATTACGCCAGCAAGTCAATGAGCCGGGTGCATTATGGACTCTACGAAGACGCCCTGCAGTATGCCGGCTATCCAGACTTTTCGCAGCCAGCGATGATCTTCCACGGGTTGAACGACACCGTTGTCCCGGTGGACCTTTCCCGCACCTTTGCCGCATCCCATGCCAACGCGCAACTGGTGGAGATGGATTCAGACCACGAGTTGACGGATGTGCTGGACGCGATTGGCGCGCAGGCTGTACCGTTCCTGCTGGGGAATGCCTAGACTGAAGATATGTCCGCCGCACTCCAACCCGGTTCCCCCGCGCCCGATTTCACGTTGTCTGACCAGAAGGGCAACAAGGTCCGGCTTTCTGACTACCTGGGCAAGTGCCCCGTGGTGCTGTATTTCTATCCGAAGGACGACACCACTGGCTGCACGAAAGAGGCCTGTAAGTTCCGGGATGAATTTGAGAGCTTCCGGGAACGCGGCGCGGTGATTTTGGGGGTCAGCGATGATTCCGCGGAGTCGCACGACCGGTTTGCAGCGAAGTACCAACTGCCGTTCCTGCTGCTGAGCGACCCCGGCGGCACGGTGCGGAAGCTGTATGGGGTGAAGAAGACGTTCGGGATTATTCCGGGGCGCATGACGTTCGTGATTGACCGCGCCGGGCGAATCCAGAAGGTATTTTCCTCACAGACCGAGTTCGAGCGGCATGTGGACGAGGCGTTGCGGGCACTGCTGGGGTAGATTTACTATCAAACACTTGGCTGCGGTCATGCCGTGGGCGGATTTCCGGGCGATTCCAATACCGGAAGTATCTGTTTCTTCAGCGATGGCAGATCGACCGTCACCGTATTCCAGAGTACGGGCAATTCGACAGCATCATACTGGTGCCGCAGCCAATTCCCGATCCCGCGAATATCATTCCAAGGAGGCCCTGGGCATCGCTGCTGTGCTTCTGGTCCCAAACGAATCGCTGCCTCGCTGATGACCAGCAGTTTCCGCTCCACCGCCGCAATGGTCTTTGGGTCCCCGCAGAAGGAATCAAAGTCCATACCTGACACGAATTCTTCGATCTGAGTAAGCGCGTCAAGAATGTCCCGAAAGGCTCTGGCAAAGTCTCTAAAAGGCAAGTAGAGCCTCGACGGTTACGCGCTCCCGAATGCCATCCTTCAGCGCGGTTGCCGGGACTAAGTCCACCTTCTTCCCGAGTATGTCTGAGAGCCGGTTTTCGAGGCGAACCCGATCAAGAAGCGAGTAGTTTCGACCAGTGTCGAAATCGGCCATCAAGTCGATGTCAGAATGTGACGGATTGGCGGTGCCGCGCGCCCACGACCCGAACAGGGATATGTGGTGGACTCCGACCGACCGCAGTTCCACTTCGTGATTGCGCAGTGTTTCAATGATGGCGGAGGTGTGCATCTCTCAAAATCCTGTTTTTATTTTCGCACTGGAGGCAGCCCAAAATCACGAGCGGTGTGCCCGAGACTTACCGCACCTTCCACTTCCCCTGCAGCGCCGCTAACTTATCATCCAATGACGGGGCCGCCGGCTTCGGGGCCGGAGCTTTCTGCTGGCCCGGACCCATCAGGGCTTTCATCGACAGCGCGATCCGCTTCGCCTTGGCATCCGCGGACATCACCTGTACCTTGACGATCTGGCCTGCCTTCACGGCCTCAGCTGGATCCTTGATAAACCGGCTGGAAAGTTCACTTACATGGACCAGGCCATCCTGATGAACGCCGATATCCACGAACGCCCCAAACTTCGTCACGTTCGTGACCATGCCTTCGAGAACCATGCCCGGCTTCAGGTCAGCGATCTCCTTCACACCCTCATCAAAAGTAGGCGCAACGAACTTATCGCGCGGGTCGCGGCCGGGCTTCTTGAGTTCTTCCAGAATGTCACTCAGGGTATAAGTGCCCGCCTGCAGACCTTTGCGGTCAAACTTTTCCAGTAACTGGGGCTGTTGGATCAGGTCCGGCACGGTAACTTGCATGGAACCGGCGATCTGTTCCACCAGCGCATAACTTTCCGGGTGCACCGCAGTGGAATCGAGGGGATTGTCACCACCGCGGATGCGCAGGAAGCCGGCGGCCTGTTCGAAGGTCTTGGGACCCACGCCGGGCACCTTGTTCAACTGTGTGCGGGAGCGGAAGGTACCGTTCTCATCGCGGTAAGTCACGATGTTCTTCGCCACGCGCTCGGAGACACCGGAAACATAGCGCAGCAGCGCCCAGGAAGCGGTATTGAGATCCACCCCGACGCGGTTCACGCAGCTTTCCACGGTCTTTTCGAGGGCATCGGCTAGCTGGTGCTGGTCGACGTCATGCTGGTACTGGCCGACGCCAATGGACTTGGGATCAATCTTGACCAGTTCGGCGAGGGGGTCCTGCAAACGGCGGGCGATGGAGATCGCGCCGCGGACGGTGAGGTCGAGGTCTGGAAACTCTTCGCGCGCGATATCGGAGGCCGAGTAGATGGACGCCCCGGACTCATTCACCGTAATCGAGAAGACGCTGGAGAGACCTTCGTCGCGCAGGAAAGTGCGGATGAGGGAATCGGTTTCGCGGGAAGCGGTGCCGTTGCCGATGGCGATGGCGCGCACGTTGTGTTTCGCGATGAGGGTTTTCAGGGTCTTCGCGGAACCGAGCAGATCATTCTTCGGCTGGTGCGGGTAGATGACGGCGTGTTCGAGGAAGCGCCCGGTTTGATCGACGACGGCGATCTTGCAGCCGGTGCGGATGCCGGGGTCCACTGCGAGAACGGCGAGCTGGCCGGCGGGCGGCGCGAGCAGCAGGTTTTCGATATTGGAGCGGAAGACCTGGATGGCCTCCACATCGGAGCGCTGTTTGAGCTCCATGCGGATTTCCGATTCGATGGAGAGGGAGAGCAGCCGCTTCCAGGCATCTTCGGCGGCCATTTCCAGTTGGACGGTCCAGTCGCCGGGTGCGCGGAGGATTTTCGACTTGATCAGGCTGATGGGCTTTTCTTTATCGAGTTCGATGGAGAAGTAGAGAACGCCTTCGGTCTCGCCTCGGCGGATGGCGAGCATCCGGTGGGAGGGGATTTTGGCGGCGGGTTCCTGGAATTCGTAATACATTTGGAACTTGCCCTGTTCGTCCTTGGTCTCGGCGTCAGCGGTCTTGCGGCTGGCGACAATGCCCTGCGCGAGCAGCATGGTGCGGAGGGCTTTGCGGATCTCCGCCGTTTCGCTGATCATTTCGGCGATGATGTGGCGCGCGCCTTCGAGTGCCTGCTCCACGTTCTCCACGCCCTTTTCGGGACTGATGAAGGAAGGGGCGAAATCGAGCAGCGCGGTGCCAGTGGCTTCCTGATTCCAAAGGTAGAGCGCAAGGGGTTCCAGGCCCTTTTCGCGAGCGATGCCAGCTTTGGTGCGGCGCTTGGGGCGGAAGGGCAAATAGAGGTCTTCGAGCTCATTGCGGTCCAGCACGGTTTCGATCTTAGCGCGCAGTTAGTCTGTGAGTTTGCCCTGTTCCTCAATGGTCTTGAGCACCATGGCACGGCGGTCTTCGAGTTCGCGGGAGTAGGCGAGCTTCTCTTCGATGGCGCGAATTTGGACTTCATCGAGGTTGCCCGTGGCTTCTTTGCGGTAGCGGGCAATGAAGGGAACGGTGCCGCCTTCGTCGAGCAGTTCGATGACGGCGACCAAACCCTTCAGTGGGACCTGCAGGATCTTGGCGAGGTGGAGAAGAATTTCCGGTGGCAGCGGCTTCACACCTGCATTTTCCCACCGGAAAAGCGGGCGGCAGGTTATCCGCAGGATTTCAACAGGTCATCCCCGGCGCTTACGCCGCAGGAAACCGGCGATTGCCAGCACCCCGCCGCCCAACAGGAAGGTACCCGGTTCCGGAGCCGCGGATTCGGTTACGGTGAGGGCTATGTTGTCAAAACCTGCGTCAATGGCGGGATTCGAGGAAGAAATGCCGGACCGTGTGTCGTAAAACGAAACCACGCGGAGATACAGCGTCAGGCTCTGCCCCTGTTGCGCGTTCAACAGACTGGTGACATCGGCGCTTTCCGCTGTCCAGCCGATGTGATAGGTACCTGCCGGTCCGGGATTAGTCAGTAGCGGGTTGAAATTGCCCAGGAAGGTGTTGCCGTTGAAAAGTGCCATATCGACATCGGCGCCGATAAAGCTGCCGGAACCGGTGATGGTGGCAGCCTCCGAGCCGGTCAACAGGGCACTCAGCAACGTCACGTTGGGAACTGCGAAGGTCTGCTGGAGGTAAAAGGTGTACTCCCCTGTGTTGTTGGAAATCGCGGGGAAGCTCGCTGCGGCATAGGCGGCAAGAGTGCCGTTTGAGGGCGCGGAGATGCCGCAGCCCGTGCCTTCCGTGCCAACCGCGAAGGGACTCTCACAGGACTGCGAAGTATTCCCGTAGCTGTTGGTGACCGGGGTCCACCAGGCCAGGTTGCCAGTTTCAAAATTCCCGTTCGTGATCAGGTTGAGATCGGCGAACGCGGGGGCTGCTGCGGAAAGGCAGATTGCGGTGATGCAGGAGAGAAGTTTCATAGGCGTCCACTCCACAAAGCGCAGTGGTCACCCGAAAGCGGACTAAGAGAATTACGGGGTGAGGTCAAAGAAAAGGAAGCCATCGCGTTCCACGGTAATGCCGGGTGTGGTGGGAATCGGGTGCTGGAAGCACGGGGCCTCATGGACGAACGTATGGAATTCGCCGTTTTCGCCGCAGGGGTCGGCGGTTGCTGGCAGGTCATTGAGAAGGGCTGCGTCAAACTCGCGGCCAGCCAATTCGCGCGGTATCTGGCGGGGGTCAACGCAGGTGAGGCGGGCACGGATGCCGCTCGAAATCATGTCGCGGGCGAGTTTCGCCGTGGGAATGCCCCAGGCAGGGAAGAGCGGTTCGAGCGGATACGGGGCAAGCTGGCGGAGGCGATAGGCGCGGATGTCTTCGAGGAACAAGTCACCAAAGGCGACGGCCTGGATTCCTTCTTTCACAGCGCGCTGCCAGAGGGCAGACATGCGCTCTTCGTACCCGGCATTCGTGCAGGGCCAGGGCAGGTCAACCGCCCAGAGTGGAAGGCCTGCGGCTTCGGCCTGCGCTTCCACCAGTTCGCGCCGCTCGGCATGCATGGCGACCCGCCGCGCTTCCTGATTGAAGGAAGTAACCAGCGCCACGACTTCGATGGCTGGATCCTGCTGGAGTTGGTGCAGCACCCAGGCGCTATCCTTGCCGCTGCTCCAGGAGAGGAGAACTTTCTTCATTCCCATGGCAGAACGTGTGCGGCGGACCACCAATGGTGCGCTTCGATCCGCAGAGCGCCGGACTGTACCGAGGGGTCCTCTCCCATCAGCTTCCGGGCGGCATCGAAATCACCGGGACGGAAGACGACGATATCGCTGAGCGTGCCCTGGGAAACCACGGGTCCGGCGGAGCGGAGCAGCCCATCGTCGGCCATTTTCATGATGTTGGCCATGTGGGCAGTCTGGATTTTTTCGCCCTCTTCTTGGCTAATGGTTTGCGGGCAGGGTCCGGGCGGAGGGAGGCGACCTGCCAATTTTCCGTGGCGGGCGTGGCGAAGAACAGGGCGGCCAGGGCGAAGAGCAGCATGGGCTACAGGATATCTCTTAGTTCCGCGCGGCCATCCAAAACGCGATGGATTTCACCTGCTCTTCAATACGCTCACGGTCCGGGGCATTGGGGAAGAGCTCCAGGTATTTCTGGAAGCTCTCCATGGCCTCAATCAACCGGCTCATTTGCAACAGTGCGACCCCGCGCTGTTTGTGTTCTTCAGCCGCTTTGGGGTTCGCTGCCAGCAGGATATCGAGAATCTGGAGGGCCTTGGCGGGCTCGCGGCGGGAGAAGTAAACACCGCGCAGGTTGTTGATCATCCGCATGACGATGTAGCGCGTGTCCACGGGTTCGAGCACGGTGGGGTCCGGCGTCTCCATCTGCGCGAGTTCATAACACCGGGCCTCATCGATGAAATCGCCGCCGTGGAAGGGGTCAATGAACGCGGTCAGTTCCTCATCGTCATAACGGACCACGAAGTGCCCGGGAAGGCCCACGCCACGAACCGGTTTTGCGAGGCGGCGGGCCACCTCAATGAACAGGGCGCAGAGAGAAATCGGGATGCCGCGGGCGGTTTCGATGACGCGGTTCAGACAGCTGTTGTCGGGGTTGTAGTAGTCGTCGCTATTGCCGCGGAAGCCGAGGTCGCCGAAGAGATAGCGGGCGGCGGTTTCGAGGAAGTCCTGCCCGTCGGAAAGGTCATCGGCGCGGTCGGCGATGACGGAGGCGATGTGGTCCAGCTGGATGATGTAATCGGCGGGGTTGAGTTCCGGGTACTCGATCCGGGCAAGCAGCAGCGCGGCCTCATCGAGTTCGATAGCGTTGCCGCGCCCGGCCAGCAGCTCGATCAGCGGCTCAAAACCCTGCACATTGCGGCTGCCATCGCCGCGCACATCCTCTGACCCCGGCATTCGTGCCGTAGAATAGCACCGTCATGCGCTTTGCCGAATCGCTGGGCCTTTTGTTGTTGACAGTGGTGC
>CAIXXM010000108.1 GCA_903923395.1 uncultured Acidobacteriia bacterium
TATCCAGAACTCCCCCTGCTTCTCCTTCTTCCGCTTGCCCATCGCCATGTTAACTATGACGTTCAGAACATTCTCAAGGTCACTTGTTTTCTGCTCTGTCGGAGACTAAATCCACAGGCTGTTAGCCAGGGTCAAAAAAAAGATTTGAGAATACCGCACGGCACCGCCCACTTCCATGACATGACGGATGTGGAACGGAAGCGTGCGATTGATTTGGCCCTGGCGGCCATGGATAAGCAGTTCGGGAAGGGTGCTGTGCTGCGCTTGGGCAGCGCGAACGCAATCGCCGTCAGCGCGATTTCCTCGGGATCGATTTCCCTCGATGCAGCGTTGGGCGTCGGCGGCTTCCCCCGCGGAAGAGTCGTGGAAATCTATGGGCCCGAGTCTTCCGGCAAGACCACTTTGACACTGCACGTGATCGCCGAAGCCCAGAGGTTGGGGGGGACGGCCGCCTTCATTGATGCCGAACATGCGCTTGATCCCGCTTATGCCCGCAAGTTGGGGGTGGATGTCGACAACTTACTGGTATCTCAGCCCGATTCCGGGGAACAGGCCTTGGAGATCGCTGCGGCCTTAGTGCAAAGCGGTGCCGTGGATGTCTGTGTTGTCGATTCCGTGGCAGCGCTGGTTCCCAAGGCCGAACTGGAAGGCGAGATGGGGGATAACCACGTCGGCCTGCATGCGCGCTTGATGAGCCAGGCTTTGCGGAAATTGACAGGCGTTGTGGCGCGTACCAACACCTGCATGATCTTTATTAATCAGATCCGCGAAAAGATTGGTGTCATGTTTGGCAGTCCGGAAACCACCACTGGTGGCCGGGCACTCAAGTTCTATTCGTCTGTCCGTGTGGATGTCCGCAGGATTGCGTCACTGAAGGATGGCGAAGTCGTCATCGGCAACCGCACCAAGGTAAAAGTAGTTAAGAATAAGTGCGCGAGTCCTTTCCGGGAAACGGAATTCGACATCCTTTATGGCGAAGGAATTTCCCGCGAGGGCGATTTGCTGGACCTTGGGGTTGCGAAGGCCATGGTGGAGAAGTCGGGTTCCTGGTTCAGTTATCAAGGCGAGCGGATCGGGCAGGGACGCGACAATGCGCGCATCTTTCTGAAAGAGCATCCAGAGGTGGCAAAGCGGCTGGATGCGCAATTGCGGCAGAGCCTCCAGCCAGCCGGGGAGAAGCAAGTCAGCGCGGCAGCCTGACCGGGCCCGGAGGACTAACTTGAACCCTTAGTTATGCGGGTGGCGCAGGCGGTATCTGTGCACTTCATGCTGCAGATAGAGCACGGCCAGCAGGGCAGTCAGTGCGATGATGAGGACTTCAGGGAAGTCAAGCTTCATGGCTTTTTCCTTCTGCCCTGACGTTACTCCTTTACGAATCCAAAATCAAGCCCATATGAAGTTTTTATACGGGCGGGAACGTACAATTGAAGTTTGGAAGACGCTGCACAGCATCCGGCCAGGGAATTCGCGTCACTGTACGTGATGGGCCTGTTGGAAGGCACGGAAAAAGCTGCGTTTGAGAGCCATCTGGCGTCATGCCCGGTTTGCAGCGCGGAAGTACGCGGCGCCGGAGTGTTGGAACTCGCGCTCGCCGCGGCTACTCCACAGGTTACTGCTCGAGCCAGCCTGCGGGACCGAATCCTGCGGGAGGCCGCACAGAGCGAGCCGGAAATCCGGATCCACCGTGCAGCGGAAGCGGAGTGGGAGCGAACCCCATTTCCCGGCGTTCTGCAACGCGTCCTTTCCTATGACCGCGTGACGGGAAGCCGGGTCACCATGGTCAAGATCAGTCCGGGAGCGCACTATCCAGCCCACGAGCATGCCAGCGACGAGCATTGTTACGTCATCGAAGGCGACCTGCAGTTTGAGGATCATGCGCTGCAAGCCGGGGACTATGAAATCGCCGGCAAGGAATCCCGGCATTCCGCGATCACCTCGCGCAACGGCTGCACGGCCTTGATTATTCACAACCGGCGCGACAGATTCCTGAAGAGTTAAAGCGGCGAAAACGGGCGCACTTCCGTGCCCACGTGCATCGTGCGCCCCACAAACTGGCCCGGAGGCAACCCCACCAGCCGGGGCTTCACCGCAATCAGAATATTCTGCTTCTCATCATCTTTCGAGACCTGCTTGAAGAGATTCCCGATCAGCGGCAGCCTCGCCAAACCCCAGAAACCACTCACGCTCTTCTGTTTACTCTCCGTGATCATGCCCGCAATCACCGCCCACTCGTCACTCTTCAGGCGCACCTGATTGACGGAATTCCGGTTGCCGATGACGGGCACGCCATTGATGGAAGACCCGGCGAGAACGGCGTAAGTGCTCTCCACCGCGAGAGATACATCCCCTTCGGTATGCACATGCGGCGTGATCTTGAGCGTAATGCCGAGGTCCTGAAACGTATACGAAGGTGCCGCGGCATAGGAGGTGGTTCCGGTTGTGGACGTTGTTCCGCCACCGAACGAACTGGTGATGACGGGATACTTCTCGCCCACATGGAACGTTGCGGGCTGACCGTCGGCGGATCGCACCGTCGCTTGCAACAGCGTCTTCGCGTTGCTGTTGGTCTGATTGAACATCGCCTGCACCTGGGCAACGCCGAGTCCGAAAAGCGTCCGTCCGCCGCCAAAGGTGAGGATGTTGGTCAGTGCCGTGGAGGAGCTTGCCACCTGCCCGAAGACGTGGCCCACGTCTGAGAGTGTAAACGTGTTGGTCACATTGAAGCCATAGTTCCGGATGTCACTGTCACTGACCTGCAGGAACTCCACATCAATCGCAACTTCCGCGCGGTAGTGGACCAGTTCATCCAGCAGCAACTGCGCCGGGACAGCACGGGAAATGCGGTCACGGATTACAACTTGATTCCGGGAAGAGTCCCAGGCCACCTTTTCCGCGCCGGTGACCTGCCGGACACCCGCCACAATCTCGGTCAGTTCCTGCGGCGTCAGCACCTGCGGAACAGGCACGGTCAGGGTGACCGTCTGCTCCAGTTCGCCGCGCTTCTGCAGATTATCCTTCGCCACCATGATGAGCTTTGGACTGATGGGAACCACGAAGGAACTGGTGGCGGCTTCGAGACCCCGCAAAGCATCGCGGTAATCCACATCCTTCATCTGGAACTTCATGGGGGAGTTGGCTGGCGGGTATTCTCCGTCGAAGACAACCTCCAGACCGAAGGACTTCGCCACTTGTTCGAAAAGCGCCTTGGGCTCCGCGCGAAGATCAAAATCCTGGCGGCCAGCCTCGGCGGCAAGCCGGGGAGGTTCCTGCGGCTGACGGGCGCGCGCAAATTCCCGGGCAGTCAGGCTGGTGAAAATCTGTTCGGGGTCGAGCAAAGGGTCGGGAGTGCGATCTTCCTCGCCGGCAGGAAACGCGGATGCCTGTGGAGCAGGTGCCGACTTCGCCTGCAGCGCGGCTCGGTTTTGCAGACTCAGCATCATGGCCCGGTACCGCTTATTGCCCGGTTGCAGCGCCGCGGCTTCCGAGTAAAGCAGATACGCCTGCGTATCCTCGCCCTTTTTCGCCGCTTCCTTCGCCTTCCTGGCGAGCACGGAAGCCTCTTTTCGTGGACCCGCCCCCAGACACAGCAGCGCCGCAGTCAAAATCAGCGCGGTGCCTGGGCGGGACGTCATCAAATTGGTAGACGCGCCGCCGCGCCTTCCCGTGCAGGAAAATGATATCTGTATGGATTCACTGCGGCAGATGCTGCTCACCAACCCCTGGGAATTGATCCTGCCATGCCTGCTTTTTGCAGGTACGGTGCTCGCCGGGTTCCTGCTGCGCCGCATCCTCTTTGCCAGCGTGCGCTCCTGGGCGAGACGGACGAACAGCCGCCTTGACACCTTTATCACCGAGGGCCTGAACACGCCCATCCTGATTTGGGCGGTCATCCTCGGCGCACATGTCGCGACCCAGAATTCCGATATTCCAGACAAAATTCTGCGCCATATTCCGAGGACGCTGGAAGTACTCTGGCTGGTCTCTCTGATGCTCGCGGCGGCGCATCTGGCCGGAAATATGGTGAAGTTCTACGGCAGCCGGGTGACGGGAGAGCAGGCGGTCACCAGCCTGACGCAGAAACTGGCGCAGGTTGTGGTCGTGGTCATTGGGGTGATCTGGATTCTGAAAGTGGTCTTCGACTTCTCTCTGACGCCGGTGCTCACCACCCTCGGCGTGGGCGGGTTGGCCGTCGCTCTAGCCTTGCAGGATACGCTGTCGAACCTCTTCGCTGGTTTCTACACGTCCATGTCCGGCCTGATCCGCATTGGTGATTACATCAAGCTCAACACGGGCGAAGAGGGCTTCGTGGTGGATATCAATTGGCGCTCCACCACAATCCGGGCGATGGCCAATAACCTGATCGTGGTTCCGAATGCGAAGCTTGGCCAGGCGATCTTCACCAACTTCTCGCTGCCGGAACCGCGTATGGGGATCTCTTTGTTCTTCAACGTGGGCTATGAATCGGACATTGACCAGGTGGAGCGCATCTTGCTGGAAGAAGCGCTGGCCGCAGCGGACGAGATCCCTTCCCTGCTGACGGACCCGCCCCCAGCAGTACATTTCACGCCCGGTCCCGGCGATTTCTCGCTCGGCTTCCAGTTGAACGTCAACGTGTCAGAGTTCGCCAAGCAATTCTCCGTGCAGGGAAAACTCCGCAAGCGCATCTTCCGGCGCCTGGTCGCGGAGGGAATTACCTTCCCTTACCCGACGCGCCGCCTGCTGCTCGACCCGCCACCGTCTTCCCGCGCAGAATAACCTGCCGGATCTTGCGTGTGTTCCGGATATCGGCGAGCGGGTTGGCATCCAGAACCACAACATCGGCGGCGAAGCCTTTCTTCAGCTGCCCGAGTTCGCCCGCCTTGCGCATCATCGCGGCAGGCTCCAGAGTGGCACTGCGCAGCGCTTGCGCGGGACTGAGCCCGGCTTTGACCAGCAGTTCCAGTTCCCTGTGCAGTTCCAAACCGGGAGTTGTGCCAGCTTCACCGGAATCCGTTCCCGCTAGAAACGGCACACCCGCCTTGGACATTTCCCCGGTGAGAAAGAGCGCGAAATCATACTGTGCTTTCGCATCTTTGCGGCGTTCCCAGAAGGTGAGAGTGGGGGTTTGGCGCAGATTGAAGCGCTTGAATTCCCCGAAGACCTGTTTGGCGGTGAAGGGGTCATAGCTGCTGATGATTTCCGCGTCAAGCTTTGCCGCCTCGGCGGGGTCCGGCTTGTCGCCCAGCAGCAACTTGCGGTTGCGCAATTCCTCCTCCTTCGATGAGCAGGCCAAGCCCACGCCGAAGAGATGCTCCATGCTGCTCATACGGTCCTGCGCGGCAGTCACGGCGGAAACGGAATCGGGCAGGTGTCCGGCGAAGGGAACACCGTCGTGCCGGGAGGCTTCCGCAAGCGTCTCGAAAGCGTTGGCCGGCATGTCGAGAATATTGATGAAATTCATCTGCCCGTTGTAGGCGATATCGAAGGCCCGCTTGGCATCCGCCGGCGTCTGCACAACGGTCACTGGCAGTTGCGCCCCGCTGGACTTTGTCGCGATCGGAGCCATCGTGGTGTAGATCCGGGGGCTGCCCGGTTCAGCCTGCCAGCGTTTGACGCGGACAGCATCGGCACCCATATTCCGCAAGCCCGTGACGCCGTTCGCCAGGTACTGCGCGAACTGGGACTCCCTATTCCAGAGATGAACGTGCATATCCCACAGCCCTGGAATGGCATAGCGGATGGTCTTGCCCGGAGTTGCCGTGCGCCTGATTTCCGCGATCTTCTCCCCGCGCATGACAACGTCCTGGTGCGGAGTAATGGTGCCGGTGACCACATCCACCACGGAGACATCAGAGAGAATGGAAACAGGCCCGGTTGCCGCCGGTGCGGCCTTCTTCTTCCGCGTGGCGGCAGAGACGGTCAGGGTAAGACAAAGCAGCAGAGCAAGAAGGCGGGTCACTTTCTCCATCATATGAACGAAGCGCTCACCAATGTTCTCTTAAGCCTGCAACCGGGTGTGGCCCTGGACCTCGCCTGTGGCTCCGGCCGGCATTCGCTCTGGCTGCGGGAACGCGGCTGGAAGGTGACCGCGGTGGATCTTGTGCCCGGGCCGCATGTGGATGTTGTGACGGATCTGGAAGCGCTGACTTTTGACTCCGCGCCCTGTGACCTGGTGATTTGCTGGCTTTACTGGCAGTTGAGTCTATTGCCCAGCATCGCGGCCTTTGTGCAACCGTGTGGTGTGGCGGCGCTCGCGGGCAAGACCACTGGACGGTTTGCCACCTCCATCGGGGCGTATCGCGACGCCTTTCCCGGCTGGACCGAACTCTCCTCCGGCGAAGAATCCGACCGCTGTTGGATCATTCTCCGCAAGCCGTAACACTTCGCCCGTTATCCTGAAGATTCATGCTCTGCGCAGGTATCGTTGGTCTGCCGAATGTCGGCAAAAGCACTCTCTTTAATGCGGTGACGCAATCCCGAAAGGCGATGGCGGCGAATTACCGTTTCTGCACCATCGATCCCAACCACGGGATCGTGACGGTGCCGGATGAAAGGCTCGAAGTCCTCTCGAAGATCAGCGGATCACAAAAGCTGGTGCCCTCGGTCTTTGAATTCGTGGACATCGCCGGTCTGGTCAAAGGGGCCAGCCAGGGCGAAGGTCTGGGCAACCAGTTCCTGGGCCACATCCGCGAGGTCAATGCCATCGTCCAGGTGGTCCGGTGCTTTGAGAACAGCGACATCGAACACGTGATGGATTCCGTGGACCCCATCCGCGACATCGAAGTCATCAACACCGAACTGCTGCTGGCTGATCTCGATGCTGTACAGAAGCGCCGCCTCAAGCAGCAGAAGATGGCGAAGAGTGGTGACAAGAAGGCACAGGCCGAACTTGATCTCATCGACCGCCTGGAACCACACATGAGCAACGGGCAGTTCGCCTTCTCCCTGGAAATGACGGCGGAGGAGCAGTCCGTACTGAAGGGCTTCTTCCTGCTGACCGCCAAGCCAACTCTGTTCGTCTGCAACGTCGCGGAAGATGAACTGGCGGCGCCGGAGAATAACCCGTGGGTCGGCAAGGTTCGCGAGTATGTAAAGAATCACCACGGCACACGTTCGGTGGTGGTCTCCGCTGAGATCGAAGCCGAACTTGTGACTTTATCCGCCGAAGAACGCGACGAGTATCTTGCCGCATTGGGAGTCAAGCAACCCGGCTCTGTCGATCTGATCAAAGAGGCTTACTATCTGCTGGGTCTGCGCACTTACCTGACAACCGGCGAGAAAGAAACCCGCGCCTGGACCATTACTGCGGGGGACAAAGCACCAGCCGCAGCCGGAGTCATCCACTCTGACTTCGAAAAGAGCTTCATCTCCGCGGAAACCGTAAGTTTCGACGACCTGGTTGCCTGCGGCAGTTTCGCGAAGGCACGTGAGTTAGGTAAGTTACGGACGGAAGGCAAGGAGTATGTGGTGCAGGATGGCGACGTGATGGAGTTCAAGACGTTTCTGTAGTATCCACTTGGCTCATGCAGGGCCAACAGGATCCCAAACCGTCTTGAGATCCAGCACGAAGCCCTGCACCGGGCCTTCGCCGTGGATTGCATCCAAACCTGTATGGGCTTCCGCGGCTTGTCCGGGGCGGTAGATTTCCACGACCTGCCGTTCCGCGTCGATCAGCCATCCCAGTTCGGCACCATGATCCAGATACTCCTGCATCTTGGCGCGTAGCAGCACAGACCCTGTGGAGGAGTCCGTGGCAACGCCCCGGCCATCTACACGCGCCCAGTTGCGCAACTGCCCGCTGATTTCGTTGTTTCTTGCACCCGTAAGGAAAAACGTTGGAGGCATGATGAGGATTTCACCAGTGGCAGTCATTTCGAAATGCAGTTCAGGATGCTCCGCGCAGAATTCCGCAAACTGCTCGTCCGTCATCGGCGGTGAGGTCAACGTCGCCGGAAGGAATGCCTCGTCGATCATGAACTTCATATCGTTATCCTGCTTGCCCGCTGCTACTCAAATGCCTTGTCGATCTCCACACGATACCCGCTCACCAGGCGGTTCGTCTCATTCGCCATACCAACCACGGCCATTAACTCACCGAACATCTCATCCGTCATCCCGGCCTTGCGCGACGCCGCGGTATGGGACGCAATGCAGTAGTTACACTGATTACTCACACTTACTGCGAGATAGATCAGCTCTTTCGTCAAAGGGTCCAGAGCGCCGGGAGCCATGATCTGCTTGATGCTCTCCCAGGTCCGCTTCAACGTCGCCGGATCATGCGCCAGCACCTTCCAGAAGTTATTGATCCAGTCCGTCTTGCGCGTCTGCATGATATCGTCGTATACCGCGCGGACCTCTGGTGAGGCATCCACATATTCCACAGGCTTCCAGGCCATAACTTAGATCAAACCCGCCTTTCTTTGCTCATCCAGGTCCAGTAGATAACCACGCTTGCCCACATTCATTGCCGAGCATTCGCCGAGCAAGTCAGTCACGCCCGCCGCCTCATGGATATGTCCGCAGAAGAAGTATCTGGGCTGCTCCTGCTCAATGAAATCCCGGACCGCCTTGCTGCCCGCGTGACGCAGATTCGTAATCCGGTCCAAAGGCGTCCGCAAGGGAGGGCAGTGCAGCACCGCAATCATCGGCTTCAACCCCGCAAATGCCGAAAGACGCTGCTCCAACTCAGCCTCTGTATATTCCCCCGGCGTCTCGAAGGGCGTGATGTTGGAGCATCCCAGACCGACCACATGAAACCCGTCGATCTCCAGATGTCCGCCATGGAAATCATGCAGCCCGAACTCCGCACAGAAATCCGCAATCTGCTTTGGCGATTCGTGATTTCCGGGGATAACATACATACGGTCTGCCCGCTTCGCCAGAATGGCCCCCACCTTATCCAGATGGCGCCCGAAGTTGACCAGATCCCCGGCGCAGAAGTAATAGTCAGCCTCGATCTCCATCAGCTTTTCGAGGGCTTTCGTGTCGCTGTGTATATCAGAAAAAATCAGCAGTTTCATCGTTCGCGTTCCACCAGCAGATGTAACAAGCCATTCCAGACATCGTCGCCCGGTTGCAGAGAATCATGCAGAGCCAGTAGTTCCTTATCCTTCAGCGCCGCCCCCGCCAAACCTGGAAACAGCAGTCCGTCGGCCTTGAACTTACTGATCTGCTGGTGCTTCCATGTCTCGGGGTGCGCCACAAACGGCGCGGCATAATGCAGCGCCTTGACCAGCGGCGCGGCATGCCAGAGATCCGTCCCATTCACCTGTGCAATCCGGGATAACAAGGCAAAGGCATCCAGATTGAAGGTCGTATAACTGAGCGAATTTGTCCGTTCTTCTTCCCTTGGTGCCGAGCCCGAAGCAGTAATCTGCTTCAACAGATCCTCATTGAACCGCTTATAGGCATATTGCAGCGCCACCTTATCTCCCAGATAAGAAGCAAACCCTGCCACCTGCTCCATGTACCAGGTCGCGTGGTTATTCCCTGAGTTACCTTCCGCCACGCCGTTCTTTGTTTCCATCAGCCAGTTCAAATAGTCCGCGTACCATTTGCGGACCGCCGCGGAATGTGGACCCTCCCACTTTCCGGATGCCTGCAGGAACTGCGCTCCGAGCGCGCACTGCACCAAACCGCGGGCGTCAATAATCCCGGTTGGCCGACCGTCATTCGCACCCAGCACGGCCTGCGCGTGATCCAAAGCAGGACGCATCCGCGTCGCCGGATCTTCAAACCAAACCCGGAGATCCTCCGCCGCCTTCCTGGCATACTTTTCATCCCCCAGGAAATAGGCCGCCGCACCCAGATCCAGCACGGCATTGCTCATCACACCGATGTCCCGGTGATTATCATCAAAGCGGTTCGGGTTCCGCTCGCCATCCTTGCGGATCATCTTGGCTGGATTCTTCGGATCAGGCCAGAAATACGGTGCTTCGGAATAGTATTCGTGCACACCCCAGGGGTCATTCTTCGGCCGGTGGAACGTCACACTCCACGGACCCTTCGAAAGCGCGGCATCCGCACGCCGCCGCACCAGTTCCGCGAACGCCCTCACCCCCGGAGACTTGTTCGCAATCGCGGCTTTGATCTGCTGCGCATCAGCCGCGGTGAGAACAATCATCGTATCGGCGGCAAAGGCATTTGCAGCCAGAAGGATCAGACAGAAGAGGAGGCGCATGTCCTCACAGTTTACGCTGCCTGATTCTGATCGTTATGGTTATGCCATGCGAGGAACTGCTGTGCCTGCTCCCTGCCCATGTAGCGGCCAAGCGTTTCCGGCGTGGTCTTGGTCAGGTCCACCAGCACGAAACCATCCAGGGTATTGGCGAATTCCGGGTCCACGCTGAAGGCCAGCAGTTTGCCGCCCAGCTTCAGATATTGCTTGACCAGAATCGGGACACCTTTGCCATCGGGCTCCAGGTCGCTGATGGGCGCGGAGAGGTCGTCCACATCCCGCAACAAAGCGCAGAGTGCTTCTTTTTCCCACTTTTGCACCATTTTGCTCCGCAATTTGTGCTTGGGCCGCACGGCCGAAAACCAGCTCTTCATTCCCGTGCTGCGTTCGAAGTAGCGCGCAATCAATTCCCTTGATGCAGGCGAGTATTGATTACTCACGCTCACGGGTCCAATAAGTATCTTGTATTCTGGGTTGCGCGAGACAAACTGGCCGATCCCCTTCCATAGCAGCAGCAAGGGAGCAAACTGACGCTGGTATTCCGGGCGCACGAAGGAACGGCCTAACTCCAAAGACGGTCCCAGGCGGTTGAAAAATCCCGGCTGGAAATGGAACAGTGACTTCGTGTACAACCCCTTGGTGCCGTAGCGCGAAAGCACCTTGGGAATATCCCCCACCCGGTAAGCTCCCACCACTTCCTGCGTGCTCCGGTTCCACAGAAAGAGGTGCAGGTAGTGTGCGTCATAGCGGTCAATATCAAGCGTTTCGCCGGACCCTTCGCCCGCCGCGCGGAAGGTAATTTCCCGCAGCCGGCCAATCTCACGAAGCGTATTCGGAATCTGATGAGCCGCGGCGAGGTAACACTGCAAATCCCGCGTTTCTTCGAGGAAGCAACTGACAGGCAACGCAGCGATTTCCCGCTCCAGTTTCTCTGCCGGCACGGCCTCCGCCACGGGAGTTGCCGAAGCAACAATATCGCTCTCATTGGCCACGCGTTTGCCAAGCAACTCACTGCGCAGACGCAGGTACCCCGTGGCGCTCGAATCGTCGCCCAGCGCCTCCAGCTTCGCGGCATCCACCGCGGAGCCGATCCGCACCTCAATCACGGCGCCCCGCTTCTTCAGAAACTCCGCGGGCAATGCGGCGGTGCGCAGACGGGGATGCACCAGGCCCAGCATCTGGAAAGACAAACTATTCGCACCACGGATCAGCATCGGCAGCGCTTTGGCTTTCGTCATGCGGATGAGCCGCGAGGCCGTGGTCGTCCACTCCGGGTCACAAATCGCCCGCTTCTTGAGATCAAAGTGCGACACTTCACCCGCAGGGAAGATCAGCAGAAACCCGCCGTTCTTCAAATGCTGGATCGATTTTTTCAACGACTTCCCGTTCGCGATCCGGTTCTCCGGCTTGTCGAAAGGGTCAATGAAGAAACAGATATCCGCAAGTTCCGGCATGTCACCCAGAAAGCCGTTGGTGAGAATCCGCACATCCCGCCGGATCTTCGGCAGCATGTCAGCCAGAACAATGCCATCCAAAATGCCGTGGGGATGGTTGCAAACCGCCACCACGGGACCACTTGCAGGGATACGCGACAAATCAATCGGAGAGACCTCCACTTTGATCTGCAACTCGCGGAGGAGGGATTCGGTCAGTGACGCGCCGCTGGTCTTTTCGTATAACTCCTCCATCTGATCGATCCGGAGGATTCGGTTGACGGTCTTCGCCAGCGGACGGGGCAGGCGGTTGGACGGCAGGGCGGAAAACGGCATGATTGAACGTAGCGCCAAAAACCTTACAAACAAATGAACGGAATGTTAGAGTTCATGAAAACAGAAACGGCACCACAATCGGGGATTTACCAGTCTTACTGTCATCGGCAGCGGCAAGCGTTCATACTGTTGTTATGGTGCCGCGCAAATGAGCGCCGTTTCTCAAACCCCTGCCAGCCTGCACTCCGCGGCCACCGCAGCAGCGCTGGGATTCTGGCAAATTGTTCCGCATTCCCAGACCCTCACTCCGGATGCAGAGGCCTGCAGGATCCTCGGCGTGGCAGGTCCCATCGACTTTGAAACCTGGCTCGCCACGGTGCACCCCGATGATGCCAGCCGTCTGCGCGATGCCCTGCTCGAATCCCAAACCGGGCAATCCCCCATCGAAGTGGAATACCGCGTCAATTCCGCCGTCGCGCGCTGGATCTATCTGAAAGGCAGCGCGGAAAACGGCATTGCCTTCGACTCCACCTCCCGCCACCGGGTGCTCTTCCCCATCGTCGAATCGAGCGAACACTTCCGGTTGATCGTGGAACATGCCCGCGAAGGAGTCTGGATTGTTGATTCCGAAGGCAAAACCGCCTACGCGAACCCGGAAATGGCCGCGATGCTCCGCTGTGACCTGAAAGATCTCATCGGCCGCCCTGCCCTGGACTTTGTTTTTGAAGATGAACTTCCCCGCGCCTTCGAAGAACGTGACCGCCGCAACTTGAACTCCGAAGCCCAGCGCATCGATTTCCGCTACCGCCGCGCCGATGGCACCGAACTCTGGGCGCAAGTGAACTCCTCCATCCTGCCCGGCCCGGAAGACTGCCCCCGGCTGGTCCTGGGTGTCTTCGCTGACCGTACCGCCGAAAAGGAAGACGAACGCCAGCGCGAACTCATTCTGAACCGCCTCGCCGCCGAAACGGAACTGCTGGAGCGCATCATCGAAACCATCCCGGTGATGCTCATCATCAATGACCCCGCCACCGGTTCCATCCGCATCAACCGGGAATTCACCCGCGTTCTCGGCTGGACGATTGAAGACGCGCAGGCCGGCACGCTGCTTGATGTCTGCTACCCCGACCCCGTCGAGCGCGCCCGCGCCCTCGATTACATGCGGTCCCTCGTCAGCGGCTGGCGGGATTTCCAGGTCACCGCAAGAAACGGCAGCATGGTGAAAAGCTCCTGGGCCAACATCCGCCTCTCGGATAACCGCATCGTCGGCATCGGCATTGACCTCCGCGAACGTCTCTCTGCCGAAGAAGAACTCCGCGAGAGCGAATTCCGGCTCAAGCTGGCACTCGATGCGATGGAACTCGGCACCTTCGACTATGACCTGATCACCCGTCAGGTCATGTGGTCCGAACGAACCCGGCGCTGTTTCGGTCTCTCGCCGGAGGCACCCATCACCTTCGATACCCTGTGGCAGGCGATTCCTCCGGAGGAAATTCCCGTCATCCAGCAAGCCGTGGAACACGCCACTGCGTCTGGCAGCGGACGCTATTACGTGGAGCACAGAGCCACTGGCTTCGAAGACGGCATCGAACGCTGGATTGCAGCCTGGGGGCGCGTGCTGTTTGACTCCGCCGGTGCACCTATTCGCTATACCGGACTCAACCTCGATATCACGGAGCGCAAGCGGGCGGAGAAAGCCATCGCAGAAACCAGAGCACGCCAGGAAATCCTCAGCGAAGTCGTCACCCGTCTGCTCACCACGGAGAATCCACAGGGCATCATTGATGACCTCGTCGCCAAAGTGCTTTGCAAGACCGGCGCGGACGTGTTCTTCAACTTCCTGCTGGATCACCACACGGGCAAGCTCAAACTGAATTCCTCCACCGGCCTGAGCGATACCACCGTCAAAGCCGCGCAGTATCTGGAACTGGGGCAGGCCATCTGCGGGATGGTCGCGCAAGAAGCCGCCAGCCGCAATCTCTCGGATATCTCCAGTTCCACGGACGAAAGAAGCGAAGTCCTGCGCCGGGAACGGGTCGAAGCTTATTCCTGCCATCCCTTACTGGGCGCCGGGCAGGTGCTCGGCACCCTGGGCTTCGGCAGCCGCTCCAAGTCGGCATTCTCAGAGGAGGACATCAAACTCTTTGAAGCCGTCGCGGGCTACGTGGCCATTGCCCTCGACCGGCTCCACGCGCGCGAAGCCATTGAAGAAAGCCAGGAGCGTTACCGCGCCATCGCCAGCAATATCCCCGATGGCTGCGTCTGGGTGGTGGACCGCGACTTCCGGTTTATCGCCATCGAAGGCCCCCTGGTCAGCCAGCTCAGCAGCCGCGGCGCGAAGATGCTGGGGCAGAAACTCACGGATGTTGCCCCGCCCGGCCTTGCGGACCTCGGCGTCAAGAACTTCACCCGCGCCTTCGAAGGGAAAACCACCTTCGCCGAACTGGAGGTCAATGGCCGGGTTCTGCAATCGCAGGTTGTGCCCATACGCGATGCAGCCGGCAACGTCACCGCGGCGATGGCGCTGGCCTTCGATATCACCTCCCGCAAAGAGGCGGAAAATGCGCTGTTGGAGAGCGAGCGCCGGGAACGGGCCCGCGCCGCGGAACTCGAAGCCATCATGGACGCCGTACCCGCCGCCACCTGGGTCGCCCACGACCCCGAATGCCGCCACATCACCGCCAACCGCTTTGGCTACGATGTCCTGCGCGCCATGCCGGGCATCAATATTTCCAAAACAGCCGCGCCCGCCGAGGTTCCCACCAACTTCCGTGTTTATCGCGGCGGCGTGGAAGTCGCCCCGGAAGACCTGCCCGTTCAAGTCGCTGCCCGCACCGGCAAACCCGTGCTCGACTCTGACCTCGAAATCCACTACACCGACGGCCCGCCCCGCTATCTGTTCGGCAACGCCATGCCGCTGCTGGACGCCGCGGGAAATCCCGCCGGTGCAGTCGGAGCTTTCATCGACATGACCGAGCGCAAACGCGTGGAAGATGAACTCCGCCAAACCCAGAAGCTCGAAAGCATTGGTGTGCTGGCTGGCGGCGTCGCGCATGATTTCAACAACATGCTGACCGGAGTGCTGGGCAACGCCAGCCTGGCCCTGCTTGATGCCCCGCCCCGCATCGCGGACAAGCTGAACCGTATTGCAGAGGCCGCCGAAAGAGCCGCCGGTCTCACACGCCAGTTGCTCGCCTACGCGGGCAAAGGCCAGTTCATGCTGACTGATGTGGATGTCGCCCGCATCATACGGTCCTCCACTGAGCTGATGCGCATCTCCATAACGCGCAACATCGAACTGGTCACCGATGCCGTCCCCAAGTCGCTTCCCGTCATCCGCGCTGATGCCTCGCAAATCCAGCAAGTCGTGATGAATCTCGTCATCAATGCGGCGGAAGCCATCGGCCCAACACAACCCGGCACCGTAACAGTTTCAGCCGGGGTGCAACAGGCCAATAAGGGCGGCCGCCAGTCCGTGTTTCTCCATGTCACGGACACCGGCTGCGGCATCGCGGAGGAGACCAGGAAAAAGATCTTTGACCCGTTCTTCACAACCAAATTCACCGGCCGTGGCCTTGGCCTCGCTGCGGTGCAAGGGATCGTGCGGTCACTCAAAGGGACCATTCAGGTGGAAAGCCAGGCTGGCTTCGGTTCGGCTTTCACCGTGATCTTCCCCTGCCCGGAAAATGCGGAACCGTCGCAGGAAACCCGGGCCGATTCGTTCCCCGCCAGCGCCGCATCCGGACTCACCGTACTGGTGGCGGATGATGAACCCGTGATCTGTGAAATCGCCCAGGCGGCGCTCGAAAAATTCGGCTGCCGCGTGTTGCTGGCCTCCAACGGCCAGCAGGCCATCGACTCCGTGCTTGCAAACCCGGAAGTCGACGTGATCCTGCTCGATGTGGTGATGCCCGTTCTTGGAGGCCTGGATGCCGCAGTCGAAATCCGCCGCCTCAAACCTTATGCCGCGATTCTGCTGACCAGCGGCTTCACGCGTGAGGAGACTTCCCGCATGGGAATCCTGCCCGCGGATATTCCGTTCCTGCAAAAGCCGTTTTCCGTACAGCAACTCGCTGCGGCAATCGCCAGTGCTTTGCCGGTGCGGTAGGCTCCCGTTACTGAATCCCCTGAATCTGCACGAGCCCATTGCTGTCATCCCCGTCCTCGACTTCATCGGGGAATTGATACTCCGGCTCCAACACCGCCCAGATCATATCCAGCTTGTCCTGCAGCCTGCTGTTCATCTCTTCCAGTTCCCGGATTCTTTCCAGGAGACGCGCTTCTTCCGGTGTAGGCATTTCATCTTATAGTAAAGGCAAGGGAGGCGATATGCTTGGTCACCTTCGGTACTGGGGATTTCTGGTGCTCAAACTCGCGCTCGCCGGCGCGGTCTCTGTTTTCACGCTCTGGTTCCTGAATCTCTTCTGGTGGCCCTATACGCCGCCATTCCATCTGAACCAGCGCCAGTTCAGTTATGACCTGGGCTACACTACCTTGGTATTCGTGTGGTTCCTCTTCTCCTATGGTTTGCTCTACATTTCCATCTGGGACCAGAAATACCGCTGCCGCACTTGCCTCCGAAAAATGATCATGCCGATTGAGACAGGCTCCTGGAGTTCCATGCTTCGCCTGGGCAAACCCGAAATGGAATACATCTGCCGCTACGGTCATGGCAGCCTCAGCATCCCGGAAGTCCAAATCACGGGCCGCGAAAAGGCAGGCTGGAAGAAGCACGGCGACGTCTGGGAAGAACTCTTCACCGCCGGACGCGACACGGACCGCGACCAATGAAACTACCCCTTTGGCGTTTGCTCCTCGGGCTTGCCGTGTTGGGTAGTCTCGCCGCGGTGCTGCTGGCCCTGGGCCCGGTCTACGTCGACGATTTCCGCTTGAAAAACTACACCAGGGCGCTCGCGAATCAAAGCGGTACTATCTCGGATGAAAACCTCCACGCGAGTGTCTCGAAGGAGGCCCGCCGCCTGGAACTCCCCGTCAAAGATGGCGATATCGTCGTCTCCCACCCCGGCGGCAAAGTCACGATCGAGGTCAAATACATCGTCGAAATCACCTTCCCGCTTTACAACGTGGACCTGCATTTCCACACCACAGCCTCAGGCAAATAGTGTTTCTCGAATCCATCCGCCGCAAACGCGAGTATGACCGCCCGGAGGAATTCCCGTGGACTCTGCCCGTCATTCAGTCCCTGGAAGAAGCAGTCTTCAAGTCTCCCGTGACCTTCTTCGTGGGCGAAAATGGCTGCGGCAAAAGCACTCTCATGGAGGGCATCGCCGCCGGGATTGACGCCGTGGCTGTGGGTGCCCGCGATCTCTACTCAGACCACACCCTGGAAGCCGCCCGCGAGTTCGCCCGTGGCTTCCGTTTCTCCCGCCGCGAACGCCCGCACACCAAAATGTTCCTCCGCGCCGAAGATGTCTTCGGCTTCACGCAGCGCGTGGAACAAAGCATGCGCGAACTCAAACAGATGGAAGAGGAATTCGCCCGCGAACTCCCGGAAGGTGAAGGCCGCAGCCGTGCCGTGGGTGCCATGCGCGGCCAAAGACGCCAACTCACAGACAGCTACGGCGAACGCCCCGACGCCCGCTCGCATGGCGAAACCTTCCTCCACCTGCTCGACCGCCGCCTCGTCCCCGGCGGACTCTACCTTCTCGACGAACCCGAAACACCCCTCTCGCCCGCCCGCATCCTCACCCTGCTCTCCATCCTCATCGACGGCGTCAACGAAGGCTCACAGTTCGTCATCGCCACGCACTCCCCCATCCTGATGGCAATGCCCGGCGCAACCATCTATGCTTTTGAGGAAGGCCGGATCCTCAAGAAACCCTACGAAGAGGTAGAGCACGTGAGGATCACCAAAGACTTCCTGGCCGCACCGGAAAGATATCTCCGGTGGCTGTAGCAAAATCGAATTACAAGCCGCGCTTATCGCTGAACGGGGACCCGACATCTTAGAACACTACGAAACCAGACTGGCCCTGTTGAACCGCCAACTCGCCGAATTCGCCCTGCCCTTCGGCAAACGCCGCGCCACGGTCCGTATGCGCCGCGACTTCAACGAAGCAGGCGTCGCGCGTATGACTGGGGAATGGTCCGGCACCGGATGGTCCGGCGAAGAATTCCGCCGCGATCATCACCTCTACGAAAATGACCTCGATCTCTTCGGCGAAGGCAGCATGTTCGAGCGTCTCTGCATCGCCCGCACGCACGTCGGCCGGCAGAGATTGGCCGAGTTCCTGCAAGACCCCGTCCCGCTCGAGGAAGTACTCGCGCGCCAGGAAGCGGTCCGCGAACTCCAGCCGATGATCACCCTGCGGGAGGAAATGGCCTCCGTGGGGCAGTTCCAGTTCCGCGACGCCAAGCGCGAAAGCTTCGATGCGTGGCTCGCGCAGCCGCTGCAGGTGACGCCGAAGTGGATCCGCAAACTCCTCATGGTCTGGAGCGGCGTGGTTGTGATCTTGCTGCTGCTGGGATTGTTCCAGGTGATCCCCCGCGAAGAAGCGGTGCAACTCGGACCCGTACTGCTGGGGCTGAACCTCACGCTGGGGCTGATGTTTCAGGAGCAGGCCAAACGCGTCACCGCCAGTGCACTGCTGCTTTCCACCGAAACCGGCGTCATCCTCGAAGGCCTGGCGCTCATGGAACGCCAAACTCTGCAGACGGCGAAACTCCGCGCCATTACGGAAAAAGCACGCGGGGCCACCAGCAAACTGCGCTCGCTGGAACGCCTCTTCCACATTCTCGAAGAGCGCCAGAAGGACTGGTTTTATGTGCCGTCCCTCATCGTGCTCTGCTCCACGCAATGCACCCTCGCCATCGAAGCCTGGCGCGCCGAACACGGTGCGGCACTCCGGGAATGGCTGGATCTGTGGGCCGAATTCGAAGCACTGCAATCCCTCGCGGGCTACGCCTGGGAGAATCCGGACGATGTAATACCGGAGCTGTTGCGGCAGGAACCGCTCTTCGATGCCAGAGGCTTGGCGCATCCGCTGCTGCCGGTAGCCATCGCGGTGCGGAATGACTTCCAGCTTTCTCCGGTGCAGCGGCTTTATGTGATCAGCGGCTCCAACATGGCGGGCAAGAGTACGCTGCTGCGCGCGGTGGGCTTGAATACGGTGCTCGCCTATGCGGGTGCTCCTGTGCGGGCAACGTCCCTGCGCCTCTCACACTTCTCCCTCGGTGCCAGCTTGCGCACCGCCGATTCCGTGCAGGAAGGCCGCTCCCGTTTCATGGCCGAAGTCTCCCGCCTCAAAGGCATCCTCGAACTCGCGCGCGACCACCCTCCAGCGCTGTTTCTGGTGGACGAAATCTTCAGCGGAACAAACTCCCGAGACCGCCGCGCCGCCGCGGAAGGTGTGGTCCGCGCGCTGCTACAAAGAGGTGCAGCCGGAGCCATTTCCACTCACGATCTGGCCCTCACGGAAATCGCTGACCTCCCCGGCATGGCTGGCGTGAATGTCCACATGGCCAGCGGCGGCGAAGACGATCCACTGCGGTTTGATTACGTATTGAAGGCCGGGGTGACGCAGGAATCGAATGCGCTGGCGATTGTGCGGATGACCGGGGTGGAGGTGTAGCGGCTCACCAACCCGCGCCGGAGTCCTTCGCAATTCTAACGGCTACGCCCGGGCCCCGGGAACGGGTGACCATCAACATCAACAACCACTGCGCCCAAGCGACGGCCCGGCGGTTGTTGGGCGGCAAGGATAGGAGCGAAACAGACAAACAGGACCACCCTCGCGTTCATCTTCCCTCCAGAAACTTCCCCATCTCCCGGATCAATATCTTCTGCGGCGCGGCATCATAAACGAAACTGCCGTGCGTCGTGTTGAATAACTCAATCACCTTGCCATTCCGCATCTGCTTGCGGAACTGCTTGATCTGCCCCCGGCGGTAATCCTCACCATAATCGACCCACCATTGCCGCAACTTTTCGCGCGTGCGTTCATCCCACATCTTCGATTGCGGCGGCGACTCGTAAGTGACGAAGAAACCCAGTGCCGGCGCAGTGATCGTGCTGTAATCCGGTATGTATTCGCTGGACCGGTCCATCAACTCCAGCGTCACTTGGTCCGCGCCAGGCAGAGGCGGCAGCACAACGTTCGCCTTCTTTGCCAGTTCCGCATTCTTGTGCAAGTCATACGCGGCATCCAGATAAACCAGCTTCGCCACCCGCTCCGGATACCGGCGCGCAAATTCCGTCTCTTCATTCCCGGCCAGCGAATAACCGACCAATGTAACCCGGTCAAACTTCATCAGATCCACGAACGCCTTGAGATCATCCGTCAGCGTCGCCGTATCATAACCGGACTGTGGCTTCTCTGACTGGCCCTGCCCCCGCCTCGTCAGCCCGACCGCATGATGCCGCCCGGTAAGTGTCTTCGCGATGGGAGTAAAGTCATCCGCCGCACAACCGAGGCAGGTCAGAAATACGACAGGGTCGCCCGTACCGCCCCAATCCACATAGTGCAGGCGCACTCCGTTCACCGCCGCGAACTGTGCCTGGGCAAGGAATACCCAGCTCAACAAAGCGGCAATCAATGCTTCTCCTGCCACGCCACAATTGCCGCCCGCACGTTATTCCCCGCCGCCCGCAGCATCGCTTCAGCCTCCTGGTAACTTACACCGGTCGCCGTGGAAATAATCCGCAGCGAACGGTCCAGTAACTTGGAATTCTTCGGCTGCACATTCACCATCAAGTTACCCCACACATACCCCATCCGGATGAACGCGCCCGTCGTCAGCATGTTACACACTAACTTGGTCGCCGTGCCCGCTTTCAGCCGCGTCGACCCCGCAATCACCTCCGGCCCCGGCAGCGGAGTAATCGGGATCTCCACGGCGGCAGCCAGCGGCGAATCCGGTGAGCAGGCAATGCACAGCGTCAGCGCCCCCATCCGGCGGGCCTCCGCGACAGCACCCAGCACATACGGCGTTCTCCCGCTTGCAGCAATCCCGCAGAGTACATCCTTCGCCGTAAAGCCGCGGGCCAGCAAATCCCTCAGCCCAATCGCCGGATCATCCTCCGTCGTCTCCGTCGCTTTCGACAGTGCCGATTCCCCGCCCGCAATGATCCCCTGCACCAGATCCCCGGAGACATTGAACGTCGGCGGACACTCGGAAGCATCCAGCACACCCAGGCGGCCGCTCGTCCCCGCGCCGATGTAGAACAGACGCCCGCCATTCTGGAAAGCTACCACAATCCCGTCAATGGCACGCGCAATGTTCGGCAACTCCGCCGTAACGGCATCGGCCACCTTGCGGTCTTCGCGGTTGATCACCGCCAGCATGTCCAGCGTGGACAATTGGTCAATCTTCGCAGAGGCGGGGTTGGGCTGTTCAGTCAGGAGTTGTGCGGTATCTGCGGGCTTCATAAGGCACTTTCAGTGTAATGGTTTGTGCTAGTAGAGTCATTCCCATGCAACTTGGTGCCTTCTCCATGAGCCTGACCGTGAAGGATCTCGCCGCCTCCCGGGCCTTCTATGAAAAGTTCGGCTTCAAAGTCTTCGGCGGCAATCAGGAAAAGAACTGGCTGATCATGAAAAACGGCGACCACGTCATCGGCCTCTTCCACGGCGCGTTCCGCAAGAACATCATGACCTTCAATCCGGGCTGGGACAGCAACGCCCGGAAGCTGGAATCCTTTACGGACGTGCGCGAGATCCAGAAGGAATTAAAATCCAAGGGCGTCGTCTTCCAAACGGAAGCAGATGAGAAGACCACAGGCCCCGCGAGCTTTATTCTCGAAGACCCGGACGGCAACCTGATCCTGGTGGACCAGCACGTCTCCTGAGTATTCGGCGGCAAAACGGACCTCGGGGCGGCGGCGAATGCTTAGGAGCCGAACAGATTTTCGTAGTAGCGCAGGAAATACCGGTCCGTCATCCCGGAGATGAAGTCACAAACGGCCCTGGGCAGGAAGCGCCCGCTGCCTTCGAAACCGGGCACCTTCTCTGGATGCTCAATCAGATATTCGAAAGTCCGGCAGAGCAGCACCGTCGATTGCCGCCGGTCCTCCGCCAGTATGTCTGAAGCGTAGACGTTCTCAAAGAGGCAGCGCTTCAACGCGGCACTGGTCTCCGCGATGGGACGCGTGAAACGGATGAGCCGGGTCGGATAGTGCCGCACCGCCTCGAAATCACTCACCCCGGAGTCCTTCACCGCGGCGACCGAACCCTGGATCAAACCCGACACCAGTTCATCGATCAAATGACGCACCGATTCCTGGAAGCGCTCTCTCGGGCTTGCCCCCGGAAACTGCGTGTCCACAACGTCCAGAATCTCGGCATAAAGCGGCACGGACTCCGCGACCAGTTCCGGCGTCAGGAACTCGGCTTCATAGGCATCGTCCAAATCCGCGGCGTTGTAGGCAATCTCATCGGCCAGGTCAATGATCTGGGCTTCCAGCACAGGCCGCTGGCCGGGCAGATATTCATCGAGTTCAGGAATCTCACCCGGTTCGAAGTCCCGGGAATGCTTCACGATGCCCTCACGCACTTCAAACGTCAGGTTCAACCCTGGGAACCGCGGATAGCGCTGCTCCAGAGATTCCACAATGCGCAAGGACTGTATGTTGTGATCGAACCGCGCGCCGAACTTGCGGATCTGCCGGTCCAGTTCGTCTTCACCGGCATGCGCAAAGGGCGGATGACCCACATCATGCACCAAAGCCAGAGCTTCAGTGAGATCTTCATTCAGACCCAGTGCGGACGCAATGGTCCGCGCGATCTGCGTCACTTCAAGTGTATGTGTGAGACGGTTCCGGAAGTGGTCACTCAGCGCCGGGGAAAAGACCTGCGTCTTGTTCTCCAGCCGACGGAAGGCACGGGTGTGGATGATACGGTCGCGGTCACGCTGGAATGGATTGCGGTAGGCGTGCCCCGGCTCCGGGTAACGCCGCCCCCGGCTTGCTTCCACCGGGAATCGCAAATATTCCAGCATGGCCTGGTTTGAGATTGCCGTACTACTTCTTCACGTTGGCTTCAGACATCAAATTGGCCGCGATGGGGGCCTCTTTGGATTCCACCTGGGAAGCGATGGGCGTCAGCAGCTTCTTCGCTTCGTCCGGCTTGGTGGCGATGATGCCGTGCGCCAGAGTGATGGCCGCTTCGTTCTTCGAGACGAGGTCCGTCGGATTTTCCATCAGGTCGCGCAGCATCTTCTCCGCATCCGCACCCTTGTTTTCCGCGAACAGAATCTGGGCGAGCGCGAGTTTGGCAAGTGAGGCGTAGTTTTTGCCCGCATGGTCCGCAACATCCTGATAGCGCTTCTTCGCGGAGTCCATCTTGGCGTCATCCACGTCAATTGCCGCCAGATAGTACTCGGCAACATAGGCTTCATCGGAGCCGCTGAATTCGGACTGCACCTTCTGGAAGGCCTTGTCGACAGCTTCCTTCTTCGCCTTGTCCGTGGCAAAGGTCGGCGGGCCACCCACCTGTTGCACGGAAACGGGTGTCGCTTCCGCGGCAAAAGCTTCCGCCAGCGCCGCCTGCCGGGCTGTGCTCTGCGCGCCGCGATACCAGTAAAAGCCACCGGCTACGATTGCCACCGCGACTACGATCGATGCGATCTTGGTGACCTGCTGTTTATGCGAAGCAAAGTAGTGAACGCCGTGCTCGACTGTGACGGCGACCTGGTCCGTCTTCAACTCTTTGCGGGTTAGATGATCCGACACGAAAACCTCTGTCCTTGAATAAACTTCCATGCTAACATGGCTGATTTTTCAGTGTTTCCGCCGCGATTGGATTGGTGACATCCACCCGTGCCCAGAGCAGCATTCCCATCGCCAGAAACGCCGCCATTCCCAGCAGCGGCAAGTCATAACTGCCGGAAGCTTTGACGATATAGCCAAAGACCACGGAGGAAATTGCACCCCCCACCTGCCCCGCGGTATTCATAAAACCCGATACCGCACCCCCGCGCTTGCCGCCAATATCCAGGCAGGCCGTCCACACCACTGGCTGCTGGAAGGTAATGCCCGCGTAGGCGGCACTCAGACAGAGAATCACGGCGGTATGGCTCACCGCCAGCGTCGCCGAACCAATCCCCAGCGCGGCCAGCAACAAACCAGCCATCCCGACTCCGCGGCGCGACCACTTCACGCCCACACTCTTCGCCAGCCAGTCACAGCACAGTCCGCCCAGCAAATTCGCACCCGCGCCCACAATGTATGGCAATGACGAAAGCAGCATGGAATCCTCACTAAACCCCTTGCCCTTCGAGAGATACGTGTGGAACCAGGTTTGAAAAAAGCTCATGGTGTAGACATAGCCAAACGTCAGCCCCATGATGGACCGCAGTTCCGGACTGCGCAGCATTGCACCCCAGGGCGTTGCTTCCTGCTGTTTGCGCGCAGGTTCCGCTCCAACTGGATGATCCCGGAAGAGCCAGAACCAAACCACGGACCAGACCACCCCCAGCAAGCCAAACACGTAGAACGACATCCGCCAGCCGTAAGCCTGCTGGATCGGCACCACCAAAACCGGTGAAAGCGCACCGCCCAGTTGGCTGCACATGGTGAACACGCCGAATGCCCGACCCCGCGTCTGGGGCGTAAACCAGTTTGAGATCGCGACCGTCGCATTCGGAAACGCGCCGGCTTCGCCTGCACCAAAAAGAAAACGCGTCGCCAGCAACAGCGGATAAAGCGAAACCGCCCCGGTCAGCGCCGTGAAAAATGACCACCACAGGACGATTCGCGTCAACACCCGCCGTGCGCCAAGCCTGTCTCCCAGATGGCCGCTGGGAACCTCGAAGATCGCATAACCTACCAGAAATGCGGTCCCCACCCAGCCCCACATGTCCGGAGAAATATGGAGCGCGTCCTGCATGCGCGGCCCGGCCACGGAGATACACACGCGGTCCAGGTAGGTAATGATCGCCAACAGACAAAGCAGCAGCAGATAAAGATAACGGCGGTTCACGGGTGTCTGAGTTTACCGCAGCCCCCCGGAAATTTGGTAGAATTCGAGATGCTCACCCGGAGCAGACAGAGGCAACGCGAAATGTTCAAAACAAAAAAGGAACTGTCCGTTTCCCATTTGGACACCGAGCGCTACTCCAGCGGTGAAGTCGCGGAAATCGCCGGCGTCAGTCTGCGCCAGTTGCAGTGGTGGGATGAACGCGGCGTCGTCTCCCCCCGCCAGGAAGGCCACCGCCGTGTCTACGCGGCCCAGGAAGTCGTCGAAGTTTCCGTCATCGCCGAACTCCGCCGCAAGGGCTTCTCGCTCCAGAAAATTCGCCGCGTCCTACGCTTCCTGCACCGCGAAATGGGCAAGCGCCTCGGGGAAGCCATGATCGCCAACAGCGACGTCCACCTCGTCACGGACGGCAAGAACATCTATCTCGAAGAAGATTCCAACCGCATCATCGACATCTTCAAGAACGCCTCCCAGCCCATGTTCCTCGTCTGCGTTACAGACCAGCTGAAGCGATTCCACCCCCACGCTCCCGCCGAAAAGCCCCAGCTCCGCAAGCCCGTGGTCTCCGAACCCGGCGCGGTCAAGGCGAAACGCAAGCAGGCGTAAAACATTCGTTTCTAGTGCAAAACGGGTCCGGGAACGGTATAACTGTTCTCAACCCTTATGCGAATTACCGGACTCCTCCTCCTCCTTTGTCTGAGCGCCTTCGCCCAGAACAAGCTGTCTCCCGAAAAGGAAGCCTCCATCAAGGCCGACCTCTCCGGCAAGATCGACGGCATGTACAAGCAGAACCAGGTCATGGTCGATACCGTGTTCAGCTTCGGCGAACTCGGCTTCCAGGAATATGAAACCTCCAAATACCTGACCGGCATTCTCGAAAAGGAAGGCTTCAAGATCGAGCGCGGCATCGCCGGCATCCCCACCGCCTGGATGGCCACCTGGGGCGAAGGCAAGCCCGTCATCGCACTCGGTTCCGATATTGACTGCATCCCCCAGGCTTCCCAGAAACCCGGCGTCGCCTACCGTGACCCGCTCATCGTCGGTGCCCCCGGCCACGGCGAAGGTCACAACTCCGGCGTGCCCATGAACATCACCGCCGTCCTCGCCGTGAAGGAAGTGATGCAGCGCGAGCACCTCAAGGGCACCCTCAAAGTGTGGCCCGGCGTCGCCGAAGAACAGCTCGGCACCAAGGCTTACTACGTGCAGGCCGGTGTCTTCAAAGATGTGGATGTCGTCCTCTTCGCTCACGTCGGTGCCGGCTTCGGTGTCGCTTACGGACCCGGTGGCCAGAACGGCATGGTCTCCGTCGAATACATGTTCAAAGGGGAAAGCGCTCACGCAGCCGGTGCCCCCTGGCGCGGACGCAGCGCCCTCGACGCCGTCGAATTGATGGACGTCGGCTGGAACTTCCGCCGCGAACACCTCCGCCTCGCGCAGCGCTCCCACTACGTCATCACCAACGGTGGCGACCAGCCGAACGTCGTCCCGCAGAACGCCTCCGTCTGGTATTACTTCCGCGAAGCCGATTACCAGCACATCATGGACATGTGGAAGATCGGTGACGATATGGCCAAGGGCGCCACACTCATGACCAATACCGAAGTCACCTCCCGCCTCCTCGGCAGCGCCTGGCCCGGCTACTTCAACCAGCCTGTCGCCGAAGCCATGTACGCCAACATCAAGAAGGTGGGTCTGCCCAAGTGGACCGCCGAAGACCAGCTGCTGGCCAAGTCCCTCCAGAAGGAACTCGACGTTCCCGTCCGTGGCTTGCCGGAAACCATCATGCCCATCCGCGCCCCGCGTCCCGTGGTCGAAGGGCAGGGTGGAGAAGGCGGCGTCGGACCCACCGGCGGCGGTTCCGATGACATCGGCGACATCTCCTGGGTCGTGCCCACCGTCACCCTCAGCTACCCCGCCAACATCGCCGCGGGCCCCGGCCACAGCTGGGCCAACGCCATCGCCATGGCCACGCCCATCGCCCACAAAGGCACCATCGCCGGCGCCAAGGTCCAGGCCATGACCGTGCTCGACCTGCTCACCCACCCCGAAATGGTCAAGGCCGCCTGGGACTACTTCAACAACGTCCAGACCAAAGACCAGAAGTACAAGAGCTTCGTCCGCCCCGGTGACAAACCCGCGCTCTTCCTCAACAAGAAGATCATGGATGAGTACCGCCCGGAAATGAAGAAAATGTACTACGACCCCTCGAAGTACAACACGTACCTCGAACAGCTCGGCATCAAGTACCCCACCGTCCGCACCAAGTAATCCCGTTGTCAGGCGCAGGGGGCAATCGGGCTACACTCGAATTTGCCCCTTGAGCTTGATACCCCCCTCACCTACGTGAAGGGCGTCGGACCCCACCGCGCAGCCATGCTGCAAACCAAGGGTCTCGAAACCATCGAAGACCTCATCCAGTACTTCCCCTTCCGCTACGAAGACCGCAGCAACCTCAAACCCATCGCCAAACTCGCCCCCGGCGAAATGGCCACCGTCATTGCGGAGGTCAAAGCCGCCAAAGTCTCCAGCTTCAAACGCAAGGGCCTCGGTCTCTTTGAAGCCGAATTCACGGATGCTTCCAAGGCGGTCCTCCTCGCCAAGTGGTTCCGCAGCGCCTACCTCGCCGACAAACTCCTCCCCGGCACCCGCGTCGCTCTCTACGGCAAGATCGAATTCGATAATTACCGCGGCGAACTGCAGATGATGCACCCGGAAACCGAACTCCTCTCCGGCGACGATGACGAGGGCGAAGCCTCCCTCCACACCGGCCGCATCGTCCCCGTCTACGAAGCCGCCCAGAAGGTCAACACCCGCGTCATCCGCAGCCTGATGTTCCGCGTCCTGCAGCAGATGCCCCGCCTCACGGACCGTCTGCCCGAAGAACTCCGCCACCGCCTCAAGTTTCCAGACCGCACCGCCGCCATCCGCGCCATACACTTTCCCGATAACGAAACGCCCGTCCGCATCTGGAATGATTTCCGCTCCCAGGCGCAGTTCCGCCTGATTTTTGAGGAGTTCTTCTGGCTCGAATGCGGCCTGGAAATCAAGCGCAAGAAGGGCAAAATGGTACCCGGCATCTCCTTCCAGCTCAATGACAAGGTGCGCGATTCCATCAAGAAACTCCTGCCCTTCAAGCCCACCGGTGCCCAGAAACGCGTGCTCAAAGAGATCGCGGAAGACATGGCCTCACCCAGCCCCATGAACCGGCTGCTCCAGGGCGACGTCGGCAGCGGCAAGACCATCGTTGCCGCGGAAGCCGCCGTCATTGCGCTCGAAAACGGTTATCAGGCCGCCTTCCTCGCGCCCACGGAAATCCTCGCCACGCAGCACTTCCTCGGGCTCCGGCCGCTCTTCCGCAAGCTCGGCTATGAACCCGCTCTGCTCACCGGTTCCAACACAGCCCGCGAGAAACTCCAGATCAAGGAAATGCTGCGCAACGGCATGATCCACATCGCCATCGGCACCCACGCCCTCATCGAAAAGGACGTCGAATTCGCCAACCTCGGCCTCGTGGTCATCGATGAACAGCACCGCTTCGGCGTCATGCAGCGCTTTGAACTCCTGCAAAAGGGCGTCTCGCCGGACGTCCTCGTCATGACCGCCACCCCCATCCCCCGCACCCTCGCCCTCACCCTCTTCGGCGATCTCGACGCTTCCGTCATCGACGAAATGCCCCCCGGACGCAAGAAGATCCAGACCAAACACTACACGGCGGATCAAGTCGAACTGGCCTACAGCGAGATTCAGCGCGAAGTCGAAAAGGGCCGCCAGGCATACGTGGTCTATCCCGTCATCGAGGAATCCGAAACCACCGCGATGAAGGCGGCACAGCAGCAGTACGAACACCTCTCGAAAGAGGTCTTCCCGAACATCCCCATCGGCCTGCTCCACGGCCGTCTCGGCGCGAATGAAAAGGAAGCCGCCATGGACGCCTTCAAGCAGGGCCGCACCAGAATCCTCGTCTCCACCACGGTCATCGAAGTCGGCGTCGATGTCCCCAACGCCACCGTGATGGTGATCGAGCAGGCCGAGCGCTTCGGACTCTCCCAGCTCCACCAATTGCGCGGACGCGTCGGACGCGGAGCCGAGCAGAGCCACTGCATGCTCATCACGGAAAAGCTCAACGATACCGGCAAGGAGCGCATCCGCACCCTGGTCGATTCACAGGACGGCTTCTACATCGCCGAAATGGACCTCAAACTCCGCGGCCCCGGCGAGTTCTTCGGCACCAAACAATCCGGCCTCCCGTCGCTCCAGATCGCCAACATCCTGCGCGACCCCGACATCCTCGAAGCCGCCCGCCACGAAGCCAAAGCCTTCGTCGAACGCCCGCCCTCACAAGAAGCCTACGCCGCCGCCGTCGAATACATCCGCGGCCACTGGCAGCGCAGATACGGTTTAGTGCAGGTGGGATAGCAGTTCCAAGGATTTCCTGTAACCACCATCCGCGGACCGTTTATGACTCATTGGGACTTCCACAATGAAAAAACTCACCGCCGCGATGTTGCTCCTTTCAACTGTTGCTTTGGCGCAAACGAAAATTGATATCCCCTACGCGAAATTCACACTGCCCAACGGACTAACGGTTCTTGTTCACGAAGACCACAAAGCGCCCATTGTCGCGGTCAACACCTGGTATCACGTTGGGTCCAAGAATGAACGCCGGGGCAAGACCGGCTTTGCTCATCTCTACGAGCACTTGATGTTCGGGGGCAGTGAGAACCTCAAGGGCTCCTTCACGCAGGCACTCCAAAGGATTGGCGCGACAACCCTGAACGGGACAACGAATGAGGACCGCACCAACTATTTCGAGAACGTGCCAACCAACGCGCTCGACTACACGCTGTTCCTCGAATCAGACCGCATGGGGCACTTCATACAGTCCTTCGACAAAGCCACGCTCGACGTGCAGCGCGGTGTGGTGCAGAATGAGAAGCGCCAGGGGCTCAATGAACCCTACGGACAGGCTTGGGAAATGATCCCCAGTGCCACATTTCCGGCTGGCCACCCTTACTCCTGGTCTGTCATCGGTGCCATGGAGGATCTCAACGCCGCATCTCTCGATGACGTGAAAGAGTGGTTCAGCACTTACTACGGGCCCTCCAACACGGTGCTGGTGCTGGCGGGTGATATCGATCTGAAGACGGCGCGCGAGAAGGTGACGAAATACTACGGTGATATCCCGGCCGGCCGGCCCTTGGCACGCCCCGGAACGTGGGTCGCCAAGATGTCCGGCACGCACCGCGAAACTCTGGAGGATCGTGTACCCGAAGCACGCATCCTGAAGTTCTGGAACACCCCGGGGTTGGGCTCCGCTGATGCTGACTATCTTGACCTGGTGAGCAATATTCTCGCCAAGTCCAAGATTTCCCGTCTCTACCAGCGTTTGGTTTACACGGACCAAACCGCAACAGCAGTGGACTCGTGGATGGATGCCCGCGAAATTGCCGGCCAGTTTGCGATTGATGTGATGGTGGCTCCCGGCAAAGATCCGAAGGCCGTGGAGGCTGCCATTGACGACGAGCTCGCCAAGCTCCTCAAGGAGGGGCCAACTGCAGCTGAACTGCAGCGGGTGCAAACACAGTTCACTGCCAACTTTCTCCGCAGCGCCGAAATGATCGGTGGCTTTGGCGGCAAATCCGACCTCCTCGCCCTGGGGCAGATTCTTACTGGCGATCCGGCCTATCTTTTCGAAACCTCACTGCCCCGCCACCAGACGGCAACGCCGGCCCTCATCAAGGATTTCGCCAACCGCTGGCTTGCAGATGGCCAATATGTCCTCACCGTGCTGCCGTTCAGCGACCATACCTCCGCGCCGCCGGTGGAGCGCAAAACACCGCCTGCCATCTCCGGAACCGTGGAGGCGAAGCCCGCCAATATCCAGCGCGCCACTCTGAAGAATGGCACCAAAGTAATCCTCGCGGAACGCCACGAACTGCCTTTGGTGAGTATCACCCTCACCGTGGACGCTGGGTACGCAGCCGATTCACTCGCCATCCCCGGCACGGCCTCACTGACCAGCAAGATGCTTTCGTTTGGCACGAAAACCCTCTCTACGCTGGCTCTGGATGAACAGATCGAAAGTCTGGGTGCCCAGATCTTGGCCTACTCCACCACAGACTCTTCTGAAGTTCAACTCAGTGCCCTGAAAGACAAACTGGATCCTTCCCTCGCGCTGTTCGCTGACGTCGCGCTCCACCCCGCCTTCCCCGCGGCTGATTTTGCCAAAGTGCAGCGCCAGCATATCGCCTCGATTCAGGAAGAAAAGTCCAGCCCGATGATGCTCGGCCTCCGCGTACTTCCCCCGCTCCTGTTCGGGGCCAACCATGCCTACTCCGTACCATTCACAGGTTCCGGCTCCGAAGAATCGGCTGCCAAGATCACCACTGCGGATCTCCAAAGGTTCCACTCCACGTGGTACCGGCCCAATAATGCAACGCTCATCGTCGTGGGGGATATCACCATGGGCGAGATCCTGCCGAAACTGGAGACCGCATTTACTGGCTGGGCCCCGGCACCGGCACCAAAGAAGAACATCGCTCCTGTTCAACTCAAGAGCGGTGCGCGCGTTTATCTCATTGATCGCCCCGGCTCAGAACAATCCGTGATCCTCAGTGGCTTGATCGCTCCGCCGCAAGCCAGCGCCGCCGCTCTGGCCGGCTCGGTTGCGGACACCGTCCTGGGAGGGAATTTCTCCAGCCGCCTCAATATGAATATCCGTGAGGACAAGCATTATTCTTACGGAGTCGGCTCATTCATCCCCAGTTCCCGCGGCCAGCGCCCGTATTTCTTTTTCGCGCCAGTCCAAACGGACAAGACCAGAGAATCTTTGATGGAGGTCTCTAAAGAACTGCAAGATATCGTCAAAGCCAGGCCGGTCACTGCACAGGAACTGCAGGACGCAAAATCCAACATGACCCTCAAACTCCCCGGTACCCGCGCAACCACGGTCCAACTCGCAAACACTCTGGCGGAGAATGTCCGCTCAGGTTTGCCAGACGACTACTTCGATAACTACGCGAAAGATGTGATGGCACTCAAGCTGGCAGACGTGGACGATGCGGCCCGGACTCTCATCCAGCCGGACAAGCTCGTCTGGGTGATCGTCGGCGACCGTTCGAAGATTGAAGCCGGGATTCGCAGTCTGAACCTGGGGCCGCTTCAAATCCTGGACGCCAACGGCAATCCGGTCAAATAGCAGCCCCGAGGGAATCCCCGCGCGGCTCATTTCGCGTAAACTGAGGAACGGTATGCGTATCCAAATCCCCGTACTGTTCCTCCTTCTTTCCCTCCCCGCCGCAAGCCAGACCCCGCCCGCGAAAACCGCCAGCACCCTCGACCCCGCGCGCGCCTCACGCATCACACGCTACCTGCAGGAACAAGTCGATGCCAACCGCCTCGCCGGCGCCGTCGCACTAGTCCTCCGCGATGGCAAACCCGTCTACCAGGAAGCCATCGGCTGGGCCGACAAGGAAGCCAGCCGCAAGATGAGTCCCAACACCATCTTCCGCATCGCCTCACAAACCAAAGCCATCACCAGCACCGCCGTCATGGCGCTGATCGAAGAAGGCAAGATCGGCATCGATGAGCCCGTCAGCCACTTCATCCCCACCTTCGCAAAAACCACCGTCGCCGTGCGCGCCGAAGGCGATGTGAAATTCGTTCCCGCCAAGCGGCCCATCACCATCAAGGACCTGCTCACCCACACCGCCGGCGTCTCCTACGGCACGCAGCGCGAAGTCGCCGAACTCTACCGCGCCAAAGGCCTCGGCCCCGCTGCCGGCAACGGCTGGTACACCGCCGATAAGGAGGAGCCCATCTGTGAAACCATGGAGCGCCTCGGCACCCTGCCCTTCGTCGCCCAGCCCGGCGAAGCCTTCGTCTATGGCTACAACACCGATATCCTCGGCTGCGTCGTCGAAAGAGCCTCCAGCATGCCCCTCGACCAGTTCATCCGCACACGCATCACCGAACCTTTGGGCATGAAGGACACCCGCTTCTTCATTCCTGAAAACGAGGCCTCCCGTCTCGCGGCGGTTTATTCCTCCGGTCCAGGAGGCACCATTGTGCGCGCGCCGGAAGGCCCCAAAGGCCAGGGCCACTACGTGAACGGTCCCCGCAAGAGCTTCGCCGGCGGCGCCGGGCTCACCTCAACCGCACACGATTACGCCCTCTTCCTCGAAATGATCCGCAATGGCGGCACCGCCAACGGCCACCGCATCCTCTCCACGCGAACCGTCGCCCTCATGACTTCGAACCAGAGCGGACTCCTCCATTCTCAGAATGGTCTCGGCTTTGGCTATGGCTTTGAAACCGTCGAACGCTACGGCGCTCGGGATATGGCAGGCATCGGCTCGTTCGGCTGGAGCGGCGCATATGGCACGGAATACTGGGTCGATCCGCAAAGCCACACCGTCCTGGTCCTCATGATCCAGCTCATGCCGAACGCAACCGACATCCAGCCGAAGTTCTACAACCTCGTCTACCAGGCTTTGCAGAACTAGCAGCCGTCTACGCGAATTCCCGCAGCACCGCCTCGGTATGTTCTCCCAGCAGAGGCGGCGGCGCCTGGGCTAACTCCGTGTCCGCGATTCGTGTGGGGTTGGCATAGATTTCGAGCCGCCCCAGTTGCGGATGTTCCGGCGCAATCACGGACCCCCTCTCACGGACCAGCGGGGATTCCAAAACCTCACCAATCGACCACACCGGGCCACACGGCACTTGCTCCTTTTCGAGAACCTGCATCCAATGGGCGCGGGTCTCCCGGACCAGTTCCGCCTCCACCAGAGGGGCCAACGTATCGCGGTTCTGCACCCGGAGTTTGTTGTCAGCGTAGCGCGGGTCAGTGAGCCAGTCCGTGCGGTTGAGCGCACGGCATAAACCTTCCCAAAGCCTCTGATTGAGCGCCCCCACGACCATCATGCCGTCCGAACACTGGAAGATCTGGTAAGGAGCGATATTGGCCTGCATCGCGCCCATCGGCGCGGGTTCCTTGCGTGCCAGCAGCCAGGAGGACGTCACGGAGCACATCGCCGCGAGCAAGCCATCGAGCAGAGCCAGTTCGATTCGGCGGCCAAGGCCATCCTGCGTGCGGGCATAAAGGGCTGCGGCGATCGCTTGTCCGGCGTAGAGGCTGGTGAGAACGTCGGCGATCGGGAAGCCGCATTTGACCGGAGGTCCACCGGGGTAGGCCGATACTGTCATCAGGCCGGACATGGCCTGGATCATCATGTCGTAACCCGCAAGATGGCGTCCCGGCCCGTTTTGACCGAAGCCGGAGATAGAAACGGAGATGAGGTCGGGGCGGTGGAGGGCTTCTGGCGAGAGCCCCAAACGTTCCGCCACACCGGGCCGGAAATTCTCAATCAAAACATCGGCTTTGGCAAGGATGCGCAACAGCGCCGCATGGCCTTCAGGCGATTTGAGATCGAGAGTGACGCTCTCTTTGTTGCGGTTGATGCCGAGCCAGTACGTGCTCTCCGATTGGACGAACGGCGGACCCCAATGGCGTGTTTCGTCACCAGTCTTCGGTTCTTCGATCTTGATGACGCGCGCGCCGAGGTCCCCCAGGTTCATAGTGCAGAACGGCCCGGCGACAGCGCGGGTGAGGTCGACAACGAGAATGCCTTGGAGGGGGAGACGCATTGTTGTTGATCCTAGCGCATACAGGAATAAACCCGCGCCTCAAGCCGATATAATCTTTACAGTGACTATTCCGCGCACACATCTCGCCGCCCTGCTGGCTGTCGGTACAGCTTTGTCTCTCGGATATACCGCCTGTGCCCCGGTTGCCCCGGCGCGTGCTGCCGTGAAAGACAGCAAAGACCGCAAAGCAGCACCCGACTTCGCGTTGAAAGACGCCGAAGGCAAGACCATGCGGCTCTCTGATCTCCGCGGCAAGGTCGTACTGGTCGACTTCTGGGCCACCTGGTGCGGTCCCTGTCAGATCGAAATCCCCTGGTTCATCGATTTCCAGCAGAAACACAAGAGCGAGGGCTTTGAAGTCGTAGGCATCTCGATGGACGATGACGGCTGGAACGCGATCAAGCCCTTCGTCGCGCAGAAGAAGATTAACTACCGGATCGTACTCGGTGACGAGAAAACCACTGACCAATACGGTGGCGTGGAAGCACTGCCAACAACATTCCTGATCGACCGCGAAGGCCGCATCGCCAGTGTGCATGTGGGCCTGACCGGCAAGAAAGAGTTCGAAGATGCGATTGAAAGCCTTCTGCACCCCCCTGCTAACAGCAAGCCTGGCGGTGGTGCTTAGCGCCCAGGGCATGAGCCCTGTTTTGACAGTCACACCGGTTCCCACCGTGAAGATAAAAAAGGGCGGCGAGGCCACGGTGGTGTTGAAGGCTTCCCTCAACGCGGGCTTCCACTGCAACAGCAACACGCCGACGGAAGAATACCTGATTCCGCTCAAATTAACCTGGGGTGCCGGACCGCTCACTTCAGAATCCGTCTCTTATCCGAAGGCCAAACTGGAGAAGTATTCGTTTTCCGAAAAGCCGGTGTCTGTGCTGACCGGTGAGTTCGCGATCACGACGAAGTTCAAGGCAAATGCAGATGCCGCGACGGGTCCCGCGGCGCAAACAGGGAAACTGCGTTATCAAGCCTGCAGCGATAAGGCCTGCTTCCCGCCGAAGACGGTGGATGTTAGTGTGACCGTGAACGTCGAGTAGCGCCTAGCCCACGAACAGTTCATCGATTGAGCTGACATCGAGAAGGCGAAGACTGATCGCACGGAGTTCTTCCGAACCCAGGCCTGCCAGCCGCTTACTGAGGTTGGCGGGCACGTCGAGGCCGAAGCGCTTGGCGATCTGGCCCATCAGGATTTCCTGCTGTCCTTCCAAGCGCCCCTCATCCTTACTCTCGCGCAGCCAAGGTCCGATGATCGGGTTGTGCATAATGTTCTCTCGAATCGGCATTCTCGTCAGCTCCCTCGCAATCGGTGCCCGCTTTCTTCGCAATCCTGCAAGGATAAACAACTCTCCCA
>CAIXXM010000109.1 GCA_903923395.1 uncultured Acidobacteriia bacterium
ACGGGTTACTTATCGTCCCAGTCCTTCGGCATCTTGGTGTTGACCACTTTCACGGCCTGTTCGAGAAGCTTCTTCTCTTCCGCCTTGAACTTTCGGTCAAACTTACGCTTCGCAGCTGCTTCCTTGTAGAGTGCATCGGCCTGCATGGAGAGCCGGCAAAGAATACCGAGGCGCAGGCTGTCGCTGTCCGGACGGCTCAGATCGAGATTCTTCACCATGCGGTAGATGCGGTCACCAAAGGGGGTTGCGCTGAAAGGAATACTGCGGGTCACAGGCACCTGCGCGGCGGTAATACCGTTGTAGGTGGACTGGAACATATCGCGCATATCCGTAGCCACCAAATCTCCAAGGTTATTCGGCGGCAGGCCAAGCAACAGCTCTTCCGTCTTCACGATGGAAGCGGTGGAATAGTGACGCTTGGAAATGTAGCCGGGCTTTGCGAACGGGCTGATGACAATAGCGAGCGAACGGTGCGGGTGGATATGGTCCAGCGTGGCCTGAGCATCGTCATAAGTCATGAAGATGGCGGACCCGGTGGAAGTGGCGGCATCATAGTAGACCGGGCTCTGCATGATGTGCTGGACGACCATGCCGAGACCCACGTCGCCATCAGCAACTTCGCTGGCAGCACCTGCGTAAACGCCCTTCTGATTCGGGGCCTGCACACCACCGGTGTGGTCATTCGGCTGATAGAGGTAAATATACTGCGGCAACGTTCCAGCGCGCACCATGCGGTCAAAGTCAGTGATAAACTCCTGCGCGCGGCGCTGGTCGCTGATGTTGAAGTTGTAGCCGGGGTAGTTCAGATCGATGCGTGGTTCTCCGCTGGGGTTGTTGGTGCCGAGAACAGTGAGGATTGGCAGCGCCATGAAATAGCTCTGGCCAAGACCGTACACAGGGGAACTGACATCGCCCAGGTTATTCAGCGGAAGAACGGTGTTCAGCGCCGCGGAATCGAGTTGCGGGAAACCAAGGTTGCCGCTGAAGATGTCATTGGTGCTGGTGGGAGTGGTGGTGCCGGTGTCCGTACCCTGAATGCGAACCATGGCGCCGTAGTCCTTGAAGGAAACGCCGTTGCGGGCCGCGTTATTGAAGATATAACCGGATTCAGGGTAATCTTCGGGTTCGAAGTTCTTGTTGGCCAGCAGGCCGCGGCCCGTCTTGTTCAGCAGCGTCTTCTGCGTGTAATCGGTTGAGGTGCCGGAAGCATTGAACTGGTGACCGGCATCGCTCTCTTCAGAGTCAGCGTAGTAGTTCGCCGCAACTGCAAACGTGGTGGCGAGGGTCTGGGTGTTGATCGAAACACCAGTGTACTGCTGGTTGCTGTAGGGAGCGCCCTTGATGTCATTGAAGGTGGTGCTGGCGAATTTGCCGAATTCCGGACGGTTGCCGAGCATACTGTCGAAGGTCTTGTTCTCATGGATGATGAAGAACACGTGTTTGATTTTGGAGGAAGCGGCGCCGCCGAGCGGGACGACGCTCGTATCGAGCTTCGTCGCATCCTGGATCATGAAGTTCTGCGTGAGCGCCGTCTGATCAACAGTGGTGTTGGTCAGGTCGACCTGCTGCAGAGAGCCGAAGATGAAATTGCTGTCGACGCGGGTATCAGAGGCGACTCCGGTCGGCGCATTGGCAACGGTGGTGTCCGTTGCGGGGTTAATGTCTTCGCCGATGCCCTTGGCGTTGGTAATGTAAAGCTTCTTGCCATCAGGGGAAACCGTGACGCCAATGGGGTACCAGCCGGTGGGAATACGGCCAAGCTGGCGGGGTGACGCTGGATTGGTGGTGTCCAGTACAAGAACCGAGTTCAGGCCACCTTCGGTGATATAAGCACGCGTCCCATCAGGAGAGACAGCAATCGCTCCCGGGTAAGTGCCATGCAGCGTGTGGCCATCAGAAGCCTTCAGCGGAAGAGGAGCAATGTCGTAATCAGCGAGTTGCAGGCCAGTGGCCATGTCAATCATGCCAATTGCATCGGAGTTGGACTTCAGTGTGTAGAGGATTTCCTGCTTCGGATTGCGAACGACCGCCATGGCGGAGGGATGGGTGTCGCCGACGTTGAACAAGCTGTCAAGCGGGTGACCCATGTAAACACTCTGGCGCAGTTGGAGGTTCCGTGCATCACCACCCGCGGCATCATAAAGCGAAACAGAGGAAGTCTTGGGGTTCTTACCCACCGTATCCGTCAGAGGCACATAGAAACCATCGGGATAATTCTGTGCCGTGGTGTTGATATTGGTCAGCGTGCCCGTGCTGTCGTAATTGGCATCATAGAACTTGTATTCGGTCATGCCCCAGTTGGAAACGGCAATCTTCTGTCCATCGCCCGAAACTGCGACAGTGTAAGGGAAATAGCCCGCGGGCTGCTGACGGATCAGAGTCTTCGAAGCTGTGTCGATCACGGCAACGCTGTTATCCACGTTGCAGGCGACATAGAGGAACTTGCCATCCGGACTGAGCGTGGAACCTGCGGGATAAGTGATTGCAGCGCCCGCGGTGCTGAACTGGGAGGGCACGGACGCGCCATTTCCATTTGCATCCTTGTATTGAAAGCCCGCGTCCGGCCGGTAGTTGGAAACATAGCCGCCATTGACAGGCAGAGTGGGAGGAATCACAATGCTGCTTCCGGGCGTGACTGAGGTGCCGTCCGCGCTGACAGAGAAGGTCATGACAGTATTGTTGGGACCGCCCGAAGCGAAGATCGTATATGGACCGGTGCCTGTGATCTGCAGACCGATGTAAAAGGTAGCCGACGACTGATAGGTGGTCAGCACCTTCATCGTGGCGGCATCAATGACAGAAATCGAGTAACCACCAAGATTCTTGGTGCTCTGGTAAGACGCGTAACCGCCTTCGCGTTCATCGTCATTACTGGTAATGATGAACTTGCTGTCGGGAGTCACGGCAACCCCCATTGGATTCATCCCGACCTGAATCGAGATACCGGCCGGCTTGACGATCTTGCCATTCGGCAGAACGCCGGCGTAATAGGAGCCGAATTTGTTGGGACCGGCGAAGACATCGGCACCGGGATAGTTCGGGTTGGGTTCCTGCATGCCATAAACCGGCGCGGTCACCGCTCCCCACTTCGTCAAATCAATAGCCGGAACTTGCTGGGCCATCATATTGCCGGACATCGCAATCCACCATGCGGCGACTGCGGCCCCGAGCTGTTTGCTGGACATACTTCTCCTTAAGAGGTAATTCGATGAAAAACCTCTTCAACCATGTCATTGCAAGATTTCGCCAGAATGAATTCTGTATGAGAGGCGCATGACAGGCGGAACCGTGAGAAAATCCGGGTGTGAATCCCTTCTCTCTCAAGGGCAAAACCGCCCTCGTGGCCGGTGCCAGCAGGGGCATCGGTCTGGCCATTGCCGAAGCTCTTTACTCAGCGGGAGCTGACGTCATCGTCGCCGCACGCTCCAAGGATGCGCTGGAAAAGATTGCGGCGGAATTGGAAGGCCGCGCGATTGTCCTCGATTTCAAGGACTCGGCCTCCATCCGCGCCGCGGCAGAGGCGGCTGGCGACGTGGACATCCTGGTGAACGTGGCAGGCACCAACATCCGCAAACACTTTGCCGATTACACGAAAGAAGAGTACGAGCACATCCTGCAGACCAATCTGCACGGGATCTTCGAGTTCACACAGATCATCGGCCAGCGGATGGTCGACCGCGGCCAGGGTGGCAAGATCATCAATATCGGCAGTCTGACGTCGCTGCTGGGCCTCCCGTATCTTTCCGTTTACTCCATCACGAAGGGCGCAATCGGGCAGTTCACCATGGCGCTGGCAGCCGAATGGGGCAGGAACAATATCCAGGTGAACTGCATTGCACCGGGCTTTATTGAGACGGATCTGAACCGGGAAATGTGGAAGCCCGAGGAGATGCGGCAGTGGCTGCGGTCAGGGCAGGCAAATCCGCGGATCGGCAAACCGGAAGACGTGGCACCGCTGGCGGTATTCCTTGCGGCTCCCGCCTCGGACTACATCACCGGGCAAATCATCGCAGTGGATGGCGGCTTCACCACCACGGCAGTCTGGCCCTTTGCGCCGCCCGCACGCTCATGACCCGCCGGGAACTCATCGCCCTGGGAGCCGCTGGACTGCTGCAGGCGCAACAGCCGCCAGCGGTCGATTTCACCTGCCCCATGGATCCGGATGTTCGCGCCAAGGGCCCGGGCAAATGCCCACGCTGCGGGATGACGCTCGAAGCAAAGATCCAGGAACCGGTGGAATTCCGGCTCCAAGTCACTTCCCTGCCCTCCGGCCTGCCTGCGGGCAAGCCAGTGCAACTAACCTTTGAGCTGCTGGACCCGAAGACCGGCAAGCGGGCCACAAAGTTCGAGATTGTCCACGAGAAACTCTTTCATCTGTTTCTGGTGAGCGCCGATCTTTCGTACTTCGTGCACACGCATCCCGAACCCCGGCCCGACGGAACGTTTCAACTCACCGTGACGTTGCCCAAACCGGGTATCTACAAGTTGCTGGCGGACTGCTATCCCGCGGGTGCGACGCCGCAGTTGCTGCCGAGATTCCTCACGACTGCAGGATATTCGAAGTCCGTCTCGCAGGCGATCACGACGCCCGCGATGGATCTTGCGACCAAGAACACCGACAATTTAACGGTCTCGCTGCGTCTCGATCCGCCGAAACCTATGCCGGGACGCAAGACGATGCTGTTCTTCACGCTGTCGCCACAGGAGGGTGTCGAACCGTATCTGGGAGCAATGGGGCACCTGCTGGCGGTCTCGAACGACCTGATTGATTCGATCCATGAGCATCCGTTTCTGACGGATCCGGGCTCGGTGCAATTCAACATCTTTTTCCCGAGGGAAGCAGTGTACAGAATCTGGGTACAGTTCCAAAGGCTCGGCGTGGTGAATACAGCGGAGTTTACCGTGCCTGTGCGTGGTTTGTAGGTCTTCCCGGTTCTCCGCGGGCTAAACTAAAGTCTTGTCCCTCTGTTATATCGACGCTTTTTCGGGTCTCGCCGGAGACATGATCACGGGAGCTTTGGCGGACGCCGGAGCCGACCGGCAGGCCATCGCGGATGCCATTCATTCCCTGGCCGCGGGTGCCACCATCACCTGGGACCGCGTGAAGCGCCGGGGCATGGCTGCAGAAAAATTCCGCGTGGAGGTTGAGGAAACCTCAAATCACAGGCATCTTCCTCATATTCTCGAGATGATTGACCGCTCCGCCGTACCCGCTGCGGTGAAGAAAAACGCCACGAAGGTCTTCCAGGTACTGGCAGAGGCCGAGGCAGCAGCGCATGGGGTCTCGATCGAGAAAGTGCACTTCCACGAAGTTGGTGCGGCGGATTCGATTGCGGATATCGTTGGCGCCTGTCTTGGGTTCCAGTTATTGGGCGTGACGGAAATCTATTGCTCGGCGATCAACACCGGGTCCGGCACGGTGAGAACGGAACACGGTGTGCTGCCTGTTCCCGCGCCCGCAACGGCGGCGTTATTAACTGGCAAACCGATCTATGCGCGTGGGCCGGCGACGGAACTGACCACGCCCACAGGTGCGGCAATCGTCGCGGCCTTGGCGTCTGGCTTCGGCTCGATGCCCGCGATGACGGTGGAATCGATTGGCTATGGTGCAGGCGACAAAGATTTTGCCGATCACGCCAACCTGGTGCGCGTGATGGTGGGCAGACGTTCAGGTGCGCGGGAAACAACGACCGTATCGGTGATCGAAGTGAACCTGGATGATGCAACACCGCAGTTGATCGCCTTCACCGCGGAACGACTGCTCGAAGCAGGAGCGCTGGATGTCACGTTGCTTCCCGTCCAAATGAAAAAGGGACGGCCGGGAGTGATGTTGCAGGTGATCGCCAACCCTGCGGACCGGGAAAGGCTCGCAGACCTGATGTTTCAGGAAACACCGGCCTTGGGACTACGATTTCACGAGGCCGAACGGAGGGTGCTGCCCCGCGAATGGGTGACCGTCGATACCCAGTATGGTTCGGTGCGTGTGAAAACCTCGCCGTACGGATTTACGCCGGAGTACGAAGATTGCAAGGCCGTCGCGCTGGCGGCGAAGGTGCCGCTGAAGCTGGTGCTGGCAGAAGCAGTCACAAACCACCCCCAAAAAACAAAGAAACCATAAAGAATCGGTGCCTGGCACCGATTCTTTATGGTTTACATATGTGCTTTATTTGTGGCTGGCTTCGTAGTGCGCTTTCAGCAAGTCCAAGCCGAAATCGCCGTTGAAATCGCGCCACACGGAATGGACGTGGTTGTTGTCGTTCTGCGTGTTGTCGTACTCCACCAGGAACGTGTCGGTTTGCACGCGGTAGTAATGCGGTCCGCCAACGTTGGTGACGCCAGCCCAGGCAAAGTATATATTCTTCCCGGCCGCTTTCACCTTATCCATGCGGGCCTGCGCCTGCTGTTCCGGCATGTTGTTGGCGTACATTTCGAGCAACACCATCAGCTTGTTGAACTGTGCGGGAGTCATCTTGGATGCCAGCAGGCCGGAGGGCTTGCCTTCAATCGCCGCCTTGCGGGAGTTGAAACTGATGATGTCCTTGTAGGCCGTCTTGTCGACGGTCGCCGTGGCCTGTTGAGCAGGCGTCAGCGAGGTCATCAGATCACGTCCAAGATCTTCTTCCTGCGCGAGAACACGCAGGCCCTTGCGCGGACCCTCCGGCACTTTGGCCGGGTTCGTTCCAAAGAAGCTCGGGGAATCAGAAATCTTGCCATTGACGATGGTGTAGTTCTGGCTCAGGTGGTGGCCTTCGATGCTGTAACCCCAAACGCCCTTCGTGGCGGGAGTCCCAAAGATCGAGACGTAATACTTTTCCGGATTGCGGCGTTCCCCGGAGTCCTTCTCCATGATGCGCAGGACGTCTTCCAGGCTCATGATCGTGGTCGCCTTGATGAAACCCTGCTGGGAGAGCCCGGCAGCGATCAGCGCGGTTGCCAGGCGCTGCTGGTAAGGCTGCATCTCGCGGAGCGGCAGGCCTTTGCGTTCCTTTGGAATGAAGTGCCAGTCGAAGCGCTGCTTTTCATCCTCAAAGGGGATCAGTGCCTTGGCTTTCTGTTCAGGCGTCAGTGAATCAATCAGATGATTGGCGGCGTCCACGATGACGACAGCCTGCTCCGTGCGGTGGTAAGCAGCGATGAGCAGAGTGCCGAACAGGACGGCGGCGGCGGGGCGGAGCCAGCGGGAGTACATGGGAGAAAGTTTATAACGTTCCTACGCGCGGTCAAGGATTCGCGTCAATTTTATGTGCGCGATCGTGACGTCGGGGTAGTCTTCGAACGCCTGTGCGTACTTCTTTTGGAAGTCCGTGCCGTTCTCGTCCCGGATGATAATCTCGTTCACTTCACGGACCAATTCTTCGGCCACCGCAAAATCCGCCTTGCTCTTCCGCGAAAGCGATTCATCGATATTCACGATGAGGCCGGACATGCGGCGGAGCCACTCGAAGTCAGCGTGGTTCAGAACTAGATTGAAGTATTCATTGGGGGTTGCGAGCGGACCGTACTGCTGCTCATAGTGTTCTTTCTGGCGGTCCAGCAGTGCCTTGTGAAGATCGAGCAGGATGTTGCGTGAGGCGAGCAGAGTATCTCTCTGCTCCTGGGAAATTGGCTCAGTGGGCATGAAAAGCGTCTAGAACGGGAAGCCGTTGGTCACGGCAGCCTGAATCAAGCCGGGGCGCTGCAGAAACCGGTAGGGGTTCAGGGGCGTCGAGTGCAGGCGAACTTCGTAATGCAGGTGGGGGCCGGTGGAGCGGCCCGTAATGCCGACGGCACCTAACGTATCACCGCGGCGGATTTCCTGCCCTTCAATCACATCCATTCTTGAAAGATGCGCGTAGAAGGTTTTGTAACCGTTGCCATGGTCGATCACGATCAATCTGCCGTAACCGCCGTCGCGGGCTGCGATGGATACCACACCATCCGCAGTGGCATGCACCGGCGTGCCGAGCGGCGCCGAGATATCCACACCGGTGTGCATGGCACCTTCGCCGGAGAACGGGTCACTACGCTGGCCGTAGCCACCCATCAGGCGACCGTTGACTGGCCAGATGGTGGGCATCAGGTTGGCACTGGAAACGGGAAATGCAGTGGACTCGCGGCGCACGATGTTCGAGGACCGCAGGTAATTGTATTCCTCAAGCGTGTCCCGCATGGAGGGAACAAGAGCGGATTCACCCACAAGATCCGGCGAACCGGTCAGCTTCTTTTTCACGCCGTACGCTGTCGAAACCTCATCGGCGAGCATCTGCAGGCTCGCGAGTTGTTCGTTCTTCTCCTGCACTTTGCGCTGCAGGTTCTCGTAGCGTTCCCGCATCAACTGCGCTTCATGTTGCAGGGAGTTGTAGTTGGCGACCTTCGAGGCCATACGCGCATAACTGCCAACGCAACCGAAGATGACCAGGAAAGCGACGGCCAGCGAGCCCACCACTCCGTAAAGAACGCGGTAAGGGATATGGACGCGCTGGAGCCTCCCATGAAGGGAATGCGCCAGAACGAGAATGAAGTAGTCTTGCTTCAAATCCGAATCCTCTTAGACAGACGGCATCACGTTGACAGAGATGCAGTAAAACCTTGGGGTCGGAGGTCCGCAGGTTAGCCACTCTGGCAACATTCCAATTGTACCGTGTCGCACAGACACGCTCCGGTCCCTGTTCGACACACTTGAATTTGAATTCCGAGGTTAACAACCATTAAGGAAACTTGTCAACTGCAAATATTGCCTCACATTGGTGCAACTTGCCCCGCATGCAGCGGCATTGGTACCATCCGGGCGTGACGGCAAGACTCCCCGGACGACTCTTCGTAGGTAATCTAATTCACCGCAGGAGCTTGATTCTACAGCTAGTTAAGCGTGATTTCCAGCAGCGCTATGTCGGCAGCGCCGCAGGGTGGATCTGGGGTTTGGTACACCCGCTTGTGCAGCTCGCAGCCCTTACATTTATGTTTCAATACTGCCTGAAACAGAAGCTGGACTCGAACGAAGTTACGACAAATTACCCCCTCTATTTGTTCGCCGGATTGTTACCCTGGAACCTTTTCGCGGAGACGGTGCAGCGGGCATCCGGCAGTTTGGTCGAGCAGGCGAACCTGCTGACGAAAACGGTCTTCCCAGCGGAAATCGTGCCCATTTCCGTGTTTCTTTCCGGTTTGGTGAGCCACTTGTTGGCTGTGGTTCTACTGGTAGTGGCGGCTGCGGCCAATGGCCAGCTTCACGCGACGCTGCTGCTGGTGCTGCCCTTCACCTTCCTGATCGGCCTGTTGGCTGTGGGTCTCGGCTGGATTGCAGCGGCTTTGCAGGTCTACTTGCGGGATACGGCACAGGCGGTCGCCGTGGGCCTCACCTTCTGGTTCTGGCTGACACCGATCTTCATGAAAGAAAAGGACATCCCGCTCGACGTCCGCTTCCTCTTGAGCTGGAATCCGATGACGTACGCCGTTCGGGCGTACCGGGAACTTGTCCTGGGCGGCATCGTTCCCACTTCAGGCGACTGGCTCGTCCTGTCTGCCTTCGCTGCCACGGTGTTCATCGCTGGCGGGCTGTTCTTCCGCTACATGAAGCACGGTTTCGCCGACGTTCTGTAGCTCACGGCTTCTCTGGTGAGACCACACCCAAGCCGGCGTAGGTCTCTTTCACTTTGACAACCTTGCTGCCCTCGAAAGTCACAAAAGTAACTCTTCCGGGAGGCTTCCCAAAGATCCAGTCCTCCAATTCGATCCCGTCTTTAGTCTCCCGGTACTTGGTGTCCGGATGCCCCAGCGCCAACAGCACCTGGGCCCGGTCCATCCCTTCGCGGGCTTTCTTTTCGGTGATCGCTTTCTGGACTTCGGGTGGCAGTGTTTCCGAGTAAAGCTTGGTAGCGCTGCGCGTATCGAACTCAAGAATCGGAGCCAGAATTTTCTTGATGTCAGCCGAGGTGATGCCGGCTAGAGGCTTGTGGAACTGCACCTCAATCGAAGTTCCCGTGGATGCCGAATAATCCCCATTGCCGATGGGTGTGGTCCCGCCACCGCCCATGCCCACCTGGACGTGGTCATACCAGTGGCCGCCACTCTTCACACCGCCATTCAGTTCCAGCACGATATTATCCGTGCCGATGATGACCTTGGTGACCTTGACCTGATCCCCCAGACGGGCAGCGGGCCCGGCAGCATTGGCAGCGTCACGCCAGCGCTGTTTATCCCAGGTGCCGTCGGAATTGAAGATGAGGGCTTTCTTTGAGCGCGGCAAAAGATCTTTGGCTTTGGCGTACTCAGAGGAGAGACCCCGCAGGAGTTCAATCTTCTCGTCTTCAGTCAATTTGCCGGAGGCGGCGAAAACGGGCAGTGCGCCGACCGCCGTCAGGATAACAGCGACTGCGGCGGATCTTCGGAGGAAAGATCCTCTTCGTCCAGCAGGAACAGCGTCCCGCGATGGACAGGCACCTTCCAGACTGCCAGCGTGAGCAGAACCAGAATTCCCGTGGTCACCAGACTGCCTTCGATGCCGTATTTGCCGCCGCTCCAGAGCTCTCCAGAGTTCCATACCAGCTTGTACCCCGCTAGACGTAGTGTAAGCCCGCTAAGCTCGGTTCCGAGAAAGGGCAGCATGGCATTCCAGCCAAAATGCATGCCGATGGGAAACCAGAGGTCGCGGCTGCGCAGAAGCGCGTAACCGAAAAGCATGCCGAACCCCGCCGTATTCAGCAGTCCCAGACTGCTGGCATTGGGGTTGGCGGAGTGCATGGCACCGAAAAGTGCCCCGGTGCCGAGAATGGAAATCCAAGAGCCATAGCCGCGCATGAGGAACTGCAAAGGGAAGCCGCGGAAGATCATTTCCTCCCCCGCCGCGCCGCAGAAAAGCAGCATCAGGGTGAAGAGCACCGCCCGCCAGTTCGTTTCCACCTGGGGCAGCGTTTCGAAATGGACCTTGCCGAAGCCCATGGGAAGAAAGACGACCGCAGCGGCGGCGAGCGCGGCCAAGATGATGCCGGCGAACAGGTTGCGCGAACTTCCCGTGATCCAGTCGAGTCCGATCTCGCGCAATTGCCGTTGCTCAAAGATGGCCAGCGCGAGGGCATTCACAATCGCTCCGGTGAGCAGCAGCGGAATCGTGTTGGCCGCCATCTCGCCGCCGAGAAAATGCACCGCCGGAGTAATCAGGCTGTTGATGACCAGAAACAGGAACGCAAAGACGACGAAGCCCAGAAACGGGCGCATCGGATCGCGTTTTTTCAAATCACCCGTCATTTGGTTTGCCGAACAGTAACGCCCTTGGGTGCTACGGAGGCATCGAGGACAGTAGCCCCCGCCCCCGCGATCAACGTGGCAATCTTCGCCTTTGCCTCAGGCTCCACCAGAAAGAAAACACACCCGCCTCCCCCTGCGCCGCAAACCTTCGCGCCGGTGCTGCCCGCCTTTCGGGTGATGGCGATCAGGTGGTCGATGAGGTCCGTCGTGATCCCGGGCGAATTCTTGCGCCGGTTGGCCCATTCCTCACGCAGCAACCGGCCCGTCTCCTGCCAGTCATGACGTTCGAGAGCCCCGCGCATGTGATTGGAGATGGCGGCGATACGCTCAAAATTCTTCTGGATCGCCTTGTCGCCATCAATATGGCCCTTCATCACGCCCCAGTTATTGATGCCGGAATTGCGCGGCTCACCGGTGTATGCCAGCACAAAACGGCTGTTCAGATCTTCCGCGCGGACCGGGATCTCATGACGGTCAATCCCGGCGGGACCCATCTGCATCGCACTCACACCGCCGTACATGGCGGGATAATAGTCTTGGGAACCAGTGGGAACACGGATGACCTGCGCTTCCACATTCTGCGCCACTTCGCGGATCTTTTCGATGGAGAAGCCGCGCCCGGTGAGCTTGTTCAGCGCGGCCGAGACGGTGATCATCAGCGAGGAGGATCCCGAAATACCGGCACCTGCGGGCGCTTCGGATTCCGTCTCCAGTTCCAAACCCTGCGACGGCGAAAAGAACTTCAGCAGCAGCGCCAGAAGATCCAGCTTGTACTTTTTGGCGAGTTGCAGAGCCTCGATCGAGGCGAAGGTTTCCTCACGGCGCAGGTCCTTCGACCGGAGGATGATTTTGCGGTCTTCGCGAACCTTCAACGTGCAGCGGGTGTAGCGGTTCACCGCGAAATTTACGGTTACGGCATTGTCGTGAAAGAGGTAGAGCGGCCAGATATCGAGAGTTCCACCGGCAAGGTCCACGCGGCAGGGGGATTGAGAAGAAATAGTCATTCGAAGATTGCTTGGGGAAAGTCCGATTTGACCATACGATAGGAATGTATGGCAATCCGCCGCATTCTATTGCTTGGTGATCCGCTGCTCCGTGAGATCAGTCTGCCAATTCCGCCGGACGGCAATCCCGCGCCCGTACTGGCGGATCTTCGGGATACGCTGCATGAATTCCAGCGGACACATGGCTTTGGCCGGGGGATCAGCGCCGTGCAAATTGGCTCGCAGACCCGGGTGATTTACATCGAGTTCGAAGGGACATCCTACTCGCTGGTGAATCCCGAGTACACGTTCCGGAGCGAAGAGAAGTTCAAGCTCTGGGACGACTGCTTTTCGTTTCCGGATCTGCTGGTTTGGCTGGAGCGCTCCAGCACTGTCGCGATCCGGTATACCGATGAAACGGGCGCACCCCGGACCCTGGAAGCGACCGGTGCATTGTCAGAACTGCTGCAGCATGAGATGGATCACCTCGACGGCATCCTCGCCGTGGACCATGCGCTGGACGGCCTCAGTCTGTGCCTGCGGGCGGAGTATGAGCGGCGCAAGATCGTCATGTGACCGTGAGCGAAGAACAGAGCTGATCCAAATCCTGTGAGCGCTCCCGGATCAGGCGTTCCGCCGTCATCCGCAGGGCACGCAGGTTTTGGAACCGCGCATCGTCGATCGCCTGGTTTTCCGGAGCCAGTGCCGGCTGGAAGCGCCAGTAAGTGCCCGCCAGTTGGCGAACCTGATAATCAGCGGTCTCATTGCTGCCATCAAATATGCAATCGAGCAAGGGACTGATCCAAAACGCTGCCCCCCACTTCACGGCGGAGGAATAGGGAATGGGGCGGCTTTGCCGTCCGGTGCCGAGCGAGAGCAATTGTACCGGCCTCCCGTTCGCCAGCAGGCGGGCTTCGGTGTAGGCGATCACGGCGGGGTTGTTGGCGAAGACGCTGCCATCGATGAGCGCATGATAGTCCGTGCTGGCGGGCAATTTGGCGGGCGGAAAGTAAGTGGGCGCGGCTGAGGCGGCACGCAGCACCTGGCAGAGAGGAAAATCGTATTCATGGTCGCGTTTGGCGCGTTCACTGCGGAAGAACCAGGGCGTGCGGCGCTCCAATTCGTAACACGGAATCAACAGGGGTGTGAGAGCCTCGGAGAGGCGGCGGTTGCCGAAGTGTTTTTGCAGCGTGCCTTCGAGACCATGCGGCGGATAGCGGGGCCGGGTCAGATTGCGGGCCCGAGTCAAACGGTTCGAGTGAAAGATGGTACTGCCGTCCGACTCAAAGAGTTGGGCAACTTCCGCGGCGCGGTACAGAGGGCCCGCCGGACCAGCGGTGACTGCCGCGGCGAGGATCGCGCCGGTGGACGTGCCGGCAATGAGGTCGAAGAGTTGGCAGGCGGGCCGGTTGGTACGGCGCTCGATCTCCGCCAGCACCACGGCGGGAATCATGCCACGGATTCCGCCGCCGTCAATTGATAAAACACGAAATGGCTTCTCCATCCGTGTTTAGAGCTAGCAGATGAAACGGGCATCCAAAGGAAGAGAGACGTGTAAGTGCTTGTGATACAAAGGGGAATCTCTTGCAATTAACTGTGACTCCACGCGCGCAGAGGATCATGCATTGGTCCGGCTTCGCGCTTATCGCCATAATTTACGTCTTCGCCTGGCTCGCTCCGGCCATCGGTTTTTACCACGATGACGGCGTGTATCTCGTGACCGCCCGCTCAATTTTCACCGGGCATGGCTACATGGTGGACAGCCTGCCGCACCCTGTGCCGCAGACTAAATATCCGCCCCTGTTCCCTCTGGTTCTGGGTCTGTTCACGCTGATTTCCCAAAGCGCTCTCTGGCTGAAACTGCTGCCCATGGCCTGCACCGCGGGCTGGCTGCTGCTGACTTACAAACTTCTGCGGCATATGGGAGCCACCGTCAACGCGGGGCTCTTCCTGGTGATGGTGACCGCGGCTTCCCCGCAGGTGATCTTCCTGACCACGAACTTGATGTCTGAGCCGATGTTCGCCCTGCTGCTGACCGCGTGCCTGTATTTGCTCGCCACGGGTGGAAATCCCCTGCTTGCGGGAGTGCTGGCCGGGCTCGCGACCATCACCCGGATTGCCGGTGTGCCATTGATCGCCGCAGGTGTGCTCACGCTGCTGCTGCAAAGACGCCTCAAGGATTCCGTGCAATTCATGCTGGGTGCCACGCTGCTGGCCGCACCCTGGTTCGGCTGGGCCGCTACACACACGAATATGGAGCCCTACTACGGGCTCGGCAATTACTCCAGCCTGAGCATTTTGACCAAAGGCCTCGCAACAGCCGACAAGTTCCGCGTGCTGGCCATGAACCTGATGTTCCTGTTTTCCGCGCCCTTCACGCTGATCACGGGGCTCACCAGCATTTCGGCGACGCTGGTCACCGCCTTCGCCACGTTCCTGGCTGTATTGACCAGACGGCGTGCGATTCCGGATCTCTTCCTCCTGTTCTACTGCCTGCTTCTATTCACCTGGGCGGGTCCGCCGCAGCGCTTTCTGGCTCCCGTGCTGCCACTGGCTCTGTGGATTCTCTGGCGCTGGTTCAACCGGTTTTTCCCCGTGGAACTGATTGCTTTCGTCATGCTGCTGACTGGCGCCTCGCAGGCCTATTTTGATTTCCAGAAACTGCCGTTGACCTACAAAAGCGGCGTCTTCCCCACCACGGGCGTGGCCACCAACGAATGGTCCGCGATGCAGCTGCTCTGTAACTACATCAAGACGCAGACGCCGCCGGACAGCGTCGTGATGGCGAATCTCGACCCCGTTATCTACCTCAACTCCGGCCACAAGGCCGTGCGCGGGTTCAGTCCGAATGGCTTCGATTTGTTCTACGCGCCGGTGCGCCGACCGGTGAGTGCCGCGCAACTGCTGAAGTCGATCCACGCCAGCAGTGTGGATTATGTGGCCGTCACCCCCGACCGCGATTTTGCCGAAGCGCCCGGTTTCCTGCAGGCAGTGCAGGCACTGGAGCGGGATGGCTTTGTGGAACCGGTGGGCATTGCAGGGCTGCCCAAAGGCTACCTGCTGTTCAAGACGACAGCAAAGTGATGCAACCTGCACTGATCCCGCCCGCCGGTCCCGCAGGATGCCGCTAACTGAAGAGAAGGGTACAACCGCTGCCCCGCCGTGTTATCCTGCCATTGCCTGTGAAGGCAGCCCGTTCAAATGAAAGTCGTTATTTTATGTGGTGGACAAGGCACGCGGCTCCGGGAAGAGACCGAGTTCCGGCCCAAACCTCTGGTGGATGTCGGCGGCAGACCTATCCTGTGGCACATCATGAAGATCTACGCGCACTATGGTTTGCGTGACTTCGTGCTCTGCCTGGGTTACAAGGGCAGCGTCATCAAGGAATATTTCCTCAACTACGAAGCCATGAATAATGACTTCACCATTGACCTGGGCGCGAAATCGAAGATCACCTTCCACGGCGAGCATGAGGAGCAGAATTTTCACGTCACGCTGGCCGATACGGGCCTCGACACGATGACCGGCGGCCGTGTCAAACGCGCCAGCCGCTACATCGACACCGATACCTTCTGCGTCACCTATGGCGACGGTGTTTCCGACGTGAACATTGCAGATCTTCTGGCCTTCCACAAGTCCCATGGGAGGCTCGCAACGTTGACCACGGTACGCCCCTACTCCCGCTACGGCATTATTGATCTTTCGCCGGAGGGTTCGGTGAACAGCTTTGTGGAAAAACCACAGCTGGAAGGCAGCGCCAACGCCGGCTTCATGGTTTTCAACAAAGAGGTTCTGAATTACCTGGATCCGCACTGCGTACTTGAAAAAGAGCCGCTCGAACAACTCGCCCGCGAAGGCCAATTGATGGCTTACCGCCACGAAGGCTTTTTCTTTTCCATGGATACATACCGCGAATATAAACTCCTCAATGAGCTCTGGGACAGCGGCAAGGCGCCCTGGCATGTCTGGGGGAAGAAGTGAGTTCCTTCTGGCGTGACCGGCCCGTGCTTGTGACCGGAGCCACCGGACTGCTCGGCTCCTGGCTTTCCAAGCGGTTGATTGCTTCGCAAAGTGACATTGTCTGTCTGGTCCGGGACTGGGTGCCGCAATCCGAACTGGTCCGCACCGGTGATATCGGCCGTGTTCGCGTGGTGCGCGGGGATCTTTGTGATCAAACGCTGCTCGAACGCACTCTGGGCGAGTATGAAATCGACACGGTCTTTCATCTTGCCGCGCAGACCATTGTAGGAGTCGCGAACCGCAACCCGGTTTCGACCTTCGAGACGAATATTCAGGGCACCTGGGCTCTGCTGGAGGCCTGCCGCCGCAGCCCTTCCGTAAAGCAAATCGTAGTGGCGTCTTCTGACAAGGCCTACGGTGATCAACCGGTGCTGCCTTATGGCGAAGATACTCCACTGCAAGGCAAGCATCCCTATGACGTGAGCAAGAGCTGCGCGGACCTGATTTCCGGCGCTTACGCGCACACTTACAAGCTGCCGGTTTGTATCACACGCTGCGGTAACTTCTACGGTGGCGGAGATTTGAACTGGAACCGGATTGTGCCAGGCACCATTCGCAGCATTCTGCGCGGAGAGCGCCCGGTGCTGCGCTCGGATGGCTCCTATATCCGCGATTATTTTTACGCCGAAGACGGGGCTGCGGCTTACATGCACCTGGCGGAGAAGATGGCGGAAAATCCGGCAATCGCCGGCCATGCGTTTAACTTCTCGAATGAGATTCAGATCACCGTGTTAGAGTTGGTGCGCCGCATCCTGCAACAGGCCGGCAGTTCGCTTGAGCCCGATATCCAGGCCACCGCGAAGAACGAAATTATCCACCAGTATCTGAGTGCGGAGAAAGCCCGCACCATGCTGGGCTGGACACCATCCTTCACGCTTGACTCCGCTTTATCCCTCACCATTGACTGGTATCGCAATTACTTCGCCAACTTAGAAAAATGAGCCGGAAACAGGAACTCCACGACAAGATACTGGACCTGGTGCGCGAGTATCATGACGCAGCCTTCCCTGCCAGGACATTTATTCCGGGAGAGTCCTCCGTTCAATACGCAGGGCGGGTCTTTGATGCGGAGGAGATCGTCAACCTCGTCGATTCCTCACTCGAATTCTGGCTGACCACCGGACGTTATGCGACCCAGTTCGAGAAGGCTTTCGCGCGTTTCTTCGGGCTCAGAAATGCTCTGCTGGTGAACTCCGGTTCTTCCGCCAATCTGGTGGCTCTCAGCTGCCTGACCTCTCCGAAGCTCGGCGGGAAACGGCTCCAACCGGGTGACGAAGTCATCACGACTGCGACCGGCTTTCCCACCACCATCAATCCCATCATCCAGAACGGTCTCGTTCCTGTGTTCCTCGATGTGGAGATTCCCACTTACAACATCCAGACCAGTGACCTCGAAGCCGCGCTTTCCCCCCGGACCCGCGCCATCATGGCCGCGCACACACTGGGAAATCCCTTCGACCTGGGTGTGATCAAAGCCTTCGCGGAGAAACATGACCTCTGGCTGGTGGAAGACTGCTGTGATGCGGTGGGCTCCACTTACAACGGACAGCTTTGCGGGACCTTCGGCGACATCGCCACCACCAGTTTCTACCCTGCCCATCACATGACGATGGGTGAAGGCGGCGCCGTGCTGACGGACAAGCCGATGCTCAAGACACTGGCCGAATCATTCCGCGACTGGGGCCGCGACTGCTGGTGCGAGCCGGGCAAAGACAACACCTGTGGCAAGCGCTTTGACTGGCAACTCGGTACCCTGCCCTGCGGCTACGATCATAAGTACACTTACTCGCACATCGGCTACAACCTGAAGCTCACAGATATGCAGGCTGCGGTCGGCGTGGCGCAATTGCAGAAGCTTCCCGGTTTCATTGCAGCGCGCCGGGATAACTTCAAAGCCCTCTACGATGGCCTTGCAGACTTACAGGACGTTTACATCCGACCCGAAGCCACTGCGAACACGGACCCCAGCTGGTTCGGCTTCCCGATTGCAGTTCGCCCGGAATCGGGACTGACCCGCCACCAGATTGTGACGTTCCTCGAAGCGGCGAAGATCAGCACGCGATTGCTCTTCGGCGGCAATCTTCTGCGCCAGCCCGCGTATCAGGATACGGTCCACCGGGCGATTGGTGATCTCAAGAACTGTGACTTCGTGATGAACAATGTGTTCTGGATCGGCGTCTATCCCGGCCTCTCCCCGGCGCACATCAGCTACATGCTGGAACAGTTGCACAACGCAGCGAAACAACTGCCCGTGATGAAGTAGAAGTATGCAGATGCGCGTCGCGGACTACATCGCAAAATACCTGGAACAGGCAGGCGCACGGTCATCCTTCATGCTTACCGGCGGCATGATGATGCACCTGATGGATGCGGCGGGACGCATCCCTGCCATGCCCTACTACTGCAACCATCACGAGCAGGCCAGTGCCATGGCGGCAGACGTCTACGCGCGGCTCTCCGGGCGCTTGGGCCTTTGTCTGGCCACCAGCGGCCCCGGTGCCACCAACCTTCTCACCGGACTTGTGGGCGCGTACCAGGATTCCACGCCCGTCGTCTTTCTCACCGGCCAGTGCAAGAAGCGGGAAACCGTGCGCGCGTCCGGCATTTCCGGCCTGCGCCAGTACGGGTTCCTGGAAGTCGACATTGTGCCCATCGTGGAAAGCGTGACGAAGTATGCACACTTTCTGGATGACCCGTTGAGCGTTCGGTATCACATCGAAAAAGCGGTTTATCTCGCGCTGCACGGCCGGCCGGGCCCGGTGCTGCTCGATGTGCCGCTGGATATACAGGGCGCGCCAATTGAATCCGATGATCTGGTGGGCTTCGACCCCGCGGAACTCACGCCCGCATCCGAGCCCGTGGACCCTGCGCAGGTGAACGCACTGTTGGATCGCATTGCTGAAGCCAAACGTCCGCTGCTGCTGGCGGGCCACGGCGTGCGCTGCGCCTGGCAGGGAGAGAAGTTTGTGGAACTGGTGGAGTTACTCGGCATTCCGGTGGTAACTTCCTTCCTCGCGAAAGATCTGCTGCCGTACAATCATCCGCTTTTCACCGGACACCCCGGTGCGCGCGGGGACCGTGCGGGCAATTACTCCGTACAGACCGCAGACCTTATCCTCACCATGGGCTGCAGTCTTCATAACCAGACCACCGGTTATGAGTTGGACCAGTTTGCGCCAGGGGCGGTAAAGATTCAAATCGAGTTAGACCCGGCGATCCGCCAGCGGGAAAATGTTGGCGTACAGGAAAAGCTGGCCTGGGATCTGCGGGATTGCATCCCTGCCCTCGTCTCCGCATTGCGCGAGCGCCCCAAACCACAGGCGCCTGTCGATTGGATTGAGCGTTGCCAGGCCTGGAAGGCCACTTATCCGGTGAAGAAGGAACCCCATACCCGCACGGGTCCGGATGGCCTGGTAAATCTCTATGATCTGACGGAACTCTTGAGTCAGTTACTGCCGTCGAATGCCGTATTGATGACGGATGCCGGGCAGCCGCACCCGGTACTTAGCCATGCTTTCCGGCTGACGGAGGGCCAGCGCTACATAACGTCCGGCTCGCTCGCGGAAATGGGCTTTGCCATTCCCGGTGCGATTGGTGCCGCAGTTGCCGCGCCGGACCGCCCTGTGTTCGTCGTCAGCGGCGATGGCTCCTTCCAGACCAATATCCAGGAACTGCAAACGCTGGTGCATTACGGCTTTGATATCCGTATCTTTGTGATCAACAACGGTGGTTATCTCTCCATCCGGAACACGCAGAAGAATTTCTTCCAGGGCTTCTATGTGGGTTCCACGCCGGAGAGCGGCGTGAGTCTGCCGGATGTATCAAAGATCTGCACCGCCTACGGAATCACTTACATCCGGTGTAATAATAACTCGGAACTGCAGGCAGCAGTGGAGCAGGTTATCGCCACACGCGGCCCGGTGATCTGCGAAGTAATGTGTCAGACCGACCAGCGCGTGATGCCCGCCGTCCCCTCTTTCAAGCTTCCCGATGGCAGCATGCGTTCGAAGGCACTGCATGAGATCGCGCCTGAAGTGGGCGATGACGCGCTCAAAATGCTGCTGGCATTTGAAGGCTGAGACCACGTGAAGCCGCTGCCGCAAGCTGATCTGGAGCATGTCCTCCAATACGCGGAGGATGATTTTCTCGCCCTGCGGGGCGCGTCTTTCTTCATTACCGGAGGCACCGGCTTTATCGGCACTTGGCTGACCCAAAGCCTGCTTCATGCGAACAAGAGACTGAACCTGGGAATCCAGGCAACATTGTTGACGCGTCATCCGGAAAGATGCCAACCGGCACACGGTTTGACTTATCTGCAGGGCGATATCTGCACTTATCCGTATCCGCAGGCAAGCTTCACGCACTTCATCCACGGGGCAACAGAAGCCAGCGCCGCGATGATTGAACAGGAACCGGCGCGTATGTTCGACACCATTGTCAGCGGAACGCGCCACACGCTCGAACACGCCGCGCAATGCGGCAAGGTACCGCTGCTGTTCCTGAGTTCCGGAGCTGTTTATGGAGCGCAGTCCGGTCCCGTCGCCGAAAGCAGCACATGTGCCCCGGATCCTACGCTGCCCTCGTCCTGTTACGGCGAAGGCAAGCGTGCGGCGGAACTGCTTTGCGGCCTGTTTCACCGCACCAGCGGGGTCGAGTGTAAGATTTCGCGATGCTTTGCCTTCGCCGGCCCGCTGCTGCCGCTCGACACGCACTTCGCCCTGGGCAACTTTGTGCGCGACCGGCTGGCAGGCAGGTCTATACAGGTCGGCGGCGATGGCACGCCGCGCCGTTCTTATCTCTATGCGGCGGATTTGGCGGTATGGCTCTGGAGAATCCTGCAAAGGGGAACCAGCATGCGGCCTTACAATACCGGTTCCGCGGAGGCTTACTCCATACGGGAGATTGCAGATGCCGTCGCCGGGGGCGCAGTGGCGGTGGAACAGGCCCGCCAGCCCGAACCAGGCGCGCCGGTTTCCTGGTATGTTCCGGACACCGTGCGCGCACGCCGGCAACTCAATCTCGGCGAACACTTCCCGCTCCACGACTCGATACATCGGATGATGGAATGGAACGCATGAAGACCGTCAGCATCGTCACGCCCTGCTTCAATGAGGAAGCCAACGTTGAGGAACTCTATGAGCGTGTCCGCGCAGTTATGGCCGGTCTGGGCCGCTATCACTACGAACACCTTTTTATTGACAACTGCTCGCGCGACCGCACGGTAGCTGTACTGAAGCGCCTGGCCGCACGGGACGCCAATGTCAAGGTGATCGTGAATGCACGCAATTTCGGACATATCCGCTCGCCCTTCCATGCGTTATGCCAGGCGCAGGGCGATGCTGTGATCAGCGTGGTCGCGGACCTGCAGGACCCGCCGGAGATGATCCCCGAATTCATCGCCAAGTGGGAAGAAGGTTTCCCCGTCGTGGTGGCGATCAAAGCTGCCAGCGCGGAGAATCCCTTGATGTTTCAGATCCGCAAAGCATATTACTCGCTGGTCAACCGGCTCTCTGCCATCGAGACGTTCGAAAACTTCACCGGTTTCGGACTCTATGACCGCAGTGTGATGGATGTGGTGAAGAGCTTCAATGATCCCTATCCTTACTTCCGGGGCATCATCGCGGAGATTGGTCTGCCGCACGCGGAGATACGTTTTAATCAACCCCGGCGCGCGCGGGGTATCACGAAGAATAACTTCTACACGCTCTATGACATGGCGATGCTCGCCATTACCAACCTCTCGAAGGTACCTTTGCGGGTGGTTACTTTCTTCGGGTTCTTGTGTGCGGTGATGAGTCTGCTGATCGGCATGTTTTATCTGCTCTACAAGCTGGTCTTCTGGCAGAACTTCACCGTGGGCATCGCGCCCGTTGCTATCGGATTGTTCTTCTTCGGCTCCGTGCAGATGCTGGCGCTCGGGATTCTTGGCGAATACATCGGCTCGATTCACACCTTCGTTCAGAAACGGCCACTGGTGGTGGAGCGGGAACGGATTAACTTCGATATCCCGCCCGGGCCGCCCTCGCAGGAAAAGCTCTCCGCATGATGGATAAGCTCAAGGCTCTGTTCGCCCTGCAAACGATCCGCTACCTTGCTGTGGGTGGCTTCAACACCGTGTTCGGCTATGGGCTCTATGCCTGGTTCACCTGGCTGTTAAAGGGAGTCCTGCCACATGCATACGAACTGGCTTATCTTCTATCCAATATGATCAGCATCACGGTGGCGTTCCTTGGCTATAAGTGGTTTGTGTTCCGGACCAAGGGCAATTACCTGCGGGAGTGGATTCGTTGCGTGACCGTCTACAGCACAGCCATCGGGTTAAATCTCTTGGGTCTGCCGCTGCTGGTGACGTTGATCTCGAAATTCCCGGCTTATAAGACTACGGCACCTTATCTGGCGGGCATCATCACCACGGCATTTACGGTGATGATGAGCTTCTTCGGGCACAAACACATTTCGTTCAAGCCTGCTAAAACAAATACGCCTTCGCATCCCGCTCCGTGATGGCCGGTGCCATTTTGGAAGTCCAGGCATCGCTTGCGTCCCAGATATCATCGTCATCCATCACAATCACGGCGCGGATGTGGTACTTGGCGGCAATCTTGCGGGCGGCTTCCAGATCAGTGAAGTCCCCGTCAAAGAGCATCTCCAACTCCGGTACCGCTTTCTTGCAGGAAACCATGCTGCCCCCCATCGCAACAGTGCAGTCCTCCCCTGTCGCCACAGTCTGCCGGCCGGAGTAGAGACCGCCCCAGTAATCGAAGTAAGCATCCGGGGTGCTTTGAATGATGGCATCCCGGGGAATCATCTTATCCAGCTTGGAGTAGAGGACACGGAGCGAGTAAGTGCGCGCACCGGTGTTGGTGTCGAAATTTTCCGTGCCGAAGACACCGGAGTCCGTAATTACATCCGCAAACCGCAGCCAGGCCAGTTGATAAATGGAGCCGGCCACGCCAATCAGTAACGTCAGAAATGCCGCAGGCACCCATCGTGGAGGCTGCTTCATACCCCGCAGCGGTTCATCGAGAAGCTCCGCGGCCCACAGCAGCAGGATGAACTGGACAATCATGAAACCACGCCAGCCCAGATCATTGTTGCTGATCGTCGCCGAGCGGACGAAGGTACAGAGGATAAATGCCGAACCGGCCAGGGTCAGCCCGGCAGCATAACAGGGTGTCAGTGTCTTGCCCTTCGCGAACATCCTGAGCATCACGATGCCAATCAAAAGGAACAGACCTAACTCCAGGAAATAAGTGACTGCGAGGAAAGGAATCTGCAGCAGCCAGTAAACAGGGCCTTCCGGAATATGCAGGGCGCTGAGCCAGATATCGGAGTAGAGACTGAACCGCAGCGCGAATTTAAGAAAGGTTCCGCCGGTATCAGCACCGCGGAGGAGTAACAGGTTCGGGATAGAAAGCAGGACCGCAGCCAATCCGGCAGCCGCAAGAACGATCACATGTGGATACCACCGCCGGAGCAACGTAAACAAAGTCCAACAGGTCAGTGTTACGGCCAGCGCGAAGCCAACATAGATGGAACATCCCGTGGCGGAAGCAAAGGCGGCACCTGCGATACAGATCGCTGCCATGCGGGGCCGGCCGGTCTCCGCGGCATCGAAAAGCAGGATGAAGCCCGCCAGTCCGGCCACAATTCCGGCGATATGATGCGGGACCCAGAGGATGGCATCCGCCCAGGAAGTGATCTGGTCCGGCGACCACCACTCCATATCGGAGGGCGGCACGGTATGCCGGAGCACCAGTAGGAGATTCGGAATCAGATCCAACCCGGTGACCGCGAGCAGCGCCACACCGAGCAGGGTGCGCCGCAGGAGTTTCTCCGGGGCTGTTTGCTGCAGAAACCGCGTGGCCAGTGCGACCAGACACATCAAGCCCCATCCGCACCAGAGAATACTGCCGTTGAGCGCATGGCGTCCGGTGAGCAGACCCACGCCAAGGCGTTCCACGATACTGCAGAGTCCGAACCAGAACACGTGATACCGCATGGTGACCGGGCCGTCGACGGAATTGAAGGGGCTCTTCGGCGGGATGCCCGTCCGTGTAATGGCGTCGACAACGGCAACCCGGAACTCATGATCATTTGCGGTGGCACAGAAGTACACCTTGGTGCCGAATTGAAGGTCAGCCAACAGCAGCGTGCCGACCACCATCCAGGCGGCGGCGATCCAGAATGCAGCTTGGGGAATGGAACCGAAATCGCGCGGTCGGTGTTTTGGAAAGATCCAGAGGAATGCGGAAAACGCTAAGCCTGTGGCAGCCCAAACAGCGGGCATTCCCCCGTAACGCAGCAGCAGGAAGCCCGCGAGCGGCACAGTGGCGAACGACAGGGTGACAGACGTAATGATTTGCCAACCCGCGTTGAGGCGGCGGAATCCGAACAGATCCAGACCGAAGCCGCAGACGTATCCCGGGACGAAGAGAACCAGCAGAAATACTACTGCGGCGAGGCAGGTGCCAAAGGTGTCAGACCAGAAGAACATGAGAGGGCGGCTTTCAATATAGCCCGCGGGCTATGCGCTTCGATAGTGCCAATGGTAAATTGGAGTTTGTGCGCCGCGTGGGCGGTTAGCTCAGTTGGTTAGTGCACCTGCCTTACAAGCAGGGGGTCCGTGGTTCGAGCCCCTGACCGCCCACCATCTTTCCGG
>CAIXXM010000110.1 GCA_903923395.1 uncultured Acidobacteriia bacterium
GCACTTTTCCCGAACTATAACTCAGCCCCAACCCAACAAACGCACTTTATCCCGCAAAGCTGCTGTCGGGACTCACATACGGCCCTCGATCCCATGAACGCCTTTAGGTGCCAAGCACTGATTAAATCCACGGGCTGCTAACGCAGGAAAAACACCTATGCCGGATCAACTTTTTTTACTTTTCTCAACTTCTCCTTTGGGCGCCTTGGGCGCTGTTTCTCCGCCACCGCCCGGATCGTGATCTGGTGCGGCCGCGATGGATCCAGTGGCACCAGCGCTTTCCGCATCGCCTGAGCAATCATGCCCGCGATCTGCGGTTGATCCAGATCTTCCGCACTCCGCAGCCGGATGTGCCGCACCTGGTTGCCACTGCCCGCCAGAATCCCGTCCGGGTCATGAAGCCCCGTCCCCTGCAGAAAGCAAATCGTCACCCACTCGGGATTCACCACAAAAGACAGAATGGCGTCCGACGGCCGGTCGTTCGGAACATACCCGATCACCAAGGCGTTGTAGTTGTCGTAAACCATTTCAACGGCCCCGGTCAGCCTCTCACGCAGTTTCGCTCTCACCTCGCGGGCCTGCTCTTCTATCTCCGGCAGGTATTTGGCGAGGAAGAAATCGAGTTGGTGTTCCGGGTCTTCTGGCAGCATTACAGGGCACGTCGTAACCGCAGACTATTCAACAATACCGAAACACTGGACATCGCCATCGCAGCCGAAGCCACCATCGGCGAAAGCGTCCAGCCCGTCCAGTGCGAAAAAACACCAGCCGCAAGCGGGATGCCTAATGCATTGTATGCAAACGCCCAAAACAGGTTCTGCCGGATGACGGAAAGGGTCTGCCGCGCCAGTGCCAGCGCCCCCGGAACGCCCTGCAGATTCCCGCTGGTGAGGATGATCCCTGCGGCATCCACCGCAATCCCCGTACCCGTTCCCACCGCGATCCCCGCATCCGCACCTGCCAGCGCCGGCGCATCATTGATGCCATCGCCCGCCATGGCAACCACTTTGCCCCGGTCACGGAGTGCCTCCACCTCCCGCGCCTTGCGGTCCGGCGGAATGCCTGCCAGAACATGATCAGCCGGGATGCCGACAGCAGCCGCGATCTCCAGCGCCACCCTTTCGTGATCCCCGGTAATCATCCAGACCTCAATATCCATGCGCCGCAGCCGCTTGATTGCGGCAGAGGCTTCGGGCTTCGGCTGGTCCTCTATGGTGATTTCCCCCAGTACGGAGCCTTCCACGCTCACCGCGATTCGTCCCGCTTCGCCCTTGCCGACGAAAACACGCTTGCCCGCGACAGTCGCCTCCGCACCCAGGCCCGGGACCGCCTTGAAGTCCGTGGAGGGGGCGATCTCCTGCCCTACAACACTCTTGCGGATCGCAACCGCGGCAGGGTGTTCGCTCCAGCGCTCCACGGCCGCAGCCAGCCGGAGCAGATCCATCTTGTGGACCGACGGTTTCGGCGTGACCAAAGTCACCACAGGGTCGCCCGTGGTGATGGTCCCGGTCTTATCGAGCACAACGGTATCGATGTGCGCTGCGGCTTCGAGTGCCGTGCCGCTCTTAATGAGAATTCCCTGCTCCGCCCCGCGGCCGGTGCCCGCCATGATCGCCGCCGGTGTGGCCAGGCCCATCGCGCAAGGGCAGGCAATAATCAGCACCGCAACGGCATGCGTGATCGCAGCGCCGGGCGTCCCCAGGAATAACCAAACCAGCAAAGTCACGGCGGCACTGCACAGCACGGCGAGCGTGAACCAGCCACTGATCACGTCAGCCAGCCGTGCAATCGGGGCCTTCGAACCCTGCGCCTTCCGGACCAAATCGATGATCTGCCCCAGCGCCGTCGCCCGTCCCGCCCTCGAAGCCGTGAAATCAAAGCCGCCATTGCCGTTCAGCGTCCCGGCGAAGACCAGCGCGCCAGGCTGCTTCGCAACCGGCATACTCTCGCCTGTCAGCATGGACTCATTAATTTCCGTCATCCCGGAAACAATTGCGCCATCGGCCGGAATTCTCTCGCCTGGCCGGACCCGGATGACATCGCCCGCCGATAATTCCGCCACGGGCACTTCCGTCTCCGCGCCGTCACGGATCAGACGGGCCGTGGGAGGCTGCAAATCCCGCAGCTTCCGCACAACTTCCGAAGCCTTGCCCCTGGCACGCGCTTCCAGCAGGCGGCCGAACAAGACCAGTTCCACAATCACCGCCGCCGATTCGAAATAGACATCCATCGCCATGCCGCCAGAGAGCAGAACCACCGCCGAATACAGAAAGGCCGTGCCCGTGCCCGCGGCAATCAGGGTGTTCATGTTGGCTTGCCTGTGGCGCAGTGCCTTCCAGGCATCCAGGAAGAAGGTCTGCCCCGGCCAGGCCAGCACGGCGAGCGTCAACGGCAATTGCCACCACGGCGCAATTTCCAGCATTCCGAGCACGAAGACCGGAGCCGCCAGGAGGAACCCGGTGAAGACTCTGCGCCGCAGTTGTTTGCGCTCGAGTTCGTCTTCAATCTCCTGCGCATGCTGGAGGACTTCGTAACCAGAGTCCTCCACCGCTTCAATCAGGGCTGCCAGATCAGTCTTCGCGGGGTCATATTTCACAGCAGCCGTGCGGGACGCAAAGTTGACCTGCGCGGCGGAAACGCCCGCTGCCCGCTGTAAGCCCTTTTCGACGGAGCGCGCACAGGCCGTGCAGGTCATGCCCCCAATCGGCAGCTCGACTTCTGTGGTATCAGCCATTCGAGGCATTGTAGCCCTGCGCTTCCACTGCGGCGATGATCACCGGAATGGAGGTGCGGGCGGCATCATATTCCACCACCGCAAGGGCTGACGCAAGATCGACCTTCGCCGAGCTCACCCCCGGCGTGCGGGTGAGTGCCTTCTCCACGCCGCGAACGCAGCCCATGCAGGTCATGCCACTGACTTTCAGTTCTACAAGGTCCATAACATTCAGGATGCACACGAAAGGCCGAATGATGCCGGCGCGTCAACGGGCTCAGTGATGCATCTCCATTTCCCGCAATTTGAAACGCACGAAGACCATCGCCGCCACGGGATGCTTTCCGTAGACGGACTGCAGATCCTGCCCCATGCCATAGAACGTCAAATTCCCGCCGAGGCCGGTCGCCAGCCCCGGAATCACATAAAAATCGCGCGTATAACCGGCGGTAAACGCACCAATCCGGTGCAGCCCCGCGGTCACCAGTTCGTCTTTATCCACCACCTCCACGCGCCCAGTGACATAGTTCTTCCCGCGGAACCGCACAACCGATTCGAAGCCATAACCCTGTAAGTTGTCCTGGTTCTCTGTCTTGTGTACACGGCCCCAGAGAATGCTGGAGGCCCAGTTCCCCTCGCGGAACGGCCGGTTATACGTCAACGATGCCGTGACCCTGGTCTGGTCTCCGGCTTCAAGAGCTTCCGGGTGCGTCAGCCGACCAGCCGATACCTGCCCCGACCAGTTCGCACCAGGTGTGACAAAGAGCCGCGCCGAGTACGAATCGATGCCGCCATAGTCAATGTTCCAGCGGTTCTCATTCGGCTCTCCGCCATGGAAGCCACTGGCTTCCACACCATAGAGCTTCGTCTTCACGCCAGCCGTAAGTACCTCATTCGAGACGTGGGTGGAATCCTGCAGATGATGCGCCAGCGTGGCCTGCGGGAGTTCCGCCGCCGAGACGCGGTGCGGGAACCCCACAGGCCCCAGCGCCGGATCCCCCACGGGCGCAAAGTAGACATACCCATCCACGGATTTCGTCAGCGGATGGGAATACTTCACCGAAAGCTCCATCACAAAGTCATGCGGGTGCTGCCCATCGACGATTGGCTTGCCATAAGCCGTCTCGCCGGTCTGGAAGAGTTCCGGGTAGCGCTCGTGCGTGATCGTCGCGGGGTCCAGGCTGAGCATCGACCGGATGGTCAGTTCGCCCTTCCCCAAGTCATGCCTGGCTTCGCCCATCATCCAGTTCATGGAGACGAACTTACCGGCGCCGCGCGGACCGGTCTGCTGGATATCGCCAACAAAAGCGAGCCCATGCAGCGAAAACTTCCATTTGCCCCACGTGTAGTGGCGCATGTTCATCGGCGATGATGCCGGGTTCCAGCTTGTCCCCGAGGCGGGATGCGGGTCCATGGGCATATCCATGTGAGACATGTCATGGTCCATATGGGACATGTCATGCTCCATCGTCTGCGCGGCAAGAATCACCGGCAGGAACAAAATCAAAAAACGCACGAATTTCTCCTGTATTTGGAAAACGGTCAATCTGAAAAGGAACCAGCGAACAGGAGTGGATCAGATACGCAAAACAAGGGGCGGTGCCAGGGCAGTGCGAAGCGGTTGCACGGGAAGGATGTTCCCGCGTGTCTGAGAGGAGGAAAGCAGACCAAAGACAAGGTGCGGCACCGGGGCAGCCAGACTCACCGCAACCACGGCCGGCAGTTCGGAAGACGGCGCTTTCTCCGCATGAGAACAGGGCTTCGCTGGCGCAGTCTTACTCTTGTGGCAGCAGGCGTGGCGGTCCATGCGTTCCTGCGCCAGACACAATCCGGGACATAACACCAGAATGGTGAAGATGGCCGACAAAAGAATGGAGACAACCCGCTGCATAGCCGTCACTTGTGACGATAACACGGTCTCAGGGAGCCACCACGGGAGTAAAAACGTCCAGACTCTGGTCGGGATCAAACGTCCAATATTTCCGTCCGGGATAATCCCGCATCAGCACCTGATTCTTCTCCGGACCCATGTCCTGCGCCCAAATCACATCCTGCGAATCGATGTCCGCCGAGTTATAAACCCATTCCGCATGAGGAATGAGGAAGCCGCTGTAGTGGACAAAGACCAGGTGTTTCCCCGCCTGCGCTTCCAGCAGACCATTCGTGACACGGTCCTTCTGCGCGATAGCCGCTTTCCCGTCGTATGGAGATTTTGTGCGAAGCGCATTCAGCGCAGGCTTGCCCGATGCCACCAACAGAATCATCACAGGAATCCCGTAGGCGAGAAAGCGGCCGGTGCAGCGGTGCGGCCAGCGCAGTAGAAGCAGCAACCGGAAAGAACATCCGGCCAGCAGAAGCAGCGCTGCGGTAACCGGCGATGCATAGTGGGCGAAACAGGCGTAAACAATGGTGGAGCCGGCCAGCCACAGGACAACGCTCAGCAGAGAGAGCCGCATTTTGCGGACCTTCCACAGCAGCGGGCAGGCGAGCAATGTCAGGAAGAGTACACCGGGGTCCGCGGTGAGAATACTGCCCGCCTCAAACCATTCTGCCGGCCTGAATTTCCAGAAGAACGCTGCCGTCTTGGCCCGCTCAAAGCGGTCAATTTCCCAACCGCCGTAGTTCATCTTGAGGATGGCGTGTGCGGGATTTTTCGGCGGTAGCGAAGGCAGCACCGTCAAGGCCGGAACCATCGCATATTGCGCTGTCCACTCCGAATAGGGCGGACGCAGCGGATGCCCCGTCACAGCGGCATTGTCATAAGCAAACCACGCCAGCGCCACGGCGGTAACTCCCAGCGCGGGCACCAGCAGCCTGGGGGAGGCGTGTTTCCACAAGATCACCGCGCCGAAGGGAAGCAACACCGCCAACGCATCGTAAGGACGGCTCAACAGCAAGATCGCGGTACCCAGACCCAACAGCCAGCCATTGCGCCGCGGATAGGCACCGATAACCAGCGCTCCCCCGGCGGCAGTAACACTCCCGCCCCAGTAGGAAGTCATCCAGTAACTGAACGCCGCCAGCGGATAGATCATCGCCGCTGATGCGATCACCCAGCGGAAAGGAAGCCAGCCGCCCAGTGCCCACAGCAGAACGCCCGCCATCACCCCGCAACTGAGCCAGACACCGTACCAGGGATGGCCAAAGACCACCTGCCCGAGAGCCATCACCAAAGCTTGCGCCGGAAAGTATTTGCCGTTGTAAGTGGGCCGGACGAGAATCTGCTCCGCCTCAAAGAATTCAGGATGCTTCGGGGAAGGATTGGTGAGGCGGCCATGCGCGAAGGTATCCAACTGCAGAAGATAGGCGAACTCATCGTGAATCACAGGGCGCGGCAGATCAGTGAAAGGCAATAAGGCGAGCCGTGTCAGCAGTACCGCCGCGGACACGGAGATATAAAATGCCCAGGGTCTGGGGGCGAATAACTTGGTAAGTACAGCGAGAAAACGCTTCGGATAAAGATAGAGCTCCGGCCGCAATGCAGCCAGAGCTCCAAACAGTCCCCAAAGTATCCACGTCCGGGCCATTTACGCGATACGCAAATCCCGCCCCGACATATCTTTCGGCTGGCTTTCGCCCAGCAATCCCAGCACGGTCGGTGCGATGTCCTGCAGGGCACCATCTCCGCGGAGAGAATACTTGCCGTCATCCACAAGAATGAAGGGCACAGGGTTGGTGGTGTGGTACGTGTGCGGCCCGCCGGTAACCGGATCAATCATGGTTTCCGCGTTGCCGTGATCCGCAGTAATGATCCAGCGGCCATTCTTCTCTTTCAACCGCTGCCAGATTTTGCCGAGGCACTCATCCACAAACTCCACTGCCTGAATCGTAGGTTCGAGCTTGCCCGAGTGGCCCACCATATCGGCATTGGCGAAGTTCATGACGATCACATCAAAATCCCGCTTGCCCATGGCGTCGAGAACTTTCTCTGTAATCCCCGCCGCGCTCATCTGCGGCATCAGATCATAAGTGGCCACCTTGGGAGAAGCCACCATTTCGCGCTCTTCGCCATCGAACGGCTTTTCAATGCCGCCATTAAAGAAGTAAGTCACGTGGGCGTACTTTTCAGTTTCCGCCACGCGCAGATTCTTCCAGCTGAGATTCGCAAAGACGTTCGCCAGAATGTTGCCCGGCGGTTCCTTCGAAAGCACATAAGGCACCGGCAGACTCTTGTCATACTGCGTCATGGTGACGAACTTCAGGTTGCGCGGCGCGAGGCTGCGGCTGGGCTGTTCGAGCGAATCACTTACCAGCGCTTCCGTCATCTCGCGGCCGCGGTCAGAACGGTAGTTGAAGAAGATACACGCGTCGCCATCACGGATCAAACCCACCGGTTCGTTGTTGGCATCCACCACGGTGACGGGTTCAATGAACTCATCGGTGATGCCCAGACCATAGGACGATTCAATGATGCCAACCGGATCCTGCGACTTCACGCCATCCCCGAGCACCATCGCGCGGAAGGCACGCTCAATGCGTTCCCAGCGCTTGTCCCGGTCCATGGCATAGTAACGGCCTTCCACACTGGCCACTTTGCCGATCTGCAGCTCTTCCATCTTGCGCAACAGCGCCTTCATGTAACCGGCACCGCTCTGGGGAGCTGTATCACGGCCGTCCATAAAGCAATGCACCACAACATCGCTGACCTCATACTGCTTCGCCATTTTAAGCAATGCATAGAGGTGTTCAATCTGGGAGTGCACGCCACCATCGCTGCAAAGCCCCATCAGATGGAGCCTGCGGCCCTCGCGGGCGTACTTCATGGCATCCACAAGCAGAGGATCGTTGTAGAAATCGCCATTGAGAATCATCAGGTCGATCCGCGTCACGTCCATGTGGATCACGCGGCCCGCACCGATATTCAAGTGGCCCACTTCGCTGTTGCCCATCTGGCCATCCGGCAGACCAACCGCATGGCCGGAGGTCTTCACCACGGTGTTGGGAAAGTCACGCAGCAGAGCGTCATAGTTGGGTTTGCGCGCGTTGGCAATGGCATTGCCATGAACGGCCGGGGAGAAACCCCAGCCGTCCAGAACAGTCAGAATGAGAGGCTTGTTCCGGCTCATGTTACTGGCGGAAAGCCTTTCTGCCAGGGTACTTCGCCGCCGCGCCGAGGCGCTCTTCGATGCGGAGCAACTGGTTGTACTTCGCAATGCGGTCCGTACGGCTGGCCGAACCCGTCTTGATCTGACCCGCATTGGTGGCCACTGCAAGATCCGCAATGAAGGGGTCTTCCGTTTCACCGGAGCGGTGCGAAACCATCGCCGTATAACCGTTCTTGAATGCCAACTGCATCGCATCCATGGTTTCCGTCAGCGTGCCGATCTGGTTCACCTTCACCAGAATCGAGTTGCCCACGCCGAGGTCAATGCCCATCTGCAGGCGCGCGGAGTTGGTGACGAAGAGATCGTCGCCCACCAACTGCGTGTTGGCGCCCAGCGTATCGGTCAGCAGCTTCCAGCCGTCCCAGTCATCTTCCGCCATGCCGTCTTCAATCGAGACGATGGGGAACTGACGGCGCCAGTTGGCCCAGTATTCCACCATCTGTTCACTGGTCAGTTCGCGCTTGTCAGACTTCTTGAACACGTACTTGCCGTTGCTGTAAAACTCGCTCGATGCGGGGTCCAGCGCGATGCCGATCTGTTCGCCGGGCGTGTAGCCGGCCTGCGTGATCGCTTCCAGAACCACTTCGAGCGCTTCATCGTTCGACTTCAGATTGGGAGCAAAACCGCCTTCATCACCCACTGCCGTCGAGTAGCCGCGCTTCTTCAGCACCGTCTTCAGGGTGTGGAACACTTCCACGCCCATGCGGAGCGCTTCGCTGAACTTGGTTGCGCCATACGGGGCGATCATGAATTCCTGCATGTCGACGGAGTTGTCAGCATGCGCACCGCCGTTGAGAATGTTCATCATCGGCACGGGCAGATAGCAGGCACCCACACCGCCCAGGTAACGGTAGAGCGGAGTGCGTTCCGATGCCGCGGCCGCGCGCGCGGTGGCCATGGAAACCGCCAGCAATGCGTTCGCGCCGAGCTTGGCCTTGTTCGGAGTGCCATCCAGATCGAGCATGATCTGGTCAATCTTGGCCTGCAGCGAGGCCTCATGTCCGGTCAATGCGTGGGCGATGGGTCCATTGATGTTGGCGACAGCCTGCTTGGTGCCTTTGCCGAGGTAGCGGCCCTTGTCGCCGTCACGAAGCTCAACCGCTTCATGCTCGCCGGTGGAGGCTCCACTGGGTACCGCGGCGCGTCCGGTGCTGCCGTCTGACAGGTAGACTTCGGCTTCCACCGTGGGGTTGCCGCGCGAATCCAGAATCTCAATGCCGCTTACTTTGACGATCGTTGACAATGCTTTCTCCTGATGAGTTGGTCATGTACTAGATTACGATTGCAGGCCGCGTGGCTGGCATTTCGGGATTTCACTGCTGATGAACTGCGACTACATCGCCCAACTTTACCGATGGCTGGAATACCTTGTCTTCGGCCGGACGCTCGAACGCTGCCGGAATCACTTCCTCACTGCAACCAGAACGGGCACCAGCGCCTTGTTGCTGGGCGACGGGGATGGGCGTTTTCTGAAAAACCTCCTGCTGACCAACCCGGACGTAATCGTGGATTCGGTGGACAGCAGCGGGAAGATGCTCGCTCTGGCGCGCCAGCGGACCACCTCTGTCCCCGGAGCCGCCGCGAGAACCCGCTTCCTCCATGCCGACGCGCGCTCACCCGTGCTGGATCACGAATATGACCTGATCGTCACCCATTTCTTCCTCGATTGCCTCACAGAAGCGGAGATCCAGTCCCTGGCCACACGGCTACAAGAGCACTCCGCAGGTCAAACACGCTGGATCATCTCTGAGTTCCAGATTCCACCCCGCGGTCCACTGCGATTCCCCGCCAAAGTCCTGATCCGGCTGATGTATTTCTGCTTCCGCCTCGCCACCGGATTGAAGGTACAGAAACTGCCGGACCACCGGTCCATCTTGCAACAAACCGGCTTCCGCCTGGCCAGCGAACGCCTCATCTGTGGCGGAATTCTGGTCTCGGAACTCTGGGAAACGCGGCTAGTCAGCGAACAAGACTGACTCTGCAGTGAACGGAAACGCCCGTGCCACGGGAAACGGCTCCGCTGAAACTGCGGTGGCGACCGACTCCCCTTCAGCGTAGGAAACAACACTGGAGAACCTGCCCGCAACAGGGTCGCGATGCACGATCAGCAGCCTGGCTTTGACATCGAACACCCAATATTCAGGGATTCCCGCACGGGCGTACAGACGCGCCTTTGGGCCCAGGTCGAAGGCCAAAGTAGAGTCCGAAATCTCAACAACCAGCCGGACATCAGATGCCGGGGGATTCCCGCCCGCGTAGTCCACGCCGGGCTTCGTGAGCACAGCCAGATCCGGCTCGGGCTCACTGGTCGGATTGTCCTCAGGAGCTACGTTGATCGGGGCTTCCGGATTCAAGTAGTCCATGTCGAGGACAGTTGCAAACCATTTCATGACTGCCATGAAAACAAGAACATGCGGGCGCTTCTTGGGCATCTTGGTGATCAATTCGCCTTCAATGAGTTCCACCCGGTCCCGCTCCCAGAGGCCCGTCGCTTCAATGCTTTCGCACTCCGCACGCGTCCAGCGCTTCCGGGGCGGATAGACCAGCGGAGAGTCCGGGGCAATCGGGAATGCAGCCGGAGGTGCAAGTTCAACAGGCATGGCGTCCTCCTTCAAATATTACCGCGGGAAAACAGCGGTCCGATAGAATTACAGATTACTTATGAACGCCCTTCTTCTCACCGAATATATGAAGCTGGAGTTGGTTGATTTCCCGGAACCAGAGATCGGCCCGGACGACGTGCTGGTCCGCGTGCGCGCCTGCGGCATCTGCGGCAGCGACGTGCACGGCTTCGATGGCTCCTCCGGCCGCCGCAATCCGCCGCTCATCATGGGCCATGAAGCGTCCGGTGAGGTCGCAAAGCTGGGCGCGAACGTCACTGACCTCAAAGTCGGTGACCGGGTCACCTTCGATTCCACCGTCTACTGCGGCAAGTGCCAGTTCTGCGTCGCCGGCGACGTCAATCTCTGCGATGACCGCCAGGTCGTGGGCGTTGCCCCCAAGGAATTCAAACGCCACGGTGCCTTCGCCGAGTACGTTTCCGTACCCCGCCGCATCATGTACCGCCTGCCGGACAACTTCCCCTTCGAGCAGGCAGCCCTCATTGAAGCCGTTTCCATCGGCGTCCATGCGGTTTCCATCACCCCCGTGAAGCTTGGCGACACGGCAGTCGTCATCGGCGCGGGCATGATCGGCCTCGTCACCCTGCAGGCTGCCAAGGCCGCGGGCTGCACGCGCATCATCGTGGTCGATATGGAAGACAACAAGCTCGAAGCCGCGCTCGCGATGGGCGCCACCGATGCCATCAACCCCAAGAAGGTCAGCGTGCCCGATACCGTGCGCGAAATGACCGGCGGCCGCGGTGCCGATGTCGCCTTCGAATGCGTCGGCTACACCGTACCCGTCGTGAGCGCGATCCAGTCCGTGCGCAAGGGCGGCACCGTGACCCTCATCGGAAACCTGCAGCAGAATATCGAAATCCCGCTGCAATACGTAGTCACCCGGCAAATCCGTCTGCAGGGCTCCTGCGCCTCCAACGGCGAATATCCGCAGTGCATTGACATGATGGCGCGCGGAATCATCAAGGTCGCGCCGCTGATCTCAGCCGTCGCGCCGCTCGCCGAAGGTCCCTCCTGGTTCAACCGCCTCTACAACCACGAAGCCAATTTGATGAAGGTGGTGCTGGTTCCGTGAGCGTGCATAACTTCTTTGATCTCACCGGCCGCGTTGCCCTGGTCACAGGCACCAGCCGCGGACTCGGGCAATACATGGGCCGCGCACTCGCCCGCGCCGGGGCTGACCTTGTCATCACCAGCCGCAAAATCGCTGATCTGGAACCGTTCCAGGCCGAAGTGGAAGCCCTCGGCCGCAAGGCCTTCCCGGTGGAACTCGACGTCCGGAACTACGACAGCATCCAGGCCGCCGTGAAATCCGCCATCGGCCACTACGGCAAGATCGACATCCTGGTGAACAACGCAGGCTTGAACGTTCGCAAGCCCGCCGTGGAGCTCACCTGGGACGAATGGAATCTCGTGCTCGAAACCAATCTGCGCGGCGAGTTCTTCGTCGCCCAGGCCGTAGCCCGCGACTCCATGATTCCCAACGGTTACGGCCGCATCATCAACATCGGCTCCGTGACCAGCGTTTTTGGCTATGCCGGACTCACCCCCTACTCCGCCAGCCGCGGTGGCGTGAAGCAAATGACCATGAGCCTCGCTGATGACTGGGGCAAGCATGGCATCACCGTGAACTGTCTCGCGCCAGGCTGGTTCAAAACCGCGCAGAATGCGGTGCTCTATGACAACAAGGAGTGGCTCGAATACATCATCGACCGCATTCCAATGCGACGGCCCGGCGCACCGCAGGATCTCGACGGTGCAGTAGTCTTCCTCGCCTCACAGGCCAGCGAATACTTCACCGGCCAAACACTGATTGTGGATGGCGGCATCACCACCGGCGCCACACGCGCCACCGTGGCACCCAAACCGTAATCTACTACCTGAATAAAAGAATGGCACCGGATAGCGCCAGCAGCGCCGCCGCTATCCGGTCAAATTGCTTGTGGTTGACCCGCAGGAACAGCCAATCCCCCGCCCTGCCGCCAACATAGAAGAAGGGTGCCGCCAGAACGGCCTGCTGCGCCAGTTCCGCATTCACCCGGCCCTGCACCACCGCGCCCAGGGCGGAAAAGCCGTACAGAAGCGCGAAGTAGACACTCAGATTGCCGCGAATCGATTCCTTCCGGCTCTCCTCATCGCCCGCCCCGCCGGAAAAATACATCACCGCCGGCGGACCGCCCGTCCCCGCCGCCGCCGTGGTGGCACCGCTGACCAAGCCGCAAAGAAAGGCCGGGACAAACCCGCCTTGATGCCGGAATCTCCAGCCGAAGGCTTGAATCACCGCAAACGTCAACACCACCCAGCCCGTAACCCGGCGCATGGAAGCCACGTCCGCGCGGCCAATCAGATGAGCAAACAGCGCTGCGAAGGAAACCGCCGTGACCGCGGCAGGCAAAACCGCCGTCCAACGCATCGAATTCCGCCAATCCCCCATGCCCTGCAAGCACGTCAGCGCGTGGATCAGCACGGTCAGCAGCGGCGCATTGCGGGGTCCAATCAACAAGACGAAAGACGGAGCCATGGCCAGCGCACCGCCAAATCCCGTCGCGCCTTTGACCAGGCCTCCCAGCAGACTGGCGAGCACCAATCCCGCCCACAACATCTATTCGAGTACCGACAAAGTCTCGCTCAAGATGGCAACCACCTCATCAATCTGTTGGCGTGACATGACAAACGGAGGTGCCACAATCGCGCAATCACCGGTGGTCTTCAAGTGCAGCCCGCGTTCGAACAGCCGCTTCTGGAATTGATACCCCCGCTGGCCGGGCTTGGTGCCGGGCTTGATATCCACCGCGCCCATCATGCCGAAACCGCGGATATCCGTGACCTCCGGGTGCCCTGCCAAACTGAACAGCCGTTCCAGGAAATACGGCGACATGCGGCGCGCCCGCGCAAACAGATCCTCCGCTGCGTAGATCTCCAGCGCACTGATCGCCGCCGCGCAGGAAACCGGATGTGCCGAGTACGTATAGCCATGGAAAAACTCGATATCCCCCGCCGGTGCCGCCTCCATGATGGTTTGGTGAATCTCCTCCCGGATGGCTACCGCCGACATCGGAATCGCACCATTCGTCATCGCCTTCGCCATGGTGATCATGTCTGGAGTGACCCCGAAGCTCTGGGCACCGAAGGCTTCCCCTGTCCGCCCAAACCCGCAGATCACTTCATCGAAAACCAGCAAAATGCCATGCTTCGTGCAGATCTCGCGCAGCCTTTCCAGATAGCCCACTGGCGGAATCAACGCACCCGTGGACCCGGCGATCGGCTCCACAAAACAAGCCGCGATATTCTCCGCCCCGTAAACCTGCACATAACGCGCCAGATCATCGGCCAGTTCCGCGCCACTGACCGGTTGCCCTACAGCGAACCGGTTTTCCGCAAGCCAGGTGTGCCGCATATGCACAACGCCCGTGACGGTCGAACCAAACACCCGCCGGTTGTTCACCAGGCCACTCAGAGCCGTGCCGCCGAAGTTCACCCCGTGATACGCCCGGTCACGGGACACAAACATCGTCCGGGAAGCTTCCTTCCGCGCACGGTGGTACGCCAGGGCGAGTTTCATCGCCGTATCCACCGCCTCAGAGCCCGACGACGCGAAGAAGATTCGGTTCAACTGCGGCGGCAACAAGGCCGCGATCCGCGAAGCCGCCTCGAACGACTTTGGATGGGACCGGAAGAAGCTCGGCGTAAAATCCAGGGCAAGAATCTGATCCCGAACCGCATCCGCAATCTCCGTCCGCCCATGCCCCGCCGGAGTACTGAAGAGCCCGGAACAGCCATCCAGCACGGGCTTCCCCGCCATGTCACGGTAATACACGCCGTGGGCGGAGGAAAACATTTTGGGGTCCGCTTTGAAATCACGGTTGGGAGTGAAGGGCAGCCACTGGTGCTGCATTTCCAGCGGACCGGAGGAGCCGGCAGCGCTGGCCGGGGAAATTTCAACGGCTGCGTTCATTAGGTTCCCGAAACTTTACCATACATAGGCACTTGACTCAATTGCCCGCGCAATGTGACGATAAGCTCCCCATGCAAGCCACATCTCCAGCCGAACCACAGGAACTGAAACGCAGTCTGGGACTCTTTGATTCCACCATGATCGTCGCCGGTTCGATGATCGGCTCGGGCATCTTTCTGGTGACCGGAGAGATGTCGCGCCAGGTCGGCGGGGCGCAGTGGCTGATGGTCAGTTGGGCCATCGCAACACTGCTCACTCTCGCCGCCGCACTCTCTTATGGCGAACTCGCCGCCATGATGCCGCGCGCCGGCGGCCAGTACGTCTATCTGCGGGAAGCCTTCTCCCCCATCTGGGGCTTTCTCTATGGCTGGACCCTCTTCCTCGTCATTCAAACCGGCACCATTGATGCCGTCTCCATCGGCTTCGCCCGCTACCTCGGCTTGCTCTGGCCCGCCGTTTCCGAAAGCAGCTATCTGATCGCCCCCATACCGCTCGGCAGCCATTACGCACTTTCGCTCTCCACCGCCCAACTCACCGCCCTGCTTCTGATCCTCTTGCTGACCTGGACCAACATGGGCGGCATCGACGCCGGCAAGTGGATCCAGAACGTGTTCACCACCGCAAAGATCGGGACCCTGCTGGGCGTCATCGCCATCGGCATTGTCGTCGGCTGGAACCCGCAAACCGTCGCCTCCAACTTTGGCGGACTCTGGACCGCGAAAGACCAGCTGCCCTTCGTTCCAGGGATTTCACCCGCTTCCGGCTATGGCGTGTTCGTTTCGCTCTGCCTCGCACAAGTGGGCGCACTGTTTGCGGCCGATGCCTGGAACAACATCACCTTCACCGCTGGGGAAGTCAAAAACCCCAAACGCAACCTGCCCCTGTCACTTGCGGTGGGCACTGGTTTGGTGATGGCGCTCTATATCGCGGCGAACCTCGCCTATCTCGTGGTGTTGCGCTTCGATCAGGTGCGGAACGTGCCCTCCGACCGCGTGGCTTCCGCGATGATGGCACAGCTCTTCCCCGGCATCGGCAGCGCTCTCATCGCGGGGGCGATTCTCATTGCGGCTTTCGGCTGCGTCAACGGCATGGTGCTCTCCGGAGCCCGGGCGTACTTCGCCATGGCGCGCGACGGCCTCTTCCTGGAAGGTGCCGGACGCCTGAACCGCGCCAGCGTCCCGGCACGCGCTCTGGCCATGCAATCCGCCTGGGCCTCTGTGCTGGTCTTGCTGCGGACGCATGACCCGGCAACTGGAAAGTACGGCAACCTTTACAGCAACCTGCTCGATTACGTCATCTCCGCCGCGCTGCTGTTCTACATCCTCACCATCGCGGGAATCTTCCGTCTGCGGGCCACCCGGCCGGGAGCGGACCGGCCCTACCTGGCGTTCGGCTATCCCTGGGTGCCGGCTCTCTACAGCCTCTCAGCGGCGGCGATTTTGACGATACTCTTTGTCTACCGTCCCGCCACAACGTTTCCGGGGGTGGGAATCGTGCTGCTGGGCGTGCCGGTCTATTTCTGGCTCAAGCAGCGGCGGTGAAAGGGCTTGGAAACGGCCGCCCGGTCATCCTGTGTTAACCTGAAGGTTATGCGAATCGGGCTTCGCGGCCCCGTTCCCTGACGTTTTTTGCGTCAGTATGAATTTTAGGGCTTGACTTTATCGCGCAAGTCCATATGATATCAGTACCTTGCAAGTTCAATCCGGCTCCGCGCCGGGGAAAGTTCAAGTGTGAATCTTTGATGGGATGGGAGGTGTGTTCATTTGGCAGAAGTAAGACTCCAAGAAGGTGAAACCCTGGAAAATGCTCTTCGCCGCTTCAAGCGGAAGGTGCAGCAGGAAGACATCATCAAGGAAGTGAAGCGTCACTCCTTCTATCTGAAGCCCGGCGAAAAGCTTCGGGTTAAACAGGCCCTCGCCCGGAAACGCAACCGGAAAAAGAGCCGCCGGGAAGTTGAATAACAACCCTCAACAGGGCGAAGCAGGTGGCACCTTCTTCGCCCTTTCCCTTTTCAGGATGGTGCCATGCCGGAATTTCAAGACCGGGTACTGAAATGTGTGGACTGTTCCGCTGAGTTCATCTTCACCGCGGGCGAGCAGCAGTTCTATCACGATAAAGACTTTAGGAACGAACCCAAGCGCTGCAAGAACTGCAAGTCGAAACGCGCCTCCGCCCCTGGCGGTGATCGTGGACCCCGCCAGTTCGGTCATGCAGGCGGAAAAGTGGAGACCACTGCAACGTGCTCTCAATGCGGACGCGAAACAACCGTCCCGTTCCGTCCCACACAGGGGCGGCCCGTCTTCTGCAGAACCTGCTTCCAGGCACAGCGCGCCACCGCAGCTGCGGCCGGTTGAGCTATCCCCTTATTTTCCTGAAACATCCGCCATGTGAGCTGCACATATCATTAAGCGGACACGGCGGTAAACAACAGGCAAGGTTTATGATAGGATCGCTCTGCGTATGGCCAGTGCAACAATAACTCCCCGCACGTCCATGGATCTCGACGAATCGGCAGTCGAACGGCTGCGCCTCAAACTCCGCTACAAGGTTCTCTACCACGTCGGCTCGGGATGCCCGGACGTCGATGATCTCGTCCAGGAGAGCCTCGCGCGATTCTTCCGCGCCGAACAGCGTTCGCAGATCCGCAACACTGAGGAATTCGGTGCCTTCCTGAACGGTGTTTGCCGCAACGTGATTCTGGAATACCGCCGCCGCCAGCGCCGCGAACCCCTGCACGACAACGAAACTCCCATCCCGGACGTGGGACAGCGCCCCGATGCCGACATCTTCGAAATGCGCAACGCCATCGATATCGGCCTCGCCGAACTCGCCGAACGCGACCGCATGATCCTGCGCTGCCTCTACCTCGAAGGCAAAGATAAGGAAGAGATCTGTAACGAGTGGGGAATGACTGACGCCCAATTCAGAGTGGTACTCTTCCGGGCCAAAGAACGGTTCCGGCGTGCCTACGGTGCCCGAACACAAAAAGATTGAAATCCACCCGGCAACTTGAAACATTTCTTGCGTGCCCCACACAAAGTGATCGGACGAAGCAAAGCATGGTCTGTAAGAAAGAACCAATAGAGCGCGAACAAATTATCGCGAAATACCTTTCGCGCGGACTTGGCTCCGACGCTGTCGAAGAATTCGAAGCCCACTACCTGGGATGCGACGAATGCTTCGAAGAACTGCGTGTGAGTGAACGGCTCGCTGCGGATCTTCGCAGCTCCAACTTCTCCTGGAAGCACAGCGAGGGCGTCTCCGTGTTGCAGTTCAAGGCGGCTGCGGAACTTACGCACTCAGCCACGGAACTCGAAGAACTCCGCAAGGAAGTTCTGGAACAATCTGACAGCAAGGTCATCATTGACCTCAGCCGCGTCACCAAGATCGATTCCGCCGGCCTGGGCCAGCTCATGAGCTGCTACTCGCACCTGGTGAAAAACCGCGGCACGCTCAAGGTCCTGAACCCGAAGCCCGAAGTCCGCAAGCTGCTGGACATGACCGGCCTGAGCACGCTCATCCCGTCCTTCAGCGACGAACACGAAGCCGTCAGAAGCTTCAAGAACTAGCGCAACTCTTCGAAGCGGGCAGTGCCAATCGGATACTGCCTCCACTCTTTGTAGTCGAAATGCCACCATTCGGCCACATTGACCGTAAAGCCCTGCTTCTCCATCGCCTCCCGCAACACGGCTCTCTGCCACCGAGCAAACGCCGTTCCGCCGGGGTAATCCGGATACGCCCGGTCCGTCATCTCATCGTAGACACTGACCATATTCACCGGCTTCCCCGTCGCCAGGTCGTACATGGAAAGATCCACCGCACAGCCACGGTTGTGACGGGAGCCCTCCACGGGATTCGCGACAAAGATGCGCTGCTTGACGGGCGTCGCTTCCCAAAACATCCACGTGACATACCAGGGCCGGTACGCATCGTGAATCAGCAGTCCGAAGCCCTTGGCCTCCAGGTCTTTGGCCGCGCGCACCAGCGCCTCCGCCGCAGGCCGCTGCAGAAATGCCCCCGCCTGGGAATACATCGGCGCACCCATGAAATTGTTCGCCGTCGCATACCGGATGTCAAAATGCAGCCGCGCCGCCAAACGATGCAAATCCACCAGTTCCGCCTTCCGCTTGCCGGTTTCCGCGGGAGGCGACTGCTTCAGCGCCGCCACCCGAAGCTCCTCCACCGGCCGCACAGGTTTGATCCGGAACACCGCGCCATCTTCCGGAAAATCCGTCCGGCGGGGATACACAGTCCCGGAGTGCACCGCAGCAACCCTCCCCGAGCCATCACGCTGGAACCGGTACGTGCGCGCTCCAGCCTCGAAGACATCCTTCCCCGTCTTCCGCAATAGCTGCGGCGCACTCTTGCCGGCAACCACTTCGAGTTCCCCCTGAGCCTCCCGGATGATCGAGCGGGTTGCCCTGCCCGACCCATATTCGCCCAGATACTCCACCAAACCGGCAGGAGGCAGCGCGGGCTGCGGACCCGCCGCCACCAGCAGCAGCGTCAGAATCAATTTGCTCAGCATCTCCGCTACTTTACGACAGCGACCGCCCTTCCCGGCTCCAGAGCCACCTGCTCCAAATGCGGATCCAGCGGAAACCACTCGCCCTGCACCGCATCCGGAAAGACCGTCCGCACATAAGCCCGGACCAGAAACTCCAACCCCGCCCCCTCCAGCACAATGCCGGAGACAGTGACCCGCTCCACATCCACCCGCGCCCTGCCCCCTGCCGAACTCAGCCGCACCCGCACCGTTACTGGCCGCACGCCACCCAACAAGCGCCGCAGCACGAACCCGGCATCTTCTCCTGTCCAACTGCGTTGCAGCCGGAGGAAATCCACATTACCGCTGCCAGCCGCCCACCCGTTCCCCAGAGTCAGCGAAAGGTCTGAGACCACGCCCGGCATCCGCTTCTCCAACTCCTCCTGTCCGACACCCAGCAATTCCTGGCTGCGAAAGATCACCACGGCACCCCGCCGTAACTTCCCCGCGCTAATCGCCTCCATCCGGCTGCGCGCGTTCTCAGCTGCCAGCAGTGGCAGCAGCAGAACCAACAAGAGGGCAGCAAACCGTTTCACACCCTCTTGGACGCCCCGCAATCCCAATCCGGCACAGCTATCCTGAACTTTGTCCCTCTCCATCCGTACCGCCACCCCATCCGACTATCCGGCAGTCGCCCGGATTCAAGGTGCCGCCCCGGAAGCCGCCCAATGGCCCGTCGGCGACTACTCCAATTTCGACCTCCTGCTGGCTCTGGCCGATGGCGTGCCCGCGGGGTTCTGCGCCTACCGCGAAACCGTGCCGGGAGAAACCGAAATCCTCAATCTCGCCGTAGCCCCGGAGTTCCGACGCAAGGGCGTAGCGACGCTTTTACTCTCGGAACTTTACGGACGCTACCCGGGCGACATCTTTCTCGAAGTCGCGGAAGACAACCTGCCCGCCCTGCATTTGTACCAAAAGGCTGGCTGGGTCAAATCGGGCGTCCGTCCTTTTTACTACCCCGGCGGAAAAAGTGCCATTGTCATGAAAAAGAGTTCATGTTAGTGTCTTGAGTAGACGGATGATTTGTATTTGTCCGCCACTTCAAAAATGAAGTGAAGATAACCTACCCGGGCCTTTTTCCGGTCGAGGACGACCGGAATCAAAGGTTCCTGCACGGCCCGGCGAGGCTACTCCACTGAAGGAGATTTGCCTGAATATGGAACAGACCGCATCAACAGATCAGCTCAAAGCGCACCTGATGCAGACGGACGAGGACTTCCGTTCGCTCGCAGCCCGGCACAGTGAATACGACCGTATTCTTGCCGCCCTCGAAGCGAAACCGGCTTTGTCAGCCGAAGAGGAGTTCGAGGAGCACCGTCTGAAGAAGCTCAAACTCGTCGTGAAGGACGAGATGGAGCGGTATCTCTTCGGCAGTGTTTCTCACTGACGGACATCAGGTGCGCTGACACCGCTTTGTAAGAACAAGCCCGGCTGCGAGCATCCTCCAGCCGGGCCTCCTGCTTTATGGAACCCGCGCAAAACGGCCTGTGCGCTCTTATGGAACCCGTCCGCATCCCGCTCACTGACGTTTTCGACCTACACAGCGTGCCACCCCGCGACGTCCGGGAAATCACACGCGAGTATCTGCTCGAAGCCCGCAAACTCGGCTTCCGCCACGTGCGCATCATTCATGGCCGCGGCATCGGAGTGCAGCGCGAAGCCGTCCGCCAAATCCTGGCAGAAACCAAGTTCGTGCTCTCGTTTCAAGATGCGCCACTGGAAGCCGGCGGCTGGGGTGCCACGCTCGCCGAACTCAGCATCTAAGCTTGCGCCGCCTGCTTGCCTGCGAGTTCCCGCGCCACATCCGGGTGCCGGTTGAAAGCCGCGAAGCTTTCGAGCAATTCCCCCAGAAACTGTCCGCCCTGCCCCACCGCTTCCTGCACGGCGTGCACCTCGGCCTTCAACTTGGCAGAATCCGGCTTCCGTAAGTGATACGTCCAGCTTTGGCGCCCGGAATGACCATAGCCCCGCGCCGTCCGCTCCACCATGGCGGCAGCAAGTTCCATGGCCTGTTTGTCCCGCAACCCTGCCATGCGGAACAATTGCGCAGCCATATCCACACGGGGAGTCAGCAGCGCAGTGGCCACCGTGACACCTGCCTGAAACAGCGCCGCCCGCTTCTCCCCCAGCAGAATCACCTTCCCCTGGACCTTGCGCACCAGGCTGCGCGCCGTCTTGGTGGCCGCCTCATCGCCTTCCACCAGGTAGCGGCCCGGCAACCCCATGGCTTGAATGGCAGCCAGTGACGCACCGGCATCCCGCAGAAAGTCCAGTTGTTCCAGCGGAAGCGCCGTCTCACAAACAATCAAGTGCCGACCGCGCCAGTCAATCTTCGCTGCCAGCAACAGCGCAGCCAGATCCATACAGGAGGCGGGGTTCGAATAGAAAAGGATATTTCTGGCAGGATTCAGCTCCTCCACGGTGCGGACTGCAGTCCCAGCCCGAAGAGAATTCGCCAGACGGCTTGCCACGCGGAAAGATTGTGCTGCTACGGGCCCCAGTTCCTCTGTCTTCGCAGGCAACCGGGCAATGAGGCTGCGACTGACAGCGCCAGCCCCAATGAGTCCGAACTGTGTCATGCGGGCAAATTGTATTATTGCTAACTATCTGACGGAAGACTGCTCCGGGTCAAGCAGGAATTCCAATCCCCGCCACATCTTTTGTCCGCAAAACCTTGATGCGGTCCCGGTACTGCGCAGCTTTTTCAAACTCAAATTTGCGGGCTGCATCGCGCATTTTCTGCTCCAGATCGGCAATTAGCTTCTCCCTGTCCTGCGGAGTAAGCTCCTCTTCCTGCGTCTCTTTTTCAGCCGGAACAGTGATGTAATCCCCTTCGGCAATCGTCACCAGCGTCATGTCAATCGGCTTCAGGATCGACTGCGGAGTGATATTGTTTTCAATGTTATACGCCACCTGGACTGACCTTCTGCGCGAGGTCTCATCCATGGCCTTTTTGATGCTGTCCGTCATCACATCCGCATACAAAATGGCCCGGCCTTCCAGATGCCGCGCCGCCCGCCCGATGGTTTGAATCAGCGAACTTACACTGCGCAGAAATCCCTCTTTATCCGCATCCAGAATGGCCACCAAAGAGACTTCCGGCAGATCCAGACCTTCGCGCAGCAGATTGATTCCCACCAGAACGTCGAACTCCCCGCGGCGTAAATCCCGCAGAATTTTGATCCGGTCCAGCGTGCTCACTTCGCTGTGAAGATAGTTGCACTTCACACCAACCTCGGCATAATACTCTGTTAAATCCTCGGCCATCCGCTTGGTTAACGTCGTCACCAGTACCCTTTGATTACGGGCCACCCGCAGCCGGATCTCATTGAGAAGATCATCCACCTGTCCCTTCACCGGACGGATTTCGATTTCAGGGTCCACCAGCCCCGTCGGCCGGATGATCTGCTCCACAATCACGCCCTGCGACTTCGTCAATTCATAAGGCCCCGGCGTTGCCGAAACATAGATCACCTGATTGACCCTGTGTTCGAATTCCTCGAACGTCAGCGGACGGTTGTCCATCGCACTGGGCATACGGAACCCGTGCCGCACCAGCACCTCCTTGCGCGAACGGTCACCGTGATACATCCCGTGCAACTGGGGCACTGTCTGGTGGCTCTCGTCGAGAAACATAA